>PBYU01000106.1 GCA_002730035.1 Gammaproteobacteria bacterium | reverse complement strand
TGCTCTCGGCGTTGCACTGACTTGAAAGGTCGGCACCTGACTGCGCCAGTGCGTCTTGATAGCAGAATTGGCTGTAGGCCAGAGCGGTCATATACTTGTTCAGAGGGCCCCTAACTCCTCAGGAGAATCTTCGGTCAGTACAAAACTCTTATCCTGCACATCTGCGCTAGTGGTTGCACCCTGCTCGAATTCACCATCGGTATAGCTCAAGCGGTTGTTAGCCTCCTGAAACTGCAGCATTTCAAAACACAACTCACTGTATTGTTGCTGGCTCAACAATTCCGGCTGTTCTTTCAGGTTAAGCGTGAACTCCTTGTCGTTCGATGATGACAGGTAGTGAATATTTTTCTTCAGGTCTTGTAACAAACCCTCTCTCTTCGCCGTTTCATACAGCGGAGTCCCCCGCAGGGGAATAAAAGGAAAGAAGAAGAAAAATTCGGGAGCAATCTGCTGATTCAAGCTGAGGGTTGCACGCATGTTGGCAGCGGTTTCCCCCGGCATGCCTACAATATTAAAGGTCAGACGGTTTATGCCCGCCTTCTTGCAGTTGGCCGCAGCATCGATGACTTGCTGGTTTTTCATTTTGCGACCCAGCATCTTGGAACGATATTCCTCATCGCCACTCTCGATACCAAACCAAATAGTATGACAGCCCGCTTCGGCTGCAGTGGTGCAGAATTTTTCATTCATTACTTCGACACGAGAGTTTATAGAAAATGGCAGGCCTAGCTTTTCCTTGTAGATCGCGAAGAATGCCCGCACGAATTTCAGATTAGACAAAAATAGCTCGTCCCAGAATTCGAAGTAACCAACATTGTATTTATCTCTTAGACGAATGAGCTCATCGACCATAGCCTGGGGTGCGTGTTTTCTCAGGAAGGTCTTCTTCGACTTCCAGCTTTCCAGTAGGGGTGTATTGCAACAATAGGTACATTTATAGGGGCAACCACGGCCCGTCATGACCGGCAGAACGAAGACACCTTTGGGTCCGAAAATTGAAGAATTAACCCGCTCGAATCCATCTTCTTTTTCGAAAATATTGTAATCGGCAAAAGGCAATGCCTGAATATCCTCGATCTGATGTGGTTCGGTGACATAGATCGAGCCATCGACCAGCTTTTCCCAGTTGCCATCGGCAGGTCCTTCCTTGCTGCCCCGCAAATGGTCGATCACATTGGCCACTGCATACTCACCATCACCTACACAGATGTAATCGATATTGCTGTTGCCGATCGTCTCATCCTGTGACAGTGTCGGTTGGTAACCGCCAATCAGGACCGGTAAGTCAGGCAGCAGTTTTTTCAGTGCTGCAAAATACGCCTCCATCGGTGGCCAATGGGGGCTCATGATGGAAAAAGCGATCAGATCGGCATCATGTTTCGCGATGCGCCGGGCGAAATTCTCTGCTGTGTATTCCTCTGGATCGCTGAGAACCAGTACAGGATCGAGCAGCAATTCAACCTCGGGGTATTGCTTCTTCAAATAGGCTGACATGCTGGCGATGGGCATCGAAATTTCACAGCCATCGGGAGAGTAAAAACTGAAAACCAGTCGAAACCTGTCCCGCTTAGCCCGCCCGAACCACTTCGATTTCGACTGTGGGTAAGGCGGCCGGTCTGAACTGACGGCGATTACTTCTGCCTTGGAATTCATCAATAGTACCTTCTCGAACTGATAGCAGATTCACTGAGCATAATGCTGCTCTCATTAATGGCTCAGGGTCTTTGCTTCTCTCAGTAGTGCTATCTTGTCCGTAGCTACCACACTAGAGGATGATTTATTATCAGGCCTGAAAACGGGATTTCAAGCCTAGGGGGCCTTGATCGTGCTAAGTTTACCAGCCACAACTTGAATCTAATAGCGGCCGGGGCCAATTCCAGATTAACTAGATAACTCAATGGCATCGATGCCTGCTGCGGGAATATTTCTGGGCATTAACTGGCTTATTTCCGAGCGCGCGACAATTTAGCTCAGCTGACTTTGTCGAGCTATTCAAAATTGAGAGAAAATCAGCGCCTGGAAAACCAGGCAGTAAGGGACCGTGATCGACCCGATGCTCGATTTTTCTGTGAGCCTGCCAAATTCATAATACTCACTTATTCAGCGGCCTGGCAGGCAATTCAGAAGCCCTTTTAGTTACCTTTGGTAGCATTTTCAGCGGGTTTTTCTAAAGCCATTTAATAAAACCTATTATGGCTTGACTGAGGCCAATACTGGTGTTTTCATCCGGGGTGGAATGGACTGCTGAGGGGTGCTTCCGGACCTTTTGATGCCTCTGCTGTCTCACCACTAGAGAGGCTTGAAGCCCAGGTGTACCTCTAAAGAAGCTCATTCCAGCTGCATTCCTAATCTTGCAGCATCGATGCTAAGGAACAGTAGTAGAAAAATACAATCAAGAGAGAGGAAATTTTTATGCACGCAAACCGAAAAACCGGGCTTCCCGGCTTTCAAAAGAAACTGCTCTGCACGGCGATTTCACTATCGCTGCTCCCCATTTCCGGGGCAGTGCTAGCGCAGGATGATGATGTAGTCGAGGAGGTTATTGTAACCGGCTCGTTCATCAGGCGTACCGAAGGCTTTCGGTCCGCATCTCCCCTTACGCAGCTGACTCTAGAGGATATCGCTGCTGAGGGTACTCCTAACATGGGTGACATTATCCACGGCCTGAGTTTTAACCAGGGCTCGTCGATTTCATCCAACATCACCCCAGGCTCCGGCTCGACCGAAACTCAGGTTAATATCCGGGGCCTCGGCGCAGGCGCAACCCTCGACCTGGTGGACGGCAAGCGTGTGATCGATGGCAACACCAACGTGATGCTGCCCCAGATCGCCATTCAGCGCCTCGATATCGTGGTGGATGGCGCCGCGGCACTTTACGGTTCCGCAGCGGTGGCCGGTGTGGTCAACTTCGTACCCATCAAGTCATATGACGGACTCAAGATAGAGGCCTTCAATCAGCAGACCGATGAAAGCGACGACTACGGTGAGCAGATGTATGGCTTCCTGTGGGGCACAGATGTCGGCGGTATCGATTTGGTTGTAGCCGGCCAGTGGCGGGATAACGACAACCTGCTGTGGAAGGATAGGCCCCATCTGTACAATGCTGGTTTCAACTTCTCATCTTCCGGTAACCCGGGCCAGTACAATGTACCAAACCGTGATGCTGCGGGTATGCTCACCGGCACCACACACCGCGAAGGCGACCGAGGTTGTGGCGTGATGGCAGCATTCGAGGACCCAACTAAGGGAACCCATGCCAACCCCAACGGTAGTTTAGCTTCGAACGGCAATTGTTACATGGACTTCGGCCAATGGTGGGAACTGAACCCCGATGACCAGCAGGGTGTGCTCTATGCCAACGCCAGCTACGAGGTCAGCGATGACCTGAGCTTCAATGCCCAACTTATCTGGAACACTGAGACATACCGTGGCCAGAATTCAGCCGCCAACCCCGGTGGACGCGTTGACGAGTTGCCTACCCTTCGTGGTGAACTGCCAGGTAACCCGTTCCGTGCTATGGATGCCAATGGCAACCCGTTGTTCGCAGCGGATGCCAATCTGGATACCCTGCCGGACCGAGATGCCAACGGCGTTGTAGTACTGGATCCAAATGGCATCCCGTTCAATGAAGACGTTGCCTTTAGTGGCTGGCGCCCCTTCGGTAAGTCCCAGACTGCACCTTCTGGCTTGAACAGCAACGGTAGCTTCCCAGGCTTCGAGCGGGAAAGGTCCTTCCGCTTTGCCTTTGATGCGAACTTCACCGTGCCCTATGTGGAAGGCTGGGACGGTGTAGCTTCTGTCATGGTCTCCGAGAAAGTGCGAATCTGGCGGAACAACAACCAGAGCTTCTCTGCGATTTCCCAGGGCTTGAACTGTGATACTTTGGGTCCGATCGATGAGTGTTTCAATCCATGGGCGGTCAATCCCGATGTGTTGAGGCCGTACACCAACTCACAGGCAGTGGCAGATTCAATCTTCCCCACCCAACATCTTAGAGGGAATACCGATTCTCATTTGTTCACTATGGATTTGATATTCAACGGCACTGTGCCTTTACCGATGGATTTCGAACTGCCTGGTGGACCGATTGCCATGGCTATCGGTGCCCAGCGTCGTGGTAACGGCTTCGACTACCAGCCCGCAGGCCTGTATCAAAGTGGAGATCTCTACAATGGCCAGGCTGATACTCCTGCCAATGAGAGCCGCGACGTAGATGCCTGGTTTGTCGAGATGGCAATTCCGGTTCTGGATAACCTGGAATTCACCGCGGCTACCCGTGATGAGACTTACTCAACCGGTCAGAGCTCATCTGATCCGAAGTTTGGTGTCACCTATAGCCCGACCGAGTGGTTGACTTTGCGTGCAACCAAGGGAACAGCGTTTATCGCGCCGAGTCTGAACGCCTTGAACGCACCGGAACGTTGCGGCCTGAGCAACCTGGATGATCCACTGGGTCCATTCTTCGCCTACGCGCGTCGTTGCTCGGGTGGTAATCCCTACCTGCAGCCACAGGTTGCCGATACCCAGAGCTGGGGTATTACTTTCGAACCGATTGACAACCTGCGCATCGATCTGGACTGGAGCCAGACTGAATTCACGGATCGCATCGTGAGTATCGACCCGCAGCAACTGCTGGATCTGGACTACTATAACTGGACTCAATCCACAGGTATCTCAGGCAGAGAGCCGACAACCGCTGAGTTGACAGCTTGGGTTGCATCCGGTGGACAGGATCCGCGTATTATCCGTAGTGCTGTCGACCCGACGCAGATTCTGCGAGTTACCGTCGGTTCATCCAACGCTGCTGCGAACAACGTGGAAGCCTACGACCTTAAGGTCAGGTACCAATTTGAGCTCGATGACATTACTGGTCTGGTGGGTCTGGATGATATTGGCACGATGACCATAAACTTCAACGCTACCAAGATCGATCTGTGGGAATACCAGAAGTTCCCCACTGATCCAGTCTCTGAACCACTCGGTAAGCGAAACCGCTTCCTCGGTGAGGCACCTCCGCTTCCGGAGTATAAGGCTAACCTTAGAATCGGTTGGGTAATGGGTAACCACAGCGCCTCAATCGCTTCGCACTATATCGATGAAGTAGACTATGATGGCTACAACTGGGGCAGTAGTTTCTTCGACCAGTTCCCGTACTTTACGGGATTCGATAACAGCGTAAGAGACAAGTTGCGCGAATCCACAATCACGGACGTTGCTTACAACTACCGTGGGCTGGATTTCATGGGCACTAGTGTGGACCTGACCATAGGTTCTCGTAACGTATTTGATCGAATTCCACAGCGAGTCAATGACTTTGCTGGTATGGAATCGATTCTCTACGACGCGCGAGGACGCCTGATCTATGGAAGGATCTCAATGGAGTTCTAAAGCTCAGCTTCAGACTCTCGTGAAAAAATGCGGCCCCCTCTCACGAGGGGGCCGTTTTTTTGTACTGCCACTAAAGTCTCTAAGCGTTATTTGATTACTGAAAAAAGAGGGACCATTCCAGAATGGGAATGGTTTGCTCCAACCGATTGAGATCGAGATTAAAAACCGTGCAGCTCAGCCAAAAACTTTGGCCGTTGTGAGCAGCGGTGAGAGCAGGATCCAGGCGATAGCGCGTATTGCTTGCAGCAACATCCACCAAATTCAGTAACTCGGACGGGTCATCGTAGAAGCAAGTAAATCTGATACGGCCGGGCTCGAAAACAAGCAGATTTTCGTTCATTAACTGCAAGCCATTCTCTATAAAGAAATCATCATAGATGTAATCGGTGGGAAATGGCGAATTTGGTATAAATGCTGTTAGTAACTCACCCACATAGAAAGGACGCCGATAGTCTCTACTCGTAGCATTTACCACCGAGAACTCAATCGGCCCCTCTGCGTTTAAATTCGCCTGCAATTGAAGGGTGTAGAAGCGATCGGCAGATGCCGCTGCATCGATGTCAATTTCTGTCGAAGTCGTATTGTAGGTGGCCGTTGAACCGCCGTTCGAAACAGTCAGTGTATCGAGGCAGCTCTCGGGGGATTCGCTGAAAGCCTGGATTGGTTCTGCCAGCTGAAATCTTTCATTACCCTCCTCGAGGCTGACCAGCAAAAGATTCAAGGCATAAGCTGGAGCCAGACCCGGCACGCTATTGCCATTCTCATCCGTTACTACGACGCAGGGCACTCTAAGCGTCGAAGCACTGCTATCGAATTGCGACCTGGCCAGGCCGTTCCAGACATCCTCCTGAGCGCTGACCAGGGGTGTAAAGAGTGCTGCTACGAGGCTGGTAGGGACTAATTTTTTAGCAATCATTAAAGAGTTACACCGTGATTTTGTTGTTGAGACATTATACGGGGATCCTGCGTTTTCCCTTTCCAATTCACTAGCGTCCAATAGTCAGGTTCGACACAGCGATCCTCAATGAGAAACACCTGCAAATCTCGCCAGTTGCAGTACCCCTTAAAATCACCACAGGCAGTCGCTCGTCCTTTGTCAGCTGGTGTAGATTTGAAGGATGAATCGTGGTGGAGAGTGACAACGCAGCAGAGGTGCCCAAACTCACCACGGTAGTATGCTACGGTCTGCTGCAGATTTTTAAAGACTGATGCAGTAAAAAAAGCTAGTTGCCCAGTTCTTCCAGCCGTGCTTTCAAATCTTGCAGAACCAACAACGCCTCTCCAAAGGCAGGGTGCTGCTGAATAAGCTCAGCGTAGATTCTATTCATTTCTTCCGTTTCCTGGATTACATCAGCGCCAAGGTCTTCAAGCTCTGCGATTCCTGAAAAATCATGAAGAAAATCGCGGGTCTCGCGTTGTCGTGCCTTGGTCCAGAATAGGGGTTCGCACACCCGTTGGGGAATCCGTGTTCCGGTGATCGCAACCTCACGACATAGGATATCCAAATCAGGATTACCGTTATGCTCATTGTAAAAACTGTAAATATCATTCTCGACACGAATGATCTGAGCCCGCACTGCAGGCTTGGAGAGTTCGCCGATGACGATAATCTCCTCGATTTCCGACTGGCCGGCCTGCTGTCCAGAAACCAACTGACTGACACACAGCAGTGAAGTGACTATCAAGAATTTTTTCATTGCAGACCTGAGAAAGCCGAAACTTTCACCATTATAAGTCGAATGTCTCCCCACTGAACAACAAAAATCGGCTAAGTTAAGCGAAGCCAGTCGCCCCGGACCTGTTCTCAGCTGCAGGGCTCGATATCGCTCAAAACCGACTGTGTTCAGGGAGTTCCGCCGTTCAGTTCCCTTGATTAGTGCGATTAAGCGTGTCGGCGAGCGTGGCGGCGGCTTCCCGACCCTCCAGCCGCAGGCGTTCACGTTGCGCCACAGTCAAACAGACGAACTGCCTGATATTGCTACCAAGCACCTGTTCTCGACGGCATACCAACTTGTCATTTGCGGCTACCACAGTGGCATTATAGGCGTCAGCATCGCGTTGAGAGCGAATTCGGGGAATTCCTTCGTCCGGGTACATGCTCTCACATGCGGTGAGTAGAACGACAAGCCCAACTAAGCCTGCTAGTTTAATCACCATGTCTTCCTCGCTTGATCTGTGGTCTGCATTCAGGCAACGGTATCACATTTGTAATTTTTGTTAGATAGCGTGATCTGCAGGGGTGAGGATAAAAGCAGATTGTGTCGAAGTCCAACCCTTATTGCAGAAATCTGCACCCACCGATTATTCTCTGAGCTTATGGATTTGGACTTTCAGACTACTACTTCTGTGGTCTGCAGCGCTAAGCAATAGCCAGTCAGGCACTTCCTACAATTTCTTTCGCAGCAGCTCACAGTAGAGAATCTGGTAGCTGGCATATTCCAGATTTCCGAAATTCAGCAGCCTACGCTGATCATTCGAGGATCCAGGTCCATGCAATTTGATGCGAATTGGCTCCATCCCTCGTGATTTGAGTAATTTGCTCAAGGCATCGAAGCAACGAATCCGGCTCTCAAATTCGGCAAGATTGTTTCCGGCACCGATTGTCAGCAACATATCTGCACTGCTGTCAATGACGGCTGAGATCAGCCTCAAAAATTCACCGGCGTCAGGAATCATGCGGTGATCGATCCTCAGCCCAGCCACCAGGTTGCGGCTACCTAGTCCGAGGTCCTGTTGTTTGTTCTGCAACTCTTGTAGTGCCCGATTAGCATCCATATTCATGGCTAGTATTTTGCCACCCTGATCTGCGTTGAGCTTGTCATAGTGCCTGGCAAGCATGGGATCATTATCAATCAGTACCGTATTGGCAGTAACTCGATCGATTACGTTGAAAGCGAATACGTCTCCTTTGGACAGGGATTGAATGGTAATTTTTGGCACGGCATGAATGCCATACAGGTCGCGATAGCCATTACCAGCGCCCAGAGACAGCTGACGCACGCTATCGGGTCGGACAGCAATCAGCCCCAGTGACCTGGTTACCTGCATGACTCGGAGCGTATCCAGATTGCCTACGTGGTTGAGCGCATCCAGGAGGTCTTTTTGGCTTTCACTGTAGTCCGCCGGAGAGAGTTCTTCGGCGATCGCCGGTATGTCGATCACCTTACTGGCAGCCTGTCGTGCTAGCAGGCGCATCCCTTCGCGGTTCATCTGAGAAGCAGAAATATTTTCCCCTCTGAATAACTCACAGCACACTGCGATCTGGGCTTCGCAGAAAATCTCCACAAGTTCCGGTGTCGGCTTCGAGGTATCGAGTGTTGCACCGACCTGCAACAGCTTTCGTATCTTCTCCTGATGGATTGAATCTTTATTGATCTGGCATAGATGCGCTTCATAGTCGGTAAAACTCAACAGCATGCGCCGGAAAGCAGGTCGCGCTGCGATTGCACCGAAACCGTCCGCTTCCCTCAGATAGGCGTCGGCAACTAGCTGTCCGGAGGCAGATGCCCACTGATTTTCGCCCACTAGATCAGTCTCTTATGATAATCGTTACCGATTTTATTAGCTGAATATTCTATTTTAGGCAGAGTGATACTAATTTGGAATTCCCAATTTAGGCTAAGTGGTAATTGCTGCAGAGGAGCACCAATCGGAATAAACCACCAGGGATGGTTTAGTATCCCTGATCCAAACTTTTCTCTGAATGTTGGTGGAGCCATGCTGAACCGGATTGATTTTATTGCTTTTTAAGCCTATGTTTTAGAAGTGTTATTTTTAAGTAAAACGTATTTATATCTAATTCTACCAATTAAACTACCAAATATCGTAAAACTAGTAGTTTGTTCACTCACAATCCTGATAGTCAGATTCAAAACACCTTGTAGCAATGTCTTGTCCCCGTGCGAGTTGGTCGGGGGTTAGCATATCGGCCATTGTATCTCTCCTAAGTCTCGCTTCTTCTAATCCTTGTGCCACAGCTACTGAAAACCAAACGTAAGCCCTAACACCGTTTTTGCGGCCCGCCTGGCACTCTGCTTGATTAGCAGCACTTGAATGCTTAAACAATATCGGGGATGTTAGTAATGACGCGCGACGTCGTCCCGATCAAATTCCTATCCAACGCAATACAAAAAACGCCGAGTAAGCACGCTTGTTACTCGGCGTTTTAGGTTATACGTGGACTAATCCCAATTCGCGATAGTGCTAGCGACAATCGCCCATACCATAGTTGCCGCTTGTTCGGGAGCTGCAGCTACAGAAGCTTGAAACGCCAGCCATTCCGGGTCCGTGGCCATAGCAGCGTTAACTTCCGCCATGTGTGAATAACTATCGTAGATCATGAGGTACTGCATCTGCCCGACATCTACACTGCTATTAATTTCGTACGTTTCCACACGGACTCCTAAATTTTCATGAATTGCTTTAGCGGTGAGAAATCCCTGCCTTAAAGCATTAGTTCCCTCCAAACCAGCAGCAGGTTTCCATCTAAAAGCGTTAATGACTTGCCCTGGATCTGTGAAGTTATCAGCCATATTTGAGGGATCCTGATTAAATAAGGAGAAGCTACTCACAAGTTCAGCGGACGGGTTTGCTCTTGCCTTTGCTATAAATGCGTTCCATTCAGAACTGTTGACAGCCGCATCGTTTAATCGGCCCCAGCTTTCTAAATCGTCGTATCTGAGAACATAGTCTATATCTTGTGCTGTACCTACTCCTAAGGCATTAATGGATACTCCTATCCCTAAACCTGAGTGAATGCTTGCTGCTTCTTGCATGTCGAGTAGTAATTGATCTGTTTTACCGGTATATGGTTTCCATGTATAAACTTCCAGTATTTCAGCATTAGCGATCTGAAATAACGAAAAGAGACTCAATGAAAATAAAATTTTTCGCATTATTTTTCTCCTACAGTATTAGGTAATGTTTGCGCACTTGGTCTAACACTTAATGTACAAATACTATAACCTTCAAGCTTACAAAACCATATAAATAAATTATATATAAAACAATAACTTATAATATTATTTAATATCAGTTAACGGGGACTACAGAGTTTAAAAAGACCTCTAGAACCCCATATACTAGGTTTGTGAATCCATGAACATACTGCCCTTTTATGACCACTAGTGAGAACCAGAAATTAGCCCAAGAACTTGATAAAGCTACTAAGCTCAAGACGTACCTTGTGTCTGATGATCCTGCTGTTGAAGCTCTTGTTGAGAAGTATCTAGCGATAATTAAAGAAGAAAGAAAAGCTACTCGCAGCCACGATGATAAGTACCGTGATCAGTTAAATATCCTTATTAGTAATCTTGTTTGGGTAAAAACTAAAAAGAATAAATGGATTTCACAGGCGAGAGGAAAACCTTCTTATAAAAAGACACGTTATTTTAAAGGCTTTACTAAAGACATATTTGTATATGGCATTCTAGATACTCTGGTTTCTCTTGGTTTGATTGAGCAGAAACTTGGTTACAAACCTAAACCTGATAAAGAGAATTTAGTAGAAGAAAAATCAAGAGTTACAAGAATCAAAGCTATTGGAAGTTTAAAACGGGACATCAATAAAATTGCTTCTCACGCCATTACAGTCTCTAGTTCACGGGAGATGCTGTGGGTACAAGTAACAGTAGGGTCTTATTATGATAAACGAAGAAAAAGAACTATAAAGATAAAAGAAAAGCGAGATTATATAGACACCGCTAATACTAAAAAGATGCGGAGCAATCTAAAGACTATTAATCAAAAACTCTACGAAACATTCATAGGTTTATGGATCAAAGATAAAGAACATACAAAGCTCAATAAAAGACTAAAACAATCTGACAAGGTTGAACTTAATTTTAATGATAAATATTTAGATCGTATTTTTAATGATACTGATTTCAATCTTGGGGGGCGTTTCTATCATGGATGGTGGCAGGAAGTTCCACATGAATACAGACCTTACATTACAATTAACCATCAAGCAGTTGTAGAACTAGATTATAAACATCTTCATCCGGCTATTTTATATGGCATGAAAAACCTTCCAGAACTTTGGAGGGGTTTTGATTCTTATACACTAGATATGGAAGGCTTTAAGCCGGAACATCGGAAGCCTCTAAAACTAATATTCCAATACATGATCAATAATAATTTAAAAAAGGATGCTGTAAATACAATAAAGGCTAAAGGTCTTGCTGCTTCTTTTCCTTATAGCGCAGAAGAACTCTTGGAAGAGATGATAAAGAAACATGCTCCTATAAAAGAATACTTCTTCAATAAAGAAATGGGTATGAAATTACAAAAGATTGATTCTGATATAGCTGAATATTGTATGTTAAAGATGATAGATAAATACGATGCTTTAATACTTCCTGTACATGATTCATTTATTGTTCAACAAGATAAGATTCATATTCTTAAAGAAGTAATGATTGAAGCTTATAACAAGTTTGTAGGCGGTAAAGTTCCTATAAATGAAGTGGACTTTGAGCTGTGGCATCCGAATGAAGGTTTAATACCTGATGATGTACATCTTTATGGGGAGTATGAAGATCAATCATTACAGTACTTAAACAGATTTAATAAAGACACTAGCGGGCCTTTTATGCCTCCTGATGTTTTTCCAGACTCTTATGAAGAAGGTGATGATAATTATCTTATAGAGTTTTAAAGTGTCCCTAGAGGATCTCTCGCATTACGTGACCGTTTAAGGAGCCTCAGACATTTTCTTCTACCTGTATTTTCAAGCCATTAGAGCAAGTTAAATTTATTAAAAAATAATTACGAAAAGAGGAGATTTAGCCAATGGATAGAGCAATCAACATAATCGGTGTGATAAGTATTGTTGGGTCTTTAATCTTTGTGGGTCTTGAGCTAAGGCAGTCACACACGATAGCTCTAGCGACTCAAGTACAAGCCCGAGTGGAACAGCAATTAGATAGAAATAGAACTTGGTTCGAAGGACAGTGGGAGCTGGCATACAAAGTAGCTACTACTCCCTATGAGGAACTTAACGATGCAGAAAAATGGGTTGTAGATCAAGATATGTATTGGATACAACGGATGCAAGAAAACAGTTTTTACCAATTCTCGATTGGTCTATTGGACGAGCAGCAAAGCCAAGTCACGAAAGAATTTATAGAGAGGGCTTGGCAAAGATGTAATGTTCGTCACACTTATGACTTTGAAGCATTGCAACCAGCTTATGCAGAGTTTCTACGCTCCTTAGATGACCCCTGTGTATAGCCATATTCAGGGATGCTCTTTAGAAGCTCTCAGAGCATCTCTTAGCGACTTTAAGGGATTAGGAATGGTTGGGTAGCGGGTAAAATAACTTTACTCAGAATGCTTCAGAGAAGCTTAGCTGAGCTTAGCTTAATTTGTAAGGTTTGTCAAGTGATATGGACGATATGAGAGTCGAGGAGTAGTCTTGATAAATTGAAAGGATATTTTTATGTTTGGATTCTTTTTGAAAGCTAGCGGGTGATAAGGTGGGGTTCAAGAGTATTTGATACCGAGGAGGCGAAAAAGCTGTATATAAAACTGAGAACAAAAAGTTGAATAAAAGGAGTAGTCAAAATTCTATCCTAAGGAATATGCAATGTTTGAGCTTAATTAAGAAGGACATAATTTTATTATCATGAAGTTGAGCAACGAAAGAAAATTTAATATAGCCATAATTTTCGTAATTGCATCATTTTTCTTATGGAACTATGGGCCAGTTGAAAGATTAATAAAACTTTCTGAGAGGAAAAGAGAGCTAAGAGCAGAACATCTAAAATCGGTTACAAATATTATAGAAAATTGTCAAAGATTAAACTCAAGATATACACGATCTAACTCGTTTAGTACTTGGTATGAAAGCCTAAGGTCATTCGGAGCATGGTATGAATGGGTATACTATCCGCGAATAACTGTTTCTTTCAATGCAGAAGAAATGAGGAATGACTCTTATTGTGAGGTTCTCATCGGTCTGAACGAACCCGAATACGAATTTTATAAGTATGAATACTTTTCACAGGGTTTTGATCAATACGACGAAGAGAGAATTGTCGGATTTCGAGATCATTTTTGTGACGATCGCAATGGTGAAAATTACACCTATGGTAGGTGTTCTAGATGAGTTCCAATTATTTAACAAATTGATTTTAGAAATAACTAAATAATATTTAGAGCCTGTGTAAGAGCAATTAAACAAACAATAAGAAGAAACCATGCACGATTTTGCCAGTTATAGAACAAGTAAGGGTTTAGAGGCTTCTGAGGCTGAAAGTACTGAGTGGACTCCTGATATACCCAGTGTAATGCTGGGAGTCCTTGTTGGGATCTTTGTAGCCATCATGGGATTTAAGGTGTCTGAGTATAGGGCAGATCAAGCTGTGCTAATTGAAGCTCCGGCGGTTTTGGCGGAAGTTGAGGAAAAGTCTTTTGTGTTTGAGTTTTATGAGGCTTTGAAGAGCTATGAAGTTCTGCCTAGAGGTTAATAATAGGGGATAGGCTAATGATTGAAAGACTAGCTTTAGTAATTCACTGGGTAGGATTTCTTTGCCTGTTGTTAGCTGTTTTCTATGGGGTGATTCTTCAATCACTTACCGACACAGAATTTTATTCCTTGTTGCTGACAGCAGTAGCTGCTTGGCCTATCAAGTTCATTCTCACTGGTAACAAAGCTATCTTTCCGTGGCAAACGAAATACTCTTGGACGTTACAAAAAGGAATACACGCTTCAGAGAATGAGGATTAGGTTATGAAGAAACTACTAACAACAATAACCCTCCTTTGCTTTTCTGTTGCTGCTAATGCGGACTTATTATGAAAAAAGTTAGGTTGGATGTGTGGGTTCAACTAGTTGGTCTCTTGAGTGTTGTAGCAGGTTTGGTTTTTGTCGGATTTGAAATGCGACAGTCTCAACAAATA
>PBYU01000105.1 GCA_002730035.1 Gammaproteobacteria bacterium | reverse complement strand
TTGCATTATCAACGGCATGCTGCGTAAGATGAAAACCGATGAGCAGAACACTCCCTTAAATTAGATGCTCATCTGTTCCATTTGTTTGACGACGGACAAGCTTCACACTTCGCTTTCAGCTCCAGCTCATTCGCTTTCACCCGCATCTCATTCGAATGCAGCACCAACTCAGCGTATCCCGCTGTTCTCTCGCCAGTGATCTTCAATTGCTTACAACGATAGAATAGGGAGCAAAATTTCCCGCTGCCTGCCTATCGGATCATTGAGTACCTGGCTGCTGTCATTCCACACCATCGTCGCCCGGGTCTCGGCGTTGTAAGGCCGCCACAGTGGCAACTTGCCCATATTGGGATTGCCGCTACGGGCAAACTCGATGATGGTGTCACTGATCTTATCTGCCAATACGATGGCGCTATCGCTGCCGGCTGTGAGTGGATGATCCCTCGCATTATCGAAGATAAACGGAATATCCAGCGTGTGAGGACTCATGGCGCCGCGACCTGTTTCAGCAGTCTCCCAGGTAAGGTAATAAAGGTAAGTAGGCCCGGCCCCCAGTGCCGCACGTCGCTGGGCAATAGTGATCGATTGCATCACATATCTGGAATCGCTGAAAACCAGGAAATATATCTCTGCAGGAGATGCATCGGGGTTGGCCTGGCGATAAACATTAACCACAGCGTCCAACTTGTCCTGTCCAACAATTTCGCTCACGCGATCACGCATGCCTGCCTCGTCCAACTGGAAGGCGGCATCCTCTGCGAAATATGTCATCTCGGTGCGGTTGGCACCCACGATAACCGGCACATCGGGATTAACCGGGGAAGCCGATGGCCAGAATGGATGGTAGGGCAGTATTTCGCCATCCATTGTCGGTGCGAAAGTACCGCCTCCATCAGTCGGTGGATTGCTGGCGACCACAGCATGGTAGGCAGCCATGATCCGATTCAACGGAAGCTGTTGAATCTGTGGCAAATTGACCCTGCTGAGTTTCAATTCATCCAATACCCGTTCGGCCAGAGAATTGGCATTCTCACGGTCTGGTAGGCGTAGGGTTGCACCGCTCTCTATGACTGCGGCGTGAAATAGTCCCTTGGCGCTGGGCATTCCCAGCAGTGTTGCGACCTTTCTACCGCCACCGGATTCACCGAAAATCATGACCCGCTCAGGGTCGCCGCCGAATTGTTCGATGTTGTTCTGCACCCATTTCAGTGCATGGACGATATCCTGCATACCCACCGTTCCGGAGGATTCGAAATCTGTATGGCCCATGTCCCCGAAATGGGTAAAGCCCATCATGTTCAGGCGATGATTGATGGTAACCACTACCACGTCACCGCGCATGGCCAGATTTGTGCCGTCGTAACGCGGCGACGATCCGGATAGGGTTCGGAAACCACCGCCATGGCACCAGAACATTACCGGGCGCTTACCCCCGTCACCGATGCCGCGAGTCCAGACATTTAAAACCAGACAATCTTCGCTCTCGAAGCCATCCTGCTGACGGCCCGTGGCTGGGTCACTCTGTGGCGCGGCCGGGCCGTACTCGAAGGCTTCCCGGTATTCGCGCCAGGGAACTGGATCTCGCGGAGGCATGAAGCGATTGGCGCCCGCAGTACTGGCGCCATAGGGGACGCTCTTGAAGATATTCACAGCACCGGCTTTTATGCCACGGATCCGGCCAAATTGGGTGTCGGCATCGACGTTGCTTTGCTGGGCGAGGGCGACACTGCCTGGCAGCAGCAGGCCACTTAAAGAGGTGAGGCGGATGAACTCCCGACGATTCAGGTTCATTGTACGATTTCCTTGCTTCAGATATCTGTCTTTTGTAAACCGCTGCGATGGTGAAGTCAACATGGCCCGTGATAGTCTTAACAGAATCGAAAAAGGGGTCGATTCTTATGTGCAAATCCAGTAGTAAATCAATTTCCGTATTTGTAGCGATAGCCTGTCTGTTGTTTTCAGCAACTCTTTCAGCGCAGCGGGGGAATACCACCATGACCAGTCCATCTCCAGTAGACGGTATCACTTTCCGATTCATCGAAGCCAACGGTTTAAACATGCGCATCGCCGAGGCTGGTAATTCCGGGCCGCTGGTGTTACTCGCCCACGGTTGGCCGGAGTCCTGGTATTCCTGGCGTCATCAGCTAACCGGATTGGCCGCTGCCGGCTATCGTGTCGTGGCGCCTGATATGCGTGGCTACGGAGAGACAGACAAGCCGGCTGATGTCGATGACTATAATATCGTGCACCTGGCGGACGATATGGTGGGTGTGCTGGATGCACTGGGGGAAGAGACTGCCATCATGGTGGGCCATGACTGGGGATCTATTGTCGCGTGGAACTCGGTATTGATGCACCCCAATCGCTTCACGGCGCTGATCGCCATGAGTGTGCCCTATGGCGGGCGAGCGGCACAGTCTCCGCTGCAAAGCTGGAAGGCGGTGTTCGGCGATAACTTCTATTATATTCTTTATCACAACGAAGCCGGCGGTGTTGCCGAAGCCGAATACGACTCTGATCCTCGGGGACTCATTAGTCGCCTGTATCTATCACCCCTTTCGCCCCGCGAAGCAGCCTCCATTACCGACCCGAAACGAGCCGCGGGTGGCTGGATTGGCCGCTTGGGTGCACCCAAGGGTCTACCGGACTGGCTGACTCAACAAGATCTTGACTACGTTGTGGGTCAATTCGAGCTGGCGGGTTTTCGTGGCGGCGTGAACTATTACCGCAACTTCCATCGCAACTGGGAAATCACCGAACACCTGGATGGCGTGAAAGTTCAGGTACCAACCCTGTTCATAGCCGGGTCACTTGATGTCGTTATAGCAGGGGCTACCCAGGAAGCGTTGACTGACTCCATGAGCCGGGTAGTCGATGACCTGCGGGGAGTGGTCCTGATTCCTGAAATCGGGCATTGGGTACAACAGGAGTCACCGCAGGAAACCAACGCGGCCATGCTGGAGTTTCTTGAAAGCCTGTAAGTGTCGGCAGCGCTCTAGCGGTACTCCGCTTCGACTAACTTACGATCGTATGTCTCACCGGTCAGTTCGCGGTATTCCTCGGCTCGAGCGCCACTCAGGATACCGGTCATGCCGTAGTTGAATTCGTGGCAGGCGTACTCAAAGGTTGGCCCAGCATGATTCTTCCAGTGAAAACCAGCGGTCCAGGGCTGCTCAAAGCTGCGCGGATCGTCGATGGTGTACTCGTAATAGAGTCGATTGTCAGGCTTTAGCGTTAGGCGCTCGATTACTTTCATGTCCGGGCTGGAACCCTGGTAACTATAGGAAGGGTGAATACCGGTGGTCTCAATAACCAGGGTGTCGCCATCCCAGTAACCCGTGCCACTGCCATAGTACTGCTTGATATCGGTGGGTAACGGCGCTCGGTTGTCCAGGGGGATAATTCTGGAGTCATGCATTCTCTCGGCTGTTATGACTGCATAGTCCTCGGTAAGTACCAGCTGCAGCATCGCATTTTCGATCAGCGTCTGGATCGGTGGAACCGATTGTGGGGCGAAGATACAGCGCTCCATCATGGTGCGATCTTCAGGTCCCCTGGCGTAGCCTCGATAACGCGGTCGATTGCGCAGCTCTTCGCGGCGACTCTCCAACATGGCTGGGGTGCGACCACTGGGAGGGTCGGTTATCAATGAAGTTCGATGATCATCGGTCTCCCATTCGGCGAAGGCTTCTTCGTGCCATAGGTCCACACCGACATAGTTAGCATTGGGATTGCTGCGACCGCGCCGTTCCGCCTCGCGATTGTAGGCATTGTCTTCCCAATCCTTGGCCTGTTCTTCGGTCATTACCGTGGAGCCTTCAAACTCAGCTGGGCGCTGCAGAGGGGTCAGGTGATGGTAGTCCCAGTAGCCGTTTAGGTCTGGCGATCCCCACGGCGTCCGCTTGATGTCATCCTGGGCGAAAACCGTACAAGAAAATAGTAGTAAGGCAATCGGGAAAATGATCTTTTGCATTTTTGAGTCCCTTGGGTCAACTTTGCAGAGTATACGAGAATAGGGATTCCAAATACTAGGCCCAGTCATAGTAATCGGACGATTGCCGGGTATAATAACCCAAACTATGAAGCTGTACCCGCGACCAGGCAACAGTGCACGCAAACTAAAAAGAACAATCCACACAAAGAATGACGAGAATACTAAAGGGACCCATCGTGTTGAATTTCGCATTTCGATATCTCCTGGCCGTTGCGTTTTCCCTGGCAAGCCTTTCATTTTCAACCGTTTTCGCCCAATCCACTGACTACCGTGCTGGGCGCGATTCCTGGGGAAATCCGGATCTGAACGGCATCTGGCAGGCTATGGGCACGGCCTACTGGGACCTTCAGACCCATGAATCACGGGCAGGCCCCATGTGGCAACTGGGTGCCATTGGAGCAATTCCCGGTGGCATGGGCGTTGTTGAGGGCGATGAGATTCCCTACAAGAGCGAAGCCTTGCAGAAAAAACAGGCGAACATGGCCAACTGGTTGGAACTGGACCCGGTAGTTCGTTGCTATATGCCGGGTATTCCGCGCGCTAACTACATGCCTTATCCATTTCAGATATTTCAGACTGATGCCAATATTTATTTTGCTTATCAATTTGCCAGTTCCACTCGAAATGTATTCATGAATCGTCCCGATTACGAGGCGCCAATTCTCACAGTTATGGGTCATAATATTGGTCATTGGGAAGGCGAGACATTGGTAATTAATACTACCGACCAATACGAGTGGACCTGGTTGGATCACTCTGGTAACTATCATAGCGAAGCCATGAAAGTTACCGAACGCATTACACCAACAGGGCCGAATTCTCTCTGGTATGAAGCCACCATCGATGACCCGGAAGTGTACACCCGGCCCTGGACCATCAGCATGCCGTTGTATCGAAGACTCGATAGAAACATGCGTCTGGTGGAATTCAAGTGCCAGGAATATACCGAAGAGATACTCTACGGCTACCTGCGTCAAGAAGAGGAGACCGCTGCCGCACTGGAAGAGGTACGCCAGCCGCGAGAACAGCAGCAGTAGCAATCAGCTTGATTTCGGGTATAGCCAGTGTTTGGTAGTAGTTTCAGTTAACCGCAATCGGTAGAAGTAATCCACTTCCCACTGAACGCTGTACGTCAAACGCTTTAAGCGTCATGGCGACAAAATTGTAGTAGCCAATCAGACCGGTGATGTCCATCACTCCCTCGGCACCAAACAATTCCATGGCCCTGGCAAAGGTTTCGGAACTGACTTTTTCTTCGCTGACTACTTCTCTGGTGAATTGAATAAGCGTTGCCTCGGTCTCGCCAAAACCGTCAATGCCAGTTAAGCCCTCCAGCGGCTTGCGGTACTTGACGATATCGATAATCTCTTCTTCCAATCCGGCGGTTCTGGCCAGTGGCTCATGAGCCGAGTATTCATACTGGTTACTAATTTCCCTGGCGGTGGAAATAATGATCAATTCAGTGAGCCGTTGATCTTTCTCGTTGCCATAACGTACCCGCTGTCGTACATCAAACACGGCCTCCGCCAATACTGGACTGTTCATCCACATCCCCACCGGTCCCCGCAGACCAGTCTCGTAGCCGGTGCCTGGCCGCACATAAGTATCGAATGCCTGTCTACCAACGGCGTCCAGATTTTCTCGCTGGATCTGAGGAATCCGAGCTAGAGAATCCATGTACACATCATCAGGAATGTCTGCTTCGGTCATGCTGCCCAACATGACAAAATCCGATTCGGCTGCATCTATGGTGATTGAACTATCGGTGTTGAAGGCGATTACTGCGAATAGCAAGAGGATGAGCAGGACTCGTGGATTCATACTAGTTTCTCCATGAATAAAATCGAACGGCAAACTGTTGGTTTTTTACTTGCAGTAACTGGCAAGATACACTGCTTTAAACATCGCACACTGGACTTACCATCATGCAAACAGCAATCAGACTAATACTGAGTCTAACACTGGCACTGAGTTCGCTGGTAGTTGTAGCTGCCGAACTCTATTTTCCGGACGACAGTGGTGATTGGGAGACAGTTTTGCCGGAAAGTGTTGGTTGGAACAGCGAGTTGATCGATGCTGCGCTGGATCTCGCTGGCGAACGGAATTCTTCTGGAGTACTGATACTGCATCGGGGCCGTATCATGGCAGAACAATATTGGGATCTTCCCGAGTCTAATTCACGTTACCAAAGATACCTGCAAGGGTTCGATGCTGATGGCAGGGCGATAGAAGACGTTGCCTCGGCACAGAAAAGTGTAGTCGCGGTGTTAACTGGGATCGCTCAACAAATGGATTACCTGAAGATTGATGATCCGGTCAGTAATTATCTTGGACAAGGGTGGTCAAAAGCCACTGAGCAACAGGAATTGGCGATTACTGTGAGGCATCTGATCAGCATGAATAGTGGCCTTGCGACTGACTTCACATTCGAAGCAGAACCTGACAGCAAATGGTTTTACAACACGCCGGTTTATCATCTGACGATGCGAGTGTTGATGGCTGCCACGGGCATGGAAAGAAGTGAACTAACGCAGCAGTGGCTTGGCGAACCATTGGGGATGGAAAATTCGTCCTGGACACCAAGGCCATGGGCTAATGCTGCAATTGCCGTCGGCTTTTCTACTACTGCAAGAGAGCTGGCTCGTTTTGGACTAATGATTCAGGCAGGCGGGCGCTGGAAAGATCAGACTGTTATTAACGATACGCAGTTCCTGGAAGATATGTTGTCTCCTTCCCAACAACTCAATCCTGCCTATGGATTTCTGTGGTGGTTGAATGGTCAGGAGTTTTCAGTGGCTGCGGGACCTGCTGCAGCACGCCGTGAAGGGCAGCTGATTCCCAGTGCACCGCCGGACCTGGTTGCCATGCAGGGCGCTGCGGATCGTAAATTGTACCTGGTGCCTGGTCTGAATCTTGTAGTCACCCGATTGGGCGCGAATGGCAGCCAGCGCAGCAGCAATTTCAATGAGGTGTTCTGGGAAGCGCTGATGAAGGCAGCTCCAGTGCCTTGACTACAGCTTCAAGTCATCAAGGCTTTGATACCCGCTCTTGCCCGGTCGACGTGCTCCATGCTGTTACAAGCAGATGTGGCTTTGCCACTTTTCAAATGGCCATTGGTCAATTACTCTGGGTCACAGTAAAGCGGTATAAGCAGCACGTGATTAGTGATTACTTCGCCATGCATTGGCCTAAAACTAAACGAGAGACAGCCATGATTTATAGCCGTCCACTTCAGCCCCTCTTTATTTGCCTGACCTTGATATCAGCTGTTCTTTTCACACCGCTGCTTTACGCAGCAGATGCACCGGCAACCAGCACATTCACAGAAGAGCAGTTCGAAAGCGGACAGACTCTTTACGAACAACAATGCGGACTCTGTCATGGTGCCGAACTCGATGGTGGTGCAGCACCTGCTTTGCTAGGCAGCACGTTTCGTAAGACCTGGTCGATGCTGGGAGCCAATGTGGCGGAGCTGTACAACCGCATCGCCACCACGATGCCTCCGCGAGAGGGTGGCACGCTAACAGAGAACCAGAACCTGGATATTCTGGCCTATTTACTTGGTAGCAATAACGTGTTGCTGGGAACCGAAGCACTGCGCAACGACTATGATTATCTAGCAGCAATTCCAATTTCGCGCGGAGACGAACCGCTTGATATCTCGGCTACCTATATAGAGGGCCTGTACGGAAATGTGCCCACCGGCACTGGCCCGGGTATGGATGAGCTGCTGAATGCTGGCAATAATGCGGCAGACTGGCTACATCATAACAAGAGTTATCAGGGAATAAGGTATTCGGAGCTTTCCCAGATAAACACCTCTAATGTGGGTGACCTGGCGCAGGCGTGTGCCTATCAACTGAATAGTCGAAGTACCTTGCAGACTGGACCCATCGTGTATCAGGGGATCATGTATGTGACTAATGCCACCCATACCGCAGCGATCAACGCCGCTACCTGCCAGAAACTGTGGACCCATGACTGGGAACCGAAAGATCGTATGGTGTGGGGCAACAATCGGGGTGTCGCTATTAAAGACGGGTATGTGGTACGCGGCACTCCGGACGGCTACCTGCTGGCGCTGGATAGTGCTAACGGCAATCTGCTCTGGGCGCGCCAGATAGCCGATCCCTGGCTAGGGGAGACTTTTACCATGCCCCCGTCCATCTTCGAAGACATGATTCTGATCGGGCCGGCTGGCAGTGAGAACGCTATTTCCGGTTGGTTGGGTGCATTCTCACTCGAAGATGGCGAGCAGATCTGGAAATTCATGACGGTACCGGAGGCGGCCGCTGGCGGCGGTACCAGTTGGGGAAATCCGCAAGGCATAAAGTTAGGAGGCGGAGCCGTATGGACTCCATTGAGTTTTGATCTCGAACTCGGTGAAGTGTATGTGGCGGTGACCAACCCGGCCCCCGATTTGCCGGCTTACCTGAGGCCTGGAGATAACCTCTATACCAACTGCATCGTTGCATTGGATATACAGACCGGTGAACTTAAGTGGTACAAATCCATCGTACCTAATGACGATCATGACTGGGACCTGACCCAGGTGACACCGGTATTGAAGGCGGCTATCGACGGCGTGTCGCGGGACATGGTGGCGACTGTCGGCAAGGACGGCATTCTGAGAACTCTGGACAAGCAAACCCACGAGGCGCTTTATGAGACGCCGATTACGACTATAGTGAATTACGATGTGCCGGTTACAAGAGAAGGCGTGTATGCGTGCCCGGGTGTTACCGGGGGAGTCCTGTGGAGCAGTCCTGCCTATCATCCCGGCGAGAAGATTCTGGTCACTTCAGCGATTGATTACTGTAGTCGATTCACGGCTTCCGAGCAGGTTGAGTTTATACCGGGCCAGCTCTATATGGGTGGCAGGTCGCCGCGGGAAGGCGAGATGTCAGGCTGGATTACCGCAGTCGACGTTGAATCTGGTGAAGTGCGCTGGAAACACCAGACTGAGATTCACAGTGTGGCTGCGGTAACCGCCACCGCCGGCGGCCTTCTCATTAGTGGCACCATGATGGGCGACCTGTTGTTGTTCGATGCAACGACTGGCGAGGTTTTGAATAGAATACCCACAGGTGCCCAGATAGGCGGTGGCAATATTTCCTACGAAGTGGACGGCAGGCAGTACATTGCTATCGGATCCGGTACCGGGATGCTGACGTACAGCTCACCGGACGGTACGCTGCCGAGAGCAGGAAGTATTCTCGTGTATGCTTTGCCTGAGTAAATAGGGCTGGCCCTGTTTGCTAAATTACTCGAATACTACGTAACTCTTCGATCTCTGTTTCGGAATATCCAAGCTCAGCCATTATCTGCTGGGTATGCTCGCCCAGAGTAGGAGGTCTGCTGCGAATTTCGCCCGGTGTTTCAGACAGTTCGACCGGGGTTCGCATCAAGGGTGCAGGGGTGTCCAGACCAGGATACTCCGTGGGTTGGAACAGACCTTTCGCGGCAATATGTGGATCATCCAGTACTTGCTGGGGTGACAGTACCGGCCCCGCCGGCAGGCGTACCTCCTCCATGGCATCCAGCACCTCCTGTGAAGTGCGCTCTGCACACCACTGAGCCAGACGCGCCGAGATTAATTCACCATTGTCGCCTCGCGTGATGTCGTCCTTGAAGCGTGGATCGTCCAGCCAGTGGTCTTCGCCCATCAGGTCGGCCCAGCGCTTGAACAGCGGGCCACCCACAGATTGCACTAATACCCAACCATCTTTCGTCTTGAAAGTGTCCGCAGGTGCGGATGTCTGGGACCGGTTCAAGCTGGCAACTCGATTACGCTTGATAACCGCCTGTTCGATAGCGGTTCCATTCATCATGGTCAGCGCGGTATTGAACAGAGATCCTTCCACAACCTGGCCTTTGCCGCTGTTTTGCCGCTCATAAAGCGCCGCCATGGTGCCGAATGCCGCCAGGCTGGCAGTACCAAAGTCGATAAATGGCGCATAGGCCTTCACGGGCTGATCCGGAGTTCCCGACATGTACATATTGCCGGACATGGCCTGGCCAAGGCCATCGAAGCCCACGCGATTGGAATAGGGGCCGCCGCGTCCGAAGGCTGAAATCATAGTCAGGATAATGTCGGGTTTGGTGGCAACAAGGCTGTCGTAGTCCAAGCCCATGGCTTGCAGCGTGTCTGGAGGTAGATTTGCCACTACTACATCCGCTGTCGCTACCAGTTTCTTCACGATCTCTCGACCCTCCGGTTTCATGGGGTTGAGGGTCATGCATAATTTATTTCGGGCCATTTGCATGAACAGGGCACCATCCCCTGTCTTGGTAATGGGTGAGAGGAAACGGTCTTCGCTGCCGTCAACCTTCTCAATCCGTATAACCTCGGCCCCCATATCTCCCAGCAGGGTACCGCAGAATGGACCGGCTATATAACGGCCGAAATCTAGCACTCTTATTCCTTGCAACACTTTAGACATCGATTATTTCCAATTACTGACAGGCATCTCGTTTTCGGCTGAGGATAGTAGCATAGAGGAAACAGGGGCTGATCTACTTTTATTTCTCGCCGCTGTGAACAAGAGCGAATCAATCATTAAAAATTGATCTGTCCCTATTCTGTTTCCTTTTGTAGGAATTTTTTACCTGAAAACAATGACATACCCTGACAATAGTGTGATGCAGTTAACAAATTTTATTATCCAGATTCTGCATAATGCCCTCCAAATGAGAAGCCAATCACAAAAGCCCGTTAAGCACTAGAGAATTGGATATAACAGTTTTTGGAGAGATACAATGATGGCTTTGGCTGACAAAAAAGTTCCCAAGCAAGCTCTAAATGAATTGCAGTCAATCTTGCAGAAGCCTTATAAGGACGTGTGCAACGTCTGCAAAGGCGCCGGTAAGATCACCGCAAAAAGTACCTGCCCCAAGTGCAAGGGATCTGGGCAGCGACTTCTTAAATTACTCTAACTCACGCTATTCACGCAATATCCTGGCTCCCGGGCTAGCGTCAACCTCACCGCGAAGCTTTCCTGTTAGTTCTTTTCTGGATTACAATCCGTTCCTGTGTTGAGAATGTAGCCTGTTACAGCAGCCTCGCACAGAGGCGTACAATAAGCGACCCACAGTAAAGGGAATCCCATGATCAAGCTTCGCAATCTGATGTCAGTTGTCCTTCTCTGCTCCTCCCTGCTGCTCGGCGAAGCGCTGTTCGCCGCCGAACATCCGGGCTACATCGACGCACCGGAACGTAGAACCACCGGTATCGGCAAATTTTATATGGGACGGGAAATCTCTTTCGTGATGGGGCACCAGGCTGCCGAATGGTTGAATCGACCTGGCCGTATCCAGGAGGAGATGCCCGATGAAGTGGTAGCGAATATGGGGCTGGCTCCCGACCATGTGGTCGCCGATATTGGTGCCGGTTCCGGTTATTTTTCATTTCGAATTGCCAAGCTGGTACCCGAGGGAAAGGTGCTGGCGGTAGATATACAGCCAGAAATGCTACAGCTTATTGAAGATCAGAAAGCCCGGGATGGTGTGACCAATATAGAGGGGGTTCAGGGAGACATCGACAACCCCAATTTGCCAGCGAACTCCATCGATGCCGCCATCATGGTGGATGCTTACCATGAGTTTTCCCACCCATTCGAAATGATCGACGGCATCAACCAGGCGTTGCGTCCCGGTGGCCGCATCTTCTTTCTGGAATACCGTGGCGAAGATGCCTCGGTGCCAATTCGACCGCTGCATAAGATGACCGAGGAGCAGGTGGTGCGTGAGATGAGTGTATTTGGTCTGGATTGGACCGATACACTGGATTTCCTGCCCTGGCAGCACATGATGATATTCACCAAGCTGGAATAAGCCACCTCCGCACTACCGCATTTCCAATTCCAATCGGTACACACGCCGGATAAAGCCCGATGCTCGTCGGTGCTATGCCGTTTGCCGGGTTGGCATGTCGTTTAATCCCATTTTTCCCACAGCTGAGCATTTTCTGCATCCAATTTGGCAGGGATAGGCATCTAAAGACGTAAAGAGTCTCTAAAGACGCAGTGAATTCGACCTGAGGGGAGGGAGATTTCGTAACCTAAATGCAACTATTTCGTCTAAAGGGGAAAGGAATCAATAATGAGACTGCCTTAACCAAGCAGCAAGAGTGCATTAGAACTGTATTAATGAACCGTTAAGATAACCGCCGCTAAGCTTACGGCTACAAGAATTTGCAGAGGGGGCCGATGAGGTTGATAACGATGACGAATCACAGATATACACAAATTATTGTTCCGATAGACCGATATTTGAACCGACTTACACCGAAAGCTAAGAAGCTTGTTGTGTTGCTTGAGGGTGGTCTGCTGCTGGCCCTGTTCACTTCAATCGTGTTTGACATAAACTAAGGCGTAAGAAAGACAGGGTTACTGGGTTACTCGTCGAAGTGCCTTCTGATGCGAGTGCACACTATTTAAAAGGTCTGTCGTACCGTAAAGGCATACTGAACACCATTGCTGGAGCAATAGTTCTCGATCTCTTCGACTATGCCACCGATTGTGGCACCCTGAAAGCGAGTTCGCTCGCGGCAACTTTGTGGATCGTTGACGTTCATGACGTTGAGACGAAATGTAATCCCGTCGAAGGCTTTCTTCTCGACGAATAACATCAATCCGTAATCGCGAATATCTCTCTCTATATCGTTAATGTCGATCTGAGTACGTGCGTCGCTATCGTTATCCGAATTGAAATAATTAAAGCCGTAGCTTAAATCCCAACGAGTCACGTCGTGGCGAAAGCTGGCGCGGCCGAACCAGCGGGAGTTGTGGCGCATACGGCGCTCCGTCCCGAGAAACGGATCGGTAACTTCCGAATCCTGTACGCTAAAACCAAGGGTTAGCAGGCCAGAGGGTAGTCCGACAAAGCCCAGGTGTGTGCTAGCATCCATGTTAAGGCCATAGCGATAGGCATCACCGATATTACCCCGTGCCGAACGCAGGTCGTTCGGGCCAGTAGATACATCTACTCTGTCGATAACGTCTTCGTAGTCACGGTAATAAAGTTCTGAATTCAATACACCCAGACTGTTGGGAAAGCGATATTCCAGGTTCAGCGAGTAGTTCCAGGATTGCTCCTGTACGATCTCTGGGTTGCCGGCTTGGGTATTCTGGTCATCATCGTTGTTATCGGATGAAGCGCTGAAATCGGAAAAGCTGAGCTGAGAAACTTTCTTCTCGATAGTGGCTCTTAACTGAATGGATTGAGTTAGGTCATAGCGATAATCGAATTTTGGTCGCAAGAAATTGAAGTCACGCTCATTGAAGACATCACCAGTCTGGGTAATTGTGGAGGTTTCGTAAATAAGCGAGCTTTCCAGAGCCATCTTGCCGTTCAGTTGCCAGTTATGCACCAGGAAATTTTCATAACGAATTTCTTCAACGGTGGAGTTGGCATTATCGATATTGATGGCCATCAGGTTGCCGTGGTCAGGTGAGGTCGTCGGGCCCGGAACCCCGAGACGCAGATCGCTATCGCGAATGGTCTGGGCTCGCTCCAGCCCGATCTCTAGGCCGTGGTTGTCAAACACATCCCAGGTATAGGAAGTGCGGAAGATGCGTTCCTGGTCGCGACGCTCATTAAAAAGGAATAAATCCTTTTCCTCGTGATCGCTGAAAACATCGAAGCGCTCACGGGTTGAATCACCCTGGCCATTGTTGATGATGAACAAGAAACGGTATTTACTGCCATTGTCAAAACCGTATTCGTAGTCGCCACCCACTTCCCAGTTATCGCGGCAGCGATCGATGAATTCCCGTTCCACGCGAGTGGTGAATGAGGAGCCAGCATAGTCGTTGATCACCCGGTCCTTATCTTCCGGGGCGCAGTCCCCACCGTACAGACCGTTTAGTTGCACCATGCTCTTTTCGAACTGATAACCCAGGTTGAAACTGGTCTGGTAGTCCGTGCGTTCCATGACGCTTTCTTCATCGCGGGTTTCCAGCAGATCGCCCAAGGCACTGCGGCTGACTTCATTGGCTACGCGATTCATGTATTGCGGTTCGGCTTCCACGTGGAAGAGGTAGTTTAGCGCACCGCTCTGACCTGTCCAGGACAGCTTGGCACCGGGCTCCATTGTACCGTCCTGATAGTGTTCCATATTGGCTTCGGCGGTGACACTAGAACGGGAGGCGCTGTCCAGCAGCACAATGTTGACCACCTGACCACCACCCCGAATATCCATCTCTTCCGATGTGCCACGGATAATTTCAATATGATCGACTTGATCGGCAGAAATACGGCTGAGTTGGCTGCGGCCCTCGTTGCTCTTGCCGGTTTGACGCTGACCGTTGATTAGGATCTCATTCTCACCTGCCCCGAGACCGCGACGACCACGGTTGCCGCTGTGATTGTTCATGGCCAGGCTGACGCCAGGGATCCGATCGATCATGTCATTAACATTGACCGGGGAGTATTCCGCGAAGTAGGCGGCTTCATAGATGACAGTGGAATTATCCAGGGGAGCATCAGCAACTTGCTGAGCCAGTGCTGGTGAAACGGTCGCAATAGCCAAGCTAAGGGTGCCAGCTTTGAATAAATTACATGAGGTACTACGTGCCATATAAAGTTCCGGTTGTAAAGCGAATGAGCGGTTCGATCTTCAAAAAAGCGCCGGTGAACTGTAATCGAATTACCGCGCTCTTTTGTGTATTCAGTAATGAGGTGCAGCCTACATAAGATGTGGAATTATACCGGCGCTCCTTACCCAAAACTGTGACAAATTGTGCAAATATCATGGCGAAAGTGCCATATTTAGGGGGTTTGCAACAAATTCCACAGTTCCTAAAGAATACAAAATAGCGACATATTTGAGCAAATCTTTAACCAGATTCGTTTAATAACTGCAGGAGCAAATCAGCTGAGTAATTATGGCCAGGTAAGAGTTAGAAAGTGCCCCGTATCTTGATGGCGTATTTCTCGCCGGAATGGCTGCAGGATTCTTCAATTTCGTTCATCACTCCCGTGGCGATGGTACCGCCGACATAGCGCTCCCGAATCCGGCAACGTTCCTGCTCATGGACACTGGTCACTTCGAGCCGATAGGTGAGACCACCCCAGCCTTTGATTTCCAGGAAGGCCATGATGAAGTCGTCGCCGTCATAGGACTCAATCTTGTCGATGTCATAGACAAGGGTATCGCCGTAAAAGCTGCCGTTGACGTTAATGCCATAGTTGATGTCCCGGCTGATCATGTCATGCCGAAAGCCATACCTGTAGCTACCACGACCCTGACGCCGCAGGCGACGGTCATAACCACGAAACGGATCAGTCACATTGCCGTCTTCTACTGCCACTCTGGAAGTAACCAGCACCTGGGGTAGATCGAACATACTTAACCTGAGGCTACCATCCAGATTCATCCCATAACGTTCGCCATCGCCAATGTTGCCATTGGCGGACTGTAGGGCAGTGGGTGTAGATACATCGACCTTGTCGATTACATCTTCCAGATCGTGATAGAACACATTGGTATTTATGACGCCGCCATCATCTCTAAAGCGATACTCGAGATTCAAGTCATAGCGCCAGGATTGTTCCTGTCGCAGGTCCGGGTTTCCAGCGATTGAATTCTGATCATCATCCATTTCGTTGGTATTGGCGGTAAAGTCGTTAAAGCTGAGCTGGGCAACGTCTTTCTCAACCGTGGCACGCAATTGCAAAGAAGGAGTGATATCGAATCGGTAATCCAGCTTTGGGCGAACAAAATCAAATTTTCGCTTCTTGCTTACATCACCAGATTGCTTGATTTCCGACTCTTCAAATATTAGCGTGCTCTCCAGGGACATACGGCCGTTTATTTGCCAGTTGTGGATGGCAAAAGCCTCGTAGCGGATCTCTTCCACAGTAGCATCTGAATTAGTTATGGGGGTTAGTCCACCGAAGGCTTTGGAAACTGGACCTGTCGCCGTGAGTAGGCCCAATTTCAGTGTAGAGTCTAAAATGGTTTGCGCACGTTCCAGCCCAAATTCGAGATCCTGGTTTGAAACCAGGTTCATCGAATAGGAAGACCGTAATATGCGTTCCTGGTAGCGGCTAAAGGAACTTAGAAACAGATCGTTCGTGCCATCGGTGGGATTGGCCAGGAAGCGATTCCTCAAACGATCACTTTCCCTGCGGTTTACGATAAACAGCGACTTCCAGCGATTACCATTGCTCAAAGTGTGTTCGTAGTCGCCACCTATCTCCCAAAAATTTGCATCGAGATTAATGTCATCAGATTCCAGTGCCAGACTCGTGGGTGTGCTCTGGTAGTCGAATATGGCGCGATTGTCTCTCTGTGGAGTGTCACTGTTCTCATATTGAGCATTGAAATGAATAATGTCAGAGGTAGCAAATTGGTACCCCAGGTTGGTGCTCACCACTAGAGGTTGCGCATCACGAGTTTTATTATAACGGATGATTTCATTCAGGCTACCATCTGCCAGCAGGCTGACTTCATTGCCAACTCGATACTCCCAGCGGGGTTCAGATTCGGCGCTGAGCAAATAGTCGAAGGCCCCCTGTTGCCCGCTCAGAGAAAGCTTGGCCCCCGGCTTCAATTCACCATCATGATGGTGATCCAAGTTTACTTCGTAGGCTATCGAAGAGCGTGATTCCGCTTCGAGTAAGACAATGTTAATTATCTGGGTGCCCCCTCGAACGTCGAGGTCTACCGAGGTGCCACGGATGATCTCGATGCGTTCCACCTGGTTGGCGGGGATGCGCGACAATTGGCTATTGCCCTCATTTTCCTTGCCAGCAATGCGACGACTATTGATGAGTACCTGATCTCCGCCAAGCCCGAGTCCCCTGCGATCTGAACCCTGCGAACCGCCCGGGCCCGGGCCGCCACTGGTGGGGCCTTGTTGGCGGGCGACATTAATGCCCGGAATGCGATCTAGCATGTCGGCAACCGAGAAGGGCTCGTATCGTTCGAAATAGGCAGCGGGATAGGTAACCGTAGAGTCCTCTCCAGTGGAGGGTGCATCCTGGGCCAGGCCCTGATTGGCGTGCATGACTGTCAGTAATAGGTACGTGGGGGCGATTCTGCGGGAAACTCCCATAGATTTAGAGCGACTTCTCATCAAGGTACTCCGGCGATGATTACTATGTATGGGCAGAACGCTTCTCTGGGGTGCTGCGGCCAAATTTGTGTCCTACAGTATGGGCATAAAAGACCGCGTGATGATTCTCATATTCTTTATTTTTTGTGACATTTTGTAATGTCGTAGCCGATACGTGTCTCTTTTGCGCTCCTTGAGCATATTGAGGATAATAACCAACAGCTTAACTGACTGGTTCTACAGGGATTTGTAATCATTTGATCACTCCATACAAGATCGAGCGCATCCTTATTATCGCCATAGCCTAGAAATTATTTAGAGGCCTACTTATGCAACGTGAATCCATGGAAGTCGATATCGTCATCGTCGGTGCTGGTCCGGCGGGATTATCGACTGCCTGCCGACTCCTGCAGATGGCACAGAGCGCCGAGCAGGAACTGTCGGTGTGCGTGCTGGAGAAGGGCTCCGAGGTCGGAGCGCATATCCTTTCCGGTGCCGTGTTCGAGCCGTCCGCCCTGGAAGAGCTGTTTCCTGACTGGCAGGAACGCAACGCGCCTCTGAATACCCGGGTTACCGGTGACGATATCTACTTCCTGACGGGCGCGGAATCTTCCTTCAAGTTTCCGAGTCTGCTGGTGCCACGACCCATGCACAACCACGGCAACTACATAATCTCTCTCGGTAACTTGTGCCGCTGGCTGGCGGAACAGGCGATGGAGCTGGGAGCAGAAGTATTTCCCGGATTTGCCGCCGCCGAAATTCTGTATCACGAAGACGGTAGCGTGAAGGGTGTGGCGACCGGCGACATGGGCCTCGATGCACGGGGTGAAAAAAAACCTTCCTTCGAGCCCGGTTTCGAATTTCATGCCAAGTACACCATCCTTGCAGAGGGTTGCCGGGGACACTTGGGTAAGGAAATAACCAATAAATTTGAATTGGACAAAGATAGCGATCCTCAGCATTACGGGATCGGCTTGAAAGAAGTCTGGGAAATTCCCGAGGACAAACACACCGAAGGGCTGGTAGTACACACCGCGGGCTACCCGATGACAGGTGCCAGCTACGCCGCGACCAGTGGCGGATTTCTTTATCATGTCGAAGGGGGGCAGGTGTCCCTCGGATTGATTGTGGATCTTTCATATAAGAATCCACACATCAGTCCATATGATGAATTTCAGAAATTCAAACATCACCCGGTGATCAGCCAGTACATCGAGGGAGGCAAGCGCGTCAGCTACGGCGCCAGGGCCATTATCAAAGGTGGGCTGAATTCCCTGCCGAAGATGACATTTCCGGGCGGTTTGTTAATAGGCTGTGATGCTGGCACATTGAATGCGGCAAAGATCAAGGGCAGCCACACGGCGATGAAGTCCGGTATGTTGGCGGCGGAAACACTGTTCGAGGCACTGAACAACGATTCATCGGTGTCGGAGTTAACAGAATTCTCGGCAAACTTCGACAAGTCGGAATTACGTGATGAATTACACAAGACCCGAAATTTCGGCGCTGGATTCCACAAGTTCGGATTCTGGTTGGGCAGTGCCCTGGTATTCATCGAACAGAATATCTTCTTCGGCAAATTTCCACTGACGTTTCATGACCGCTCGAAGGACCACTGCCAGTTAAAGCCGGCCGCGGAATCCAAAAAAATCGACTATCCAAAGCCCGACGGTAAGATCAGTTTCGACAAATTGTCGTCGGTATTCCTGTCCAATACCAACCACACCGAAGATCAACCCTGTCACCTGCAATTGAAGGACTCTACCATTCCGATCGACGTCAACCTGCCGTTGTACGATGAACCGGCGCAACGTTATTGTCCCGCGGGGGTCTACGAGGTGATAGAAGAAGCCGATGGTTCAATGAGATTCCAGATTAATTCCCAGAACTGCGTGCACTGCAAGACTTGCGATATCAAGGATCCGGCCCAGAACATCCACTGGGTTGTCCCTGAAGGCGGTGGTGGTCCTAACTATCCGGCCATGTAGCGTGTGGCTGTAGACCCTAAAACCCTCGATTAACCGGGCCCAACAGCTCCTGAATCTGCTCGTTTCAGCTTTAAGGGACTCCGATTGGCATGCTAAAGTGTCCGGGAATCCACGAAGTGTTCATGCGTGGATTTGCTGGGGATTCTCTGAACACGTATAACGCTAGAACAGGCAACTATTTGCTCAGAGAGGCCCCGCGAGTCAGTAAACTGATTGTTCTGACCTGGAGTTGGCTATGAACAGTATCCGCAGTCCAGTTCGGTGTACATTGTTATTCCTGTGCATCCTCGTGCCGGGATCTCTCGGTGCGCAGCATCAGCTTCTCGAGCAACGCTGGATTGAAATCACAACTGATAACTTCGTGCTCTTCAGCCAGGTATCCTCCCGTCAGACGCAGCGTTTCGCTGATCAACTGGAGAACTGGCGCCGGGTTACGGCGGACATCATCGGGAGATCGGCACCGTTCCCCAAAGCAAGCGTGCTGAATTATGTCTATGTATTTGAAAATGCAGAGAATTTTGAGTATTTCACCAGGGCGACGGAGATTGCCTTTTTCCACAGGACACCGCGCTCCAATTTTATGGCCCTGGTACTGGATGATGAACTGTCAGTCCGAGGCGCCTTACACCACTACCTGCATTTTCTGCTTCGGAATTATTCCGATCTGCGTCTGCCACGCTGGTATGAAGAAGGCATGGCTGGCTATCTATCTCGCATGCAAATCAACAGCGGCAGGGCAGAGTTTGAGCGATTCTCAAGAGAAGATAATGAGGTCCTCGCCGAACTCAGCACTACTTTTTCCATGGAGCGCCTGTTTTATCGCGACGCAGCACTGGCATCGCCGCGCGTCCTTCAGATTGCCAATCTCAAGTCCGAGGCACTCCTGCATTTTCTGAAGCATGCTTACGAGGAAGAAGGATTCGTAGATCGCAGAGCACAATTGCAAGCTTATCTGGACCTGATACTGGAAGGTCGCAATCCTCGTTTCGCATTCGATCGCTCCTTCGATGTTACTACTGCCCAATTGGATGAAGAGTTCCATGACTACTTACTTAGTAGCCGAAGACCGGCAGGTACTATTGTGCACAGTCCGCTGATCGAGCTTCCCGAGTGGCACACTGAACGGATTTCGGGAGGACGGCTGGCAGTCATGTTGGGAGAGTTAGGACTCAATTCCGGCGCAGCCGAAAATGCCCAGCTTTATTTTCAGGCAGCAATCGATTCCGGAAATGAGATTGCCCGCAGTTATTCCGGTCTCGGCGATGCGCTGCGCTTCCAGGATCTCGAAGGCAGGGATCAGGAAATTGTAGGCTATATGGAGGCGGCTGTAGCAACGGCGCCGGAGGATCCGTTCATCTTGATGGATTATGGGGAATACTGGGAATCGGAGTTGCTGGATTGTGACAAGGATTATCCGGAAAATCAGCGCCGTCTAATACTCGCGGATATCTCTGAGCATTTCGAACGCGCCCTGGCAATAGCTCCCACTAGTCCGGAAGCGAATCTCGCCATGGGTCAGCTGTATTTGTTCGAAGGGCTAGACTGGCAGGGTGGTGCTGACTATCAGCGCAAAGCATTTGCTCAACTGCCTGCAGACAGTTTTATAATGGAACAGGCGATTAAATACGCGATAGCCGCCGATGAGTACGAAGAGGCGGAACGCTTGATCGATGAAATGGCTCAACCCATCCATACCTACGGTGAGCCGCAATTCGTCAGTAATTTGAGGTTGAGATTACTGCGCAAACGACGCAATGAGCCCTATGATGCCTGTGCACAGGATTAAACGCGAGGTCGCTTCAAGCAGGCTGGCTTGCCCAAGTAAGCTGCTGGTTTTGCTTCTCAGTGCAATGCTCGGCAGTACGCCTGTAGCTGAAATCCTCGATGAGGCAGTAGCCCAGGACAGCTTCCTGCTGACCCTGGCGGATGCCCTGCATGCTTATGATATTGATGTAGCGCACAATCTGAATGCCAGAGATGTAGCGAGAGGTCGTATCCAACGACCTCGCCTGGGTCGCTTCCCGGATCTACCGGTTAACTCCTTAGCTCTCAGCCAGGAGTTGGCTGTCTGGGAAGGCGAGTATGACGAGGGCGAGATCGGCGCAATAGCTATCCTCGGCAGCAGGTCCGAAGCCGAATCGGACGCGGCAAGTTTCCTGCACGACTGGTTGCGAGCGCCTGGGTCGGATCGTTTGTTTGTATCCTTCTATAGGTCAGACCTGCAGGTAGCAGACAAGATAGCGTCGGTAGCGGCTGCCTATGGATATGGAATCCTTACCTTGCATGGCGGAGAAAGCCAGGCAATGGCAGGTAACTTGTATGCAACCGCGGCACAGCGTCTGGCCATCGATTCCAGAGCGGCCAGACGTTACCGCTCAGAGGTGACAGAATTCAGCTTTCTGGGCGAGCGAGTGCGGCGCAATTCCAATTCGCTATTTGGAGACGATGGGGACCGCGGCAACAACAGATTGGCGCGATCCGAACCCTCGGTGTTTCTCAAGGAGACACTTGGGGGAGAATTTACTCAGTCCACGATTCGCGAAGTCATCGTTCCCGGTGGTGTGGCCTTGGGTGAAACCGCCAGAGTGCCGTACGCCATCGCCTCAATGGTATACGGCAACGGTGTAATTACCCTAAAAGGCACCGCTGACGAGCGATTTGTTCTACCGCAAATTGATACCGCTACACTGAGGGCATTGTTCGATTTTGTGGAACGCTCCGAGGCAATTCGCTCCGACGCAATAGTGGATATCGATGCGATCGGGCGGGTGAAAATTTCTTCGGCCCTAAGGGACACCGATCCCGGTTTCGACATCGTGCACGCCGATACATTGCCCTTCGAATATGTGCCGAACCTGTCTGTCAGCAAGAGTGTGGTCATCGATACCAGCGTCGACTGGTTTGGGGGTCAGAGAGAAACTCTGGCTTTCCAGACAGGCTTCGAAGTGCGATTCCTGTCGGCTGACAATATGCGCATCGCCAAGACGCGGGTGGCGTTGCAGTACCAATACGACTCTCAATCAGGCGAGATAAGCTATCTAGATTCCTGGGGCAGGGATACGGTTAGATTGAGAGATAACCTGGACTATGCCGGTCTAGGTGAGAGTATGCGGACGATTGCCAGCTATGCCGGCTGGATTGGCCTGCTTAGAAAAATGTACGAAGAACAAGTGCCCTTCTTGCAGGGTCGCTATGATTTTTTAAAGCTGGATAAGTCAGGGCGTGATACTCCAGCACGTTATTGAGTCGAGACAGTACTTATTGCACAATCAACGGTTGGTTAAGAATCAGACGAATAATGAGTAGAGTGAACCATGTTTAACATGTTAGGAAAAAGAGTCAGGCTGTGGAGTGTGGTAGCTGCCATCTGTTTGGGTGGTTGCACCTCAATCGACTTGGAAACCGGGTTCCTGCTTGATGAAGATATTCATCGTCAGATTCTCGATCAGGCATCAGACAGCTATCCGGAGATTGATACGCTGTATATCTCTGATGAAATAGAGCAATTGGTAGACGGCCATCTTAATCGCCGCGATAACGATAGAACCAAGGTCAACAAGTTGCAGGAAATTCTTTACGACGAGGAGTTTCTGAATATTCAGTACTCCGATGAACAAACCCTTACGGCGGTTGAGGCTTATCTGACGAGGGAGGGCAACTGCCTCTCAGTTATGAATCTGTATGTTGCCATGGCGCGTTATGCCGGCTTAGAGGCGAGTTTTCAGACGGTGAATGTGCAACCCAATTGGGATCGCCGTGGATCCTTGCTGGTTCTGAGTCAACACATCAATGCAACCGGGAAATTGGCGATCAACAGCTACTATGTGGTGGATTTTACACCGGAGATTGCCTTGCAACAGCTGACGGCCAGAACCGTCACCGATCTCGATGCGCGCGCCCTCTATTTCAACAATCTTGGTGCCGAGGCGTTGATTGGGGAACGTGCCGATGAGGCGTTAGTCTATTTCAAGAACGCCTTATTCCTCGATCCGGAATTGTCTATTGCCTGGAACAACATCGGGACTACCTATAATCGCCTCGGAAATCCTACCTTTGCCGAGTATAGCTACGAGATGGCCTTTAATACCGATAACACTAATGCCACATCCATCAACAACCTGGCCAAGTTTTACCGTGGAACCGGTAATATCCGCCTTGCCCGGGAGTATGAATTTGCCATTCAGCGCTTCAATAACCGCAATCCCTATTACCATTACGCCCAGGGCGCAGTTGAGATGCAAGCTCGAGACTACGAGGCGGCGCGGCTCTCATTCCGCCGCGCATTACGTCTGAAAGAGCTTGAGCCGGATTTCTACATCGCACTCGCTTCAGTCTATGTGGCGTTGGGGGATCGTGAGGAAGCGCAGAAGATGCGAGATTCTGCGGAGAATTTATTGGTAGACAATCAACAAATTTATCGCCCCAGCGATCAGAAGGTGCGAATTATCAATACCGATTCAATCCTGCGGAACAACAGCCCGGGACTGAGTATAATCGTTAACTGACGGCATTAAAGCTGATCAGTTAAGCCGGGAGTCTATCCAGTAACGCGTCCCCTTGATGGTGGCCTGCAGGGCCAGCTCACTCTGGGTTAGCTGGTAAATACTCACATTATCAAGCACCGCTTCGCCACCCGCCGCTGCACCGAGGTCGCCTGCCTTGGCTGCCGCATCCGCCTGACCTCCAACCGCCAGGCCGACGTCCATGAAGCGATCCAGCGCATCGTCATCATGAAACACGAATACCAGCCGAAAATCCTTCACCCCGGCGCCGAGACCGATGCCTACCTCTCCCATGCCCATGTAGGTGTCGGCACTGTCCTCATTGTCATGCACCACGCCGATGCCGCCACCGAAGCTGGCCAGGATCAGGTTAATATTGGCATTTGAGAACACCGCATAGCCCCTGGCGCTACCTATCTGCACCCGCGTATCCGGCTTGACATCGTACAATTCCGCCAGTGTTTCCTGACGCATTTCCTGGATTGCCTGACGGCGTTCTTCCGGGCTGGCTCTAGTGAGTCCAGTAGCAGAACAAGCGAAGAGGCTGAGTGAAGCCAGGAGTAGCAGGACTGATCTGATAGAGGGCATAGTGAATTCCGGATTTGGGATGGTTAAGTCAGGTTTAATTATAGTCGCGTTAGCTACTACGTTCGATAGAAAACTCAACCATTGACTGCAGGGCATCCCGATACTTCGAATCTGTAATCACCTGCAGACATTGTTGTGCGGCATCGGCCTGCTGCTGTGCCAGTTGACGTGTGTAGTCCAGGGCACCGCTCTGTCTGACAATCAGGATAACTTCCTCAAGCAGCTGTTCCGAAACCGCCTGGTCCTTCAGCCCCTGTCTGATAGTTGCCAGTTGTTCTTCATTGGCGTGTTGCATGGCATAGATCAGCGGTAGTGTGGGTTTTCCCTCGGCCAGGTCATCACCGATATTCTTTCCCATAGCCTGGGTATCACCGTCGTAATCCAGCACGTCATCCACTAACTGAAACGCCGTGCCGAGATGCATGCCAAAGCGCTTGAGAGAATCTTCCACCGCAGACACAGCCTCGCCCAGTATAGCCCCGCATTGAGCGGCAGCCTGAAACAGAATGGCAGTCTTATTCTCGATCACCTGCAGGTAATTCTGCTCAGTCGAATTAGGATTGTTCTTGGTGATAAGCTGCAGCACTTCGCCTTCGGCAATTTTATTGGTTGTGTCGGCGATAATTTTCATGATGCGCATGTCACCTATCTGAACCAGAATCTGAAAGGCTCTAGAATAGATGAAGTCACCTACCAGCACACTGGAAGGATTGTTCCACTGTTCATTTACGGTCGGTCTGCCGCGGCGCAGCGTGGACATATCCACCACATCATCGTGCAGAAGCGTAGCGGTATGGATGAATTCGATTACGGCCGCGAGGGAGATGTGATGGTCATTCTTGCTATTGCAACAACGGGCAGCGAGTAATACCAGAATGGGGCGCATGCGTTTGCCGCCGGCTTCGACGATATAATGACCGATGTTCTCCACCAGGGGCACGTCGGAATGCAGCTGTTCAACGATGAAATCATTGACGGCAAGAAAGTCTGACTCGACTACGGATCGAATTTGTTGGTACATCGTTTTTACTAGTGTCCACTAATGGACCGCTTGTGTTGTTTAAAAAATGCTCTGAATTTCAGCCGACCGGGCTCGGTTGTGAGTGCATCCTAGGGAGCCCACAGGGCACTGTCAAGTTAGCCGAAGCCCTGCGAATTCACGGCTAGCCGACACAATCCAGAGGGATCGGGCAATATTCGAAAGCCCCTACTCAATCCTGCTGCAGAGCACCAATTGGCTGGGGGTGTTTGGTTCTGCCGCGAATGTCCTTGAGTTCCTAATTCCGCTTGCCTAGGACTATTTGATCCCGTAAAATGCCGGCCCCTAGAGGAATGGGCTAAGTTCCCCATTTTAAAGGTTTTGGAGACATTTATGTACGCGGTAATAGAGAGTGGTGGTAAGCAGCACAGGGTTGAGGAAGGTGAAGTCCTGCAGCTGGAGAAACTGGAAGCCGCCACTGGTGACAAAGTTAAGTTCGACAAGATCCTGCTGGTAGGTGAAGGCGAATCAGTCAAGATTGGCACACCTTACGTAAAGGGTGGCCAGGTGATTGCCGAAGTGTTGAAGCAGGGCCGTGCCAGCAAGATTAAGATTGTGAAGTTCAATCGCCGCAAGCATTTCAAGAAGACCCAAGGACACCGGCAGCGGTTCACCGAGGTTAAGATTACCGGTATTAAAGCGGGATCTTAGGCAAAGTATTCAGGAGTAAGTCATGGCACATAAGAAAGCAGGCGGTAGTACCAATAACGGTCGCGATTCGGTATCGAAACGGCTTGGGGTCAAGTTATTTGGTGGCCAGCAAGCGAAGGCTGGAAACATAATCGTCAGACAACGAGGTACTCGCTTCCATCCGGGAGAAAACGTTGGCTGTGGCAAGGACCACACGCTCTTTGCAAAAGCAGACGGTGTAGTGAAATTTGCCGAGAAGGGGCCGCATAACAGAAAATTCGTAAGCGTCGAATCGGCCTAGACAACGACCCAATCGTCTTCAAAAGCCTCGTCATTCGGCGGGGCTTTTTTATTTGAATCCTGGATTCGCCGAGCCCTGAATACGCACTTTGAGTATCATGAAATTTGTCGATGAAGCAGAAATTACAGCAGAGGCAGGCAACGGTGGAAGCGGTTGCCTGAGCTTTCGTCGTGAAAAATACATCGAAAGAGGGGGGCCGGATGGCGGCGATGGCGGCGATGGCGGCAGCGTGTTTTTACAAGCAGACGCGTCGCTGAATACGCTGGTGGACTTCAGGTTTCAGCCGCGTTACCGCGCGCAGAACGGTCAAGCCGGGCAGAGTCGAAACTGCACAGGCAAGAGCGGCGATGACTTGTCGATCAGGGTGCCGCTGGGAACCAGTGTCATCGACGTGAACACCGAAGAGTTGATCGCCGATTTGAGCCTACCCCAGCAGCGGGTCATGGTGGCTCGTGGCGGCAAACACGGCATGGGCAATACCCGCTTCAAGTCCAGCACCAATCGGGCGCCACGCAAAATCACCAAGGGCACACCGGGTGAGGTGCGCACACTGCAATTGCAACTGCGCCTGGTCGCAGATGTCGGATTATTGGGGCTGCCCAATGCCGGCAAGTCCACGCTGATCCGCGCCGTGTCGGCAGCAAAACCAAAAGTGGCTGATTACCCGTTCACCACGCTGGTGCCAAACCTTGGTGTCGTCAGCGTTGGGTTGGAACGCAGCTTCGTGATGGCCGACATTCCGGGCCTTATTGAGGGTGCCGCCGACGGGGCCGGTCTGGGGTTTCGATTTCTGAAACACTTATCCCGGACTCGCCTTCTTCTCCATTTGATAGATGTTATGCCTGTGGATGGCTCCGATCCGGTAGCAAACGTAGAGAGCATTGTGCAAGAGCTGGAGAAGTTCAGTCCAACCTTAGCGAAGAAGGAGCGCTGGCTGGTATTAAATAAAGTAGACTTGGTGGACGAAGAAATACTAAGCACTGTAAAAGATGCGCTGAGGAAAAAACTCAATTGGCAGAATGATATTCATCAGATTTCTGCACTGAATAAAGAAGGATATGCAGATCTCTGCCAGGCACTTATGAAATCCATTGAACGGCACCGGCAACGCCTGCAAGATGATGAGGCTTACTATGAGGAGCTACAAGCGTTGGAGAGCGCGATGGCTTTCGAGATTAGACGTTCGATTGAGCAGTCGAAGCAATCAAGGCAAGTCGACGAATCAGTATTCGATGAAGACTGGGATTAGTAGGGAGCTGCTGAACAAGAGGCTGTAGTGAAGAAACTATGCGAGAAAAACTAACAAACGCAAAACGCTGGGTAGTTAAGGTTGGCAGCTCGCTGGTGACGAATAATGGTCTGGGCCTGGACAGAGCTGCGATCGCGCATTGGGCAGAACAATTGGTCATGCTGCAGCAGAATGGAGTGCAGTTGGTATTGGTATCCTCCGGTGCAGTCGCCGAAGGTGTTACACGATTGAATCTCAAGAGTCGCCCCAAGCAGGTACATATGCAGCAGGCAGCGGCCGCGGTGGGGCAGATGGGGCTGGTGCAGGCCTATGAGAGCTGTTTCATGCGCCATGAAGTTCATGCAGCCCAGATTTTGTTGAGTCATGAAGACCTGTCAGATCGAACTCGCTATCTCAATGCCCGTAGCACTCTGACCACATTGCTGAAGATGAATGTGGTTCCTGTGGTAAATGAAAACGACACGGTGGCGACAGCCGAGCTGTGTTTCGGCGATAACGACACCCTAGCGGCTCTGGTGGCAAATCTTATCAATGCCGATGTAATGGTAGTGCTCACCGATCAGGATGGTTTGTATAGCGCCGATCCACGCATCGATACAAGCGCGGAATTCATCCGCTCGGCATCAGCCAATGATGCTTCACTATCGACGGCGGCGGGCAAAGGGACCAGCCTTGGCAGGGGAGGCATGTTAACCAAAGTATCTGCTGCACAACTGGCGTCGCGGTCAGGATCCGACACGATAATTGCCAATGGCAGGATCGACGGTGTGCTGCAGCGCATTGCGGCAGGAGAAGATCTGGGAACCCTGCTTGAGGCCGACCGCGAACCGGTCACCGCGAGAAAACAGTGGCTGGCAGGGCAGTTGACTCTGAAGGGGGCGCTGACTCTGGACGAGGGTGCCGTGAAAGTGCTTCAAGAGTCCGGCAAGAGCTTGCTGGCAGTAGGAATTAAATCCGCAAGCGGAAATTTCACTCGGGGTGACGTAGTAGCCTGTAACAATGAAGCTGGTGTGGAGATCGCCAGGGGACTGGTTAACTACGAAATCACTGAAGTGCAGAAATTGCTGGGACACAGCAGCGACAAGATTGAAGAGCTTCTAGGTTATGCGGGCGAGGAAGAGATTATTCATCGTGACAACCTGATGCTGTCCAGCTAGGGACCCAAACATAAAAAAACCGGCTAAGGCCGGTTTTTTTAGCAGGGTCGGGATTACTTTAGTGCCATGACAGCCGCATTGAGTCGGCTCTTGTGCCGGGCCGCCTTGTTCTTGTGGATAATGCCCTTATCCGCCAGGCTATCGATGACCGGGACGGCAGTATTGTAGGCCTCGGTTGCAGCAGCGTGATCGCCGCCTTCTATGGCAACGTCGACCTTCTTGATATAGGTCCGTACCATGGATCGGAACGATGCATTGTGGCGCCGGCGTGCCTCACCCTGTCTGGCTCGCTTACGGGCCTGCCGAGAATTAGCCAATTGGAACTCCTTAGCTGTGTGCTATCTAAACTAGTAAGAAACGGAGAATCTGGGTGCCGCCCGATCCCGCATTTTCGAAGGAGCGACACTATGCCGTTTTCACTATGTGTTGTCAATACACCCGTGTCCGTAACAACGCTAACTTACTAAGAATACTCAAAATTTAACGAATCTACCCGATAGCTCATAAAGTGGGGACAACGCGTGGCAATGGTCAGCTTGCTGCGTTAGATTTTCTGCTTACGGGAAAACAATCCTAGAGACATGACTCCAGAAGGATCGATATGAGCGAAATGCAACCAGACTCGGAGCGAGTCGAGCCAAATGCCACGCTAAACGCAGCCAACAGCCCCAAACGTGGCCTGCTTAAAGCTAGCGGTGTCACGGGTTCGATGACCATGGTCTCAAGGGTACTGGGGCTGGTGCGTGATGTAACGATCGCCCGGATATTTGGTGCAAGCGATGGCACCGATGTTTTTTTTCTCGCCAACAAGATTCCGAATTTTATGCGTCGATTGTTCGCGGAGGGAGCCTTCAACCAGGCTTTCGTGCCTGTTTTAGCGGAGTATCGAACCAGGAAATCACTAATTGAGGTGCACGGCCTCGTCAATGCAGCAGCAGCCTCTCTGGGGAGCTTTCTCTTACTGGTTACCCTGGTAGTAATTACTGCAGCACCTCTCATTGCAATCCCACTTGCCCCCGGTTTTATAGATGAGCCGGCAAAATTTGAGCTTTTTGTGGAAATGTTTCGCATCACGTTTCCCTACCTGCTGCTGATATCCATGACGGCATTGTGCAGTGCTGTGTTAAATACCTATGGACGCTTTGCCGTTCCAGCCATTACACCCGCCTTGCTTAACATTTCCTTGATTGCTTGTGCATTTTTTTTAACACCCTACATGCGAGAGCCGGAATTGGCGTTGGCGTGGGGGGTGTTGATTGCCGGATTTGCCCAACTGCTGTTTCAATTGCCCTTTCTGGCTCGAATTCAGTTAGTCCCTGTTCCGAAACCGAATAAACTCCATGAAGGAGTGGCCCGCATCAAGAAACTGATGGTGCCGGCCCTGTTTGGTGTCTCTGTCAGCCAGATTAATCTGTTACTGGATACGCTGATCGCCTCGCTGCTGGTGTCTGGAAGCGTTTCGTGGCTGTATTATTCCGACCGGCTGATGGAGTTACCGCTCGGCACTTTCGGCATTGCGATCGCCATCGTGGTGTTGCCCAGCCTGTCACGCCGGCACGCCGAACAATCCATGCAGGAATTTTCAGAGACGCTGGACTGGGCGTTTCGCTTGGTTTGCCTGATTGCAATTCCGTCGACACTGGCATTGATGCTCATTGCAGAGCCGCTTCTGGTGACTCTATTTCAGAATGACAACTTCCCCCAGTCCGATGTAATCCGGGCATCCGAAAGCCTGCGTGCCTATGCATTGGGATTGCTCGCCTTCATGGCCATCAAGATCTTCGCGCCGGGTTACTATGCCCGCCAGAATACCGCGACCCCCGTACGCATTGGCATCATCGCCATGACCACAAATATGGTGCTGAATATTGTCTTCTACCTGAACGGCCTGGCCCATGTGGGCCTGGCTCTGGCTACCAGCCTGGCGGCTTTTCTCAACGCAGGTTTGTTGATGCAGGGATTGCGGGCTGACGGTGTGTTCAGATTCCAACCTGGCTGGTTGTTGTTTACTGCCCGCATCGTCGCAGCGAATGGGGTTATGGCCTACTTCCTGATTAGCATGACAGGGGACTGGCAGGCCTGGAGCAATTGGGACATCCTGACCCGGGTCACGCAATTAGCCGTGCTGGTGATTGGTGGTGTAGTCTTATATTCGGGTATGCTGTTCGGTTCCGGATTGAGATGGAAGCACATATACCGCTGATCGAAAAACTCCCGGTTACCTGCACATTATGAAACGAGTCTATACGGCAGACAGTATCGCTATGGCCTGGCATATACACAATGTGCTTGAACAACACGATATTGCCTCGACGGTGCGCAATGACAGGCTCTACTCGGCTGCCGGCGAGTTGCCGGTGACGGAATGCCTGCCGGAAGTTTGGGTGTCCCACAATCAGGATGTGAAGTGGGCGGAACAGATCGTTTATGATTTGAATTTCGACAAAGAAGGGCTACCGGATTGGAAATGTGCAGCGTGTTCAGAAGACAATGCTGGCAACTTTGAGTTTTGCTGGAATTGTCAGAAACCTAACAATAAGGAGGAGTAAGGCGCTGGACCCGATGTAACAAGGGATTTAGGGCCGCCTTAACATGATCAGGATTATTTCCTTTGTCGGCATCTTGTTTTGCTTGCCAACTAGCGCAATTGGCGACGAGGAATGCGTCGTGCTTTTACACGGCTTGTTGCGTGTCTCAAATTCCATGAGCGAATTGGGAAGCAAGCTGGATCGTAGCGGCTACTCTGTGGTTAATATCAACTACCCTTCGCGGCGCTACGAGATCGACGTGCTCGCCGCCGACGCGGTCGGTCGTGGTTTGGCGGGGTGTGAAAACCAGGGTTCTGGGACGATCCATTTTGTAACCCACTCCCTGGGAGGAATCCTGGTCAGATACTATTTTCAGCAACAATCACTACCGATGCTTGGCAGGGTGGTAATGCTGGGGCCGCCCAACCAGGGCACCGAGATAGTCGATGGTCTGTCGCCCGTGCCGGGATTCGGCATGTTGTGGGGACCCACTGGTGCTGTATTGGGCACTGGTCCGGGCAGTATTTTCAATGAGCTGGGCCCGGTGAGTTTCGAACTGGGAGTCATTGCCGGAGATACCAATATCAATCCGGTAAATTGGTTTCTGATGGAAGGGCCTAACGACAGCATTGTCAGTGTCGAGAGTACCCGGGTAGCAGGAATGGCGGCTCATAAAGTGTTGCCGGTTACCCATTCATTCATGATGCGCAACAATGAAGTCATCGACAATACTATCCATTTTTTGAAGACGGGTTCTTTTATTCCTGAGTAATCCTCTTGGCTACAAACATCCAATCAGAGAATTCAAAGCTAACTCAAGATCAACTCAAGTTGGCACGGTCAATTGGCATCAGCGTGGATCGGCAGGCTGATTTGGGACAGTTGATCAGGGAAATAGAACAAGAACTTGGCCAGAACACGCTGCTGGAACAGTCTCGCTGGTTTGTCATGGGTGTGTTGCGTTACTGTAGCAAGGCCCGCTGGCAGGATATTAGTCATAGTAGTGTGTCTGAGCAGCAGCAATACGAGTTGGCAGCGAGCTATATCGCGAGGGACGATCTAAAGCGGTCGCTGCATACAGTCCTAAAAGAAGAGCGTTGTCGATTCACTCTGGTCGGATTCGCCAAGGCACGCAGTGTCGAAAAGCGCGTGCTGTCTACCTCCACCAAGGCATTCAAGCAGGCAAAACAATTATTGCAGGAAGCTGAGCTACTCGAAGTGAATAAGCGTAGCAGATCGAAGCGTCCTGCTGCAGACACTAGAGCGAAACTGGTAGCAAAGGAGCATGCAACTGGATCTGGGATAAAACAGGGGGCTGCGCGATCCAGGTACTTCGATGATAGTGCTATGGACACTGTGGGCGCGCTAAAGATTGGCTCGGCTGAGCCGGCTATGACCAAACTGGACAAGTTAAGTGAGGAAGAATACGCCGAGCTGGAAAGCGCTATTATGGTTCAGGAAGGGGAAATGTCGCCGCTGCAGAGCCAGAGTTATACTGGGAATGAAAACCGGCAGAGCTTGTTAGTGGGCTTCACCACGGGCTGCGTAATGTTGGCCATAGTGCTGTGGCTATTGTTCTGAAACGCAGTTGGTGCTGACGTGTATTTCCATCCAAAATGCTTACTCATTGATCACCGTTGCTTTCATCCACACTATTAATTGCACCGCTATTTACTGCATAATCCCCCTCCTGCAAATCAGCCGAGAATGACATGGTCAAGCGTGTAAAGGAAATTGACAACTTACATATTACTGGATATGAAGAGCTAGCTGCGCCCGGCAGCCTGAAAGACCAATATGCGCTAAAGGGAAACGCTCTAAATACTGTCAAGACTGGACACCGCGCTGTAAAACATGTGCTCGATCGGGAAGACTCCCGGCTTATCGCTGTGGTCGGACCATGCTCGATTCATAATCCCGAAGAGGCGCTGGAATATGCGCGCCTCTTGAAGCCGCTTGCCGATGAGCTGGCCGATGATCTGCTTATCCTGATGCGGGTCTATTTTGAGAAACCACGCACTTCTGTTGGCTGGGAAGGGCTTATCTACGATCCACATCTGGATGGCAGTCACCGTATCGACCATGGTATACGCATTGGTCGCAAATTGATGCTGGACATAGCCGAGATTGGATTGCCAATCGCCATCGAAGCGTTGGACCTCATTTCACCTCAATATTTGCAGGATCTGGTGAGTTGGACGGCAATAGGTGCACGTACAACTGAATCACCGACCCATCGCAAATTAGCCAGCGGCATTTCCTCAGCAATCGGTTTTAAGAATGATGTTCATGGTGATCTGATGGTGGCAATAAATGCTATTCGATCGGCTTCGGCTAATCATAGTTTTATCAGCGTCACTGAGGAGGGTAAGGTTGCTGTATTTAGAACCGAAGGAAATCCTCATTGTCATGTCATATTAAGAGGGGGCAAGTCTCCCAATTATGATATTGAAAGCGTCAAGTCCTGCGAGGAGGAATTAGACAAGGCAGGCCACGAGAAAAACATTATGATCGATTGTAGTCATGGCAATTCACAAAAAAATCCCAGCAAACAGCTGGGGGTTCTCGACGAGGTGGCTAATCAGATCAACCATGGCAATCAATCAATAATTGGAATCATGCTGGAAAGCAATCTTGAAGAGGGTAACCAGCCGATTCCCGACGATCTCGAAGAGATTCGACCCGGCGTCTCCATAACAGATGCCTGCATAAGCTGGCCGGCAACCGAAGCTGCACTCCGCGAATTCTGCGCATCGGTCAGTTCTGCACTGAAATCCAGATCTGTTTGATCGTCCCCTCAGGGACATGCCAGAGGGGTCATTCAATCGGCCAATGCTTTCCCAAATCAAGGGCTGGTTGACATAGATCAACTGAAATTGTGCTGGATTTATCTAATATCTCCGTTCATATCCAATAAAAAGCACGTCCCCACTGATAGTGATTCGGTGGATATCTCTGAGGGGCGGGAGATCTTGCTGTGGCACTGTTCAGTAAATTATTACTTGCTATCGATCTGAGCCCTGAGTCCGAATCACTCATTAGCCGTGTGGCGTCTTTTTGCAAATTCGATGTCGATCAGGTGAATGTAGTACATGTGTTCAAATACGGCATGCACGATTCAGAGTTGCTGCCCTCCAATCTTGATGGCAATCCACACGCCCAGCGCATGTTGGATCACACCACTGATAAAATTCGCGAGCAATTACTGCGCCACGATCTTGACCTTCCAGCCGATCGAATATTTCTAGTATACGGTGAACCAGCCTCCGAGATTAAACGTCTGGCGGCTGATATCGATGCGGATTTAGTGATAGTCGGTAGCCATACCAAGGATGATGACTGGATGCAGTTGCCGGGCACGACAACCAATTGCGTCCTCCAGGGGATATCATCCAACGTGATGGCGGTTAAGATTTAAGCACGCTAACCACCCGAATTCGCAGGTCTAACTGGAAAGCACCTTCGCCAGACTGCTGGTCAGGTAGTCGATATTAGACTCGTTGACGCTGGCCACATTGATGCGGCTGGAGTTGACCAGATAGATGCTGTAGTCGTTGATCAGTGTCGGGACCTGTTCCACGTTCACGCCGAGGAAGGAGAACATGCCTTTCTCCCGTTCGATAAAACTGAAATCCTCTTCGATACCTGCCGCTGCTATGCGCTCGACCAATAGGGATCTCAGGCCGTTTATGCGATCACGCATCCCTGTCAATTCCTGGTCCCATTCGCTACGCAGATCAGCATCGTGCATGATCAGCTGCACAATAGCCGCGCCGTGGTCGGGTGGCATGGAGTAATTCGCTCTAGCCGCCGCCGCAATAAGCGTGGTGGCCGCCTTGGTGGACGCATCGCTGTCACAGATTACCGTCAGTGCGCCGGTGCGTTCCCGGTACAGCCCGAAGTTTTTAGAGCAGGAAGAGACAATAATCAGTTCAGGCAGTGATTCTGCCAACTGGCGTACACCATAGACGTCTTCGTCTATACCATCACCGAGCCCCTGGTAGGCCATGTCGATGAAGACGGTAAATCCCTGCTTGAGTGCTACATCTCGAACTGCCTGCCACTGTTGCTGGTTGAGGTCGGCCCCGCTGGGATTGTGACAACAGCCATGCAGCAAGACTAGATCGCCTTGGGTCACCCGACGCAGACAGTCCAGCATTTCTTCGAAGCGCACACTATGGCTTGTGTAATCGTAGTAGGGGGATTTTTCGATCTTGAGCCCGGCCGAAGTAATCAGTGGAACATGGTTTGCCCAGGTAGGATCACTCACCCATACCGTGGCGTCAGCATTGGCCTTTTTGATGAATTCGGCAGCGAGTCGCAGCCCACCGGTTCCGCCGGGTGATTGCACCGTAACCCGCCGCTTACCCAGGCTGTCATACAGCGTTTCGCCCAGCACCATCCGCGCCACCGTCTCATTGTATTCAGCAGCGCCGACCGGACCTACATAGGTCTTGGTAGTCTGAGAGTTGAGAATGATGTCTTCCGCTTTTTTCACGGCGGACATGACCGGTGTATTGCCCTGTGCGTCCTTATATACACCGATGCCAAGATCGATCTTATTCGGGTTAGTGTCCGCCTTGAAGGCAACCGATAGTCCAAGAATAGGGTCTGGGGGAAGGGGAGTTAGTGACTGAAACATAATGATTTCTCTGTGATTACTGTCTTCTCTGGTAGGCTTTGAGGGTGTTTTGCAACAGTGAGGCGCGGGTCATAGGTCCGACACATCCTGTTGTGGTAGTAATAAAGGAACACTTGTCCTTTACGTTTTCGAAATCGACATCACCGACATTGCGGAATCCGGATTTACGGCTGTCATCGGGAACCCGAGTCTGGCCGACGTCGATAACCACAGCACCTTGCTTGACCATGTCGGCGGTGACGAATTTGGTTTTACCGATGGCGACAATCAGAATATCGGCGTTGCTGCAGACTTCTTTCAGATTCCGGGTGCGACTGTGGGCGATGGTGACAGTCGCGTTACCAGGATTGCCTTTGCGCGACATCAACATTGCCATGGGTGTGCCGACGATATTGCTTCTGCCGAGCACCACGCAATTCTTGCCTTCGGTTTCGATATTGTAGCGTCGCAACAATTCCATAATGCCATTTGGCGTGGCAGAGATGAAAGTGGGCAGGCCCAGCATCATATTGCCCACATTTTCTGGACAAAAACCGTCCACATCCTTGCTCGCATCGATTGCCAGGATCACTTTATTCTCATCGATATGCTTGGGTACCGGCAATTGCACAATGAAGCCGTCTATTGAGTCATCGGCATTCAGCTCGGCAATTTTTTCGAGAAGCTTCGCTTCGCTGACATCATCTTCATAGCGCACCGTCGTGGAGTCGAAATCCACCTGCTCACAGTCTTTTACTTTCATGGCCACGTAGTTTTCGCTGGCACCGTCATGTCCCACCAGTACCGCAACCAGGTGTGGGGGCCGGCCGCCAGCGGCTGTGATGTCGGTGACCTGTTGCTTGATTTCCTGGCGAATTTGTTCGGAACAAGACTTGCCGTCAAGTATTTTCATTTTACTACTTCCGGTAGATACAGATTTTCGAGAATTCGGGACCCATAAGAGGAGTCGATTCAGACGTAAAACTGAAGGAGCGTAATCATAAACGAGCGGCAGGAGTAGCTCAAGGGAGGGCTACCATTTACCGATATTTTCCATGCTTGCCCAGGGTTCCTGTTGGGGTAAGGGATCGCCGTTCTGCAGCAATTCGATGGAGATATTGTCCGGTGACCTGACGAATGCCATACGCCCGTCCCGAGGTGGGCGATTAATGATCACTGCGTTGTCCATCAGCTTCTGGCAGGTCTGGTAAATATCGTCAACTGCATAGGCTAGATGCCCAAAATTACGACCCTCGTCGTACTCTTCAGAGTCCCAGTTGTAGGTGAGTTCCACCTGGGCATCCTCATCGTCCTCGACGGCTAGAAAGATCAGGGAGAAGCGGCCCTCTTCGCTTTCATAGCGCCGCAGTTCCGTAAGCCCGAGCTTGTTGCAATAAAAATCCAGTGAGTCTTCGAGGTTGCTGACTCTAATCATGGTGTGAAGATATTTCATGTTGCTTATCCTTGTGTCTAGTAAAGTACCACCGACCGAATACTGACTCCCTCATGCATCAGGTCGAAGGCATTGTTAATGTCTTCCAGCGGCATAGTGTGGGTTATCAGCGGATCGATCTCAATCTTGCCATTCATATACCAGTCGACTATACGTGGCACATCGGTGCGGCCCCTGGCACCGCCGAATGCGGTGCCTCTCCAGGAGCGACCCGTGACCAGTTGGAATGGCCTGGTTGCTATTTCCTGTCCGGCCCCGGCTACGCCGATGATATAGGACTCGCCCCAACCCTTGTGGCAGCATTCCAATGCCTGGCGCATGGTGTTGACGTTGCCGATGCACTCGAATGAATAGTCCACACCGCCGCGCGTCATGTCGATGATTGCCTGGGTGACATCATCGACATCGCCGGGATTGATGAAATCGCTCATGCCAAAGGCTTTTCCCAGTTCGGCTCTGGAGGGATTGATGTCTATCCCGATAATCCGTTCCGCCCCGATCATGCGAGCACCCTGAATGACGTTCAGGCCGATTCCTCCCAAGCCGAATACCGCAACGGTGCTGCCAGGTTCCACTTTGGCATCGAACGCGACGGCGCCGACGCCCGTGGTAACGCCACAGCCGATGTAACACACCTTGTCCAGGGGTGCATCATCGCGAATCTTGGCGACGGCAATTTCCGGGAGCACCGTGTAGTTCGAAAAGGTCGAACAACCCATGTAATGCAGGATAGGTTCTCCATCCAGTGAGAAGCGGCTGCTACCGTCTGGCATAAGGCCCTGGCCCTGGGTAGCTCGGATGGACTGACACAGGTTGGTCTTGGGATGCAGGCAGAAATCGCATTCACGGCATTCCGGTGTATACAAAGGAATAACTGTATCGCCGACTGCCACCGAGCGTACGTCGGGTCCGACTTCCTGAACTATGCCGGCCCCCTCATGCCCCAATATGCCTGGAAACGCGCCTTCGGGGTCATCACCGGAAAGCGTAAACGCATCGGTATGACAGATTCCCGTAGCCTTGATCTCTACCAGAACTTCACCGGATTTTGGGCCTTCCAGGTCGACTTCAACAATTTCCAGGGGTTTGCCGGCAGCGAAGGCGACGGCGGCACGTGATTTCATGGATTGATCCTTTTCGTAGTGTTCTGAGGACTATAATTCGCTATTCTAAAAGACCCTCGGTCATGGCGGCAACTACACTGTGCCTCGAGGTAAAATGCCGAAAGCCGCGCTGGAGCTTAATCGCGTAAGCGAGTATTATGCCGCGCTGATTCGATGCTAACGAAGCCCCGCATGGGTGGGCTTTCACTCCAACAGAAGCGTTCATACTATAACCGAGCCTGTCACAGTAAAGGCGAGGTTTCGCGCAAACTAATCCAGAGCTTATGGAAATTATAATTGCCGTGTTGGTGATTTTTATCGGGTCCTACGTGCAGAGCTCGATAGGATTCGGTTTAGCTATTATCGCCGCGCCGGTGCTATTTTTCATAGATCCGCTGTTCGTACCGGCGCCCATAACACTGTGTGCGCTTACACTGTCACTGGCCAATGCAGTTAAGCACTGGCACTCCATTTCCTTCGAGGGCCTGAAATTCGCAATCCTGGGTCGTATTCCCGGCACCGTTGCAGGCGGCTTGTTATTACTCTGGATCGATCAGCAACAACTGGCGCTGTGGCTGGGTATCTCGGTAATTTCCGCTGTGCTGCTTTCCCTGGCCAACGTGGTACTGAAGCCGACTCCGGGCGCCTTACTCTCGGCCGGGTTTCTGTCAGGATTCATGGGTACCAGTTCCTCAATCGGTGGGCCGCCCATGGCGCTGGTCCTACAACATCAGGAAAACGACTTCATCCGGGCGAATCTGGCAGCATTCTTCGTCATCAGCTGCCTGTTGTCGCTGGTGATGTTAAGCACGATTGACCGTTTCGGTGCGGAGCAGTTCTTTCTCGCGCTGCCGCTGCTGCCCGCCACGCTGGTTGGTTACTGGGTGGCGATGCGGACTCTACACCTGATTTCACATCAAAATCTCCGCCGGGGCTCGCTATTTCTCTGTGCAGTATCGGGCTCGGCCGCCATAGTTTCCTATTGGATATAGCCTCTTTTCGACACGACGAAGCGCCTCTTGTGACTATTTTCAAGGAATTTCCTGAGTTACACTGGCTCGGTCAGAGACGAAAGTGTCTGGAAGGAGAGCATCATGAAAATGAGCCCCGCAAGAAAGATAATGGCGATAGTTCTGGTCGGTGTGATTTCCCAGATATCGCTGGCTGACAATGCTTTTGCTACTAAAGCCATCGCTGGCGTGCTGGTGAATCTGAATCATTTTCCATCCGATGACCAAAAAGCTGCGCTGCAGGCTGCTAGCAGCGATGAGTCTGCTGGTAGAGGCTTTCAAATGATAGCCACTGCGGTTGCGAATATTCGGCATACGGCCACCGCCGAAGACAAAGATATCATGACTCGCATCATTGCCAGCGATCGGACCACTGCCCAGGCCAAGGCACTCGCTGAAATCGTACTCGGTATAACTCATGTTCCAAGCGACGAAGCAAAAGCGACGCTGCAAGCCATGCTCTAAATCAGAGTGGTCCTTAGAGGTTCCTGCAATCAGTACGAACAGACCCTGCTTCTGAAGAGCCAGGGTATGGAAGTGCTGCGCAATCGATTTCGGTGCCATTAACCGATGAGCTGGTGGCACTCTGCTTAACAGCCACAGCAATACGTAATACACTAGACCGGATTGAGATTCACATTCACATTCAAATCCACCAGATTAGCTTCACACAAGGATAGCAGTGGAACAATGGCCCTTTGATACCAGTCTAGAAGCATTTCGCAGAAATGGGTGCTCGAAGGAGAGCCCCTGTGGAGGAGTGTATTTGAAATGCATCAGCACAAGATGCAGATCAAAAATCCGAAAGTCGCGATTCCCAACCTGGAAAAAATCTTCACTGCAACGTTTCACCTTGCCAACTCCCGGAGCTTTCAAGCGATGAGCCTGAGAGATCTAAGCAAGGAAACCGGCATCAGCATGGGCGGTCTATACGCCTATATCGGTAGCAAGAATGATCTTGCGTCGGTTGTCGAGGGAGTACAACGTCAGTACATAGACCAGGTGATTGGCGGGCTGCTTGAAGAGAATCTGGAGCCGATCAGTTGTCTTCGAGCCATCATATTCGGTGAAATCTACATGATGGAAATCATGAATCCCTGGTACTACTTCTGTTTTATGGAGCTGAAGGGTTTGCCACGGGAACAGCAACAGTATGCTCTGGATGCCGAGCTTCGCTTCGAGAGCATCGTTATCGGTACGATAAAATCTGGAATGGCAGCGGGTCAGTTCAAGTGCGCGAAACCAGAGTTGTTAGCATCCCAGCTTGTCGCACAGTTGCAGCAGTGGCATCTCAAGCATTAGAAATTCAAATTACGCGAAGTCTCTACGGAGGAATACGCGCAATTCGTTTTGGACAGTTTGCTTACCTGCCTCGAAGCAGAGCAATCAGACGGGCAGAGTTCAGCTCCTGAATTGCGCCAGTTCGGCTGATCGATTCAGGAATTTTCGACATTTAATCCTTTCTTGTCGGCATAGAATCCACGGATCTGCTGCATGTCTTTCTGCAGATCGCCCGTGGGTGAAAAAAAGTCGGCAATTCCAGCTTCTTTGTTGGCGGCATCTACATAGCCTAACAAGATAGGCACCTCAGCTATATTAGCGATGTGATAAAATCCGGATTTCCATTGCTCCACTTTGCTGCGAGTACCCTCGGGAGGGATAAGCACTATCAGCTCTTCGTTTTCACGGTACTGACGTACTATTTCATTCACGACGTTGTGCGAGGAGCTGCGATCGATAGGTATTCCACCCAGCCATTTCATTAGCCACCCGACTGGAAATTGAAACAAGGTGCGTTTGCCCAACCAGAACACCTGTAGTCTGAGTTTCAGTATGACCACTAACATAAGCGGAAAATCCCAATTGCTGGTGTGTGGCGCCCCAATTAATACAAACCGCTGCTGCTCCAATTCCTTACCGCGTGCTTTCCATCCGATGAGCTTGAAAAGCACGATGGAAATCAACCGCAGCAGGGGAGTGAGAATTGGAGTTGAGAATACTGTCATGCGCATATGCGCAGCGATTATAGCAGCGTTACAGGAATTGGGGAGCAGGTCTTTAAGGAGTGGCCGGCAGCAACGCAAGCCTGCTGCCGGTATCGATATCAGCCTAATTCAGAGGCTCCTTAGTCATAGTGAAACGTAACAGTGAAAGATTCACGTCGTTTTGCCTGCACACTGATATAGTCGATGTAGTGACCAGTATTGATATAGCGCTGTGGGTGATGGATGCTTAACGAGTATCCAAGTGGGCTCAGGCGATAACGACCCGGGTACGATATAACATCTTTTATATGTACTGAATCATTATCGATGACCGTAAGCGTGATACCTGTTACGAATCGATCAGCATAGGGATTCTGTATGACGCGCGTCCTGCGTTGACTACTGCTGGCGGGGCCTCAGCCCTCGTCGCCGAATAAACGCTTTAGCTCTGTCAGCGCCTTATCGGCTTCGGATTGTGTAGTGCTGGATTCCGATTGCTCCGCATCATCGATAGCCTGCTCCCCGAACAATTCAGCCAGCCTGGCCCTGGCCTGGCGCGCGACCGTATCGTCCTGTTTCTGGTAAGGGCGCGGATTGGCGCGAAAATAGTCACAGAAATTTGCCTTGTCCTTGTCCAGGACGAAACCGGCTCGATCTTCTCTGCAGGCATCTGATACTGCCGGGTCGTGGCTCTTGCAGGCAATACAGGCATGCAGATCGGCCTTGCAGGAACTGCATTCTTCGTAACGAGAAAAAGGCAGCAATAAATTCTTCAATTCAGTGCCACATTTCCAGCATTGCATGTCGATGCTGCGACTAGCCATCCTCACCACTCGCTAAAGTATTGTTCCAGTTCCGGCTCCACCAGCGTCTTGGTAGGCCCACCGATGCTTCCCAGATAGAGGAAGCCTATAATTTTTTCATGCTCCGTCAATCCCAGCCCTTTCATTACCATGGGGTGATAGGCCATGGAGCCGGTTCGCCACATAGCACCGAGACCCTGGGCATGAGCAGCGACCAGCATATTCTGGGTAGCGGCGGCGGCGCTGAATTCCTGCTCGATAGTAGGCACCTTTGGGTGCTGCTTGATGCTGGAGACTGTCACCAGCAGCATGGGTGCCCTGAGTGGTTTGCGGCTGATCTTGTCCTGCTTCTCCGCAACCAGCGACGCATCATCGGCCAGTGCCGCCTCGAGAAATAAATCTCCGAGACGCTCCCGTGCCGGACCCTTGACAACCAGGAAGCGCCAGGGCCGTAACCTGCCATGGTCAGCGGCACGCAATGCCGATTTATAAATATTTACCAGTGCAGCTTCATCGGGAGCCGGATCGGTGAGGAAAGCGACCGAAATTCGGCTATGCAGGGCATCCAATGCATTCATGTTTGTTAATCTCACAACAGCTGCCAGGTCATATTAGGAAGACTAGGGACCCTCTGTCTCAGTATATGGCCACTTGTGTCACCATCAGGCAGTTGTTTCTATCAGTTGTTGCTCACCGGACAGTGCGCGCCTGAAGGTACGCCAGGAAATCATCGCCATCAGGAAATTACCGCACACGGCACCTGCGAAGAAGCCGTACAAACCGAAGTACAGACTCCCCAGGTAGGCCAACGGCACATAAAACACGAAGAATCGGGCAATGCTCAAATACAATGCATTGAGCGGGCGATGTAGCGCATTGAGTGAGGAATTAGTCAGGATGATAATGCCTTGCAGTCCGTAGCCGAGAGGCATTATCCACACGAATAGTTTAATGGCGGCTACCACTTCCGGGTCGTCTGAGAAGATTGCCGCAATAATTCCCGCCCCAAGCGCCAACAACAGGTAGACGATGAGTTGCCATGCCAGGATAAAGCGGATAGCGATTCGGTAGGCTTCTTCGATGCGATCGAATCGACCCGCTCCGTAGTTTTGACTGATCAGTGGCGGCAGGGAAGAAGACATGGCCAACACGATCAGTATAGCGATGGATTCGAGCCGGGCACCCACACCGAATGCGGCCACCGTGGTATCACCGAAACCGGCCGCGATGGCGGTCATAATACCGGCTGCCAACGGTGTCATCATATTCGCTCCGGCCGCTGGGATGCCGATACGTAACATATCGAGCCCTGAAATGTGTAAAGTCGCCCGGGTTGGCAGGGAGCGGCTGACCAGCTCCAACTTGAAAACCAACAGGTATAACAGGTATCCGAATCCTGCCATCCAGGCACAGACTGTCGCCCAGGCTGCCCCCTGAATGCCTAACTCGGGAAACGGCCCGAGCCCGAAGATGAGAATCGGATCCATTATGGCGTTGATCAAACCGGCGGCAGCCATCAGGATGCTTGGCGTCTTGGTATCCCCATAGCCCCTGAGAATGCTGTTGCTGGACATGATGCACACCACCAGAATGCTGCCGGGAAACCACACTATCATGTATTTTCGAATCGGCACCAACAGCTGTTCGCTAGCCCCCATCAGCGTGAAGAGTTCTTCCATGAAGAACCAGCAAACCGCCACAACCAGACAGGCCAGAGCAAAGGAGATGTAATTGATGACCGTCGCCGCCTGCTTGGCCTTATCGAACTGGGAGCTGCCCAGTGCTTTGGCGACTACTGCGCTGGCTCCGATACCCATGCCGATCGCCAGGCTCATGATGGTAAATGTAACCGGAAAGGTGAAACTGATGGCGGTAAGGGATTCGGTACCGAGAAAACTGATAAACCAGGTATCCACCAGTTGAAAGGTGAATAGCATAAACATGCCGATAATCATCGGCGTGGTCATGCGAATGAGGGATTTCTGTATCGATCCGTCGACCAGATTGTTGGCGCTATCGTGATGTTTCAGGGACATGAAGGGTGAACTACCTGCAGGGCAAAGCCTTTGAGTTTGTGACTTCTTTTACAGCTAGGTCGTTGCAATCGGGTCAACTGGCCAGCCGCGCTTATGTGCTGCTAGTTTTCAATATACCGTATATCCACAAACAAATTTCACCCGTCACACTAAATTGCAACAGCCTGACCGAACCAGGCCGTGTTGCCAGGCTTAGCGGCTCACTGCCTGTCGCAATTTTAGCAGCTGCTTGAAGATCCTGGGGTTGCCGAAGAGCAGCTCACTACCCTTGCCAAGGTCCGGATTACCCATTTCGGTTCCCAGCAGACCACCGGCTTCGACCAGTAACAATCTGGCTGCCGCCATGCTGAGGGAGTTTGGCATGGCGCACCAGCCGCCCTGTAGCCGACCCGCTGCGACCTGGATTATATCCAGGGAACTACAGCCGGATAGTCGCATTTCGGCGCCGGCCTCGATCAGAGTCCGCTGCATCTGGCAGAAGTCATCCAGGGGGAGTTCAGCATGGTTTAAACCGAACATGGATTGCCAGGGCTCTTCGATATCACTGACGCGGATACGGCGCGCGTTGAGCTGTGCGCCGGTACCGCGGCTGGCAGTAAACTCTTCTCTGAGCAGCGGGCACACCACGACGGCATGTTTGACGACACCGTCAAGTTGGCAAGCGATTGAAACACCAAACTGAGTATAGCCACTGGCGAAATTACGATTGCCGATGAGCGGGTCCACCAGCCACTTCGGCTTTGAGTCATCGCCTTCTTTCAGGCCGGACACGCGAGAGTGAATAGTAGCAGTCGGGTAGGCTTTTTCCAGGTGATAGAGAATGGTCTTGTCGGCATCCTGATCCATGGATGTCAGAAAACATTCAGGACTGTCGTCGATGATTCTGATCCGGTCCAATCGGTCACTGGCGTGGGCAATGGCTTCTGCGGCATCACGGGCGGCCCGTAATGCGATGTTGACTAGGGCATGCATCGAGTTAATCCTGGCTGAGAAAAAGAGCGTGGGCTGGCCCGGACCATTACTGTGGGCCCGGATCATCCTCAAAAGTGGCGCAATGATAGCAAACAGCTGTAATACCGCGAAACCATCAATTAGAGTGCCGCACGGCATAGCCAATCCACCCCGGGCGTGAGTGCTACTGCTATAATCCCCCGCAATTCGGAACCTTCCGCGCGGCGATCCACCATGAGTGATTTCAGTAATGTAAAAGTAGTCCTGGTCAATACCTCGCACCCCGGTAATATCGGTGCCAGCGCGCGGGCCATGAAAAACATGGGGCTGCGAAACTTGACGCTGGTACAGCCCTCGGAATTTCCCAGTGGTGTGGCGGTGGGTCGCGCCGTTTCTGCGACCGATATCATCGAAGCAGCCTCGGTAGTCGACACGTTGCAGGCGGCGGTAGCCGATTGTGGTCTGGTGATCGGAGCCAGCGCCCGCTCTCGCCGCATACCCTGGCCGATGCTGAGCCCCGATCAGTGCGCGAGCAAAGTTCTGGCAGAGGCGTCACACAACCGGGTCGCCCTGGTATTCGGCAGGGAAGACGCAGGACTCAATAACGAGGAGCTGCAACTGTGTCATTTCCACGTGCAAATCCCGACCGACGAAGTCTATAGCTCACTAAACCTGGGAGCGGCGGTCATGGTTATCTGCTACGAACTCCACAAAGCCGGTCTGCGTGATATTGGCACGGTGAATCCTGAAGAAGATGAATTATGGGATCAGGAAAAAGCCACAGGGGAGCAGGTAGAACACTTTTACGAGCATCTGCAGCGAGTCCTGGTCGCGATCGATTTTCATGACCCGGATAATCCCAGGCAACTTATGCAGCGCATGCGTCGTTTGTTCAGCCGTATAAGAATCGATGTCATGGAAATGAATATATTACGCGGCATCCTGACTAACATTGAATACCATATAAAGGATACAGGGCAGGATTCCGACAAGCGTAGGGCTGATGAATAATTAGGGACCCTCTCTTCCGGGTCGGTCAGCCTTACGGACTGAATACAACACTCCACATCGAGAAATATCGTGCAGCGAAATGCCTTCTACTTCATTGGTGGCCCTTATCAGCAAATCCTTAGAGGACTGCATAGGGCACTGTCGATGCCGGAAGCGTTCATCAAGCTAACGGGAAATGCACGCACCGGCAAGAGCAGGGTATGCGAAAAACTCACCCAATTCATGCGCCATGACGATTACCGAGTCGTCTACTTCGACTACGCTATCGAGTCTCCTGATATGCTGCGTACGACGTTGGCACAGAAACTGGAACTGCCAGATTCATCGAATTTCGCCCGGCTACTGGAAGATTCCTTGCGCTCAGACGAGCAAAAACCGGTGATCCTGATATTCGATGATGCCCATTTGCTAAGTGATATCACCCTGATCGAGATTTACAGATTGGCGGAGATTCAGGTGGGTGCACATCGTAGTCTCAATATCCTGCTGTGTGGCGAAGCAGCTCTCGAGAATCGCCTGCGGAGCAATGACGAATTCAAGTCTTTGTTGCTAAGCATTTCGAATAGATTTGTGTTGCAAGTAATGGATGAACAAACGCTGCCGCAGTTTTTTATGGCTTATCTTCAGAAGGCAGAGATGCCCGGATTACAACTCGAAACTGCGGCGACGAACTATTTCTACAAATGCTGTAAGGGCTATCCAGGACCGGCTACTGGACTGTGCCAGCTAGTAGTTCAAGCACGACTCGGCTCGATGGAGTTGACACCGATTGGCAAAGACGAGCTGGTGCGGCTGGTCAAGAGTGCTGAGAGCGAACAGAGTTTACCCAGTAGCAACTACCGGGACAGTAACCGCTTGGCGCTACTGGGTCCGCTTGGCCTGGTTGTGATTATTGCAGTGTTGGGATTTCTCTTTCAATTGATCAACGATTAGCACGCTAACGCCTGCTGCACTGTTGATCAGACGCAGGCACTAGCGCCTGCGCTTGCGCCGCTTGCCCGCAGCTGAGAGTTGTTTGGCAGGCGGTATGAGATGCTTGCTGCCATTGCCAATCAGCTCCGCGCGACCCATCTGCTGTAATGCTTCGCGCAGGACAGGCCAATTCTTTTCATCATGGTAACGAAGAAAGGCTTTCTGCAGGCGCCGCTGCTGAACATCCTTGCACACACTGAGTTTTTCACCCTTATAGCGCACTCTCTGAAGTGGGTTGCGTTGTGAATAATACATGGCCGTGGCCAGCGCCATGGGTGAGGGATAAAAAGTCTGCACCTGGTCCAGTCTGAACTTATGCTGTTTCAACCAGAGGCTCAGATTCAACATGTCCGTTTCGTCGCAGCCAGGATGGGCGGCGATGAAATAAGGGATCAGGTATTGCTCCTTACCGGCTTTCCTGGAGAACTTGTCGAATAGACGTTTGAAATTGTCATAGGTATCGATACTGGGTTTCATCATCTTTGAGAGCGTCTTGTCCTCACTATGCTCCGGGGCGATTTTCAAGTATCCACCCACATGGTGTGTTACCAGTTCTTCTATATATTCCGGATCCTTTAAGGCGAGGTCGTAGCGCAATCCCGACGCGATGGCGACCCGTTTGACGCCAGGCACTGCGCGAGCCCTGCGATACAGGCGGGTGGTAGGGCTATGATCGGTATCCAGGTGTTGGCAAATGCCAGGGTAGACACAGGAAAGACGTTTGCAGGTTTTCTGAATTTCCGGTGTTTTGCAATTCAGAGTGTACATATTGGCGGTAGGTCCGCCGAGGTCTGAAATAGTACCGGTGAAACCGGGCACCAGATCACGAATTTTTTCGATCTCCGCGACGATGGAATTTTCCGAGCGACTCTGAATGATGCGACCCTCGTGTTCGGTGATTGAACAGAAAGTACAACCGCCGAAACAGCCGCGCATGATGTTCACCGACGTCTTAATCATGTCATAGGCGGGGATGCGTGCGCTGCCGTAGCTGGGATGGGGCCGCCGTTGGTAGGGCAGGTCGAAAACCCAATCCATCTCGTGCGTTGTCAATGGAATGGGGGGTGGATTAACCCACACATCCTCCTTGCCGTGTTTCTGCACCAGTGCTTTGGTGTTATACGGATTGGATTCCTGATGCAGTATTCTCGATGCATGGGCATACAATGCAGGATCATTGCTTACTTTATTAAACGAAGGCAAGCGTATGCAACTGGTGGCGGTATCGATATGAGCTTTGCGCTGTAGAGGCAGGGGGATAATGCGTATCGCAGCGGTAGCGTCAGATTCAGCATCCTGATGTTTGCTCGCGTTGTCTGTCCCGGCGTCCCCTGTTGCCTCCTGACCAATTTCATAGGGATTGGGTAGCTTGTCTAAATTTGAGGGCCAGTCGATGCGGGTCGAGTCGATTTCGGTCCATCCAGCGGGCGTGGATCTTCGCAGTTGAGCGCTGCCACGCAGGTCCCAGAGTTCCGAGATCGGTCCGCCATGGGCAAGTTGGTCAGCCACTTCACACAATGCCCGTTCCGCATTGCCGAATAGCAGGATGTCGGCGTTGGCATCTATCAGCACGGAACGCCGCACCTTGTCGCTCCAGTAATCGAACTGCGCAATACGTCGCAGGCTGGCTTCGATGCCGCCGATTACGATAGGCGTGTCATAGTAGGCTTCTCGGCAGCGTTGACTGTAGACGATTACCGACCGGTCGGGGCGCATACCGGGTTTGCCGTCCGGCGTATAGGCGTCATCTGAGCGCAGTCGCAGGTCCGCCGTATAACGATTGATAAGCGAATCCATATTGCCACCGGTAACTCCGAAGAACAGATTAGGTTGACCCAAAACCTTGAAGGGTTCGGCACTGTCCCATTGGGGTTGTGCGATTATGCCTACTCTAAATCCTTGTGCCTCCAGCAGTCTGCCGATTACCGCCATGCCAAAGCTGGGATGATCGATATAGGCATCGGCAGTGACGATGATGATGTCGCAGCTGTCCCATCCCAGCGTGTCCATTTCTTGCCGAGACATAGGCAGGTAGGGCGCAGTGCCGAAACACTCCGCCCAGTACTTGGGGTAGGAATAAAGTTCTCGAGCTGCGTCGCTGTGCCTGAATGGCTCAGCCGCATTAGCAGCGGACTTTGTCATTGACTAAAAAAACTGGTCTAACGGGACCGCTTCGCCGTTAAGCACGAGCTCGCCATCGCGTAGCGCGGCACTAAGCAGAATGCGGCCATTGTCTATTACTATGTAACCTTGCTGCACATAGGGATCGATAATATCGGCTGCCGGGCTACGTAGGATTGCCGCCAGATCCAGGGACAATTCGAGATCGATTGTGAGTGCTGCGATGGCCTCATTTATGTCCAGTTGCGCGAAGTCGTCTAGCTGGGGCAATCCTCGCCAGTCGATTCGCAAATCGACGCTGTGCTCCCCATCGTAGGCATTGGCCTGGATGAGGTTATTGAACACCAGGCTGTTCTGAATCGCTATTACGGCCAGTTGCTGACCCAGTTCGGTCACCTGCGTCTTGACTGTTCCCTGACTGGCATTGACCTGTTGCTGCAAATCCGCCAAAAGCTGGTAGTAACTGCGTATCAATTCGGTGCTGATTTCATTGACTTCGCTGGTCCAGTCCAGGGAAGCCAGCGGAAATTCACTTTCGATAGAGTCGATGCGCAGGCGTTGATAAATGTCTAGCAGCTCTGCACCCATCGAGGAGAGTTGCAGGCGTGAGTCTGCCGAGATAGCCGAGATGTTGAATGGGAATGGGCCGAGGCTTTGGATGGCAGGAATTGCCAGGTGTGCCGAGCCGGGGGCCAGCAAGTCGTTGATTTGCTCCGTAGTCGATTCCAGTTGCAGCCCATCCAGCGTGAATCCGAACTGCGAATTACCCTGTTGCGCCTGCAGCCGTCCCATGGATAATTCAATTTCAGCAGATTGGTCGGAGTTTGCTACAAGAAGTCCGGTAAGTCCTTCGAAAACCACTTCGGCGCTGCTATCACTATAGTCCACACCGGAAACGTCCAATCCAACGGTCAAAGATTGATCGAAGCCGGCGGTCAACTCGAAGAGTATGTCGGGCAGTTCGAAAGGGATTTCGGTTAAGGCTTCGCTAATCGCCGGATTGTTAAATGTCGGCCGGATCTCCGCGTAGGCAAGCCCGAGACGAATACCATCCCGGGCGATCAGCAGGGGACCGTGCTGGATATCGAAATCTAACCGCAGTGCAAGTTCTTCGACACCAATGGGTCGGTATTTCACCTCCAGCGAAGTCGAGGTTCTGAACCAACCGCTGGAAAAGCGGATCTCTTCGATGTCCAGCTGGCTACGAGTCTCCGGTGGAATGAGCTCAATCAGCTCAGTAACCGTGGCATCCTTGATGCCGCTTCCCACGACGCGGGGCGTTATGCCGAAGATGGCAATAAGCAGCAGTAAAACGCCTATGGCAAGCTGTAGCGAGCCGGTACGCATGGAGAGATCTCAAACGGATATATAACACAGACCACTATAACAGGTAATAGTTACAGATAGCAGAAAGGCAGAAAGTGGCGCCACAGAAATAGAATAGGAAGTGGCGCCACAGAACTCCAATTTTCTAAGACAAATCAGCTGAAACAGGCAATCAACAGTTCTGCTCCTTTATCAGTTGTGGCGCTCTTCTGTGATCTTATAGGCACAGCGGCGTGCTCCCGCCAACAGATGATCGATCCGCTCAATCTTTGCCTGCTCGCTGAACAGGTCTTGAAACATAGCCAACTCAGACCTGCAGAATTGCTGGCAGTTCTCGGCCGCCGAACAAATAGGGCAGTGGTTTTCGATCAGTAGCCAACCACCGGGTATTAAGCGAACCTCGGCCATATAACCTTCATTACTCCTCAATTCAGCTAGTTTTTCGATACGCTGTTGCAACACATCGCCAACAGCGATTAGCGCATCGCGGTACTGGTGAAGTAATTGTTCGTTGCGTTTGTCGACCAGCTTATTAAGGCTTTCCTCGCCGAGGGTGCTGCGGATCACGTCGATGAGTTCCAGAGTGACCTGGGAATGGCTGTCGGGGAAGTATTGGTGGCCGGCCTGAGTCAGTTTCCACAGGTGCACTGGGCGGCCACGAGTCTGTTTCTCCTCTGAAGTCTGGTCCACTATGCCTTTCCGCTCGAGGTCAATAAGGTGCTGGCGCACTCCCATGGTGGTTATATCCAATTGTTTTGACAGGATTTTCACAGATTGTGGACCCCGCGTCTTAAGGCGGTGCATGATCTGTTCCTGACTCTTGGAATACTCCATTAGCGATACCCCTGGCTTTGTTCACTTTGTCGGCATCTTAAACAAAGCATTTACTTTATTTAATTGTTTACCGATAGCAAAGCATATAGTAAAGTAATTACTTTATTAAAATCAAATTTATGACATATAAGGACTTTATAATGCAATTACTTGAGCATATACACGTAACCGTAGATTCTATGGGCGCTACAGAGAAATTTCTGTTACTGGCAATGCCCCAGCTACAACGCCGTGGCGCAGGAGACGCAGAGGGATTTGGCAACTGGGTTCATCTGGGCACGGAAGATTGCTATATCGCACTGACCGAAGTAGCGGGTGCAGTAATTCCAGGAGAGCTACGCCATATTGGTCTGGTGGTTGACGATATTGAAGGCCTGATGTCTCGCCTGGCGATCGCAGGTTTCCAGTCTTCCGATGAGAGTGCTCTGGACTCCCATCCGCACCGACGCCGAGTCTACTACTTCGATAAGAATGGTCTGCCCTGGGAATTCGTGCAATACCTGTCGGTCGATTCCGCCCTCAGGAATGACTAGTCCCATTAATTCTGGCTTTGTTATAGCATGACCGGCTGATGTAAATAGGGTTAACGGACGCTAACAACTTACCTCCGATTTTCTCCACAGATAATCTGAGTATTTATTAAGTAGTCAGTGTCCCTTCCGGAAAGCTGCTGCAATGAACTTTAATCTGCCACTGTTGGTGACATTCATCGCCTATTTGTTGGGCATACTCTACGTGGGCATCAAGGCCTATCGGCGCACGCATGACCTGGGCGACTATATCCTCGGCGGCAGAAAACTGGGATCCGTTGTAACCGCGCTTAGTGTGGGTGCCTCCGACATGAGCGGCTGGCTCTTATTAGGGTTACCTGGCGCTATTTATCTATCCGGACTAAGCGAAGTCTGGATTGGTGTCGGATTGGTTATCGGCGCCTACTGTAACTGGATATTTGTAGCCAAACCCTTGCGTGTCTACAGTCAGCACGCAAGCAACTCATTGACTCTACCGGACTACTTCGAGAATCGCTTCAATGACCGAAGTAGAGTACTGCGTTTATTATCAGCCGTGGTAATACTCCTGTTCTTTACATTCTACACAGCATCCGGATTGGTCGGTGGTGCTATCCTGTTCGAGAATAGCTTCGGTCTCGACTACTCCGTTGCATTATTATCGGGTGCGTTCATCATAGTGTCCTATACCTTTATCGGTGGCTTCCTGGCGGTTGTCTGGACCGATGCCATACAGGCTCTGCTTATGCTGGTAGCACTGTTGATTGCTCCTCTGACAGTATTTACCAGCGCCGGGGATTCGGCGGGAGTCTGGCAACAAATTCAGGTCGTTAACCCGCAAAGCACGGATCTGTTTGCCAACCTGACGCTGCTCGGCTGGGTGTCATTGATGGCCTGGGGGCTGGGTTATGTTGGACAGCCCCATATCCTGGCCAGATTCATGGCTATCGAAAGTCCGGCAAAGCTTGAATCCGCCAGACGCATCGCCATGTGGTGGATGATAATTGTTTTGCTGGGATCTATCGCTACGGGCATGGCTGGTATCGCCTATTTTTCCGACCAGCCGCTGGATAATCCTGAAACAGTTTTTATTGCCCTTAGTCAGAGTCTGTTTAATCCCTGGATTGCTGGAATCATAATAGCCGCTATATTTTCTGCGATCATGTCCACAATAGATTCACAGCTTCTGGTTTCTTCCAGCGTCATCAGCGAAGATTTCTATCGCGTCTTTATTCGTCCTCAGGCTTCTGAAAAAGAATTGTTGATGGTCAGCCGGGCAGCGGTAATTGCGATTGCCTTACTCGCGCTGTTGATTGCCGGAGACAGGGAGAGCAGGGTGCTGGATCTGGTCAGCTATGCCTGGGCAGGTTTCGGCGCGGCATTCGGGCCGGTAATAGTATTCTCGTTGTTCTGGAGAAAGATGACGGCTTTATCTGCAGTTGTGGGTATGTTGCTGGGTGCCGTCACAGTAGTCGTATGGTCAAACCTGAACGGAAGGATATTCGACCTGTATGAAATTTTGCCTGGATTCGCCTTCGCCTCAGTCGCAATCATTACCATCAGCTTGCTTAAACCGGAAGAGAACGACGCGACACTCAAACAATACGATAGCGCCCAGACTTTGCTTGCTACTGCCTAAGTCTCGTGAAGCTTGCCTTCGCGTTCATTGCCAAATTTGAACTGTCCCGTTATTTTTGCCATTAACAATTGAGCCTCGGTGTTGCTCATGGCAGAGATCTTGTCGAAGAATTTTCTGGCATCGGTCTTGTCGAGCGTCTTTACCATTACGCCGTTGCTGGAGATCATCACGCTACCCGACTTCAACGCAGAGTAGCTGAAGCGCGCTTGCTTCGGATTAGCCACGAGTATCGGGTGCTTGCCGCATCTGGATATGCGGGATGCCATCCTCCAGATAGGGTTCTGACTCGGTGACAAATCCCAGCTCACAATAGAATTTCTCAAGGTGCTGTTGTGCCGAGATCGTGATCGTTTCGCCAGGCCAGTATTGTTGGCAATATTCCAGAGACTTGCTCATCAATCGCTTGCCAAAGCCGTCGCGGCGTATGGATTTTTGAGTGATTACGCGTCCGATAGACACGGTCTGATACTTAACGCCAGGTGGTAACAGGCGCGCATAGCAAAGTAATTCGGCATCCTGCATGGCAGTAACATGCAGGGCATCCTGATCGCAATTGTCCATATCCTGGTAAGCACAGTCCTGCTCCATGACGAAGACGTCCATCCTGAGTCGCAGGATGGAGTAGAGCTGGTGGGGAGAGAGCTCGTTAAAGCCGGTGCATTTCCACTGTAATTCTGACATCACGCTCAAGCTTACACAATTCAAGCTGGTGGGTCTGCACTGGATTTTTGTTGATTCGAAAGTTTCGAACTTGTGCGTGATATACTTCTGCCCCTCAAGCCCCAGTGGCACAGCTGGATAGCGAAACCCTCGAGCAATTATCCTCTGGGTTGGTATCCTACTAACAACTTAGCTGCTCTCTGGTTGAGTCCCCTCCTAAGGGGAGCTCCATTCTAAAAATGCGCTGGCCCAGACTACGACAAGCTCCATGGCTTGCAAGCTGCTGTGCTGACGCAAAGAACCGAATTGAGCCATGCTATACTTTTTGTACCCAAGCCCCGGTGGCACAGCTGGATAGCGCGGCCCCCTCCTAAGGGGCAGGTCAGAGGTTCGAATCCTCTCCGGGGCACCATACACAAGGGCTTATAGCTAGTTTAGTATTTCTATTTCTTCTAAATACTCTTTGTGTGACCAATGTGTCGCCCTCTGCTCGATACCTCAATTGATGCCCGTCAATATTCAACCTAGTTTAGCCTTCTCATGGGGCAGCCACGTCGGCTATAGCCAATGCCTTACCTTTCCTATAAGCGGTAGAAACCTCCGGTTGTCTTTAGTAAAAATCTAATATTGACGGATTAGCAATAGAATCTGATAATACGCAGGTGAATATCACTAAAATAAAGAATTCAGCTGCAAAAGTAGCGAGTAGATTGCGGGGTTTATCTGCTCGCGACCTATTACCTTTCTTGCTGACTTTCTTATTTACTTTCGTGCAGGGTGCTGGATTAGTCCATAACCATGACGGTGATCTGCAACAGGAATTTGACTGTAATATCTGT
>PBYU01000104.1 GCA_002730035.1 Gammaproteobacteria bacterium | reverse complement strand
GTTCCGCTTTAAAACGCTTTTTCCCCATAAAAATTAACCCCTTTCTATGAATGTTTTATCACAATACTAATTTTAAGGGTGGATCAGTTTTTCGGGGTATGGTCAATGTGAACCATTGAATTTTAATTTCTTTTTGTTAAACTTTATCATAGAGAATGCCTTTTCCCATTGTCATTATTAGAAATATTAAAGTGTTTAACGAACGTATTCCCCGCTACTTGCAGCGGGGTTAGAGAGCGAACTTAAAATAAAATCATACTCTACACTGAAGCTCCCTGCAGCAAGCCGCAGGGAGCTTCAATAATCCTTTAAAAGATACATTTTTTACAGATTAAAAGATTTTCCTTGTTCCCAGGCGGGAACTTGGAGGAGAGGGTTTTTCGTTGTATTTCTGTTCTATTCTGTGGCTAAACTAAACTTTTGTTTTAATTAAATCTCTGCGATTAATGCTTAAATCTTATGAAACTTATTATCCAAATACCTTGTTTAAATGAAGAAAAAACACTTCCTTTAGTTATAAAGGATATTCCCAAAAATATCGATGGCATAGATAAAGTGGAGATATTGGTTGTTGATGATGGTAGCACCGATAGAACCTCGGAGGTTGCTGAAGAATTGGGAGTTGATCACATTGTGCAATTGCCAGATAACCGGGGGCTGGCTTATGCATTTATGGTTGGACTTGATACTGCGCTGAAGCTCGGAGCAGATATAATTGTTAATACAGATGGAGATAACCAGTATAATGGCAATGATATACCTAAGTTAATTAAACCTATTTTAGAAAATAATGCAGAAATTGTCATTGGTGATAGAGAAGTTCAGAAAATAAAACACTTCTCTTTAACTAAAACATTTCTTCAAAAATTAGGGAGCTGGGTTGTGAGGCATTTGTCAGGAACAAGCATTCCTGATGTTACTAGCGGATTTCGGACTTACAGCAAAGAAGCAGCTCTGCAGATTAACGTTATTTCTAAATTCAGTTATACTCTCGAAACTATTATAATGGCCGGCAAAAAAAATATTCCTATAGCTCATATCGCAGTTAGAACCAATGAAAAGTTGAGAGAATCTAGATTATTTAAAAGTACGTGGGGATACTTAAAAAAATCCATAGTTACTATTATTAGAATCTATGCCATGTACGAACCTTTAAAAGTATTTTCATATATAGGCGGTAGTTCTTTCTTTTTAGGTTTTATTCTGGGATGTCGTTATTTATATTTTTTCTTTATTGAATCTACTGCCGGTCATGTTCAGTCTCTTATTTTATCCGCGATTTTAATTATTATTGGTTTCCAAATAATATTAATAGGCCTTGCTGCAGATCTTACTTCTATAAACAGGGAGTACATTGAAAACAATCTGTATAGGATGAAAAAATCAGAGTTAAATAAGAAGAAACAGACGTAAATTTATTAAGAATCCTCCGTGGGTGAATACAGAAAAAAATAAATGAGATATTAGAAGATATAAAGTATAATACAAAAAAGGGAAAGCATAGATTTACTATCCATAAACCTGAGGAGTGGTCTTCGGATTTTAAATATATGAATAGGAATTTCAATGTTTCCTTATTCATTGCACCGCAGACGCAAAAACCAGAAATTCCTTAAAAACTGCAATGGACGGCAGTTTTAGGAATTTTGAAAAAGTTGGCCGAGAGATGGTCTAACTTGAGGAGGAAAGCAAAGTGAAGTGTGAAGCCCGTGAACATGAAATGGCAGAAAGAATTACTGAGTTAGACTTGAGAACAAATGATAAGCTGTATTTAGTTAATAATGTAAAGCTTGAAGAATGCCGGGTTTGCGGAGAACGCGCCATAGAACCTGGAATATCAGAACATATTTTTAATATGATCAAGTCATAACAGGTATGAAGTAAAACCGGTAGATTTGCCTGTGGTAGAGCTAATATCCGATGTCTAAATATTCTAGCATAGCGGTGCCACAAACCTGATCTTGCAAAATAGATTTTAAAAAGATTATTTATAATAATAAAAACTATGACCTTTTTTAGATTCAAAAGGAATCTGCCGGTCATATCCAGTCCCTTATTTTATCCGCGATTTTAATTATTGTTGGTTTTCAAATAATCTTAATTGGACTTGCTGCAGACTTTATCTCAATCAATAGGGAATATATTGCAGACAGTTTGTATAGAATAAGAAAATCTGAGGCAAGTGAAAAAGAATAGATTGCCAAATGTTTTGGTGTTAGCTACGACTTTCCCGAGATGGGAAAATGATTCTGAGCCGGCATTTGTTTTTAATTTATCCAAGAGGTTAGCATCAAAAGGATTTAATATAGTTGTTCTTGCACCTGGCGCGCCAGGGGCATTGGCATATGAGGAAATGGATGGGCTAAAAATTTATAGATTTACATATTTCTATCCTAAAAGGTTGCAGAAAGTTTGTTACGATGGCGGGGCATTACCAAATTTAAAAAGTAGCTGGCTTGCAAGAATAGAGCTGCCTTTTTTTTTGCTGTTTCAATTTCTCCATATTGGTTGGATCATAAAAAAAGAAAAAATCTATATGATTCACTGCCACTGGATAGTACCACAGGGTTTTTTTAGTGCAATTTTCAAAAAAATATTTAATATACCTTTGTTTTTGACAGCTCATGCCGGAGATGTATTTTCATTAAATAATCCTATTTTAAAAAGAATTGGAAAATTTACTATTTCTCAGAGCTTACTTTGCACTGTCAATAGTAACGCAACACAACAGGCTGTGTTGGCAATATCAAATGGAACAACGCCAATTAAAATTATTCCAATGGGAGTTGATTTAGATGTTTTTAACGGACAAGGCCATGATCAAAATATTAAAAAGAAATACAATATAACTGGTCCTCTGCTTTTAGCAGTTGGTAGGTTTGCGGAAAAAAAGGGATTTAAATATCTCATCGAAGCAATGCCGCTTATACTGGGAAAACACCCTGAAACAAAGCTATTAATTATCGGGTTTGGGCCGCTTGAAAAATCATTAAAAAGATTGGTTGAAAACCTGAACATCAGCGATTCGGTCATTTTCCCAGGGAAAATGCCTCCTGTCGAGCTGTCAAACTATTTTGCTGTTTCAGATATTTTTGTTGGACCATCCATTGTTGATGATAGTGGCGATACGGAAGGCTTAGGGATTGTTTTTTTGGAAGCGCTTGCCTCAAATACTGCCGTTATCGCAAGCCAGGTGGGAGGTATTACGGATTTTATTGTTGATTACGAAACAGGGTTGCTTGTAAATCAGAAAGACCCCTATGATCTTGCACAAAAAATAATGAAACTTATTACTGATAAAAAATTAAGGAGGGAAATAGCATATAAAGGGAAAAAGTATGTGGAAAACAATTTTTCATGGGGAAAAATTACAGATCAATATTTATACTTTTATAGACAAATCTTAGGTAAATGAACAAACAGATTGATATTTCATTAGTCGTTCCTCCTGCAAGAGCTTCCTCATTAAGACCTCCAATTGGATTAATGCATATTGCTTCTTGTTTGAGGGAGAAAAATTTAAATCCCTCCATTATTGATATTAAATCTAGAGAAAGCAAATCCATTGTTTTATCTAAAATTCTCGACCGGATTAAGAAAGAACATCCTAAAATGGTCGGAATTTCCTGTATGTCATCGGATTATTCCGACACGATCAAATTAGCCAAGGGAGTTAAAAACTTATCTAAAAAAACTACCGTCATTGTTGGGGGAATTCACGCTACCCTATTTCCTAACCATTTTTTCAACAAAGAGAACATAGTTGATTATGTTGTTATGGGAGAGGGAGAAAATAGTTGCCCGGAACTTGTAAAATCTTTAATAGAGGGTTCTTCTTTCGATAAAATTCCTGGGGTAGGGTTTATAAATAAAGATGGGGAAATAGTAACAAAACCGGCACATTCTATAAAAGATTTAAATAACCTGCCTTTCTTAGCTTATGACCTAGTTGACATGGATTTCTATACAGAGGTAAATGAATGGATTATACGAGGTATTCCCATTTCTGGTTTTTACCTTTTTACAAGCAGAAGCTGCCCATTTGATTGTTCTTTCTGTGCAAACAAATATCTTTTTGGTCGTGGTCAACGGTTCAGAAATCCAAAAAGGGTTGTTGATGAAATTTCATATCTGTTAGAAAAATATAAAATTGATGGTCTTTATTTTTATGATGATACATTCACAACTAACAAAGACCATGTTTTTGAAATTTGTAATGAAATAAAAAAAAGGAGGTTACATTTTGTTTGGGGATGTGAGACAAGAGCTAACTTGCTAAATGAAAAATTGCTAAGGGAAATGAAATCCGCAGGTTGTCTGCAAATAGATTTTGGAGTTGAAACCGCTTCGAAAGAACTTCTAAATAAAATTAATAAAGGTGTTACTGTAGATTCCGTAAGAAAGGCTTATCGTTTGTGTGATAAGCTCGGAATAAGAAAATTATCAAATTATTTATTTAACCTGCCTGGAGAAACTGAAATAGACGTAAAACAAACAATTGCTTTAGCTAAAGAATTAAATTCAGACATTAATGTTTTTAATTGCATGACCTTGTACCCTGGGACAGATATGTTTAACGAGTATTGTGGATCTGTTGCCATGAACGACATTGAGCAATTCGCTAATTATGATTCCTTTGATAGCTTTCTAAATCTCATAGAAAAAAAATACAAGTTAGCATCGCATAATATAAAATTGCAATATCTTTTTAATGATAGATTAAAAGGGTTTCCTATGCGTAAAAATTTTCATATAAAAAACATTGTTAATAAGGAATACTTCTTGCGTTTTTTAAGGCTATTCTCATTTGTTTTTAATGCCTCATACATTATGCAATTAGTCCTATCAAAAAAAAAAGAGCGTTATATTAAATGGCTATTTTACTTAATATTTGCTCGATCAAAGAAAATAAACTACGGATAATTTATGAAAAAAATAATATTGGTTTTCCCGGGTCAGTATCGCGTGAGTGATGTTAACATTCCGCTTTCCTTGCTATATATTGCAAACCCGCTGTTAAAGCATGGATATGATGTGCAAATAGTTGATGCCAGGGTTGAAGATTTCAGGAAAGTGGATTACCGAAATATTTTATATTCTAGTATCAGTACTATGTCCGGTATTCAAATTTACTATGGTCTTGAAGTAGCCAAGTTTATAAGAAAGCAAAACCAGAAAGCAAAGCTAATATGGGGAGGTTCTCACCCAGCAATATAATAGGGTTGAAATATAACTGCTACATTAGAGCAGATATTATTACAGAAGATGTAGTTGTGAAGTTAAAAAACGGTGGCTGCAGGGAAGTTAATTTCGGAGTTAAATCAGGTAACGAAAATTTTAGACAAAAAATACTTAAGAAAAAATTGTCAGATAATTTTATTTTTAATGCAAGTAGATTGTTGAAGAAATACGGGCTTATTTTCCAAACAACAAATATGCTTGGCTTACCTGGTGAAACGGTTGATAATATTATTAGTACAATAAAAATAAATACCGATTTTACTTCCGCAGAATATTTTTCAAGCTATCCTAGGAACAGAACTTAAAGAAATGGTTTAAAAATTGAAATTATTAGATACTCCTATAAATTGGGACAATTTTTCTCTCGACTGCATTTAATTCCAGTGTTCTTATATATATGAAGGATATAAAACAGATGGAAAACATTCAAAAGTTATTTTATTTAGGAGTTAAGTTCCCTAAACTGACTTCTTTTATTACATTTATTACAAAGTCTAATTTTCTAAAACCATTATATTTTTTAGTATTTTTGCTTTTGCATAGCATTAAGGTCAGACTTGTTTATGCTTGAAATCTAAGATTTATATTTCGTAGAGGCATTGAACTAGTAGAAATATTCAAAAATAAAGGCGGGGTTAAAATACATTCAAAAGAAACTTAAGGCAATAAAAGGATTAATTTGTGAATAAATATTTAAATAACTTTTTAAAAAGTTACGCTTATTTTCATCAAAAGATCACCTGTGTTGGTTTTCCAAAAGTCTCCAACATTGAATTAACAAATCGTTGTGCCATGGATTGCAAAATGTGCCCAAGGGGTTCAATGAAAAGACCAGTAGGTTTAATGGATTTCAAATTATTTAAAAAGATAGTAGATCAGATACCATTATATGCAAATCAGATTTTATGCATTCATGGTATTGGTGATTCACTGCTTCATCCTGATTTAAATAAATTTATTACTTATGCAAACAAAAAAGGTTTTAAGACTACTACTTCCACAAACCCATCTTCTTTAAACCCTAAAACCATTGAAACCATCCTTGAATCTGGCCTCGGCCACTTGACCATTTCTTTAGATGGGGTAGATTCGGATACTTACAGATTTATAAGAGGAGATGCTGCGGACTATGAAAAGGCTCTAAAAAATATTCATAATTTTTTAGAGGAGAAACAAAAAGGAAGATACTCAAAACCTGAAATTGAAATGTCCATTATAAAAATGGATAAAACAGAATATTCTTTAGAAGAATTCTATCAAATATGGAATTTGGAAGGGATTGATAGAGTTACTGCGAAAGATTTTATAAGTTGGGATGGCTCTCAACAAAATATAATAAATATGAACAAAAATGTAGTGCCTAATAATGGAAGACCTGATGCCGGAAAATTTGCGTGCATCAGGCCATGGTTGACAATTAGTGTTTTATGGGATGGGCGAGTTGTATCTTGCTGCTACGATTATGACGGCAAATTTCTACTGGGAGACTTGAATACTCAAACAATAGAAGACATATGGAATGGAGAAAAGGCTAAAATGTTGAGAAAGAGTTTAATTGAAAAGGACTTTTCAACAAATAAGCTTTGTGAAAAATGCAGAGAAGTAAAAGGAGCGAAACCAAGCAGAATTTATCCGTTAAATATGTTTAAGATGGTCAAACAATTTGGAGTGAAGAAAATTCTGAAATTTATTAGACAAGAAGGAAACGTGTTTATTGATGGCTGATATATATTCTCGAATTTATGATTTTCATGGCATTGTACGACTGAAAATTGTTTCATCTCAAAAGCAGTATATTCGCTTTTTTGATGACGAATATAGACATATTAAAAAAATAGATTCCAAAAATGAAGATCCGATCAGTATTCTTATCTATATAGGACATCATTCTCTACGCGATTGCAATGAAAAATCAGACGAATATTTTTCCGTAAAATTTAAGAACTTTTTCAAAGTAAAATATCGGATAGACGGGATTGATAGAGACCAAACCGAGATATTTTTTTGCGGCGACTGGACTATCCACTTTTATCCTTTTATCATGTGTTCTTTTTTATTAAATGAAATTATTGATCCCCTCCTCTACTTAAAGTTTATTCAGAAAAACTGTATTATTTTGCATTCAGCATGTCTTTCCGATGGGGAAAAAGGTTTTCTATTTGTTGCGGACAACGGGGGTGGCAAAACGACTTTAGCGCTTAAATTAGCAAAAAATGGAATGATATTTTTAAACGACGATAAAACTATTGTATCCAAGGATGGGGTTTTGTTTGGCTATCCAAGAAGCCTCCGTTTATACACATATAATATGAAAAATCCTCCCTGCAGTTCCTTGCCCTGGAAAATAAAAATAGCTTGTTATGTGAAAGATGTTGTCCGTTTTATAGCTTCTATAATACTTAACACTGATATATATCTTGCTACTCGCGTAAATATTCACGAAGTGATTCCTAACGTAAAAATTGGAAAAGGCTATAAACTCAGTAAGTTTTTTTTATCAACTAATAAGACTGGAGAACAGTTAGAGTGCATTGACTGCTCCAATACAAAAGATAAAGACTTAATTGATCGCTTTGTTGCAGAAATAACCAAGCTATGCGAAATTGATCGTAGATTAAAAGTGAATATTTTAAAGAATAGACGAGATATAATTTTGGCAGTTGAAATAAAAGAAAAAGAAATAATTAGAAATATTCTTGAAAAAGTAGGATCTGTTTATACTATGAACACTTTTAAAGTCAATGAAAAGTTCGTGTATAATAGTCTTAGATGACAAAATACGTATAGTATTTTTAGTAATCGTATTATCTTTACTTATATTTTACCTAAAAAGACATACTACTAATCTAAAAAAATTATCATTCTTCGATTAGATCAATTTTTGACCCTATCTTTTTTATCTTTTTATCCTTTTTTGCGAATGGTGTGAGGTTAAAAATAGTAGGTAATTTTGCAAGAATGGATTTGAAAAAAAAGGAATAGTTTGGATTATCTATTATTAATCAGATGTGGAGCCCATTTATTCCTAAAGGAGGAGGGGGTTAGTTACTTGCTGCATCTCAAACACAAATACGAAAAAGAAACCTCTGTCCTGACTCTTGGCGCAATTATGGGGTCGGGTTATCTCGTAACAATATTTTCGACATCACTTTTATGATTAATTCTATCTTTTTTGATACATTATCATTCACCCCGGTACCTTTTTGTTTTGCTCACAGTTCTTTTTTTGATCGAAATTACCGTTTCGGTTGCACTGATGTTATTCCCCGGGAATCGCTAAAAGATAAAAAATAATCTAGTTGTAAAAGGAATTGTTATAACGAAAATATTTGAAAGCACTTTTATTAGTTTATTAAATACTGAAGGTAAGCTGTTCAATAATCTATTGTGCTCAGTCTCATTAATAGCTGAGCAACAGTTATTTTTAATACTTTTGGATTGTGCTCATAGAACATAGAATAAATTGCTCACTCGCGATTTATTTTTATGGAGCTTTTAGGATATTTTATTCCAAACCATGATAAAAAAAGAAAAAAATCAAGTTTTTAGCTATAATACATTTTGGGGAAGGAAACCACAATGGCATGGATTGTTCTTATTTCCTGTTGTATATTTTCCTCTCTTTCGGTATATTTTTTTCACTGTTTTCGTTCCTTCTCTAAAGTTTTTTGGACTTTTGAATTATTCATATTTTACTATAGATAACAGCAGTTATATTGAATGTTTTTCATTAAAAGATACGAAAAGTTTGAACCTTTAGATGTCGAATGTTCATAAAGATATCCAAAACCATTTTCGAAAAGGAACGATTCATTAAATGAATAAATATAGATATATTGGTCTCCTCATTGTCTGTGTTGTTGGGGGATATTTTGTAAGAAATAATCTCCATGAATTTAACAGGTTTAAAAACGTCACATTATCTATCATTCTTTTTTTATCAATTATGAACGTTTTGGGTCGCTTGATCATCGGTTTCAGAATCAAAATTGTCGCAAATATTTTCAATGTAAATCTGCATATCATGGAATGGTTCGGCATATCGGCAATCAACAGCTTTTATAATTACCTGATCACAAAAAGCGGCACATTTGCTAATGCCCTTTATTTGAAAAAAAAATATTCAATCTCATTTCAAGATTACCTTGCGACTTTTCTATCTATTCATGTGCTAACAATGCTTGCTGCCGGCCTTACCGGTATATCTGCAATCCTTTTCGCTAAAGTAAATGGTTATAATTTCGATTTAACCATTGCTTTATTTTTTATCGCGCTTATTATTTTTTCCCTTATATTAATTTTCATGCGAAGACTTACATTTTCTATAGGCAGACTATTTAGGAAATTACATCAGTTAACAAAGGGTTGGTCTACTATTAGAAGGTCAAAAAAACTTTTGACAATATTGCTCGGATGCGAGCTTTTAATCCTTTTCTTCTTGGCAGTTCGATATTTTGTCGTCGCCAAAGCATTTGGATATGCCATCCCTTTATGGGTTTGTTTTTTAATGTCACCCCTCACAGTTTTGTCACAACTAATTGGTATAACACCTGCCGCATTAGGGATAAGAGAAGCGGTTGTCGGTACATTAACCCATATTTTAGGGTTTGGATTGCAAGCGGGAGTTATGGTGACAGCTTTAGACCGTGTTGTGGCGATGGTTGTGACTTTTATCCTGGGACCTCTGTTCTCTTATTTTTTATTAAAAAATATAGATAAAAAAACTAAAAATAGTTAGACTTGCTAACGTTTTTTAACACAGAATTTTATTTTAGACAAAGCTGTTAAATAAGTCGCTTAAAACAATATTATGAACTTCGAAATTCTTTCAAAAAATAGAAAGCGTATTAAAAGGGAAGACAGAATGCGTGTTCCAGTTCTTCTAAATGTGAGCGACGCCATTATGCCTTGCCAAAAAACACTGAAGCAGCTTGCCGAGATAGCCTGTCATGATTCGGTCTATTCTCATATTGCAGCACTTGCTGATATTCATTACAAATCAAGAAATGAGTGCCCTACAGGAGTTGCTATTGCAACAGAAGACAAGATAGTACCGCAATTCCTTGATTCTGGCTTAAACTGCGGCATGAGGATGATGAAAACGTCGCTTTTTGAGGATAGTTTAAATGAAAGGTTTATTGATAGCTTATTTTATGAACTGCAAAAAAATATTCCAATTAAAGCTAAAAATAACAATCGACTGAATTTAAAAGAATTTCTTAACATATGCAAATGGGGCTCTCCATATATAATAAAAAAATATAATCTGGACCCTGAAGAAGAGCAATTTATTGAACATGGTGGAAATATTTTTAAAGGAGAGGACATAAATGATCAGAAACTTCAGGAATGCATACCTAATATTTTTATGAATTTATCCCAGAACAGATTTGGTATTTTAGGTGAAGGGAATCATTTTATAGAGTTACAAAAAATAGATGAAATCATTGATGAGGCTTTAGCTAAACTATTTGGAATTCAAAAAGGACAGGTTGTTATTTTAATGCACACAGGTTCTTCGGCACTGGGATCTCTAATAAGTCACTTTTACGGATCAAGAAAGATGAACGCGGTATGGTCATTCTCTATGTTTTTTGCAAGGCTATTTTTTTTAAATGGCAGAAGAAAAGAAGGGGGTCTAGGGTATGAAATAAAACGCCTTATAAAACTATTGAATGACAAACAAGAGATATATGCTATGGATGATTCATCGGATGAAGGAAAACTCTTTTTAAGAGCAATGAATGCCGCTCATAATTTTGGATATGCGTCAAGAACCTTTATAATGAATAAAATCAGGCAATCGTTCTCTGATTCATTGAGTTCAAAAGATTTTAAGCTGTCTCTTCTTTATGACATGTCTCATGTTTCCATATATCGCGAAGATCACTATGGAAAAAAAATGTGGGTTCATAGGCATGGGGCTTCCCGCGCTTTTCCTCCGGCCCTAATGAATGGGCATCCCGTTTTTAGTAAAACCGGAGAACCAGTATTTATTCCCGGATCAATGGGTGATCCCACCTACCTGGGAGTCGGACATCCTGAAAATTCTGATTGCTATTTCTCATCAAGTCATGGCGCTGGAGTTACAAGTGGAAGCAGTAAACTCATTGTTAATAACATGAAAGAATTAATCGAAAAGATGAATAAAAGAAAAATAAAACTATTTAAAGACGGAAACAAGTTCATAAAGAAGATTGATCCTGATCAATTTAAAGATATAAATGATGTGGTTGATGGCATGGTTGAAAATAAAATTATCCGGCCCGTCGCAAAAATGATTCCATGTGCAGTTATGAAGGGATAGTTTGTTTATAATTTAGTTATTTAAATGTTTGAACTTGGCTTTTTATGCATGTATGGCATAGGGTTTTTTGTTTTCCATATACTCTATCCTCGAGCGCAATTCCTTGAAAAAATAGGTTTGGCATTCGGCATTGGATTAGGATTAATAACTTTCATTCAGAAGGTAGGGGGTATGCGATATTGGGAGGATTTTTTTTAGGCTTTTCATCATGGTGTAGGGTCGAGTTTCTTTGGTATTTTGCTATAATAATAAATATTTTTATTTTGTTCTATTTTTTTCCAAATCCATCAAAGCAAGAAGATTGGAATCGCGTTTTTGTAAAAAACTATTGGAAATTATTGAATTATGGAATGAATATAAACAAAACAAGTCGGCAATTATCACGGTTGTTTTATTGCGCTTATTGCTATCCCAATATTAGGTATTCGATATTATATTGCTTTTAACATATTGAACAATCCGATTAGTATCTTTGAATGCATTATTCTTTCCCTCGTAGTTACCACTGCAAGTTTTGTAAACATAGTCCCGGGGAATATTGGAATTAGGGAAGCGGTTGTCGGCTTTTTAGCTTATTATATGGATCATAATTTTGAGTATGGAGTCATTGCGACTACTCTTGATCGTATTCTTTCTGCAATATCTGTTGGTG
>PBYU01000103.1 GCA_002730035.1 Gammaproteobacteria bacterium | reverse complement strand
TTTCCAAATTAGCTTTTAAGTATGGGGTTGGCAACTGTAATTATTGAGGAGGGAAAAGCAGAGTAGGGTTATTGTTGTTAGTAGTTTGTTCATGAATTAATCCTGATAGTCAGATTTAAAACAGCCGTTCTTCTCTAACAGAGTTCAATGATTCTTTTCGGAATTGATTTAGTCTATCAATTTCTGCCAAGAAATCTTCTTCGCTGTGAACTGTGCAGCTTCAATAGTTTTAGCTGGCCATTTGCGAAAAATCTACTCTTATACTATCGTCTCTAAAATCAATACTTACGACTGCTAAGTGAATATTTCCATCTGAAATGTCGTCGAGACAATATATCTTCATTACGTGCCCCGTGCGCTTCCATACGCCTTGAAGCGCGGCTGTATTACTCACACCTTCGTCATCAATAGCACTAGCATTTCCCACCATTGAACCTTGTCCTGGAATCTTAGGATTCATGCTTAGTGTATAGTTCACATAGACCGAGCCATATATTGAGACTTTTATTTTCCCAGTAATTGTGCCGCCCGAGTCGCCAAGGATTACCGAAGAGATGCTTCCTTCCGCAGATAAGAGTTCATCTTCTAATTTAATCAGGTTTTCTAAAGCCATTATTCTTTCCTCAGTTAAAGTTATTATTATTTGGTGTCTTTGATTCTAGCTTAAGCCTTTGTGCAGGTTCCTGCGTAAGTATTAATTCGGACTTGCTCTAATTCATTTTTTCCAGAATTTACCCATCTATTATTTTATAAAGATATTGGAATACAATTGAATCTGACCAATCTGCTTGCCCTTCCATAGTCTCTAACCAAATCTGAATAGTCCCTGCTTGGTTAGCCTCTTCAATCATTAAATTTGCGTCGTGATACCACATATTAAAACTTCTATCGGACAAGAGGCCATTTTCATATGCAATTTCGCTTCCTTGCCAAGTATTTAAAGCTCTAACAATGATTGCATAATTTCTCCAATACTGGTCATAACCCATCTCTTCAGAATAATTAGCGGTGTAGCACTCAGGGCATTCGATAGTAGATTCATTCCAAGATGCGTAGTTATTCATCAGCTGCCATTCTGTTTCAATTACTGCAAGCTGTCTTGTTAGCCTTAATTCCAATCCAACAAATATCAACGATGCAATAACAGCGGCAACCCCAAACAGATTAGTCATTCTTTCCATACATACCTCCCAAAATTGAAATCCAATTTTTTCTCTAATTTTTTTGAAATTCGACTTTAGTAAATCTAGGTTGGTACTATAACATTAGAGAGACGCGAAAGAGCCTCCCCGGGGGTCTATTTAATAGCCCGCCTTGTAGTGTAGAAAATCAAAAACTGCCCTAGAAATGGCAAGCAAGGTTGGGGTTTAGTAACACTAGAAGTAACATTGGTTCAGGATTAGGAGTTAAATAGTTATATATTTCAATAAGTTATGTCTCGGATTAGACTCCTGCCTCTTCCGCCAAACTCTTAATAAGATTCAGGCAAACCTGGACTTAGACATCGAGCAATTTTCCTTGCGGTCCTAACTATGAAGAACAATGTCGGTCTCCTTCTCAGTAAGCGAGCAAACATAAATCCTGATCGAGAAGCCTTTGTCGATAGCAAATCAGGACTTCGGCTTAGCTTTGAGGAATTGAATGTACGCTGTAATAGGCTCGCGCACTCCTTGGTTCAATCGGGAGTCCGACCTGGAGATAGAGTTGCGCTGGCACTAATGAACAGTGCTGAATTCCTCGAAGCTTACTTCGCTGTCGCTAAGATTGGCGGAGTACTGGTGCCGCTGAACTGGCGCCTGGTTGCCGACGAGTTGGAGTTTATTCTTAAAGACAGCGGTTCCAAAACGCTTATCTTCGGTTCTGAATTTGTCGAGACGGTGACTGACTTGCATAGCAGAGGTGCTAAGACAGATGTTGGAACCTGGATACAAGTAGTGGCTGAGAACGGCTGTGGTGAATTTGCACAGGACTACAAAAATGTATGCGATGCAGGGAGTGAATCTGAACCAACTATCGGGGCTACCGATGACGAATTGCTGTACATCATGTACACCTCTGGCACTACAGGCTTACCAAAAGGAGTAGTGCATTCTCATAACACTTCTCTGTGGGCATTATTTACTTTTGCCGCCTCTTGCGACTTAAGAGATGCGGATCGATACCTGGCTGCTCTGCCATTGTTTCATGTGGGATGCCTGATTCCGGTAACACTCAATATTTATCGGGGTGTAACCAGCATCATAATGAGAGAGTTCGATCCGGTCCGTGCCTGGGAGTTGATACAGGATGAGAGAGTGACCTGTTCATTGCTGGTCCCAGCCATGCTGAACTTCATGCTTCAGGTGAAGGATATCCCACAATACGACTATTCCTCACTGCGCTGGATCCAGAGTGGAGCATCGCCGTTACCGGTCAGTCTTATTCAGCAATACGCTGAATTGAACATCGGAGTGCTTCAGATTTATGGTTTGACGGAATCCTGTGGCCCGGCCTGTATAATCAGTGCAGAAAACGCATTGAAGAAGATCGGCTCTACAGGGCGGCCCTTCTTTCACACGGACGCCCGAGTTGTAAACACCGCCGGTAATGATTGTGCCCCTGGCGAGCAGGGCGAGGTCTGGATTAGCGGTAAGCATGTCATGCTGGGGTATTGGAATCGTCCAGAGGCAACCGCAGAGACGATTACGGTAGATGGCTGGTTACGCACAGGTGATGTCGCCAGCGTGGATGAGGAAGGTTTTATCTATATTCAGGACCGCATCAAGGACGTGATCATATCCGGAGGCGAGAATGTGTATCCGGCTGAGATCGAAAACGTGATACTTGGTCATGCTGGAGTAACTGAAGTAGCAGTTATCGGGCAGCCCAGCGAGAAATGGGGCGAGTCACCCTTTGCGGTTGTCGTTAGGAATGAAGACAGTCTGACAGAATCGGATATTGTCAATCATTGCGATGGTAAATTGGCGCGCTTCAAGTTGCCGAAGGGTGTGACATTCATTGACGCCATACCGCGCAATGCCAACGGTAAAGTACTGAAACGAGAGCTGCGGAAACAGTTTCCTGGCCCTGTGACTGACTGAGTATACTGTGCTAACCCAGTACCGCCTGAAAGATAGAAAAGAAAATGATGGACAGTACGGCACCGATGGGCAGTGTCACAATCCAGGAAATAAAGATCTTTCCAACGATCTTGAGATTGATAGCACCAATACCTCGAGCGATACCTACGCCTAGGACTGCACCAACTAGTGTGTGTGTTGTAGATACCGGAATACCGGTACCGGATGCAATAACTACAGTGGTAGCTGCCGCCAACTCTGCAGCGAAACCGCGGCTAGGTGTCAATTCGGTAATGTTTCGTCCAATTGTAGACATCACCCGGTAACCCCATGTTGCCAGTCCAGCGACAATACCAACGGCTCCCAACAATAGAATCCACATGGGCAGCGCTGACTGCGTTGCAAATACTCCACCGCTCTGTATGACACCATTAATTGCCGCCAGCGGACCAATAGCATTGGCCACATCATTCGATCCATGGGCGAAGGCCATCGAACAGGCAGTAAAAATCATCAGTACAGCAAATACTCTTTCTACGCTCTTGAATCTATCCTCATTGCTTAGCATGGAGACTTCCTTGATTCTTTTCAGCATGAAGATACCGATGCCCATGGTGAAAAAACCAAACAGCACTGCCATGAGCACACTCTGTCCAAAGGTTATCTCCAGCCCAACATGCTTGAGTCCCTTCACCAGCGTCACCATGGCGATCACGAAACCCACCAGGAAGATATAGTAGGGCACGTATTTCTTGGCATTTTCGAATGGGTCGTCTGTGGCAAGTACCAGGCGCTGCACCGTCATAAACAAACAGAAAGCAATGAAGCCCGAAAACAGTGGGGAAACAACCCAGCTAGCCACGATTGACCAGACCTGGCTCCAGATTACTGAATCGGCAGATATGCCAACTAGCGCGAAGCCAATGATGGCACCAATAATCGAATGTGTGGTGGATACCGGCCAGCCGTGCTTCGAAGCGAAGACTAGCCAGATTCCTGCTGCAAGCAAGGAGGAGAGCATACCGTACACTAACAGTTCGGGGTGTTCGTCGAATCCAGCTTTCTCGACGTCGATAATGCTACTCCTGATCGTCGAAGTAACTTCTCCTCCTGCCAGCCAGGCACCGGCAAACTCAAAAACCATGGCGATGACTATGGCTTGCTTAATGGTGATAGCACGGGCGCCGACAGAGGTCCCCATGGCGTTTGCGACATCGTTTGCGCCGACGCCCCAGGCCATAAAAAAGCTGAATGAACAGCCCAGGGCGAGCAACAGAAAGCCATATTGTGAAATTATGTCAGGCATGTAGATCGATTCTCGAAAATAGTGTGTTAGTGAGCAACCAGTTGTAGAAGCAGGCTACCGACTTTCTGAGATATATCCGAGATACCGCCCAGCATATCGATAATCTTGTAGAGGAACATCACATTTACCGGCAGCAGGGAGCCTTCTAACTGGAACAACATTGATCTCAATTTCACCTGACTCACATCACTCTCGTGTTCCAGTTCATCGAGCTCGACGACAAGTTCTTCGACTAGATTCGCTTCTTTGCCACGAAACCCGGTCTCCAGAAGCTCATCAAGTTCATGTATAATCTTGAGTGCTTGCGCGGAGGTATTTAGATTTGTCTGATAATTTTCGCGCACTGCATCAATCAGTTCGGCAGGAATTTCCATTTTCCGCCCTAGCATCAAGCCGGCAATGTCCTTGGCCCGGTTCGCCAACCGGTCCTGGATTCGCACAAGTTCCAGGAGGTCATTTCGCGCCACGGGTAACCACAAGCTCCTGGGAAGGCGGTTACGAATATCTCGCTTGATTGCATCGGCTTCGTTTTCTACGCCTCGAATGGCCTGCTGGATTTCTGCGGCTTTTTGCCAATCTTTGCTGAAACTCGCCTCGAGAAAGTCTCCAAGCAGGGTAATACAGCTCTGGGCTTTCACCATATGAACCTGAACGGGCCCGATGGGAGAGCGGCCAAACAGTGCACCAAGAGGACTAGTCATTTTTAAATATCCAGCGTCAAATGTGCGGCGTATTAAATCATTACCGAAGGCATAGAGATAGTCTCCAGTGGCCCAAATTATCAAATTTTTCTGTGCTACCAAGAACATCCTATTTGGGCAGTTTTAGCCCCCTGTTTGTAGGGGCTTTCCTGGCTGAAAAGTTGCATTGGTCTTGCAGAAACGGGCGACTGATGAAGCTTACTGGTTTCCAGCTCTAGAGTGGATGTTGCAGGCGAGCCAAAACACATCTATTCGAGCTTTATCAAAGGCTACACTGAACTACCCGTTATATTGCATATCGCAGAGTTTTGTAAAATTAGCTACTCATCTCGCAGCGTATAGGCAGGATTGGTAAGAGCAGTCTTGATTGACTGAAAGCTCACCGTCAGAAAGGCGATAATCAGAGCTAACACTCCAGCAATAGCGAATGCACTTATTGGGATTGCGATCCTGTAAGAAAAAAGTCGCAGCCATTGGCTCATCGCAAAATAGCAAACGGGGACAGCGGCGAGCAAGGCAATCAATACCAGCAGTATGAATTCCTTGGAAATCAGCACAACGATGTCTGACACAGAAGCACCCAAGGTCTTGCGCACTCCAATTTCCTTGGTACGTTGCTCAGTAGTGTAGGAGGCGAGGCCGTAAAGACCGAGGCAGGCAATAAGAATGGCCAGTAGGGAAAAAACGGTAAACACTTCTCCCATCTTGCGATCTCCTTGATGCAGTTTTGCGAAATCTTCATCGAGAAATGAGTATTCGAATGGTTCGCCTGCAGTGATTTCCTCCCACAGATCTTCGACTTCATTGATGGTCTGCTGAGTATTGTCAGCCTGGACACGAATTACTACGTAGCGAGCAAACTCCTGATAGCGGAACAGCATGGGGCGGATCTCCTGATGCAGGGATTCGAAATGAAAATCCTTGACCATCCCAATAATAGGTCCACTGCGCATGCCGGAAGGATCTGGCTCTAGAAGGCCATGGGAGGTCGGATCTTCAATACCTAGTTCACGGGCCGCAGCCTCGTTGATTACGTAGGCAGTCTCGTCCGAACCAAACTCACGTGGAAATGACCGTCCTTCCAGTACTTCGATTTGCAGGGTTTCAATGTAGTCATAGCCGACGGATGTTGCCCAAATCGCCCTGGTTTCAGACGCCGGATCTCCTTCTAGGATATAAACGTTTTGATCAACCTCTACTCCGGGCACATGCACGCTGGAACTGACAGCTTGAACATTTGCCTGTGCAGCAACCCGTATTTTGAAACTCTCCAGTTGTTCTCCCAGAGCTCTAGCACGATGCACCAGGAGGAGTTGTTCTTTCTCAAATCCCAGCGGCTTGTTACGCATATACTCGAGTTGACTGTAGACAATAAGCGTAGCCGCCACCAAAGCTATGGAGATTGCGAATTGAAAAATGACCAGGGTACTACGAAACCAGGCACTCTTCGCTCCGCCGCTAAATTTGCCCTTTAGTACTTCTTGCGGGTGAAAACGCGAAAGGTATAGAGCAGGATAACTACCCGAAATACAGCCTACAGCAAACGTCAAAAAGCTGATAAGCAGCATTGCTTGAAGACTGAATATCACATCCAGTGACATGGACCTTTCGGTGATGGCATTAAATGCTGGCAGTAACAGCGAGACTATCGGCAGTGCGATGGGCAGTGCCAGTAAACTAATCAGTATCGATTCTGCCATAAACTGAATCAGTAGTTGGGCTCGTTGTGCGCCCACTACTTTCCGAACACCAATCTCTTTAGCTCGATTAGCCGACCGCGCAGTGGACAGGTTCATGAAATTGATACACGCAAGTGCCAGTACAAACAGAGCGATCGCCAAAAATGTAGTGACATAAGCTGCATTACCATTCGATTCGATTTCTCCCTGCATGTTGGAGTTGAGGTGAATTGCAGTTAATGGTTGCAGATCATATTCATAACGCCCACCGCTCGCGAAAAACTCCTCGACGCTAAAACCGAGTGCTTGTTCTATTTGAGGCGCCACATACTTGTCCACCAGGTCAGTCAGTTTAGGGGCAAACTCTGTAACATCGACCCCCGGCCTCAGAGTCAGATAGGTGGCGATATTATTGCTAATCCAGATAGGGCTATCGTGATCTTCATCGGAATTGAACGACACCAGGAATTGCGGGTGGAAATGAGTGTTCTCCGGCACTTCGTTAATGACTCCGGTTATCTGATACTCGCGATCGTTATTGAAAGTGAGGGATTGGCCTAATGCATTAGAGTCTGGGAAGTATTTTTTCGCGATCGATTCCGTTATGACGACGGAGTAGGAATTTTCCAATGCAGTTGCCATGCTTCCTGCAATAAAGTCGTAATCGAATATCTCGAAAAATTCCTGGTCAGCATGGAAAACCTCACTTTCCTGGTATCGAATATCATCTACGCTTACCAGCATCTCGAGGAAGAATTTGCGAAATCTCGTGGCGGTTGCTACCTCGGGGAATTCGTTAACAAGCGCAGCGGCCATTGGGTAGGGTGTGGTAACAGCATTTATCTCATTGCCTGCCAGTACACCGTGTAAGGATACGCGATAGGTGCGCTCGACATTTTCATGATATCGATCGTAACTGAGTTCATACTGCACATAGAGCAGAATAAGCAGGCAGCAGGATAGTCCGACAGCGAGCCCCAGTATGTTGATGATGGAATATGTTTTGTATTTCCAGATGCCCCGTAACACCATATTCAGGTAGTTTTTCCACATGGCAGCTCTGACTCTCCCTCAATTGAGTGAACTCTATTTGGACGTTACCAGTAGTAATCAGGTTACATATTTCAGGGCTGTTTTCGATGGCTTTTCACGCGGTTTGGCTGCAGTTGACTCAGGTCAATCTGATCGACACTGAGCCTGCTAGGGTTATCCTGATTAGTCTATTTATGGAAGGAGATCCTATGTTTGAAGCTGCTGAGGTGGGTCGTTCGCTTGCCAAGGAGGAATTCAAACAACTCGAACCGGAGATTCATCGGCTGTGCTTAGAATTGCAGCAACGGCTGCGCGTGTCAGGAAAGGCGCTGGTAATTATTGTTTCGGGTGTCGAGGGCGCTGGTAAAGGCGAGGTTGTAGATCGTCTCAATCGATGGTTCGATACCCGCGATGTACAAACACATGCCTTTTGGGATGAAACAGACGACGAGCGACAACGGCCGCGTTTCTGGAAATTCTGGCGGAGTTTGCCCATGCAGGGCACGGTAAGCGTTATGTTTGGTTCCTGGTACACCAAGCCGCTCGTGGACGCTGCCTTCGATAAGATTGATGAAGCAGAGCTGGATCAGGAGTTAAAACGGATCGAAGAGTTGGAACGAACCCTGACGGCTGACGGCAATATCATCGTCAAGCTGTGGTTTCATTTGTCCAAATCTGTACAGCAGGAAAGACTCGAGCATGAAGCCAAGGTGAGCAAATTCAAGAAGTCTCCTTTACTGGAGGAGTTCTCCAAAAATTATGATCGCTTCGCTGAGGTCTCAGAACGGGCACTTCGTTTAACCGATACAGGTTTCGCTCCCTGGCACATAATCGAAGCCACGGATCCCAGATACCGGGATATCTCAGTTGGCGATGCTATCGTGGCACGAATGGAAGCAGGCCTTGCAGAGGAGTCTAAATCCAGGCCTCAGGAAGAGCCATCGGCAGGATTTAGAGATTTTCAGAAAATCCATGACGTGCTCAGTGCCAAGTCTTCGCAGATTACGGTGCTGGATACAGTTGATCTTACTCAGTCGTTGACTGCGGTTGAATATGAGAATCGGAACAACAAGTTGCAACGAGGACTCCACGACCTCGTCTGGCAGATGTACAACGCCAAACGTAATGCCGTCCTGGTGTTTGAAGGATGGGATGCAGGTGGAAAAGGCAGTGCGATCCGGCGCCTGACTGCAGCCATGGATGCACGCCTGTATCGTGTCATTCCCATTGCAGCACCTACTGATGAAGAGAAAGGCCATCACTACCTGTGGCGATTCTGGCGACATATACCGCGTGCAGGTTATGTAACCATTTACGATCGCTCCTGGTATGGCAGGGTGCTGGTTGAGCGCGTTGAAGGGTATGCTCAACCCCATGAATGGATGCGTTCCTATCAGGAAATTAACGATTTTGAAGAACAGCTGGTCGATCACGGTGTGGCGCTATTCAAGTTCTGGATTCACATCAGCAAGGACGAACAGTACCGGCGTTTCAAGGAGCGGGAGAAAGATCCGCGCAAGCAACACAAGATTACTGACGAAGATTGGCGCAATCGGGAACGATGGGATAATTATAAATCAGCCATCAATGATATGGTTGCGCATACTAGTACCGCGCACACTCCGTGGACCATTGTTGCCGGAAACGATAAGAAATTTGCCCGTATCCAGATTCTTGAAACAGTTTGTAACGGGCTGCAGCGGACCCTGTTTCCTGAGCCGAAGAACAGCAAATAGATCGAATCTTAAGCGGCTTCCACCAGATAGAAGAGGCAGTCTTTGCGGGCGATTTCAGGATTTGTCGTCACCATGAATAGTTTCAGGCGGCGGGTAGGGTAAAGCTCTCCTTCTTCGAGAACGAAATAGTCAAACAGCTTCTCCTTTCCATGAATGTCCATCACGGTCAGATTGGCGGCCAAGTCACCGGATACGAAACCCAGTCGATTGTCCGGCCCCACATATCCAAAGTTGTGGTGTTCAATATCGGCTAACAGGGTCACGCCGTCATCTATGAGACTATGATCACCGTAAGCAATGTCGCTGCCATCCAGTAATTCAACACGTAGAGGTTTGTGAAAGAACTCCAGTGACATATCAGTGTGTTTAATCGACAGAACATCAGCGTAGGTGATGTACTTTAACAGGCCTTCAGTGGCCATCAGGCTGGATTCTGTATCTTCAACGCCGCCACATTCAATGGTGACGGTTGGCATCATGGCCTCACTTATCTCCATTAACGACCCCAGCAATAGATCAGTAACAATCATTCGGTGAGTAAATAGCGAGGCTAGCGCATCATGACGCTCATCCATGAATGTCGTAACTCCAAAGGAAGGGCTGGATCCGGATGTGTTGTGTATATCGATAACACACTCTGGATTGTATTTCTTTAGCCGCTGGAGTAAGTCCTGGGCGAGCAGGTCTTGCTCGGAATCTCCGAAGGGTTCCCTGAAACATCTATTCAGATCTTTCTGATGTGGCAGCATGCGATAAATAAAGCCGGGAGCCTGTCTGGCGGCATCAACGCTGGGTATGAAGTAGTGTATGTCTACTATGGGAGTTATCCTTTGTCGCAGCGCTTCAAATACCGCCTGCAGGCCGGAGGGCTCGTTGCCATGCAGTAAGGTTGCAACCGCCCTGCAGCGGCTGGAATCAGCCCCTGTAACGTGTATGTGGGTGGGTCCGGGGAGTCGCTTCAAAAACTCGATAACTGTTCGACCTATGGCGTCTGGTTGTGGGTTTTCCCAATAATAAAATTTGCCAAATTGCGCTTGAGTTGATTGCTCCATAGAGATCATCGCCACTTCGCGACGGGTATATTTGCAGCGCTATTCTTCTGGTATTCCAACAGCATGGCTGTTAGTGCCTCTCGTTTGTGCAGATCTTTGCGAAATTCAGCGAGTTTGTTCAGCTGCCATTCGGCTCCAGTCTGGCGTGTGGCAAGGCGTTCCTTAATTACTTCGAGCAACGGCTTAAAGTCTGCTTCGATAAATCCCATATTGCTCAGCTGCTCTGGAATCTGAGGTACCAGGCGTTCGAGAATTTCTGGAACGGCATAATATTCAGGTTGGTTTTGTGTCAATGAAGGCCAGAATAATTCAGCAGACATGCCTTGCTGGGCTGCCCGATAAAAATTGGCGTTACAATAAGCAAAAGGAATAGCTGGCAATAGTTTTTTGATAGTGGGCTGCATCAACTTGGCGAGTCCGATTGTCAGTGCAGCGTTGGCCAACATATCAGTGATAGATGGCCCGGCTGGAAACGAGCGCATCTCTATGCGCAGATGACCTCCGTCTGCGGGGTCAAAGACTGGTCGATTCCATAACCAGATTGAACCCTGATGTAGTCTGAGTTCGTACAATTGTGGTGTGCCTCCACTGCTGGCCACGGCAACAGCGTCTTCTTCGCTGCAGTCCGGCAAGATGGGGCGGTAAAGCAATGCAGCCTCGGCAAATAACTCGAAGGCTCCATCCCGGATCCAGTTATTGCCGAAATTGACCCTGGCTGGAATCGGGTGGAGCGAGTCATTGGGCCGACAATCGATCGATTGTTTAAACAGCGGGATGCGCGTTTCCTGCCAGAGCCGGTGGCCGAATAGAGTGGGTGAATTCGCCGCCATGGCAACAACCAGGGGCGTTACGAGTTGGACCGCATTGTAAAAATCGGCGTACTCCCTGGCTGGCACGCGCAGATGCACCTGAAACGACGTGTTGGCACCTTCCAGCGTAACATCCTCCATAGCGAGCTGAAGCGTCTCTTCGCCTTCAATGGCGATTGTGAAGGGCCCTCCACGAATATCTGTCAATGCCTGAGTGATCGCCTTGAAGCGAGCCAGGGGAGTCATCGCATGATAGCCAGTATCGGATGGCTCAAGCGTTGGCAATATTCCAATCGGCACCACGTTGCCACCCCATTGGGAAGCACAAGCGTTAATTTTTTCGATGGCAGCAAGTGCTTCAATCTGGGTGGTGGCGAAGCAGCTATCTTTACTTAGTGAGGGTTTGAAATTGTATTCCAGGTTGTAGCGATTCAGCTCCAGGGTTAATTGAGGGTCGTCGAGCTGTACAATAATTTCCTGGTTTACATGCAAAGGACGTCCACTTTTATCGACGATATACAATTCAAGTTCTGCACCGAAAGAAAGATCGCCATCGCCGAAGTCCGGGCGTGCTAACAAAATCTCCAGCGCGTCTAAGTTCGATCTGAGTCGATCACTGAATCGATTGAATTCATCTTCAGTGAAATCGATGTTGTCAATTTCGAGCCCCATTAAAATTCCCAACAAGCAACAGTGCCGCTACTGCTTAGCGTAGCAGCTTTGTTTTCCTGTGGTAAAGAGGGCTGACAGTCTAGATCTGGAATTAGGACTCTCTAGATACTTCCATAAGCCCTGGAGGCCTCTGCTGGCGAGGATTGAAGTGCACCGGAAATAAATAAAATGTGCAATGAACAAGCGAAATCTAATTGCCGAAGATATTTTCTTTATCGGTTCGTAAATGGCGGCTGTTTCCGTCGCGCCGAGTAAATCCGATACGATCAAAATATTCGAGAATCTCAATACACAAATTACGACCGATACCGGAAGCATCTCTAAATTGGATAACGGAAAAACCTGTTCCGTCGGAATCAGTTTCTGCTAATTGCTCAGTAAATTCGGCTAGTGCCATGATCGTCTCAGGCAGGTAGTACCTGTTCTCGGCGATCCTGATCAGGTTTCCTGCTTTTGATATCTGTTTGAGAATCTGCTCCAGGTTCTTGAGGGGGATTCCCGTCTGCTCGACCAGTTCTCTGGTTCGCGGAGGGATATCGCCAGCTTTCACAAGCAGGGGACGCACTTTAGCTAGGAAGGCTGATTCTTCCAGGCTCAAGACAATCTCATGAGTTGGCAGGTGAAGCAACGTGCCAGTGCGACTGACGATTTCTTCATCGATTAAAACCTGCAGTATGGCATGCAATAACAGATGGGAAGCTTCGAAATTGATGGCTTTGCTTAGTGCTGGTTCGCTAATTCCCTGTTGATTTGAATGTGCAGAATGAAAGGACTGGATCTGATCCAATATTTGATGCTTATATCCTGAGAAATATGTGCCTTCCAATAGAGTAGGGAAGCGGCGTTTTTCTATTGCTAATTCGGAAAAACTAGAGTCTTTATCATGGAGTGAATCGAGGAGCTCTTGCAGGGCGTATTGACTGATATTTCGGCAAACCACAAATTGGTCTAGGTTGATTCCCTGAGCTGAGAGTTGCAGTAATGCGGATAAGGCCTCCAGAGATTTATTGTTAAGTGCGCGAAGCACTTCAATTCTTTCTTTACTGGTGCGCTTTCGCCGAGGCACAAAAATGTCTAAAACCTTGCCTCCGCCAATAGTGTGTTGAGAGGCAGGGTCTCTGAGAATAAATCGATCACCAAAATTGGCTATCATCGGCTCATGAGATGCCACTTGGAATAATTGAGCCTGCTCGCCAATGCAGCGAACTGTCACGATATGATGTGCAGCACCCAGATGTAGATGATATTGAGCACTGTTCAATACAGTGAATTCGGGTTCAATCAGTTTGACACAGGCATCAAACCGCTGGATCGGCATGTACAATTCCGGCTGGATCAGCCAGTCTCCGCGTTTGATCGCATCAACGTTGATGCCAATATTGGCGGCTGTGCGTTGACCGGAATCGACTCGCTCGATATCTGTATTGTCTTGGCGTAAACCTCGAATTTTTGTTTCCTGCCCGCTACCGGTGTGTAAAACAGAGTCGCCTACTTTAATATTTCCGGCACGCACGCTACCGGTTATAACGGTTCCGATGCCTTTTACGGTGAAACTTCGATCGATCAGGAGTCTGGAATTGTGATCTGGTGATTGTCGTTGAGCCCCATCACGGCTGTTTATAACATTCTGTAGGTGGCAGGTAAGTTCTTCGATACCCTGCCCGGAGATGTTCGAGATTTGAAAAATGGGCGCCTTGCTCAGGCTAGTTGATGCGAGTAATGCAGTTATTTCCTCAGATACAAATTGAATTCTACTTTCGTCGCATTTATCAACTTTACTCAGTGCGACAACTCCACTAGAGATGCCGAGTAAGTCGAGAATTGCCAGGTGTTCCCGTGTTTGAGGCATTATCCCATCGTCGGCAGCGACAACCAGCAGCGCATAGTCTACCGTTCCCACACCAGCCAGCATATTGTTGATAAAATCTGAGTGACCCGGAACATCGACAAAACCGATGGTGTTGTTGAATGACTGCTCATTTACTGAATTGGAGAAGTGGTAGTAGGCATAGCCAAGATTAATACTTAATCCCCTGGCTTTTTCTTCGCTGAGAGTATCGGTATCTGTACCTGTAATGCGACGAATCAATGCCGTCTTGCCATGGTCGACATGACCAGCTGTCGCAACGATGAGAGACTTTTCGATTAGATTGTTATCAACTGAACTCGATTCAGCCATGGCGCACTGTTAGTGAAGATCCAGAGTTGGGTTGCTTAATTGGAGGCTGTTAAGTCAGGGATCGGTGGTACGGTTATATTTGACGATGTAGTAAATCATTATGGCGACGATAATCGCCGCTACCAGAAACCCAGCATTAAGCACCCCGTTTTCAAGATTGACGATACCATAGCCTATAGAGCCAGTCATGAGAGCGTAGTAACAAAAGGGCAGCAGCGTTTTTCGGATTACGGCACCTTCTTTGCCAATTAGTCCGGCAACAGCAGACGCAGCGACCACGTTATGTACGCAGATTATATTGCCTGATGCACCGCCGACAGCTTGCAAGGCAACTATCCAGGTTGGGTCAGCAAGAATGCGTTCACCTACGCCAAACTGGAATAGAGAGAACATCATGTTACTTACTGTGTTGCTACCAGCTACGAAGGCACCAAGTCCTCCGATAAATGTAGAGAAAAAAGGCCAGGCAGAGCCAGCCAGATTGGCTACGCCTTCCGCAAGCGCAATGGGCATCTGTTCATACCCCGCTGCTCCACCGCTGGTGTTAATGAAGACCTGCACCATCGGGACGGTAAATACTAATGCAGTTGACGCGGGGATAAGTGTTTTCAGTGAACTATTGAAGGCTAGCGTGTACTCAGAGAACTTTAGTCCATGCAGCAGGATGGTGATCAGCGAGACAATTATGAATATTGTGCCCGGTGACCAGAGTGGCTGAAATGATGCACTGATGTCGCTGCCGAAAATTTGCGGCCACGACCAGGTTATTAGTGGATTGGAGCTACGCAACAAAGTTTCCAACTCTAATGCGGGTAATCGCGTCAAAATCAGCAAGCCGGCGACTAACAGGTAAGGAGACCAGGCTCGAACGAGGCTCATGGTATCGGTGTTGTCACTGGGATCTGCGCCGGACTGTAGACTACCGGTCCACTCGGCATCCCAATTCGCTCTGTCATCGAAGTCCCATATCTGATCATCTGCAGGCATCAGGAATCCGGACCTGGCGGCACTCACTACGATTGCCAGCCCTATCAAGCCACCGAACATGGACGGAAATTCAGGTCCGAACACAGTAGCGACAAATAGATACGGTATAGTCATCGAAAAGGCCGCGAACAGAGCAAATTTCCATACTCTGAAGCCATCGGCAAAGCTGCGCTGTTTACCGAAGAATCGCGTCATAATGCCGGTGACGAGAAGGGGTATAAAAGTGCCAGCGAGTGCGTGTATAAAGGCGACCTTGGTTGCAATGAACTCGAGAAATAAATCCCATTCATCAAAACCTCTTTCTGCGGCATAGGCCAGCATATCCGGATCGGCGGATAGTCCAGTATTTATACCTACCAGTATTGGTGTACCCATGGCGCCGAAGGAGACTGGTGTACTCTGAATGATCATACCCGCGACGACCGCTGCCATTGCCGGGAAACCAAGGCCCACCATAAGCGGAACCGCAACCGCTGCAGGTGTACCAAAACCGGCAGATCCCTCGATAAACGAACCAAAAAGCCAGGCAATAATAATCACCTGAATGCGACGGTCAGGAGTGATATCGGAGAAGCCCTGGCGAATGGCTTGTATAGCCCCACTCTGCTGAAGGGTATTTAGTAGAAGAATAGCGCCAAAAATAATATAGATGAGTGTGCCGGCTACAATAAGCCCATTGACACTGGCTGCTACTACTTTGCTTATCGGTACCTGCCATACCAGATAGGCCAACAACGCGGCAACTATGTAAGCGATGGGCATTGCTCGACTGGCTGGCCAGCGCAGCATGACCAAAAAGACTGCGACGGAGATAATAGGTAACAGGGAAAGTATAGAGAGGACACCGATGCTCATAGTTATTGTTCTTTTGAATAGGATTTAGGAGCTAGCGCTCGAGCTTAGCAGATATTCTGCCCTGCTCAAAACCCGGCTGGCTGCTACACCATGAGCGACAATATTGGGTATTAATGAAATAATGTCATTCTGGGCTTGAATCTAACTGGCCTGACCAATTCTTTAGAACAGGAGTAATGACAATGGAAATATCGACGATTGTAGTATTAGTCATCGTAGCGGTCGTATTCTTTTATATTGTTGGCATCTATAACCGACTGGTGAGTTTAAAGAACAGATATCAGAATGCTTTTGCCCAAATCGAAGTGCAACTTAAGCGCCGCTATGACCTCATTCCAAACTTGGTGGAAACTGCTAAGGGTTACATAAAGCATGAACGGGAAACATTGGAAGCAGTTATCGCTGCCCGTAATGGTGCCGCCGCAGGATTGGCCGCAGCCGCAGCTGATCCTGGGAATGCCGCGGCGATTAGAGAGTTGGCTGGACAGGAAGGTGTACTGACAGGGGCACTCAACCGCCTGAACGTGGTTATGGAGGACTATCCCGACCTTAAGGCGAATCAGAACATGATGCAGCTTAGCGAAGAACTAACTACAACTGAGAATAAAGTCGCCTTTTCCCGGCAGGCTTTCAATGATCAAGTAATGGCTTATAACACTTATCGACAGTCATTTCCCCCTGTGGCAGTAGCAGGAATCTTTGGGCACAGCAGTGATGCCAGCTTATTGGAATTCGAAGACAGCGAGCAAATTCAGGAAGCACCCAAAGTCTCTTTCTAGCAATTTTGCGGTAGAACTTTATTGAAAGTTTTTTTACCAGGCCGATAATTATGGATTTTTTCGAGTCTCAGCACATTGCCAAACGCAACACCGGGAAGCTAATTGTTCTATTTGCTTTGGCGGTGTTCGCTTTAATTATCATTACAAATTTGATGGTGATGATCGTGTTTGGGATTGCCGGTAATGGATCGAGCAGCACAGCCACAGTAGGTGTTGTGCAATTTGATTGGCAAATCATTCTTGTGGTAAGCATGGCGGTGATATCGATCGTCTTGATAGGAAGCCTTTACAAGATTAGTGCTTTGTCCGGGGGCGGAGCACGCGTGGCGGAAATGATGAATGGCAAGCTGCTGTTGTCGGCTAACAATGATGTTGCAGAGCGTCGCGTTCTAAACGTGGTGGAAGAAATGGCTTTGGCCTCTGGAACACCTGTTCCCCCAGTTTATCTTATGGAGGAATCCGGCATCAACGCGTTTGCAGCGGGCTATTCACCCGCCGATGCAGTTATAGGTGTTACTCGTGGCACCATTGATACACTGAGCAGGGAGCAGCTACAGGGAGTAATTGCACATGAGTTCAGTCACATCCTGCACGGAGACATGCGAATCAATATTCGTCTGATTGGGGTATTACACGGGATCATGGTGCTTGGCATTATCGGATACTACTTGCTGAGAGGTGGAGCGCACAGCCGTCGCTCGAAGGATTCCGGTGGCATTGTGTTTCTGGGAATTGGACTGATGGTGGTCGGTTATGTCGGTACATTCTTCGGAAACCTAATTAAAGCTGCAGTTAGCAGGCAGCGAGAATTTCTTGCCGATGCGTCAGCAGTGCAATTTACGCGCAATCCGAATGGGATCGCTGGAGCATTGATGCAGATTACTGAACATACCGAGCGCTCCTACCTGCGTAACCCAAAGAGCGCGGAAATTAGCCATGCTCTTTTTGAAGAAGCTGGAACGTCGGCTTTGAGTGGCTTGTACGCAACCCATCCACCACTGGAAAAGCGAATAGCTGCCCTACTTCCCGGATGGGATGGTAGCCATGACCTGATTCGTAGAACAGTTGCAGAGGAAAAGCAGACAGAATCGGTAGCAACGGAGAAGGAGAGACGGCAAAAACTATCTTCAATACTCACCGGCGCGACCAGTGTGTTACTTACCGATTCCATCTTAGGTCAAGTTGGAAATCCGGGTGTTCAGCATCTAGATTATGCCGAGGCAATCAGGCAGCAAATACCTCAAACATTTCTCGATGCTGCACATGAGCCTTCAGCCGCCAGAGCAGTAATCTATTACTTGGTCATTAGTAGAAAGGACCCGGTACGAAGTCGGCAACTTGCCATTCTCGAGGGTAGTGCCGATCTAGGTGTCTATTCGGAATTGCAGGCTCTTTTAACAGCTGAGGCTGACGGTGTGTCGCTGAACTCAGTTTCTCGCCTACCCCTGGTGGAAATCGCATTGCCTAACTTGCGGCAACTTTCCGCCAATCAATATAAACTATTTAGGAACAATTTCGGTGAACTGATAGCCCTCGACAAAAAGATTAGTTTAATGGAATGGGCATTGCAGAAAATCATATTTACCAGTCTGGACATGGTTTTTGTCAAGCGAAAGGGAATCAAGCTTGGAAGAAAAGAGCTAAAGAAATGCAGCAACTCAATTAGACTGCTTTTATCCATACTGGCGCACTCTAATCCACAACAGGGAATTTCAGTTGAACAGGCTTTTGAGATTGCTACGGCCAGGCTGGATATAGCCGCAAGCATCATACCGATTGAGTCTATAGATTATAAAGCGTTGAACAATGCACTGGATGAGTTGGTTTTACTCAAGCCGCTGCAGAAACCTGCGCTGCTCAAGGCTTGCGCAGCCTGTATCACGGCAGACAAGGAGGTCGTGGCTATCGAAGCAGAATTGATGCGGGCCATAGCGGCAACTATCGATTGTCCGATGCCGCCGATCGTAGCCTGACTATTTAGTGTAGAACTCAGCCAGTTCTGAGCTTTGCCTGGGCGGCAGCTAACCTGGCAATTGGAACCCTGGGAGGGGAGCAACTGACATAGTCAAGACCTGTTCTATGACAAAAATCGATAGATGAAGGATCGCCAGCATGTTCACCGCAGATTCCAAGTTTTAGCTTCGGTTTGGTATCTCTTCCCTTGGCTACGGCCAGATCGATTAATTTACCTACTCCTGTTTGATCGAGGCTGGCAAACGGATTCTGATTGTAGATTTCCTTTCTTTGGTACTCATCGTAAAACAGCCCCATGTCATCGCGACTTAAACCCAGTGTTGTCTGGGTAAGGTCATTAGTTCCAAAGCTGAAAAAATCGGCTTCTCTGGCGATTTCATCAGCGGTAATCGCAGCGCGGGGAACTTCTATCATTGTGCCAACTATATAGTGTATACGGACCTTACGCGTCTTCATGACCTCGCGCGCAACTTGATGCACTATATGCAGTTGGTCGGCGAGTTCTTCTCTAAATCCCACCAACGGAATCATGATTTCCGGCTTTACGCGAATTCGTTTCTTGCCTTTCAGCACTTGCGCGGCTGCTTCAAAAATAGCCCTGGTCTGCATCTCAGTAATTTCTGGATGGAGAATACCCAGCCTGCAGCCGCGACAACCTAGCATAGGATTCTCTTCGTGCAGTGCTTTAATACGATCGATCACGAAATCGAGAGGGACATCGAGCTTCTCTGCAAGCTGTCGTCGAACGACATCGTCGTGTGGTAGAAACTCATGCAGAGGAGGATCCAGCAGTCGGATCGTGACAGGGCGACCGTCCATTGCCTTAAACAGCCCAATAAAATCCTTCTTTTGGAACGGTAACAGTTTCTTTAGAGCTGAACGGCGCTGTACTTCATCGACCGCCAGTATCATCTGGCGCATATAGTCGATGCGCTCACCATCGAAAAACATATGTTCAGTTCTACACAGGCCAATTCCCTCTGCACCGAACGATACCGCCTGCCTGGCCATTGTCGGAGTGTCGGCATTCGTGCGGATTTTTAAGGAGCGATGCTTGTCTGCCCACCGCATAACTGTTTGAAACAATTCATACGTATAGCTGGCTGAAGGCTTGAGCCCGCCGTCCAATACGCGTTTCACTTCGGAGTCTGCATTTTCAATCATGCCTTTGTAAATAGCGCCGGTGCTACCGTCTATGGAGATATAATCTCCTTCTTTCAGCACAACTTTCCCAGCTGTAAGTGTTCTTCTTTCGTAATTGATTTTGATATCGCTGGCTCCACAAATGCAGACCTTGCCCAGTTGCCTCGCAACGAGGGCGGCGTGTGAAGAGACGCCTCCGCGTGATGTTAGAACGCCCTGGGAATAAAGCATTCCTTTCAAATCATCTGGTGATGTTTCAGTTCGACACAGTACAACTTTATTTCCCTTGCGAGTTTCAATTTCAGCAGTGGAAGCAGTGAAGGCAATTCGACCCGTTGCTGCACCCGGGCCAGCCGGTAGACCATGCCCAATAGCGGCAGCCGCTTTCAGCGCCTTCGGGTCAAAAACGGGCACCAGCAGCGAATCGATAGATTCTGCTGGAATTTTCAGCAGTGCATTTTCTTGCGACATTAGCCGCTCTTTCTGCATTTCCACCGCGATTCGTACGGCAGCCAGACCCGTACGTTTGCCATTACGGGTCTGCAGGATGAAAAGTTGACCATTTTCAATAGTGAATTCGAAGTCTTGCATGTCCTTGAAGTGCCTTTCCAGTTTGTTTCGAACTTTCTCCAAGTCACGAAAACTTTTTGGCATCGACTCTTGCATATGCTGAATGCCGTGAGGAGTGCGCACACCAGCCACAACATCTTCTCCCTGGGCATTGATCAGGTACTCTCCATAGAATAATTTTTCGCCGTTCGCCGGATCGCGCGTAAATGCTACTCCTGTGGCACAGTCTTTACCGGCATTTCCGAACACCATAGCTTGTACGTTTACGGCTGTGCCCCATTCCGCAGGGATGCCGTACTGTTGGCGATAGAGTATCGCGCGTTCGTTCTTCCAGGATTCGAATACTGCCCCTATCGCCCCCCAAAGCTGCTGGTTTACGTCCTGGGGAAACGCGCTGTGGGTACGCTTCGAGATAAGTGATTTATAGCGCCGTACTAGCTCCCTGAGATTATCAGTGTTGAGCTCTGCATCTGAAGTTACCCCGGCACGCTTCTTGAGATTTTCCAGAATCTCATGAAAAGGAGCCTCTTCTTCTTCAGACCTGGCTTGTACTCCCATGACAACATCGCCGTACATCTGGATAAACCGTCGATAACAATCCCACGCAAATCGTGAATTGCCCGAAATTTCGGCCATGCCTTCGACAGTTTCATCGTTAAGGCCGAGATTTAGAATTGTGTCCATCATGCCAGGCATTGAATCTCTGGCACCCGAACGAACCGAGAGCAGTAGTGGATTCTGATGGGCTCCAAATTTCTTGCCAATTTGATGTTCAATTTGCCTGATGGCATGGGCCACCTGCTTTCTGAGAGTCGCTGGATAGCGCTTCTCGTGGTCATAGTAGTAGCTACAAACTTCAGTGCTTATAGTGAATCCAGGAGGGACAGGCAAGCCTATCGAAGCCATTTCCGCCAAATTTGCTCCTTTGCCACCTAGCAATTCGCGCATTTTGGCATTACCAGTAGTTTCGCGTCCAAAGGCGAAAATGTATTTTTTGGATTTCCGAGGAGTTTTTTGAACAGAAGAGGGCGATCTAGTCTTAGCAGCTTTACTCATAAATCAGTTACGTACCCTATTTTCCAAATTTCAGCGAATTTAGTGGATAAGCATTCCTCCAATGGTGAGAAAGCTTTTTTGGATCCAGCTATTTGCTTACCTAACATGCCATTATCGAGGATATGTCAAAAGACTTATTCATCGATTAACAGACAATAACGACTGAAACCTACCCGGCGCGGGTGGGGAGAATAAAGCAACCGTGAGCCAAAATCCAGTGCTTAATAAGCTGTATTTCAACAGTATGACAACGAAGCAAAATATATCTACTATCATATATTAGAATAACTGGCTTTTGCTCATTTTCGCTGTCCGCTCCAATTGCAGCCACTCCTGTTTCATCAATGACAGTTAAGATCTGCGTCGGTCTACAACAAATCTGGCAGTCCCCGGTATTAGACTTGCTGGGAAATAGAACAACACAAAACTAATTGAATTTTCTCTCCACAGCAGGGATATTGAAGCTCAATCGATTCTCAAAAATGCATCATTGAGCAACTTCTGTAATCAGTGGAATGCCATCGAAAAAGGCTTCGAGGTTTTGTATAACCAGATTGCCCATATCGCGACTTGTTTCAATCGTGCCGCTTCCTATGTGGGGCAAAAGAACGACGTTCTCCGATCCTTTGAGTGAAGCAGGTACAACAGGTTCATTTGCATAGACGTCCAGCCCAGCACCGGCAATTATTCCCTGGTCGAGAGCTTCGATCAAAGCGTGCTCGTCAACGCTGCTACCGCGTCCCACATTGATAAAAATGCCATCGGGCCCAAGGCTTAGGAATGCTTCTTTGCCAATGATTTCGCGTGTTTCATCTCCACCCGGAAGCAGATTGAGAAGAATGTCGGAATCGGCCGCGAGTTCTGAAATTGACGAGTAGTAGCTATACGGGTGTGGCTTGGGTGACCTGTTGTGATAGGCAATATTGAGTTTAAAGGTCAGAGCACGATCCACAATTGCATGCCCAATTCTTCCTAACCCTATGATTCCTAGAGTTTTTCCAGCGAGGCTATGGCTGGCGGGGAACAGACTCAGTGCCCATGAGCCATTACGTACAAATTTGTCTGCTTTAATGATTCCTCGCACTGTTGCAAGAATAAGAGCCATCGCGATATCTGCCACGGCATCATTCAGCACTCCTGGCGTATTAGAAACCTTTATCCCTCTTTTCCCAGTTACATCAAAATCAATTCCGTCAACACCGACACCAAATGTGGCGATGAATTCAAGTGAATTCAGTTCATAAACGATTTCGTCACACTCCCAGGAGCCGGTTGCAACTGCTTTACATTCCCCCTGTAGCATCTGGATAAGTTCGTGTTTCTCTTTTGCTGAACATTTCCATAGATGATGGGTATCAAATTGGCTGTCGAGTTTTACGATAGTCTCCCGGTGAAATTTGTTGGCGACTAATAGCTTTTCTTTACTAGGCATAGGGTCAGTTTGCAAGGGTTCAAGATTCTAGAGTGTATTATTTTCACTAAGCAGTAAGCAAGCAGCTCTACAATCCGCACGTTAATTGGTTGCGATACATCTATATTTTCCGTAGATTGCAAACTCGGCTACAGATAACAGCCAAATACTTGCGCCTAAAGCTATGAATTCGAAAACTGAAGCATTCAAGAATCTCCCCTCAGTAGACAAGCTGCTGCAGTCGGAAATATTAGGATTGCTCATAGTTCGAGTGGGTCACGAATCGGTGAAGTTGGAAGCGAGATCGCAACTCGAGTCTCTACGAAGCAGGATTGCCGAAGCTGATGAGTCAGTTTTGCAATGGGTCGGGTCAGAAGGATTTCTGGATGATTTTTGTTCTGCTGTTCAAGTTAGTATAGAAGGAGCTTTTTCGAGTTCTCTCGTTCCCGTAATAAACCTGACAGGGACTGTAGTTCACACCAATCTTGGCCGGGCTCGCTTGCCGCTTGAAGCAATTGCTGCGATACAGTTAGCCGCAACTCAAACCACCAATTTGGAATATGACCTGGAGACTGGAACCCGGGGCGATCGGGATAGCCATATCGAAAGTAAGCTGTGTAATATTACAGGAGCAGAAGCCGCCACTGTAGTAAACAACAATGCCGCAGCTGTGCTGCTGGTGCTTAACTCACTAGCTTTTAACAAGGAAGTGTTGATTTCTAGAGGAGAGCTGGTCGAAATTGGTGGAGCGTTTCGAATTCCCGATGTTATGAAGAGTGCCGGGTGTACTTTGAAAGAAATCGGCACTACCAATCGAACTCACCTACGTGATTATGAATCTGCGCTTTCAGACCAAACGGCACTACTAATGAAAGTACATACTAGCAACTACGAAATCCGTGGATTCGTGAATTCAGTGTCTGAGTCCGAACTCAGCGAATTGGCTGGCAGTAATGAACTTCCCTTCGTTTCAGATCTGGGCAGTGGCACATTGGTAGATTTAGAACAATTTGGTCTGCCTCATGAAACTACTGTACAGGAATCCCTGCAGATGGGCGCCGACATCGTGACGTTTAGTGGCGATAAGCTGTTAGGAGGCCCGCAGGCAGGGATCATTGTAGGCAGGGCTGATCTGATTAGAAAAATTAAGGCCAATCCACTTAAGCGGGCATTACGCGTTGACAAGATTACGCTTGCGGCGCTGGCAGAAGTCATCAATCTATACCAGGATTCACGGAGATTGAGTTCCCGTTTACCGCTATTGGTTGATTTAACCCGACCCCTGAAAGAAATTGAAGCTGTTGCGGCTCAGCTGTTACCAATAGTGCAGGCTGCTGTACAAAACAAAGCCAAAGTCGTCACGAATTCCTGCCAGAGCCAGATTGGCAGCGGTTCATTGCCTCTGGATTTGGTGCCAAGCGTTGCCTTGGAAATTACTCCAGTGGCAGAAAAGGGGCAAACTGACGCGATGCTAATTGGCCTGGCTCTTGCATTTCGAAAGTTACCAAAACCGGTAATAGGGCGAATTCATGATGGAAAGCTGATCTTCGATTTACGCTGCCTGACTGACAGTGAGGAATTCGAGCATCAGTTAACTGAGCTGGATATTGTTGTTTAAGCTGCTGCATAGTGACCGCCTCGAACTCCTAGCTTGAAGCAAATCAGAGACAATATTGCCGCTGCAAACATCATAATCAGTAACGGATAAACAGTGCCGTTATAAATCAGAGCTACTGCCTGGGCAGCGACCGCCGAAAAAGCCATTTGCAGGAATCCAGTTAAACCCGATGCGCTGCCTGCGTATTGCGGGAACTCATTAATCGCGGCAGCCTGAGCATTTGGCAGTGTAATGCCATTGCCAAACACGGCAAGTGCTATCGGCGCAAACAAGCCAATTGGATGTTTGACTCCGGCAATCTGTAAAACAAACGCAAGGGAAATACCCAGAATAGCGATGCTGGCGCCATAGGATATCATTCTGTTTATGTCGATCTTGCGGCCAAAATGTCGCGCTACATAATTGCCCGACATAAAGCCCAGTGGAATCATCACAAAAAAGTAACCATATTCAGTTGGTGGTCTATTTAAAACTGATATCATGATTTCCGGTGCGGCAGAGATAAATGCGAAAAATACAACCGATACAAAAGTTACACAGAAGGCATAGCCGCAGAATGCACGGGACTTAAACAGGCTTGCAAATGTGTTTATCATGGCCCCTATTCCTTCAAAGGACACAGGATTTTCGAGTGTTTCTGGTAGGTTGCGCATTAGCAACAAGAAACTAACAATACTTAGTACGGCGATTACAACGAAAACTGATTGCCAACCGAATCTACCCATTAATTCACCACCTAGAGCAGGCGATAGCATTGGTATTACAACCATGACCATAACCAGTGTAGCGATCACCCTCGCGGCGTCTTCAGCACCATAGACATCCCTAACTATCGCTCGAGCTAACACAAGACCGACAGCTCCGCCAAAAGCCTGAATGAAACGACCCGCGATCAACAACTCGATCGTGTTCGCCAGATAACAAAATATTGATCCCAGTAATGTAATTGCCATACCTACGAGCATTATGGGTCTGCGCCCATACTTGTCCGAAAGCGGCCCGTAGACTAGTGTCCCTACAGCAATGGCGAACATAGACAGGCTAAGGGTTAGCTGAGCGATATCATTGCTGACTTGGAAAGTGTCCTGAATTATCGGCAATGCAGGTAACAGAATTTGCATCGCCGCCGGACCCATGGCGGAAGTAGCCGCTAGTAGAACAATTAGTGGTTTTGATAGGACATTGATGTTTGACAAACTGCAGCCCAAAAATATGGAATTGTATGAATAAGAGCATTAGAAGTTAGCTGTCCGGCAGGGCGTCGAAGCAACTCACTCATTGGCTCAGAAAAGTATCTCTATTCTGACGCAGGTTGCCGTTTAACTGAGAACTGAGAATGACGCTCGAACCTAATAGGATCGAGCGCTGAGCCTTGCTGATGTCATATCCAAGGCCAAACGCCTGTGTATGAAACAATCGTGTCAGCTCTTGAGCATTCCACTTGCTGCTTTGACTGCCGGCGGCCTCCATTGTGTAACACGATATGCTGGTTGCTGATCTCGAATTCAGGCATATAGATAAGTCTGGAGTGGAGTGTACATTTAAGACCAGTCCATTTTGATGTTCATGAAATCGAGGTGAGCGTAGCAAATACCGGGAGGTCAAACTGGAAAACTCTGATCCGTCCTGTTCAATACTGACCGGGATACTGGTTTCCAGTCTTCTTATAATACTTGGATCCTGCCGTAGTGCATACTCATAAGAATCCAGCGCTTCTTCATATCTCTCTACTGCCCATAGGGCGTCCGCCATTTGGGCGGAAATTCTTGCTTTGAGCAAGGCCTCTTGCTGGGGAAGGCGAGCCAAAGCGTTCCTGCCGGCCTCAATGATCTTAGCGTGGTCGTTATTCAGCGCAGCAATTTCAGTTAGATAGGAGAAGTAATATCCTGGATTGAGTTGGAAAGCACCGTTGTTGTTGGCTTGTTCCAGAATATTCGCTGTTACCCCTGGTCCAATTAACCCGGCAATCTCGGGTTCGATCCATTCGGGTATGTGGACATCCAGTGGAGCATAGGGGCGCAGTCGGCTCTGAATTACATCGAACTCGGCAAACAGTGAGCCCGCTCTGCGTGCGGCGCGCCAGGCATCAAAACGTAGTGAAATCGCGGCGATTTGTGACTTGACCGAATCTACAAGATCCATTGAAGCAGCGTTCTCCAATTGAATCTGGTATTCAGCTCGATTTGCCATCATATTTAGCAGTGCTGCATAGGCGTCTTTCTGTGCGTCATCGGCGCTGTAGGATCCATTCCTGTCTGGTTGACTGAGAGCAGTGGTGGTAAGTTTTACGGAATCTTCGGCATAACCTGCCAATAAAAGAAAACTAGCGCTAACCAGAAAGTGTTCGGCGCGATTCATCACGCTTACAATAGGGTCCTGTTGCTCTCGCCAGATGAGCATACGATCCAGAGCCGACCTCGCTTCATCGAAGCGAGCCTGATTCATCGTGAGGTATAATTTGTAAATCCAGGGATCGGCCACGCTATCGGGATTCAGATAGCGCGTTGCCCGATTGAGGTAGTCTTCCGCCTGCTCAATTTCCAGCAAGCTCAATGAGACTTCTGAGGCATTGGTGAGATAAACCGTGTCATAATCATTTGCCTGATTTGCAATATCTTCATCTTCATCGATCGCGCGGTCACAGGCAGACATCGACTCGATTGGTTGCAAACTTGCCAGTTCCACTGCGCACAAGGTATTCCAGGCGCGTGCTCGCTCGCGCTCATTCTCGCTGTTTTGAAGCACCTGGTTGGCACTTGCGCGAGCCGCTTCATATTGCTTTAGCTTGATGAGAGGCCATCCCCGAAATGACTCGACATCCTGCCCATAGATTCGACTGAGCTTATCGAGGTATTCGAGTGACTTAAGTTGTTCACCCATGAGTTGATGCACATAGGACAATTGGCTTAGCGTCAGGTAGTGCCATTGTACATTTCCCGAGTTAAAAGCCTCCTCCAGAGTCTCATAGTCAGTCAGCTCTTCTGCTCGGTTAAGATGGAACAAGGCTCGAGGCATGTTTGCTTCGACTGAAAATAACACTTCCGCCAGTACGAATTGAGCAGCGGGTGATTCAGGGTCATTGCGAAGCCACAGTTCCGAGAGTTCACGAGCCTTTACATTTTGCCTCAGGTTCAGGGCATCACAAATTGCCAGCGCCCGAAGATCACTCACATCGGAAAACCCGAAACAGAGGGGCAAGCGCGCCTCGGGAATGTCGATACTGCCAATATCGAGCGGCAGGTCATCCTGGGAGTAGGCAACATGCTGGATCACTAGGCACGCAACAAAAACCAGCATCCTGTTGAGGCAAGACCGTCCAACTCGGCAAGCTAGGAGTACGTAGCTCATCATGCTGTGAGGGTGCTCCTGGCGAGTTGTTCCATCGGATCACGCATATTGTCTGCCAGTACTTTCTCAAAGTCCGCGACTCCTGGCGCCAGCTCGATGCGATGGCCCAGTACGCGAGGCAGTAATAGCTCAATATCTTCAGCGCTCACATAGTTGCGCCCTCTCAGCGCAGCAGACACTTGCAGGGCAGGTAGCAGTAACACCATGCTGCGGGTTGAATTGCCCTGTAATACTCGATCATCGCTGCGAAGATTCCGTGAGATATCCACCAGTACAGTCTTGATGGCAGGATTGATGCTTACTCCCGAGTCAATTTCGTGGCGTGCGCTCAACACTTCATCACGAGTCACTGTCGCGAGACTATCCCCAAAATCCCGGCGCTCCTTGTAAGTATCCAGTACGTCCAACTCTGCTTCACGATCGATATGATTCATAGTGATCTTGAACAGGAAACGATCCAGCTGTGGAGTGGGCAGTGGATAGGTGCCAACCAGATCGAGTGGGTTCTGGGTGGCAATGACAAAGAACAAGCCATCCAGTGCATAAGTGACATTATCTACTGTGACCTGTTTTTCGCCCATCGCCTCTAACATGGCTGACTGAACCTTGGGCGAAGTACGGTTAATTTCATCCGCGAGTACAACGTGGGCAAACAGTGGGCCATGGCGAAAATGAAATGCATTACTGTTGCTGTCGAAGACAGGAACACCGGTAACATCTGACGGCAATAGGTCAGGCGTGAACTGGATGCGGCGAAATGGCACGATAGCTTCGTCAGTGCTGGTACCACTGACGATGGCATCTCCTAGGGCTTTAGCCAGGGTGGTTTTTCCGGAACCGGGGTAGTCCTCGAGTAAGATATGGCCATCGGCGAGGAGAGCAATAATCGCCAGCTCAATGACATCATCGCGGCCCAACACCTGCTTTTTCACAGTGTTCATCAAAGTCTGCAACACGCCGAGAGAAGTCGATAAATCTGTATTGGTGGCAGAAAGGGCGTCGCTACCATCCACTGATGACAGTTCAGTGATTTCGGCAGTACTATCTGACGTCATAAATTACTCCAAGCAATGTAATTAATTGATATTTCTAGCAATTATCGGGTTAACAGCCAGGAAAAAGGATTTAGTAGAGCGAGCACTTTCTTCCACGTGACGGTGTTGTGGTGGATCTCTTTACTAATCGCCCGCTGCAAGGCATTCCACTGCATTCTGTCGAAATGCCCCGGTACGTCACTACCGAGTGCACAGGCGAGATGGGAATGCGTCATTACCTTGATTGTTGGGGCAGTCTGGCTGGCTCGGGCCGCGAAATTCTCACGGCTCTCACCATAGCGCCGATGTAAACCAATTGCGGATAAGCGGTCCAATACCGCACGATAACTTACTCGGTGTTGGTTCGGCTCTCTGGCCTGACTAGGGACCCACAGTCGATAAAATTTGATTAAATAAGCCACGGTAAGAATGAGTATCGCTGAGACATACAGAACATTTAGCAGAGCTTGCAAGCTGATAAATGAAGATTGCTGTGACTCAAGAAAGTCCTCGAATGAAGCGTCATTTCGCAGCATATCTCCTAACAGCTGTTGCAGGTCATTTTGTGGATCGGTAGTCATATCGACTAGCGTCTGTTGTGGTGCCGGGTCTACGATTACCCAGCCGATATCGCGAAAATAGATTTCAGGCCAGGCATGACCGTGCACTGCCTGAATTAGCAGGGAAGAGCCACCCGATCTATTGCTGGCTGGTACCGAGTAACCCACGCCGACTCGCGTAGGAATACCGATGCTTCGGTACATGTAGGCAGCGGCAAATGAGAAGTGCATACAGTAACCAGTCAGATCACCGAACAGAAAAGAAGCCGCTGGATCCGGCTCATAGGCGTGTTCGTTCTTCAGGCTATAAATTCCGTTTTCATCAAGGTAGGTCTTAATTGCCCAGGATTTGGCGAAGGGATCTTCAGTAAATTCAGGGCGTAGATTGGAAATCAGGCTTTCTGCTAATTCCTGATAACGCGGATCATCGGGCAATGCTAGGTATTCTTGAAGGACTTCGTCCGACCAGTCTTCTCTGCCTGTCTCTCTCCCAATTAAAAATTCGAAATCGTATTCCGGGGCGAGTGAATAACTGTTATAGGTGCGCTTGAATCGCAAATTATTAGGGTTAGGCACATTTTCATACGCAATGGGGCTCTCGAGACCGAATGGTGAGCGGTGGGGTACCAGCATCCCAATCGTGGAGCGTACAGCTGTTCGCTGATCTTCACTCAGTGGCAATTGTTCTGTATCCGCGCGGCCATTAGTGAAAAATTCGATCAAGTCCTGATCCATGTCCTGCCGTGTCGTAAAATCCAACATCGACCCATTAAACTGAGAATAAGCCGATTCACGAAAATAGTAGGAGCCATTAATCGGCTCATAGTCATCCCGAAATACGACTACAGCCACAGGCGCTTCTTTGTCATTAGCGGTGTCCTCACCATCGCGAAACGGGTTTTCTTGCGGTGAGCCATTACCGGACTGTTGTCCGGTTAATCCAAGATCATCGGTGAGTTGTGGCGTGGGCAGCCCGAACAAGCGCACATAGGCTAATAGTGAAAAACATAATATGCCTAGTACGGCGAAATGATAGGGAAGCCTTCTCTGATTACTCTCCATCATCAAGAGGGCCGATAATGACAATACTGCAATGCAGCCGAACGCCATCAGAATTGCAGAAGGGTCGATGCCTCGAACCAGAGCAAAATCTCCAATAAAGAATGGCCGATGTATCATGCCATTACGATGTGCCGCTAAGGTTATGACAAATGCGGATGCCACAAATAAAATTTCTAGAACCGCACCGTAACTGGTCCGGTGAGCCAGACTTCGCAATCCAATTGTGATACTGGCACTGATTACAAACCACTTTATGAATTCGCTGCTATTGAATGCACCCATAGGTGAAACCAGATCCGCGACTGACTGCGAACTCACTAATAGTTGTGCAGTGAAGATTCCCACCAGCCATAGCAATAATCCTGCACACAGAATCGAACTGGTTCGGAATCTGTTCCAGGGCGGCTGATGCAGACGGAGATCAACCAGATAGCACGCGAAAAGGCAGCCCACGAAAGCAGCGACGGATCCGCTGACTACAGACAGAGAGAGGCTTAGCACCCAAAAGCTACTGGCAATAATCGCCGCCCGTAAGCTGGTAGGGAGAAAGTGATGTGACGAATGCTCTGCTCGTACTGTCATAACTTAAACCTTTCGAAGGGTCTGATCGAAGCTAAGCCCGGTTTTCCGATCCACAACAAGAGTGGATTCTACTAGCTGACCGAGTTCGGTCAACAGATTGATTAGATCATGCTTCGGACTGGCGCGTTCCAGCGGTGAGCTGTCACTTCCAGGCTCCTGAAAGAACAGTCTATGCCAGATACTGAAGGATTGTGGATCTTCGAATCCATCGGTTGCCAGCACTAGTGAAAAGTGACCGGAATGACGCCCAATTGTTTTCTTCAGGTTTGCCAGCCATGGGGCGAATTCAGCGGCGGCAAATACGATGCAATGAGCTCCGGATTGTCCGGCCGCTGCCGTTAAGAAGTTATCCAGCCCATAGCTGAAAGGGGGGCTGATTGCTCTTGATCGGGCGATCGCGTCCAGTGACTCAGCCAGCGTCTCGCAAGGTAATTCTGAGCCATCTGCTCCAAATGCCCAATCTTCGCCCAGCACAGCTGCTTCCAGAGCAACACGAGCCACGGCGGCAGCTGCTTCATCGTTGTTACTGCTTAGCAGATAAGCCACAGTGCGTTTGCTATGGAAGATACTCTTCTCGGCGAGTCGTACGTTCAGCTGGCGGCTTCGGGCGAACACTTTCCACATGATGTTGCGTATTGAATCTCCGGGTGCGTAAGGGCGAATCTCCATGCGATCACCTTCAGGATCGCCCGAAGGATTTGGAATGCCATCTTCAGCAGTAAGGGAGCGCAATAGAGGTAATGGCTTAACCGTATTGGTTCTTGGTAATGCCTTGAAGCGAATTGGTTGATCCTGCCACCAGGAATAGCGACAGAATCCCAAAACATCTGACACTATGAACTGACGAACTACATTCTCCGCCAGACAACGTTTCTTCGGTATAATCTCCTCCACCAGTTCACTCGAAGTCGACACTCGAACCCTGGTTTCGATATAATCGGGAAATGTGATTCTCCAGGACAGTTTAACGAGAGGAAAGTAGTTAAGCACCGGTAGTTTGAATCCAGTTTCGTTGGGAAAGCCCGCTTCGACATTTATCACTTTTGCGGTAGTGTCTGTGCTACCCAAAGTGCGATACACGCTACGCTGGACCAATACACCGCTGATCACTGAACAGAACAGGCAAAAAATGAGTATAGCAAGCGCACAGATCGCCAGTGAGAATACCACCAGATCCATGGAGCCATAGCCAAAGATACGCAAAGCCCCCGCAGCCATAAACAGTGTAATACTACCCTGTAGAGTAAGTGGGAACAGTCCAGCCAGCTTCTGTATCATGTTGGCCAGAATAGACTGCCTGTATTTAGTGGAAAGATTGGAAAAAAGCTGCATGGCTTCGGCTTCAGCGATAGTAATGCTCTCAGCGGGAAAATTAGTTTCCGACATCAATCGCTCCATTTTTGCATGCCGCAGGCCCGACTACAATGAATGGAGTGCCTTCTAAAAAGCACTATATTTCAATATTTACCTTTGTTTTCACTGAGTTAGCAATAAAGCACTGTTCATGAGCCAGATGGTGTAATGATTCTTGTGTGGCTCTATTTGGAATCGATTCACCAGAATGTATAACCGTGGGGCTCAGTGTGACTTGACTAACCACATACTTACCTTCGGCATTTCTGGCCATTACACCCACCGCGTTATCGATATACGAATCAATCTGAAATCCTTGGTCAGACGCGAGTGCAAGATAAAAAAGCATATGACAGGATGAGATTGAGGCGACGAATGCTTCTTCTGGATCTACATTCTCTTCGCTTGACCAGGGTAGGGGAACAATCTGAGGAGATGCTGACGCTGGAACTTCAGTGCCGCCATCAAACTTCCAGATATGAGCACGAGATTATCTATTAGATAGAAAATCTGCTCCGTTGCGTTTCCAGCTAATCGTCGCAGAATAGTTAGACATGGCACCTCAAAATTAAGATTACTGGTTGATCCTGTTTTCAATAATTTGCTCTACTACAGCAGGTTCGGCAAGCGTCGTAGTGTCTCCAAGATTCTCGAGTTCGTTCGCTGCAATCTTGCGCAGGATTCGCCGCATGATTTTTCCAGATCGTGTTTTAGGTAAGCTGGGTGCGAATTGAATGATTTCCGGTTTGGCGAAAGCACCGATTTCTTTTCCGACGAATTGGATCAGTTCCGTTCTCAAGTCTTCGGTAGGCTCTTCGCTACTCATCAGCGTAACGTAAGCATAGATGCCCTGGCCCTTGATTGCGTGGGGGTAGCCCACCACGGCGGCTTCCGCGACAGTATGATGGAGCACCAACGCGCTTTCAACTTCGGCTGTCCCCAGGCGGTGACCGGAAACGTTGATCACATCATCAACTCGGCCGGTTACCCAGTAATATCCATCTTCATCACGGTGGGCACTGTCTCCAGTGAAGTAGTATCCAGGGTAGGTTGTAAAGTAAGTCTCGATACAGCGCTGGTGATCCCCATATATGGTTCGAATCTGGCTTGGCCAACTTTGAGAGATTACCAGATTACCGGTGGCGGCTCCTTCCAGCTCATTGCCATCCGCATCCAGTAGGGCAGGTTTTACTCCAAAGAACGGCTCAGTAGCAGATCCGGGCTTCAAATCGGTCACCCCGGGTAGAGGCGTTATCATGATCACACCAGTTTCAGTCTGCCACCACGTGTCGACTATAGGGCAACGGGAATCGCCTACCACTTTGTAGTACCACTCCCAGGCTTCCGGATTGATGGGTTCGCCGACTGAGCCCAGTAGTCGCAGTGATCCACGGGATGTGCGGGTAACGGGCTCGTCACCGGCTGCCATTAATGCGCGAATTGCCGTTGGAGCCGTGTAAAAAATATTAACTCGATGCTTGTCGATTACCTGCCAGAACCGGGAAGCATCCGGATAAGTCGGGACACCTTCGAACATAAGTGTGACAGCCCCGTTTGCTAGAGGTCCATAGACGATGTACGAGTGACCGGTTACCCAGCCGACATCGGCTGTGCACCAGTAGATGTCTCCTTCATGATAGTCGAAGACATACTTATGGGTAATACTCGCTCCGAGCAGATATCCGGCTGTTGTGTGCAGTACTCCCTTGGGCTTGCCGGTTGAGCCTGATGTATAGAGTATGAACAGTGGATCTTCGGCATCCATCAGCTCAGGTTCACATTCGTCGCTTTCGGCAGCGGTTGCCTTGTGATAACAAACATCGCGGTCTTCAGACCAACCAACATCTGCATTGGTTCGTCGTACTACGAACACAGAATGAACGTTAGGGCATTGTTCAAGCGCGGCGTCCACATTTGCCTTTAATGGTATATAGCGGCCACCTCTGACACCCTGGTCTGCCGTAATCACTGTCTGGCAATCTGAGTCCAATATTCGATCCTTGAGTGATTCAGGCGAGAAGCCACCGAAGACTACGGAATGAATGGCTCCTATCCTTGCGCAAGCTAACATCGCATAGGCCGCTTCGGGAATCATGGGCATGTAGATACAGACCCGATCTCCTTTTTTTACACCTCTCGTTTTCAGTGCATTGCTGAGTTTACAGACCTGTTGGTGTAGTTCTCGATAGGTGATTTTCTTGTCATCATCAGGTTCATCGCCCTCCCAGATTATTGCTGTCTGCTCGCTTCTGCGCTCCAGGTGTCGATCAATGCAGTTAAAAGCCACATTCAGCTTCGCATCAGTAAACCAACTCGCCTCCGCTTTAGTGAAGTCACTGCTTACCACTGATGACCAGGGTTTATGCCAGTAGAGTAGTTCCCCAGCCTGTTCTGCCCAAAATTCCTCCGCTGATTCAATCGATTGGCGATAGAGTGTTTCATAGCGTTCACGAGTGAGATGACTGCTCTGGGACGCAGCCTCGCTAACGGGGTATGTAATGATTTCTGACATGATGCGTTCCTGTGCTCTTTGCTTGGTATATTGTAAATCCAGTGGCGAAATAAACAGACAGCTCGGCACGAGACAAAATTACCAAACTGCAGCGAGACTATCTGTATTGCTCTTCTACAGGGGCCAGTCAGTATGCCTCAAAGCCCCAGGCTACTCAAATGCCCCAGGTTGTATGGTTGATGGGGGAAGCACTCTGGAAGGTAGCTAGCATTTCACCTGCAGGCGAACGTTATCGATCAAACGACAGGCGCCCAGATGGGCGGCAGCTAAGATTACTATCGATGAATCTAGCTCGCTCGCAGGTGTCAGCTCATGCGCGTTGCAAATAGCCAAATAGTCAGGATCGAATCCTGCAGCGGATAGCTCCTTAATCGCTGCTTTTTCCAGTTTTCTATAGTCTCGCTCGCCCCGAACGATTTTCGAAGCTGTATCGCATAGGCAGCGGTAGAGACGCGGTGCGATTGCGATTTCGCGGTGGCTGAGATAGGCATTTCGTGAACTCAGTGCTAGTCCAGCCTCATCTCGTTCAATCTCGATACCCTCTATCTCGATATTGAACGCCAGATCGGTGGCCAATCTCTGTATGAGTAGGAATTGCTGGTAGTCTTTCAGGCCGAAATAAGCCTTGTGTGGTTGCACGATATTGAACAATTTGCAGACTATTGTGGCCACGCCATCAAAATGTCCCGGCCTGCGTCTGCCGCAGTAAATCTCCGAAAGCTCGGGAATATGAATAGTAGTCGTACTGCCTAAATCGGTGCCATAGATAGCCTCTACGGTTGGAGCGAAGAGGAGATTACAGCCGACAGTCCTTAACTTCTCCTGATCAGTGCTGAGGCTGCGTGGATAGGTTTCCAGGTCCTCGTCCGAACCGAATTGCAGCGGGTTTACGAAGATTGTGCTAACGGCGAAATCACATTGCTTGACAGCGGCGCTTACTAATTTGAGGTGCCCCGCATGGAGATGACCCATTGTTGGTATCAGGCCGATGGTGCTACCGGAAGCTCGCTGTCTGATTAATAATTCACGGAGTTTCTCTGTTTCGGTAATGGTCAACATGGTTTTCAAGCGGGTTAGTTAAAGCAATGTTCCTCACCGGGGAAAGATGAGCCATGGACTGCTTTTACGTAGGCTTCAATAGCACCAGGTATACCATTATCTGACTCTTTTAGAAAATTTTTGACAAATCTAGGCGTGATAGGGGAAACGCCAAGTACATCATGAAGCACCATTATCTGGCCAGTTGTAGCTGGCCCGGCTCCGATTCCTATGACGGGAATGCCAACCGATTCGGTAATGGTCTTAGCCAGGCTCTTGGGAACACATTCCAGTAGCAGTATGTTGGCTCCTGAAGCCTCTAGCATCTGCGCTTCCTCAATTATCAGTTGGGCCTGCTCAGTATCTCGACCCTGAACGTGAAATCCCCCGATTCGATTGACAGATTGTGGAGTCAGGCCCATGTGTGCACAGACAGGTATGCCACGCTCGGTGAGCAGCCTGGTAGTATTGGCGATCCAGGCTCCACCTTCCAGCTTGACAATATGGGCGCCAGCGCGCATCAAGGCAGCGGCGTTCTCAAGCGTCTGCGATTCTGAAGCATAGCTCATGAATGGCAGGTCAGCCATTAGCAGCGAGCCTCTGTTGCCTCTTTTTACACAATGAGTATGGTAAATCATGTCATCCATCGTCACAGGCAGTGTGCTATCGTGCCCCTGAATCACCATGCCCAGTGAATCACCCACTAGCAAGACTTCCACACCTACTTCGCTCAGAATCGAAGCAAAACAAGCATCGTAGGCAGTAAGGCAGGCAAATTTCTCACCTCGTTTCATGATGCCAAGTAAAGTGGTTAAGGTTACGTTGCTTACGGTTTTGTGCGTACTCATAGTTTTTCAATAAACAGTAATGGGATTACAAAATACCACTGCTCACTCGCGGCTAACTGCAGTGCTATCTTCCGGTTGAAATCGATGAATGGACTCAGGCTATATCAAAGATGAGCTAGGATTAAAGTAGTGCGTGCCGCTGGGCAGAGCAACAATATAGTCTACTAGTTGTTGATAGTCATCTTCATTTCCAACCAAATCAATTTCGGCGCTATTTACAATCAGCAGAGAGGTTCTGTTGTAGTAATGGAAAAAATCCGTATAGGCACTATTCAGATTCTCCAGATATCCCAGTTCGATGTACTGCTCAGCCTTGATGCCACGTTTTTGAATGCGATCCAATAGCACATCGGTAGGCGCCTGCAGAAAGATAACCAGGTCTGGAACAGGTGCGTCTACCACCAGATGGCGATAGACATTCAGATACAGTTCGTACTCATCTGGATCCAAATTTTGCTGCGCAAAGAGCTGGTCTTTTTCCATCAGAAAATCAGCTACTCGGACTGGCTCGAACATGTCCTCCTGCCGTAATTCTTGTATTTGCTGGGAGCGTTGGAACAGGAAAAATAACTGTGTTGAGAGCGCATGTTGGCGAGGATTCTCATAGAAGCGCTGCAGGAAAGGATTTTCATCACTTCGCTCCAGCAACACTTCGTAGTTAAAAGTATCTGCCAGGCGCTTTGTAAGACTAGTCTTGCCGACGCCAATCGGCCCCTCGATAGCGATGAAGCGAGGTAGTGGCCTGGCGAAGCTGGTTTGCTGCATTACTAGGGGTCCTCTGCACAAGGTTTCGGCGACTCTGCGGGAGTCTGTCGCGAGGCTCAACGCAGGAATGGGCTCTCTTGGCAAGCACGACAACGATGCGGCAGGGCGCCACAGGGCCCAGAGTAGTC
>PBYU01000102.1 GCA_002730035.1 Gammaproteobacteria bacterium | reverse complement strand
GGTGATTTACTATAGGCTGCTCAAAATACGGAGCTGAAGACACAGAGCGCTTGTTGAATCATTACCTCCTTGTATATAGGGCGCTAAACCGCCTGCTGACAAACTCTTCCAGAGTTTGTACTAATTGGGGATAATATTCGTCGAGATTCATGGAAATGCAGCGTCCTCTACGATGCTACTAAGAATCCTCTAGAAAAGGTTAAATTGGTGCTTCTGACTAATACCTGAACGGCTTGTGCCGAAATCATGGCATGGCTGGGAGCGGCTTATTTATTGGCATTGCGCAACGATGAGCAGCACTAATTACGCAAAAGGAACGCTGGAAATTGTAATCTGGCGACTTGTTTCAACTTCATCGAATAGACGATGTTTCGCTTGGAGAAAGATGTATGGCTGGTTTTGTTACACGGCGTGAGTTTCTAAATTTACTGGGTGCTACCGGTGGCACCGCTGCAGCATTGAAAGCTGGTACCGCGCTGGGTCTTTTACCTAACGGGGCCGCTGCTGCCTCGTTGGACCTGTTGAATCCAGGTTCCAATGGGCGCCGGATCGCTATCCTGGGTAGTGGTATCTCGGGTCTTACCGCAGCTTATGAGCTTGGCAAGGTCGGATATGATTGCACCGTACTGGAGGCCTCACGCCGCGCCGGTGGCAGGATATTCACGGTAAGACACGGCGACCTGATCGATGAGATTGGAAATCGCCAGTACTGTGAGTTTGATGATGAGCCTCACATGTATTTCAACGCTGGTGCCGCGCGGATTCCGAGCACCCACCGTAACTTGCTGGGCTACTGTAAGGAGTTGGGTGTCGAACTCGAGGTATTCGTCGGCGAAAATAACAATACCTATCTGCAGGACGATGCGCTGATGGGTGGCAAACCGATCCGCAGCAATGACTACACGACCAACGTACGGGGGTTCCTCTCGGAGATGCTGGCCAAGTCCATGTCCATGGAAGAGATGAACCAACCCTTCACCGAGTCCGAAGCCGAACACATTCTGGGTATGTTGAGGTCATTTGGGGATTTGAGTGAAGACGATCTTTACCGTGGTAGTTCTCGAACCGGCTATGCTTCAGGCGGATTCCTTAGACACGGTGTTCAGAAAGACATGATTGCATTCCGTGACCTCTTGAAGGGGAGTGTGGGCCGGGAAGCCCTGGTTGGATTCGAAGGGGATTATGGTCCGATGCTGATGCAACCCCTGGGTGGCATGGATAAAATTATTGCGGGCTACACCCGGGAGCTCGGAAATAAAGTGAAATACCGCGCCATGGTAACCGGCGTACAGGTTAAAGATGACGGTGTCGATGTTGCCTATGATCAGGACGGTGTGCGACACAGCTTGAACGCTGACTATTGCTTCAATTGCATCCCTACTCACCTGATGGTGGGCATAGAGCACAATTTTCCGAATGACTATGTCAAGGCGATGAAATATGTCCGGCGGGGGGAAGCCTACAAGGCCGCGTTTCAGGCCAAGGAGCGATTCTGGGAAAAAGACGATATCTACGGCGGCATTTCCTTGATGAATAATCGCAGTCAGCAAGTCTGGTACCCATTCCACGGTATACATAAGGCCAAGGGCGTGGTCCTGGGTGCCTATGACTACGGTGGTGGGATGTACCACACCCTGATGCCGCAGAAGGATCGAATCGAAGCCCACTTAAGAGATGGCGAGAAGATTCACCCGAACTACCGTAGCCTGGTTGAAAAACCGATTACCATCGCCTGGCATCGAATGAACCACATGTTAGGGTGTTCGGCGAGCTGGTCGCGAAACTTCAGGCAGGGTTGGACCCATGAGGAAGAATCCATGTATGACACCTTGCGGGCACCTGTGAACGGTCGGCACTATTTTATCGGTGATCAGATAAGCATGCATTCGGCCTGGCAGGAGAGTGCAATCATGTCGGCGCAGTGGGCATTGGCCAACTTTGATGAACGTGTGCGTTCGGTCGCAGCCTGACCGCTTACTCAAAATCCCATAGTTAACTAATGAGACACCTGACTCTTTCTGGAGAAGTTGTGGAATGAATGATGGATTGACAGGATTAAAAGGAAGCAAGCTAGTGCTGATCGGCATTGGAATGCTGTTTAGCGGGCTGCTTTTTGCGGCAGATAATGCGCGCGAACCCTTCGATGACAGGTATTGCACTACCTGTCATGGCACAGATGGTAAGGGCAATGAAGGGGTACAGGCGCCAAGGCTTGCCGGCATGGAAGATTGGTACCTGCAGAGGCAACTGGAAAATTTCAGGGCCGAAATACGTGGTGTACATCCCCAGGACATAGAAGGGCTAGCCATGCAACCGATGGCGGCGAAACTGAGCGATGCAAGCATCGTCGACATCGTACAGTGGGTGGCTAACTGGGACTATGTTCCGGCAGAAGTGACCATCAAAGGCGATGGCCTAGCGGGTCGTCAGCTGTATGGCGCCTGCGCAAGCTGTCACGGTGCTGATGGTGAAGGCAATGAGACTCTGGGTGCGCCAGCCCTGGCCGGGCAGAACGATTGGTACCTGGTGACCCAGTTAAAAAACTTCCTTGCGGGTTATCGAGGTAAGCTGTCACAGGATACCTTCGGACAACAGATGGCCACCATGGTACGTACTCTGGGAGATGAACAGGGCATTATCAACGTGGTCAGTTATATCAACACCCTTTCTGGCGGCAAGTAGGTTCATCGGTCAACCCTATCGAATAGTTCCTCGCCAAGCTTGGTCTTCCTCTGGGCGGGCTATATACTCCATTGGGGTCGCCCAACGTCAACAACATAATAACAACAGGCCACTAGCGCGGATAGTCAGTTCAACGTGGCCTGCTTACAGGCTCTAGCCTGCTCTGAGGAATAAGACCATGTCTGCATTTGCAATCGTAAACTTGATTCTATTCACAGCTTTGCTGAGTTTGCTGTATCAACTGACCAAGCTGGATAGCGGGCTATCTCGACGGGTTCTGGTGGGGCTGGTCGCTGGCTCGATCTTTGGATTCTACCTGCAAGCTGTTTATGGATACGGCGATGTAGTGACGCAGCAGACATTGGAGTGGACCAATGTCATCGCGAACTCCTATGTGAATCTTTTGCGCATGATTATCATGCCGTTGGTTCTAATCACCATGATAGCCGCCGTGCTGCGGGTCGAGGAAATCAAGTCGCTGGGTAAGATCGGTGGCTCGGTTGTTGGAATTCTGGTCGGCACGACGATGATCGCGGCACTGATCGGCATCATGATGGCACTGCTCTTCGGGCTGAACGCCGGTGACCTCGCAGCGGGTGCTCAGGAAATAGCTCGGGCAGAATCCCTGGAGGCGCGACTGGATTCTTATGCCGGTCTTGGTTCGCCTCAGGGTATGCCGGCACTTTTGGTGAGTTTCGTTTCCAGTAATATTTTCAGAGATCTTACTGATGCCCGTGACACGTCTATCATTGCCGTGGTGATTTTTGGATTGCTATTCGGTATTGCGGCCCTGTTGGTTTGTGAAGAAGACAAGACCCACGGCGCGCGCATTCGGTCCTTCGTCGACACCACTCAGGCCGTCGTGATGAAGCTGGTCAAGCTGGTGATAAACCTGACTCCTTACGGCGTGCTGGCGCTGATGACAAAGGTGATTGCGAACTCCGACGGCACTGCCATTATCACCCTCATCAGTTTCGTTATCGCGTCTTATATCGCTATTGCCATTATGTTTGGGGTGCACGCCTTGCTGATTGGACTATTGGGCGCAAACATCAAGACATATTTTCAAAAGGTCTGGCCGGTGCTGACATTCGCCTTTGTCACACGTAGCTCTGCTGCAACGATTCCACTGACGATTCGTGCCCAGATCGAAGAACTGAAAGTGCCCGCTCCCATCGCTAATATTTCGGCATCATTCGGAGCGACGATTGGACAGAACGGCTGTGCCGGCATCTATCCGGCGATGCTGGCGGTCATGGTGGCGCCTACGATGGGTGTGGCTGTCGACCTCAGTTTCATCACCAGCCTGATCGTGATTATCGCCATTGGCTCGTTTGGAATTGCCGGTGTTGGAGGGGGGGCTACTGCCGCGGCATTGGTGGTATTGCCCGCTATGGGATTCCCCGTTACCGTGGCAGCGCTATTGATTTCCATCGAGCCGCTCATCGACATGGCGCGTACTGCCCTGAACGTAAACGGGGCGATTACTACCGGTATGATCACTAGCCGCTTCCTGGGGGATACGGTTGCCGACCACTCAACCGATGTCGCCGCCCAACCAGTGCAGGAAAACTAGCGCATTCGACTTTTCCAGGGACCACTATTGAGAAGTGAAATTGATAATGGCTTCACCCTTGCATTGTAAAGATCCTTTTTTGGCGCAGCATAAATAGAGTGTAGAAATAGCCATGTTTGTACGTATCCAAAAATTGTTAAGTGATGACAATCTACGACAGGTGGATGAGTTGGTCGTGTCCGGAAAATTTCTTGACGGTAAAGCAACGGCGGGAACACCAACCAAGAGACTAAAGAATAATCTGCAACTGGACCTTGATTCCCATCCAAAGAAGGAAGAATTTGTAGAACTGATTACCAAAGTGATGAATAGTCATCCTTCGGTTCGATCTGCGGCAGTACCGCGACACATGACCGTACCCATTATAAGCAAATACGAGAAGGGGATGTTCTACGGTTGGCATATCGATAATCCCATCATACAGGCATTTGGCAGGCCGGTCAGAACCGATGTGTCCTGCACTATATTTCTGCACGAAAGCGCTAGCTATGATGGCGGCGAACTGGTGGTTCGCTCACTAACCGGCGATGTCAAAATTAAACTGGACAGAGGCGATGCGATAGTCTACCCGTCTTCCTATTATCATCAGGTGGCAGAAGTCACCCGTGGTGAGCGCCTGGCGATAATTTTCTGGATGCCGAGCATGATTGCAGATATAGGCAAGCGGGAATTACTATATGACCTGGAGATGGCATATAACCAGATCCGAAAGGACAACCCGAATTCCGAAGCGATAAGAATGATCCAACGGGCCCAGTCCTACCTGGTCCGACGCTGGAGCGAAGTATAAGCAGAGCCAGGAAGGCGCTGCAGCAGTCTGTGTTTACAGGCCCAATGCGGCGCGCATCTCTGCAGCGGTCATGCCTTTTACATAAACGTCGGTGCCCTGATCGAAATCCCGGGCACGATCCAGGCCCCCAACAACTACCGGATCGAAGCCTGAATCGATAACCAGCTGAGCAGCGATGGCGACCGCGTCTGCATCATCACCGGCGACAGGTATGGCGATCAATTCACCATCGCGATGGGCCTGTTCGTTTACCTCCACCCAACTCACAGCATTGAATGCACGCACCAGTCTCACCCCCGGCAAGAATTCCGCCGAAGCCACTCCCGTACCCTTCTCCAATGCAAGCGCCGCCATCTCGCCATCGCGTTGCACATAGGGATTGCCACAATCGATGACAATCTTGCCTTGTAGGAGAGGTCCATAGTCCTGGCCTATCTGTGGCATCGCCGCATAGGGCACGGCAATAAGGACGATATCACCGAATTCCGCTGCCTCGCGCGGATAGCCTGCGCGTGCACGTGGACCGGCCTGCTCTACCAGTTCACTCAATTGCTCCGGGTTGCGCGAGGAGAATAAAATCTCATGCCCGGCCTGCGCCCAGCGCAAACCCACCGAACCCCCTATGCGACCCGAGCCGATGATACCGATTCGCAGTGGTGAGGGTGATTGGGCCCGAGCTGATCGAGCCAGCCATGAGGGTAACAGGCCCATGGTGGCGACTGACAGCAGGAGAATTTTGCTGAACTCTCTTCTGGGATTGTGCTGCTTTCGTGACTCAGAAACGGATCGTCTATGCTTCATTATTTGCCCCCACGGCGGCTATCTACTAGTAAGCTAGGGACCTACTTGTTCAGAGGATCCCAGGGCAATATAACAAAATCCGCGTGCAAGTTACTAAGGCTATTCGCAGGCGCAGATGGATCTCATTGCATGAAATCTACCGGTTCCAGGAAAAACAGTCCGTTCCGGGCGAGGCACAAGGCTTTGCGGTCACTGGGTATGATGGCGCCGAATTTCTCCGTTGCCCTCGATATTGGCATGATTGGCCGACATGATTTCTATCTGAAACTACCCTTTCGCCGTTCTGCAGTTGGCATCCTGATTTCCGGAGGATTCCTGGCGGCTTTCAGCATACCCCTGTTCACCGTTGGATCTTCGGCCTTTGGTGAGTCCGATGGGGCTTGTTTTCCCTGGTATCTACGTTGTTTTCCCTGTTCTGGATGTTGGGGTGGTCGGTTGGAGTTGGGGTGCTGGCGCTGACTTTTCTGGGCATGACATTCGGGCGCGAGATATTGCGAATTAGGGACAATCGGCTGATCCTGCGTATCGGAATTCCAGGAATAGGTTTCGGCGCAAGCCACCATGCTGACATGCTGCGCTAGTTTCGATGAGCTTCACCGGAAGAGACCAGCGGCACCGGGTGGCGTGGAGATCATCTGGCTTTCGACTACGGGAGTGAAACGATCCAGTTTGGATCAGCCATAGATGCAGAACGTGCGCAGGACATTTTGCAAAAGCTGCGTACCCTCTTTCCGATGCAGGACCAACCACCGGTAAAGATTTCTAAAACGGAAGTCGTCGATGCAATGGATAGGGAAAAAAGTGTAGACGAGCCTGCACCACATCCGAGCGCTGCGAACGAAGCCACTTTCTCGACAGGCATATTCGGCTTCTCTAGCCTGGCACTGATGGCGGCTAACCTGATTCCCCTGTTCGGTGTGCTGTTGGATGGCTGGCGCATCGGCGACATCATGTTGTTGTTCTGGGCTGAAAGCGCAGTGATCGGTTTCTATACGCTATGCAAGATGTGCAAGATTGGACGCTGGAGTGTGCTCTTCTACGGACCGTTCTTCGTCGGTCACTATGGCGCATTTATGGTGGTCCACCTGCTGTTCATCTATGGATTGTTTGGCAGCGAACTGGCGAGCAGTAGCGATATTCCGGTTACGGAGGTATTGCAGGATTTTGTGCAGATGGCGCCTGCGCTACTGGCATTCTTTATCAGTCATGGCATTTCCTATCCCAGCAATTTTCTGGGTCGCCATGAATACCAGGGAAGAGAAATAAGCGAGCAGATGAGGCAGCCCTACAAACGTATCGTCATCATGCACGTAACGATCATCTTCGGTGGATTCCTGGTGATGGCGCTGAATACACCGTTGCCGGCATTGGTATTACTTATACTGTTAAAACTAATCGCCGACCTCAAATCCCATCTGACTGAGCACTCCGCCAAAAAATCATAGGCATTTCACCGCGCGGCAGGCCGCTGGTCTGCTTCTTCGCCTTAGGGTAAGGTGGCAACTTCATGCTTACTCAGCAGGAGAAGTGGGTGTTCAAGTCGAAATTGCTTCTGGCGCTGCTTGCCCTATGCCTGCCTCCGCAAATTCTTGCCCAGACACCTGCTGATTTACAGAATTTCAATGCCGCCTATCTTGAATACGGTAATACCAGGGAATCAAATCCAGAGCTAGCACGGGAGGCGGCTCGTAGAGCCTACGACATCGGTAAGCGAGTGTTCGGCGAGAGCAATGAGCGAACTGCTATGCTGGCAATCAACTATGCGCTGCTGATCGAGGATGAGACGCAGACACAATTTTTCCTCGATGAGGCGGTAAGCATCTACCAGTCGCTGTTCGGATTCGGCAGCGAAGCCATGATCGAACCATTGATGCGTTTGGGTAGGTCATTGAGCGATGGCCAACGACTGCGATCGGCCGCTGAGTACTATGAGCGCGCATTGCGGCTGGCAACCACACACCAGCAAGAGTCGGCAGGCAGGGTTGCAGCGATCGAGTTGGAGTTGGGTGCAATTGCGCTGCGTAGCGGTCAACTCGACTTGGCATATTCCAGACTGAGCAATGCCGTGGAACTACTGCAATCGCTCTCCGATGCCGCATCACAGAGTAACCACGCGAGGGCAAACCTGTTATTGGGAGATTACTTCCTCAAGACCGAACAATACCGACAGGCAGTACAGCCATTGCTTGTCGCACTGGAATCGCTGAGCAAGTACCCCAACGCGGATGTCACTCTGCGCAATCGGATCGCCCTGATTGTGGCATATGAAAACCTCGGCATGCAGGAAGCAGCCACCGTGCACTGCCTTGCAATCGGTGCCACTGGAAGAGTTCCGGCGGGACAGAATATGCGTCCGCTGTATTCGGTAATTCCGACTGCAGAACTGGCTGACGGATCGAGCACTCATACCGCAGCAGTGCGCGTGGCATTCACGGTCGATGAAAACGGCTTTGTCAGGGATGCAGAACTGGTAAGTGGCAGCAGCAGTGAAACCTTGTCCACAGTGTTTTTGAATGCCATCGGAAAATTTCGGTTTGCCCCGCAGTTTGTCGATGGCGAAGCAGTTGCTACACCCAATCAACAATTTGTATTCAGGTACTAGGGTCCCTGTAATAAACGAGGGGTAAGACAGAGATGAAAAAAATACTAACACTCTTTCTTTGTGTTTGTGCCCTCAGCGCGAGTGCTCAGAATCGACTCGAAGTTTTCGAAGCCAGCATAGAAGAGTTGCAGTCTGCTCTCGACGCGGGAACAACCAGCTCGGTCCTGCTGGTCGATCAGTACCTGGCACGCATCGCCGCTTATGATAAACAGGGGCCGGCATTGAACAGCATTATTCGCATTAATCCCGCTGCCCGCGAAACCGCTGCCGCTCTGGATACGGAAAGGGCACGCAGCGGACCCCGCAGTAGCCTGCATGGCATACCGATCCTCGTTAAAGACAATTACAACACCACCATGCTGCCTACCACTGGCGGCTCGGTCGCACTTGCCAATTTTGTCCCCAATGCCAATGCCACCCAGGTCAGCAAGCTCATCGATGCCGGCGCCATCATTATTGCTAAAACAACCCTGCATGAATATGCCTATGGCATAACCACCATCGCCTCTCTGAGTGGCCAGACGCGTAATCCCTATGATTATCGCCGTGTGCCTGGCGGTTCCAGCGGTGGGACTGGGGCCGCAGTAGCGGCGAGTTTCGGGGCAATAGGGCTGGGGTCTGATACCTGCGGATCGATTCGAATTCCTTCGGCATTCAACAACCTTTTCGGACTCCGCCCCAGTAAGGGACTGTCCAGTATCCATGGTGTCATGCCCTTGTCTCACACTCAGGACGTAGCGGGTCCGCTGGCACGCAGCCTCGATGATCTGGCGATCCTGCTGAACATCGTCGTCGGCTACGATGCCAATGATGCCGCCACAGTCGTCATGCAGAACACCCCTCATCCCCAGTTTCGACAGAATCTGGATTCCTTAACGCTAGAGGGATTGCGCATCGGTAGACTGAGTGTCGCCTTCGACAATGCCAACGGTGCAGTGCGCGGGCCAATCAACGACGCACTTCAGTGGTATGAGGAGCAGGGAGTCGAGCTGGTCGATATTGAAATTCCGGAAATGGCTGAGCTGCTTTCCGCCAGTGGTCTGATTGGGCACGAATTTCGGACAGATCTGGATCAGTATCTTCAGCAGTTTGGCAGTGAAACAATCGCCAACCTGGGCGACATAGTCGACCTCGGGCTCTATCACCAGGCAGTCAACGGACCGCTGGCGCGCAGCCGCAGTACTGAACGTGATGAGGCAGCTTATACCACCGCCATGGCTGCCCGCTTGACCTTGCGGGATGCGGTGGAGAAAGTATTTTTGGACAATCGGCTCGACGCGATTGTGTATCCCACTGTTATCGAGAATCAGGTATTTATCGGTGATCCACAGCCGGGGAGTCAATGCCAGCTTGCCGCCCACTCAGGACTCCCTGCACTGTCAATGCCGGTCGGCTTAAATGGTAGGGGACTCCCGGTTGGCATGGAACTGTTAGGCCAACATTTCCAGGATGCTCGGTTACTGGCGATGGCGTATCCCTATGAGCAGGCGATGAGTCCGAGAGTGGCACCGTCAGTGACGCCGCAGCTGGTCAACGGTGCGGCTCCTGCATCTCAGACAATAGAGATGGAATTTGACCGCCAGCAAACTGTGCTTCAGGCGAGATTCGAAGTCGATATTACGCGCAACTCCTTCCGCTATGAGCTCATGCTGGACGCGGCAAACCGTGCCGAGGTGTATGCGGTAACCCTCAGTATCGATGCAGACCAAGACCAGGAGTTGAATGATCCGATAGTCTTGAATCTGATGGGTCCCGCTGTGCAGCGCTCCAGCGGCGAACAATTCATGAGTGGGGCATTCCGGGCTGCCCTGAGTGAAGGGCGTCTCTATGTTAAGGTTTTCGCCGATTTGCTGCCGATTACCGGTGCTACCCAGCGTATTCAGTGAGCCCAGGCTATTTGCATTGTGAAATAAGCTATTCTAAGCTGCACCCCAACAAATCATTTTGCAACTCCCAACAAGAGGAGAGGAGCCTTATGAAATACCTACGCTTATTGACAACAATTGGAACTGCGCTGATCCCGGTGCTGTTTGTGGCGCCAGCCACAGCGCAAGAAGTCGAGCTGGACTTTGAGTTCTTCAAGAACGAAGTACAACCGGTTTTCCTGGCAAAACGAGACGGCAATATCCGTTGCGTACAGTGCCACACCCGTAGCAGCAGTTTCCGTATTCAGCCACTGGAAGAGCACCAGCTGTTTTTCACCGAGGAACAGTCGCGAATGAACTTCGAGTCTGCGAGTCAATTCGTGCTGCCCGGTGATGATCCACTGAAGAGCCGCTTCCTGACTCACCCTCTTGCCACCGAGGCCGGTGGGGATGCCTTTCACGGAGGTGGTAAACATTTCGGCAGCATCTACGATCCGGAGTGGCGCATCATGGCCGACTGGGTCGCCGGTGCCACAGATCGGCGCGAGCCGTCATCGGTAGAGGTGCGCATTATTCAAACCAATGCCGCCGGTGATGATTCCCATATCATCGACCCGGTGACCAACAAATCGATTGGCCGGATTACCGATATTGAAATTCCTCACGGCGTGGTGGGAGCACCTGATGGTTCCCAGTTCTACATCACCAATGAGTCACTCCACAGCCTGGATATCGTCGATGCCCGCACGCTGCGCGTGAAGCGCCGCATTGCATTGAGTGGCCGGCCCAATAATGTCAGCGTCACCAGTGACGGCAGCAAGGTCTATGTCGCTATCATGCAGATGCCTGGGTCAGTGGATGTTATCGATGTAGAGAAGATGGAGAATATCAAGACGATCCCCGTCAACGGTGCCATTCATAATGTCTATGTAACGCCTGACAGCAAACATGCTGTGGCCGGTTCGATTCAGACCAGCACGATCAATGTTATCGACACGTCTACCGACGAGTTGGTCTGGGAACTGGAGATGGACGCGGGAATTCGACCGATGACTTTTAATGCCAAGGCGGACGGGTCTACCGACAAAATCTTTGTGCAACTGTCGGGTTTTCATGGATTCGCCGTAGTGGACTTCGATCAGCGCAAAGAAGTGGCGCGCATAGAACATCCTCCGGCCAGAGGTCAGGAAGCACACTACGATGGATTGCAGGGAGCGCCTGCCCACGGGCTGGGTGTCTCTCCCGATGGTAAGACGGTGTGGTCGACTAGCAAAGTCTACAGCTCAGTGTATATCCACTCTCTTCCAGAGTTGGAAGAGATTGCCCAGGTGTATGTAGGGCAGCATCCCGAATGGATAACTTTTACGCCCGATGGTAAGACTGCTTATATCGGCGCCGCGGGTGATCATGTCACCTTTGCCGTCGATGTAGAGAGTATGAAAACTGTAGCGAGGATTCCGGTAGGCCAGGTGCCCAAGCGAGTCGCTATGGTGCGTATGGCAGTCGACTGATCCAGTTATCAATGGGGAAAATAGAGGTAAAACTTTTTTATTCACATCAAAGCCACCAGTTTCGTTGCCGGCGAAACTGGTGACTCACTTCCAGAAAGTCGAAATTTACTATTCCTAAGAAGCAATTCGCTTCCGTCTACCTTTTTCTGTTTATACACATATCGATAGATATACTAGAGGCTATTGGAAAAATGTTGCCGAAATAAAATTTTAGCCGGAGAATGCTTTAGAGGGCCTCTAGTTTTCCAGCAATTCCATTATGCTGGTCTTGAATTCATCGACAGAGAGTGCACGATCTATCATGGCGGCATTGGGTTCGATTATCACACCCGCTGCAGCACTATCGTTGCCTTCGAGAACAAGCTGAGGCTTCCTAATAACTGGTGGTATGTCTGCGACCGATTCAATCTTTGAGACGGGTAGTCTTTCGATCGTGCTTATGCGGGACTCTTCATCGTCTTCGAGGACGATGAAATGCCCCTGAGACCAACCCAACAGAGGATTGATCAAATCGCGGCTTAGAGATTCGACAAAATAAATGCCTCGCTCTCCTGCTTCAGGAATGGTCAGTCCACTGACCTGCACGATCTCGCCGTTGACCTCGCCGCCCATGAATTTTAACTCTAGATCGTTAGCGCCGTAGTTGCCCTTTATGATGTCGATGATCTGAAAAGTTACATAGGTATGGATGATTCCCGAATTTGTGTCCTTACGGGCTTCGCTTACTAGTACAGTTCCCTCGAAAATTAATTCGGCATCCCTGGCAATATTGTCGATGTCCATTTCAAGCACAGTTGTGGCAGTGGCGTTGATACACAAGCTGGCGAGTATCAGTGACGCGAGCAGTTGCTTCCAGCACACACTTGTTGCTGGAAATCTAAGAAGTACTGCGCGGTAGTAAAGATTTAAGATTACACACATGGCATTCAATTCAGTTGCTTGAGTTTCAGTATAAATCAGCTCTAAACAGTAGGACAGGCTAAGCCTCGATAAAATTTCTGTTGCTTGAGTAATCCAAGAACCCTGTCGCGCTCGTTTAAGGCTGTCAGGGCTGGTCCATAGTCAACTCTCACATGATAGCTATAACGCACGAGGGCCCGGATGTACCCCGTCAGCACCTATGGAACAGATATAGCACTGGTTTAAAGGAGAGTTTTTGTTCATTCTAACGTGAGGAGTTGAGATGAAACAGAAACCAGCAGAACGACCCGCATCGTCAGAACGGATCATTCGTGACATCAAGCGCAAGACACGCAAGCAATACAGTGCGGAGGAAAAGATACGCATTGTGCTGGATGGACTGCGCGGTGAGGACAGTATTGCT
>PBYU01000101.1 GCA_002730035.1 Gammaproteobacteria bacterium | reverse complement strand
TTGCATTATCAACGGTATGCTGCGTAAGATGAAAACCGATGAGCAGAACACTCCCTTAAATTAGATGCTCATCTGTTCCATTTGTTTGACGACGGACACTCCTGAATCTGTACTGACTCATCGAATTCGAGGTCAAAACTGTCGAAATCGCCGAAACTGGCAAAACTGTCATCGAGGGAAACATCGCCTACATCCACGGCAGGAATGAAGCCCTCCACGGGCTTGGTACCGAAGTCAGTCTGGATGAGAATTGCACCGTATTCGGTGTTTTCTGACCAGAACGCCAGCATAAAGTCTTCCAGAGTCAATGCCTTGCCGCGAATGTCTCTGATTTGTTGATCCCGCTCGGGGAGTGAACGCGGTACCAGGCGATTCGATAACAGGCTGTCTTCTATGCTTTCCTGATAGCGAAGATTGGCAATGGATTGCACGCGACGAATATGATTCAGCTCGTTCCAGTCAAGCGCAATGCCGTCCAGGGACTCCGGGTAGGCACTGCGATCGAGATCCTGCCAGTTCCTGAGGTCATCAGTGAGCTGCTGAGCCGCATCCATGGACTCGCGGGAAAAGATATTGCCGTCTTTGGCGCGGTACACCAGGAATACCGAGTCGTCGCTGCCGAATTGCTCGCGAAAATCATTCATCGCGTCCATGGCAGGATCATCCTCCGGCAGGAAACTCTCCAAAGTCATGTCGAGGGTTGTGCGTGTGAAGATGCCATACACCATAACGGCAGTAATCACGAACAGGCCACTGAGAATAAAACTCTTGTATTTCAGGACCTTGCAGGGCGCTAGAGCAAAAGCATCACTGAGAGATAGTAGTATTTTTTCCATAATTGCATCCAGTTACAGGAAAAACAGATGTAACGGCCGGTATCACCAAGCCTTATTCTAAACAAACTTCGACCAAATTTGTTTCGAATCTACACATGTTATCCTCAGGTCGCAGCTTTATCCCTACTGGTTCAACCCTGCAGATTGCCACGCAATAAATTCACTGTTTGACTTCATACGGTGCTGGAAGAAATCGATGCTGAATCAGGTAGCAGCTACGAAAACACTGGTGCTTATTGAATAGTAAATACACCGGTCCCAACCGGTGGTCATAAACAGCTTTGCTGGGACTGGCGTATGGCGAGAGCGCTGCTTTCGAATTAGTTGGGACAGGAGTAGACGCCGAAGGTTTGACGTCCTTCATCTATGACTGATTCGGGTACAATGGTGTTGCCGCCCATGCTGCCGGCTTCGTTGCGAGCCAGCCTCGTTAGTTCTTCCTGCATTCGCTCGCCACCGCGTTCGACGACGACTACCCGGCTCATGGTCTGCGCTTGGGTTCGACCGAGGCGTCGACAATTTCCGACTTCAGCGGCATTGGCCAGTTGCACCCCAGCACCTTCGTTGGTCACCCCTACCCAGCTGTTGCAGGCTGCGAGTAGAGACGTTGTTACGGCGATTAGTAAGAATCTGGTCATGGTTTTCTCCAGTGCAAAAGGCTATGAATGCCCGGGGATGAATCACGAAAAGTGAGACGTTATTCTATCAGTATTAGTTACTAAGCTGTTATCGGTGTAGATGCTCTGCTGTGGCTGCAATCTTCCATCAAGCCTCGAATTGAGTATGCTACCATCGCTTTTTTTTGCCCCGAGAGCCTCAAATGTCTGAGCACGACCCAGCAGGACTCATCGATCGATTGAAGCAGATTGTGGGTCCCATGGGTTTCCGTGAGGGGACCGATATCGAATCGAAGAACTTTCAGGATCTTATGGGAGCGAGAGCCGTGCCGCCGCGCCTATTATTGCGACCGGAAAGTACCGAGCAGGTGTCTGAAATTCTCAAGGCCTGTCACGCCGCCGGGCAGCCGGTGGCGCCCCAAGGAGGCATGACAGGGCTAGTCTCCGCCGCGGCTCCGTTGGACGGAGAAATTTCACTCAGCTTCGAACGCATGAAAAAGGTGGAGGAGATTGATCGCTTTACGTCCACCATGACAGTAGAGGCGGGCGTGGAACTACAAACTATTCAGGAACAAGCCGAGGCCCATGAATTGCTGTTTCCACTCGACATGGGAGCCAGAGGCAGCTGCACGATAGGCGGTAACCTCTCGACCAATGCCGGGGGTAACCGGGTCATACGCTATGGCATGGCCCGCGACCTGGTCATCTCAGTGGAAGCCGTCCTGGCAGACGGCACGATCATCAACGGGCTGCACAAGCTGCGTAAGAACAATACCGGCTATGACCTGAAGCAACTCTTTATAGGGAGCGAAGGAACCCTGGGCCTGATTACCCGGGCTGTTCTCAAGTTGTCTCCCAAACCCAGCAGTCAGGCGGTCGCGCTCTGTGGAGTCAAAGATTTCGACAGCGTTGCTAATCTGCTGGTGCATACACAGACCAGCCTTGGCTCTAATCTGAGCGCCTTCGAAGTGCTCTGGGTGAATACTTATAAATTGATCAAGGAGTATGTGCCTCACGTTACCGTGCCAATTTCTGACAAATATGCGTTCTACGTACTGATCGAAAGCATGGGCTCGAATGCTCAGCGAGATAAGGAATTGTTTGTCGACGCCTTCGGTCAGGCGGCCGATAGCGCGCTAGTGGAGGAAGTAGTCATCGCCGATTCGGACACCAAAGTGAATAACTTGTGGGCTGTAAGGGATGCAGCAGCCGAAGTAATCGGAGCTGGTTTTATGCACGCCTATGATGTCAGTCTGAATATTGACGACATGGGTTACTTCGGAGAAGAAGTGGAACGGCGCTTGAGGGAAGTGTGGCCCGATACGGTTATAGGATTGTTCGGGCACATCGGAGATGGCAATGTGCATATCCTAATTAACATTGGGCCCGACACTAAAGATCACCATCTCGACATCGACGAAATTATTTACGGATTGATTCAGGAGCTTAACGGAGCGATTTCGGCCGAGCACGGAATCGGTCTCATGAAGCGGCAATTTTTGTCTTACAGCAAGAGCGATTCCGAGATTGCCCTGATGAAGGCATTGAAAAACACCATGGACCCCGATGGCATTCTAAACCCGGGTAGAATTTTTTAAGGAGCAGTGTATGACAAGCAATAATTTATCCGGCAAGAATGTCGTGATCATCGGCGGCACGGCCGGTATTGGATTGGCTGCGGCGCAGGCCGCCGCAGAGCTGGGCGCGAATGTGTGGGCTGCCGGGCGCTCGGCCGCCCATATTGAGAAGGCAAAAGAGCTGAGCAATGGCAGTTTCGAAGTCAGGCAGGCTGATACTCATGATGCCCAGAGCCTGCAGGCGATCTTTGCAGAAGCCGGCAGCATCGATCACCTGATCTCGGCGGCGGTCGGCGGCGAGCGAACCCTCAAGCCCTTCCTGGAGCAGACCGAAGACCAGTTCAAGGCGGCCTATGACAAGCTATGGGGTTACGCCAAAGTGGTTCGTAGCGGCGCGCCCTACCTGGCAGCCGATGCAACGATTACCCTGATCAGTGGGTCACCGGCCCGCAAGATCAAGCCGGCCCAATCGGCGCTGAGCTGCGTAGGTGCCTCGGTGGAAAATCTGGTATGCTGCCTGGCAGTCGAGATGGCGCCAATTCGAGTGAATGTAGTGTCACCTGGCACGGTCGACACAGCCATGTTCGATCACTTCGGGGATGAGAAGCAGGATAAACTAAAAGCCATGACGGCGACTCATTTGATTAAGCGAGCCGGAACTTCAGACGAAGTAGCACAGGGAATAATCTTTGTTATGAATAATGGCTTTACTACCGGCACTACGATAGATGTGGATGGCGGTAGAATTTTAAGTTGATGCAAGGCAGAGGATAAAACCTGAAAACAGAGTGATGGTCCTGGGCTCACTCTTGCAGAATTGCATAAGCAGGTGGACTCTCTCTCGTAAAATTGCATAAGTAAGAATCGAATCTTGAGAATTGAAATTGAAATGGACGAATGAACAATTTGAGCACTGAAACTGAAACAGCAACTAAAGAGTCTACAGTGGCAGATCCGGATATGGGATTGATCGATGCGGTGTATGCCCGTCATTCGGTACGAGGGTTCCTGGATAAGGAAGTACCAGAGGATGTACTGAATCGACTCTTCGAGATTGCGCAACAGGCACCGTCCAATTGCAATGTGCAGCCCTGGAAAGCGTATATCGCCTCTGGTGAACTTAAAGAACGCTTGAAAAAGCAAATGGTCGAAAACGTCACCACTGGAGTAAAATCCAATCCAGATTATGAGTATCAATCGGATTTTGAGAATGAGTACCGCGTCAAACAAGTTGAATGCGCGGTAGCGTTGTATACAAAAATGGGCATAGGGCGCGGTGACAAGGAAGGCAGAATGCGCGCATCACTGAGAAATTTCGAGTACTTCGATGCACCCTATATCGCCTTTATCGGGATGGATCCCAAGTTCGGCGTGCCTGTGGCTCTCGATGTGGGCATGTGGGCACAGACCCTGATGCTAACCATGGTTGCCTTCGGCCTGCACAGCTGCCCGATGGGAACCATGCGCAACTATCCTGACCTGGTCAGAGAAGCCTTCGATATTCAGGATGGCACAAAGATTTTATTCGGGATAAGCTTCGGCTATGAAGATGTGGCGGTGCCGGCGAACGAGACTCGCACTACTCGTGATGACATTTCCGCCAACGTCTTCTTTCGTTCCAATTGATTAGAGGTTGCTTCATTAATCCATGTGCCTGAAACCTGTAGTCCTGCTATATGATCTAGACAACGCAGTGGTCGATGAGTGCGCGGCGCTTATTGGTCATACGGGTCTGTACACGGCGATTAATACCTACAATGAAACGAATGCTGTGGAGGCCATGCAGCAATACAATCGTGGCTTCGGCTTGATCACTAACAAACTTGCCTGCCTGATTACCGGCTGGAACCACTATAAGAAACCACGCGATCAGTTTCTGTTCCAGGTGCGTAGCGAGGAAGGTCGTAGCCCGTTTCGTAACCCGACTCCCTTCATCATCATCACGGAAGATCATCGTCAGGACTTGAAACAAATTGCGCTGGACCCAACCGATGGCAACGTAGCCGCTTACCTGCATGCCGATGATTTTCAGGAAATCATCGCCGATACGCTCCACAAAATTGTCTTCGAAAATCGTGCTAACGAGATGAATTCTATCGCCTACGCCCAATTGCAACGGCAACATCACGTAGACGAATAGCCCGGATTTCATGGCCTCAGGCCAGTTGACCCTTCCCAGTAAGCAGCGTAGCATCGGCTGCTCATCTACACAGCTTGCAAGAAATCAAGACTTCAGTGGGAGATTAGCAATGAAGCGATTAATGACTTTATCAGTAGCTCTGGCATTGGCACTATCCAGTTTGCTGGCGGTTGCGCAGGAACCGGAACGGTTTGTCCGGTATTCACAGGGCGGTGGTGACATATCCTGGGGCATGGTGCATGGCGACGAAGTATTTCAGTTGGCCGGCGCGCCCTATGACACTATGGAACACACCGGAACCAAGTTCGATATGTCCGATGTGAGACTCGAAGCGCCAGTCGATCCTACGCTGGTATTCATGACAGCATTTAACTTCCGCAGTCATATCACAGGTGACCCTGCCGAATACCCCGGATTGTTCATCGTTCCCGCCAGTTCAATCGTGGGACCGGAAGACCCAATCGTACGGCCCGCTGAATCCCAGAACCTGCATTATGAGGCGGAAATGGCGATAGTCATCGGCAAGCGTGCCGAGAATGTTGCAGTAGCAGACGCTCATGAATACATCTTCGGCGTCACTGCTGGCAATGACGTGAGTGAGCGTGCCTGGCAGGGCGGTGATATTCAGTGGGTACGGGCGAAAGGTTCACGTGGTTTCAATGCCGTCGGCCCCGCATTGGTTAGAGGTCTGGATTACAAAAACCTGCAGATCACCGGTCGTCACAATGGCGAGGTTGTGCAGGGACAGAACAGCAATGACCTGATCTTCGGCATGGAAGAAATGGTGAGCTATATCTCTTCTTTTTTTACTTTGGAGCCCGGCGATATGATTTGGTCAGGCACTATGGGTAGCACCCGCGCCATGGTTCCAGGCGATACCTACGAAGTAGAAATAGAGGGAGTCGGTGTGCTCGAGAACGAAGTCGTTCAGGGCAAGTAACACAACGATTTAATTTAGTACAAAACCCGATCACTTAGCGGTGACCGGGTTTTTTATTGCGCGGCGATTCGGTTTTGTATAAATGGCTAACAATTAGTATTTTCTAGCCATTACCACTTTCGGAGGTTTTTTAAGTCATTGAAAACATTGAACAATGTCAATGGTCCGAATCTTGCTGTATTACTGTACTACCTTAAATCAAAGGGATCAGGGGCATTTGATCTGATAAGCTATCAGAACAGTGCGCCCTGTCATTGGATCAAGTGTCCCTGACCCTTTTGATTTTTAGTGATTTTTAGGGAATAGCGCAAAAAACAGAGGAGATTATTATGCAAGCAGCCTTACAGATATTCTTCATCATGATGGCCGTTATGGCACCTGTGATTTTGGTGGTGTTTATTAGCGAGTACTTTAAGAATAAGCGAACTACCAATGCTCAACTCGGTGAACTCAAGAAAGAGCTGCATGAAAATTCAACAGATGACCTGGAAAAACAAATAGCCGAGCTGAAAGAACGAATAGTTGTGTTAGAGAGCATCGTTACCGATCGCAGCTACGACCTGGAACGTAAAATAGGCAGTCAATAGTTTCGACGATAGAGAAGTGGGGTCAGAGTAAAATGATCAATCTTCTGGATTAGTTGATTGCTGTCCAGCAAGGATCAATTTACTCTGACCCGACAAGTCTATGACTGAGGCGTCATACAGAATACATTAAGTTTGTTCCCATCCAGATCTCGAAAATACCCTGCATAAAAGCCTGTATCTCCCCGTGGGCCAGCCGGACCTTCATCGGTCGCTCCCAGTTCAATGGCTTTAGCGTAAATCGCATCGACCTTGTCATTGCTATCGACGATCAGAGCCACCATGACGCCGTTACCTACCGTCGCTGCATTGCCATCGTTTGGTTTCGTCACCGACAGTGCCGGCTGGTTCGGATCCGTTGCCCAAGCGATAAAGGTTTCCATTTCCATGACTCGAGTGGCACCTAATTCACCGAGCAGGGCATCGTAGAATGCGGCTGCTTTCTCTATGTCATTCGTTCCCAGTGTTACATATCCAATCATGATTGTTCCCCTCCAGGCTTAGTAAGAATGTTTTGTTAACTCAGTTTTTCAATTCGCGGTAGCGAAAACAATTACCCGTATGGTCATTGACCAGGCCTGCAGCCTGCATGAAGGCGTAGCAGATTGTGCTGCCAACAAATTTGAATCCTCGTTTCTTCAGGTCTTTGGACATGGCGTCGCTTTCGGCAGTCGTGGCCGGGACACCATTCGGTTTCTTACGCTTGCCGTCGATGGTTGAACCATTGACGAAAGACCATATGTAGGTTTCGAAGCTGCCGAATTCTTCTTGTGCCTTTTGAAATGCCTGGGCATTGCTGCGTATCGAATAGAGCTTCAGCCGGTTTCTGATCAGGCCGGAATCCTGCAGCAATTTCTCGATGCCCGTGTCAGTTAATTGCGCCGCTCGTGCTATATCGAAGTTATTGAAACACTTGCGGTAGTGATCGCGTTTCTTGAGTACGGTAATCCAGCTAAGACCGGCCTGCTGTCCTTCCAGACAGAGAAATTCGAACAGCAGGCGATCGTCCCGTACCGGGACCCCCCATTCCTCGTCATGATAGGCAATATAGACCGGGTCGTTCCCTGGCCACCAGCAGCGTGAATTCATAGTGTTTTGTGTTCTTTTGTCGTGAGCCTATCAAGCCTTCCGTCATTTCTGATGCTCGAGGCGTTAATGCTTTAAGGCGATATACTGTATATAAATACAGTATTCAATGCAAGAGCAAAAGGGATACTAACAATTTAGCAACTTAATTGCGTTTGTTAAAACACCAGGCTCTGAATTGCGAAATTAGCTTGTCAAATTATCAGTGTCGCTGTTCGAATCCACCATTGCCGCTGAAATAGAATTGAGAAAAACGGGTCTCTACAGTCATTACCGAAAGAGAACAGAGGAAAGGACAACACATGAAACTCAAATTTATTTCAGCAGCCAGCCTGCTCATTACTCTTACCGCCTGTATGTCAACCTCACCGCCATTGGGCCCCCCGACAGTGCCTGGGACAATTATCTGTCCTGGTACCAGGTGACACCGGAACCAGCCACAGGAGACCCTACCGGATTTCTTACTAATGTGCACGATGGTATCAACGCATACCGGCAGATCTTTGTTAATTCCGTGGGTGAAGCAGTGAATCGCGGCACTCAAGGATTTCCTTATCCTCAAGGGACTATTCTGCTAAAAGAAAGCTTCAATAATGAAGCTGCTCTACTGGCTCGTAGAAATGCCGAATTAACTGTTATGATTAAGCTGGCAGCCGCACAGTCACCGGAGACCGGTGGTTGGGAATACGTGCGACCAGACGGTGCGCGCGGCACAGGTGATTCCGGACTCGCTGCCTTCTGTCGCGACTGCCACCTGTTTGCGGCGGCAACCGACTACAACTTTATCAATTCCCGGTTCTATCAGAACTAAGAACTATTTGGTTTTATTGTGTTGAATAATGCGTAAGAATAGCGCTGTCTCCTGCAACCGAGAGAAACTCCCAATGAATCCAATCAAACTCCTGCTATCAAGCTGTCTCCTATGTATCGTGTTTGTGTCTAACACAGTGCTGGCGCAAGACAGGTCCTACATTAATCCACGCCATGCTTCTGAGCCTGATGTATTGCCCTTTAGCGGGGCAGTGCTGACTGGTAACACGCTTTACATCTCCGGCATGCTGGGCCTGGTCAATGGCCAGGTGCCGGATGATCCAGCCGAGGAAGCACGGGTGTTGCTCGATTCCATCAAAGCTACCCTGGAAGAGGCTGGCATGACCATGGATGACCTGGTCTATGTGCAGATATTTTGTGCCGACGTAGCCGATTACGACGCCTTCAACAACGTGTATCGTAGTTACTTCACCCAGGAGTTCCCCGCCCGGGCATTTCTTGGTTCTGGCACGCTACTATTCGGCGCGAGTTTCGAGATGCAATCGATCGCTGTAAAGCGTTAGGTCACGCATCCGCTTCCGAATCGGCAAAAAAGTAAGAAGTAAGCAGACGGGCGGCGCTACGGTAGCCGCCTCTGCGCTACAGGCCACCGTTACAAACAATCACATCTGTTCCACCGGGTATCCTGCTAAGTATTTGATAATATTCACTGCTTCCACTACTGTACGCGGCTGATTTTGTCTGAAGCCCAGTTACTAGAAGAAGCGTTGATGGGAAGCAGTGTAGTAAAGGTGTTTAGCCCCGCGAAGTTGTCACTTCTGGCATTATTAGCCGTGCTTGCAGTGCCTTGCTACGCCCAACAGCTGGAATCCAGGGTTGTGACACCTACGACCACCGCGTTTCCCCTGTCCACACTTCCCAGTATCGATGGCGAGGTGATCGCCGACGGCGCCTGGGCGCAGGTTCCTCCCACCAGTGGCTTCTGGCAGGTACGGCCTGATGAAGGCCAGCGGGCCACCCAGCGTACTGAAGTATTCATTGGCTACACGGATGAAGCTCTCTATATCGGCGTCATGGCCTATGACGATAACCCCGATGGCATCATCGTGGCAGACAGCCGCCGTGATTCTTCTCTTAGTGATACCGACAGTTTCCAGGTAATTATCGATGGCCTGATGGACCGCCAGAACGGTTTCGTTTTCGGAACCAATCCTGCTGGTGTGGAGTACGATGCCCAGGTCACCAACGAAGGGGCAGGAGTATTTCGTGGCGGTGGCTCTGGTTTTAACCTGAACTGGGACACCACCTGGACAGTTAATGCGAAGATATCTGAAATGGGCTGGAGTGCTGAAATGGAAATTCCATTCAGTGCGCTGCGTTTCGGTTCTGATGAAATACAGACCTGGGGTATCAATTTTCAGCGCAATATTCGTCGCAATAACGAAATTGCCTACTGGGCGCCACTGGATCGCCAGTACAACATCAATCGCGTTTCCGAAGCGGGCTATCTCGAAGCTATTCGTGTTCCCGATCAACGCAACCTTCAGTTCACTCCCTATGCGCTGAGTTCGTCCGACCGGGGTGGCAGTATTACTTCAGGTACCGAGAACAACGAGGAGTATGGTTTCGACATGAAATACTCCGTCACGCCCTCGCTTACACTGGACCTGACTTACAATACAGACTTTGCCCAGGTGGAAGTGGATACCCTGCAAGTCAACCTGGACCGATTCAGTTTGTTCTTCCCGGAGAAACGGCCCTTTTTTCTGGAGAATGCCGGCCAGTTTGCGATCGGTAATCCGCGCGAAGTGGAGCTGTTTTTCAGTCGCCGAATTGGAGTTGGCGCCGGCGGGGCACAATTACCGATCGACGGCGGCGCCCGACTGACCGGAAAGGTTGGCAACAACACCAACGTTGGATTTTTGCAGATGCGCACCGAATCCATCGACGGGATCGCCTCACAGAATGATTTCTCTGTCGCCCGAGTGAGCCAGGATCTGCCCAATCGTTCCTCGGTCGGCTTCATGTATGTAGAAAGAGACGGCGATGGATCGGTACTCAATAACAAAAGTAAGGATTACAACCGAACATTTGCCGTGGATGGACGCTGGGGCATTGGTGATGAGACCCTGATCACCGGTTGGGCAGCACAAACCGACACGCCCGACATTGATAGTCGTGATAGCGCCGGTGGTGTGCGAGCAGCTTACTCATCAACGGAGTGGGACCTGAGTGCCGGCTATTCACAGGTGGGCGAGAACTTCAATCCAGAGGTGGGTTTCCTACAACGCCGGGGATTTCGCAAGTACGAGGCTGGAATCCGGCGGATGATTCGGCCTGAAAACCTGTGGGGATTGCATGAACTGCGGCCACACATCAACTATCGTGGCTATTGGGACTTCGACGGATTCCAGGAAACGAGCTACCTGCATGTGGACAACCACTGGGAATGGGAGAGTGGCACGGAAATTCACACCGGCGTGAATTTCACCCAGGAAGGGGTCAGGGAAGCGTTCGACATCGTTGATGGTGTGACCGTGCCGATTGGCGACTATGAGCATGAAGAGGCGCAGCTGGTATTTCAGACTGACGAGGGTGGTGCTTTAAGCTTCAGTATACGTAGCACTATCGGGGGCTTCTTTGGTGGAGACAGGGTAAGCCTGTCTCCCACACTGCGTTATCGCACCGGCGAGAAACTCAGCACCCAATTGTCCTGGAACCACAGCGACATAGATCTTCCTGTTCCGGGTGGTGACTTTGAGGTAGACCTGGCACGTTTAAGGTTGTCCTATTCATTTACTCCAAGAATTTCAATTCAGACCCTGGTGCAGTACAACAAACGCGATGACATCATCGCTACCAATCTGCGTTTCACCTGGTTGCAGTCAGCCAATTCTGGTCTGTATCTGGTTTACAACGAGGTGGATGAAAGTGGGCTGGGTGCGCCGCGCCGAAATGCTCAGCAGTTTATAATCAAATACTCCCGCATTCTGGATATCTTTAACTAGCGGAAGTTTCCTCATTCATGAAATCCGCTCCAACCGCTGAGGCTTTCAGCGTTTCATTGAGCCACTGATCGTGGCTTGATAAAGACCACTAAGGGTTGAAGCGCCTATGGTGTTTTCCAGCAAGCCTGGAATGATTTCCAAGCCGTTTTCGGCATTAGCAAAAAATAGCACGGCTGATGTCGCCTGTAGATCGACAATGACGAAACTCTTGAATACACCGTTACTCCCGGTGTGCCAAATTCTCGGCCCGAATCCCGCCCGCTCGAGTCCCCAACCTAGGCCCCATTGCATTAGCCCCTGTTGCTCAAGGTCCCTGGCAACCACGATCGGATTGAGCATGCCTTCGATTACAGGATCGCCGGCTGCGTACCGCGTGAGCAGGTGTTGCAGAAACTTAGGATAGTCAACGATTGTAGTTAAGAGGCCACCTTCCGGGAAAGCTTGTTCGAGATGCTATATCTCCCGCGACACTTCGCCATCGGCATCATGACCCCACGCCACACTATCAGCGAACGCTTCCCGCCAGGTAAAACTCGAGTTGTACATCTCCAGCGGCGTAAAGATGTACTCATTCAGCAATTCATCCAGCGAGTGCCGGGTAACCGCTTCCACCGCCGCCGCCAGGTAACGAAATCCGGTACCTGAGTAGGCAAATTCACTACCCGGCGTAAAAAAAATTCTTCCAGGCGTAGCACCGCCATTCGGCAGGCCGGAGGTATGACTCAGCACGATGCGCGGTGTAATCAGTCGATGGGATTCGTCCTCGAAGAAATTGGAACCATATTGGCTGTCAGCATCAACATACTCTTGAATTGGTCTATCGAGATCGATCAGCCCTTCGTCTGCCAGTTCCAGAACCAACAAGGCGAATACGGGTTTGCTCAGGGAGGCAGCCTCGAACACGGTGTTATTGTCGACTGATTCGAGACTCCCGGTTTTTCTGATGCCATAGCTGCGCAGGATTGTTTCGCCATTTTCGATGATGGCCAGTGAGAGACCAGGAATACTTTTAGTGGCCATTTCTCTGAGTATGTACTGGTCGACTGAGCTTGAAACTTGGGCTGTTAATGACTCCAGGCCGAATAGGGCAGGGAGCAGGAAGACAGATAGCATGGCCGCGAAAGCTTTCATCGGGGGCATAGTACTATACAGTGACCCATTCGGGTTATGTGTATATAATCCGCAGTCCACGCGCCCGTAGCTCAGCTGGATAGAGTAACTGGCTTCGAACCAGTTGGTCGGGAGTTCGAATCTCTCCGGGCGTGCCATAATCTTGAGCTAACCACTTGAAAGACTTAGGAAATTTCCCAGTCTTTGGAGCAAGTGGTGAAGGAGTTTAATCAACCTTCAATCCTTTGCATCCAGTCGTTTAGAACATCCAGCTGATAACCATCT
>PBYU01000100.1 GCA_002730035.1 Gammaproteobacteria bacterium | reverse complement strand
TACCTGAGAGCTTCCGTAAACTGCAAAAGCAATTACTCAAGCACCCTGGTGGGGACCGGGACATGGTCGATGTACTGGCACTGGTGCTGCAACATGATGAACATCAGGTAGAGCAGGCAATTGTCACGGCACTGACTAATGGCAGCCCTTCTAAGCAGCACGTCATTAACTGCCTTAACCGCTTGCTGGATAAGCCAAGACCGGCATTGCTCAAGCCCCGCCTTGAACTCACACTGGTAAAGGAACCCAAAGCTAATACTGGCCGCTATGATCACTTGCGGGGGAAACGCCATGTCTGTTGATGCCACGATCGCAACGATGAAGTCATTAAAACTCCATGGTATGGCGCAAAGCATTGCAGAACTGTCTGAGCAGGCATCACCTGCGTACAGTAAAGCAGAGTCCATATTACAGCAATTACTCAAAGCCGAAGTTGCTGAACGAGAAGTGCGCTCTATCCAGTATCAAATGAAGGTGGCACGCTTCCCTGCATACCGGGATCTATCGGGCTTTGACTTTACGCAAAGCGAAGCAGACGAAACGCTGATTACTTCACTGCATCACTGCGAATTTATGGAAGAAGCCCAGAATGTTGTTTTTGTCGGCGGCCCCGGTACCGGTAAAACTCACCTGGCCACCGCCATCGCAGTACAAGCTATCCAACACCATCATAAACGCATTCGTTTCTTGTCGACCATTGAACTGGTTAACCTGCTGGAACAGGAAAAACAAATCGGCAAGCAGGGACGTATGGCCAACCGGTTGATACACACGGACCTGGTGATTCTGGATGAACTGGGTTATCTCCCCTTTAGTCAGGCAGGAGGGGCCCTGTTGTTCCATCTTCTCAGCAAGCTGTATGAACGCACTAGCATTATCATCACCACCAATCTGAGCTTTGTTGAATGGCCCCATGTCTTTGGTGATGAAAAGATGACGACGGCGCTGCTTGATAGACTGACTCATCACTGCCATATCATTGAAACCGGGAATGACAGTTATCGCTTTAAAAACTCAACCAGCAATAAGGAGAAAAAACCAGGCAAAAAATGAAGAAATGAACCATAATCTGACTTGATTAGGTGGGTCAGTTTTCAGTGCAAAAGGTGGGTCACTTTTGGATGCAATTTAACAGTCAGCGTCTCAAAGCGCAGGCAGTTTATTGAGTACAGATATGCACGGCAAGCACACTAGTGGTAATGTTTTTCTGGTTGGTCCCATGGGAGTGGGCAAGACTACCATCGGCCGTGCATTGGCAGAGCTTCTCGAGCTCGACTTCTACGACTCGGACCGCGAAATTGAAGCATCCACTAGTGCCGATATCTCGTGGATTTTTGATGTGGAAGGCGAGGCCGGATTCAGGGTTCGGGAATCTCGCATGATCGATCAACTCAGCGAGCAAACCAAGATTGTGCTCGCAACCGGTGGCGGTGCGGTACTGGCAGAGGAGAATCGGCAGTGCATGAAAGAGCGCGGTGTTGTTGTCTATTTGCGTGCATCGATAAGACAGCAGGTAGAACGAACCAGACGGGACAAGAATCGACCACTTTTACAAACTCCCGATCCGGAACAGAAGATTCGGGAACTCATGAAGATTCGTGATCCACTCTATCGGGAAGTTGCCGATATCGTGATCGACACTAATCGACGCAATTCCAGATCCGTAAGTCAGGACATTAGTCAACGGCTGCAGATTCTGGACGGCTAGGGTCTCCCGTTGCCCGACAGACAAGCACAATAGAAATAGTCACTATGCAGACAGTAGATGTAAATCTGGACGATCGTAGCTATCCCATCTTCATCGGCTCTAACTTGCTGGAGGATGTGTCGTTGCTGGAACCCTTTCTCGGCAAGGGCAAACTGGTCGTCATTACCAACGATGTTGTCGCTCCTCTTTATCTGCAGCGGGTGAAGCCTCTGTTGGGTTCACAATATGCTGGAGAGGTAATCTTGCCGGACGGTGAAAAGCATAAGAACCTTGATGCGATAAGCCACATTTATGATTACCTCATTGAGGGCAAGTATGACCGTCAGACCACATTACTGGCTCTGGGCGGCGGCGTAGTCGGTGATATTGCCGGTTTCGCGGCTGCTACATACCAGCGTGGCATTCATTTCATCCAGTGTCCGACAACCCTGTTGGCGCAGGTGGATTCCTCGGTGGGTGGGAAGACTGGCGTAAATCATCCCGCCGCTAAGAACATGATTGGCACCTTCTATCAGCCGCGTTGCGTAGTGGCAGACACGAGCGTACTGGCCAGCTTACCGCCGCGAGAAATTAGGGCTGGCGTGGCGGAAGTACTCAAGTATGGACTCATACAAAATGCCGATTTTTTCAACTGGCTAATCGATAACTGCCAGGCAATCCTGGCCTTAGATGAAGCCTGCCTGGTTCAGGCCATTAAAGTCTGTTGCGAGATGAAAGCCGACATCGTGGCACAGGATGAGAAGGAGTCGGGAATACGGGCGCTACTCAACCTGGGGCATACCTTCGGCCATGCCATAGAGACCGCAGCAGGCTATGGAACCTGGTTGCACGGGGAAACCGTGGCGATGGGTATGGTTATGGCTGCCGATTTATCCCACCGCCTGGGCTGGCTGGATGGGGCAAGTAGTCAGCGGATTCGCGACGCCCTGGAAGATAAATATGGTATGCCAGTGGTGCCACCTGCCGATATAACGGTAGAGCAGTATCTCGATTTGATGTCCTCGGACAAGAAAGCAGAACTCGGTAAAATTCGCTTTATTCTACTTAAGGCAATTGGCGAGGCTGTGATTGAAGCAGATGTCGATCCCGCTCTACTGCGCTCAACATTGACCGCTGGACAACAGCTTTGTTCTGGACCATAGAAGCTCTTGAATAACTATACTAAAAAATTGCAACTCGCCTTCGACCCCTTCGACCCCTTCGAGCCGGGCGCCAATAGCCACGATTTCTTTGCTGGAGGTAATCGGCAAGAGCTGCTGGATCGAGTCCTCAAGCATCTCTGCTATAGCAGTTCCATGGTAACCGTGCAGGGATGCCTGGGTGCCGGTAAAACTACTCTGGCGAATTGGTGCTGTGAGCGTTTCGGTGACGAAGCAGTGTGCACCTTGGTGACAGCCACGCTATTTATGAATCGGACTCAGTTTTTGGAGAAAGTGCAGCAGCTGTCTCTAAACTCAGGCCCGGAGAATACACAGGAGCCTGGCAGCACTGTGCGGCAGTTGGCCGATCAGCTGTTACTGGAAGCGAAATCGCTGATAGTGGTGGTCGACGATGCTCATGAACTCGGCAGCGATGTATTCGAAGAAATTAGCGATCTACTCACTAATAGCAACATCAAAGTCTTGCTGTTGGGTGAGAGTCAACTCGGCAGTTTGCTGGCAAACACATTGTCGGATGAGTTGTATGACCGAGTCGCTGAATTTGAGCTGGATAATCTAGGTAGCGATGACATCGTCGACTACCTTCGCTTCAAGCTGGCCAACGCAGGATACAGCAAGCCTATCCCGGTTGCTGGCGGGCGACTGGGAGAACTAAGCAACTCATCGAATGGAGTACCTGGCGCTATAAATGCGTTGATAGCGGATGAGTTAGATCAGGAATCCGTAGCTTCAACAGGCGATGTTGCAACACTTACTCTGACGAATTCCGGCGTCCAATATTGGGCCGTTGCCGTTGTTTTGCTGGTCCTGCTGGCAGCGGTAATCATCTTCCAGGATTCCGTAATTGAAGATGAAATGCCGGTCGCATCAAGTGAGGTTAAGCAGGGCAGTGATCGAATACAAATTCCAGTGTCCATCGAAACCACGGTCGATGACAGTGCAGTGGTTGTTGCAGCGGTTCAGTCAAACCAACCAGTTGACATTCCAGTGGTGGTCGCCAGCAGCGAAAACCAAAGTCCGGAACCGGTAGTAGCTGCTGCCGAAGTAGAACTGCTCGGCGCTGTTCGGGAAACCAGCAGTCCACGAGCACCACAATCGGAAACGAATCCTCCGCTTGTCAGTGAACCTGCACTGGCGGTAGTAGCAGAAACACCCGTTGCATCTGTGCCGGTAGAACCCGACATCTCCGCCTTTGAACAAGCCCTGCTGAGTTCTCCTTCTGACAACTTTACGGTACAGGTCATGGGCTCACGTTCGGAAAGCAGCGTCCAGGAATTTGTACAGTATGAAGCAGACTTCGATAACTCGGGATATTTTGAAACCCGCTTCCAGGATCGCCCCTGGTTTGTTGTCGTACTCGGCAATTTCGAGGAGCGCAACGCAGCCGTGGAGGCGATTGATGACCTTCCGCAATCCTTGCGAACCCTGCAACCGTGGATTAGAACATTGGGCGATATTCAATCCGATATCCGGCGACTACACGCCAGCAATTAGCCATTGTGTTAGGGTCCCTAGTAAAATGGAGCCGCTTTTTGCTGCTCAGGTCCATTTTACTGTTCAGTCCTGTTAAATCTCTCAACGGGTTCCAGCTCTGAAGCGGTTCGTCAGATGCAGGATCAATCGCTGAGTAATCGAGAACACTCAACCCTTGTATCGGTCTTTGAATGCACCGGACTCAACCAGGAGGATATGCCGTAGTGATGCTTAAGAATGACCGATTTTTGCGGGCCTTACTAAGAGAACCCGTCGATGTCACACCCGTATGGATGATGCGACAGGCAGGACGTTACCTGCCTGAGTACCGAGCCACGCGTAAACAGGCCGGAGATTTTCTTACCCTGTGCAAAACTCCTGAGCTAGCCTGTGAGGTCACTCTGCAACCGTTGCGCCGCTATCCGTTCGATGCGGCCATTCTATTTTCAGACATACTGACCATTCCCGATGCCTTCGGCCAGGGCCTGTACTTCTCCGAAGGCGAGGGTCCCAAGTTTCGCAAGCTCATAAGGACGGCGGCGGATGTAGAGCAGCTTCCCGATATTTCGGTAGCCAGCGAGCTGAGTTATGTGACTGATGCTGTTTCACTCATACGCCGCGAACTCAACGGTGCGGTGCCACTTATTGGCTTCTCGGGTAGCCCATGGACACTGGCGACCTACATGATCGAGGGTGGTAGTAGCAAAGATTTCAGGATCGCCAAACAGTTCCTGTATGACCAGCCGGAGGCGATGCATCTGTTGCTACAGAAGCTGGCTGCTGCAGTTACTGACTATCTTAATGCACAAATCGAGGCCGGTGCCCAGGCGGTGCAGATTTTTGATACCTGGGGTGGCATTCTCACAACCGCTAGCTACCAAAGCTTTTCCCTGGCTTATATGCAGAGCATCGTAGCCAAGCTGATCAAGGAGCACGAAGGTCGTAAGATTCCGGTTATTGTCTTTACCAAGAACGGGGGTCAATGGCTGGAGTCGATCGTTGCGACCGGTTGTCAGGCAGTAGGGCTGGATTGGATCGTCGATATTGGCGAAGCTCGCAATCGAATCGGTAACAGTGTGGCTCTCCAGGGAAATATGGATCCTTCAATATTGTATGCGTCACCTCAGGCTATTCGGAAAGAAGTCGGAGCTATCCTGTCCAGCTTCGGGGCTGGCAATGGGCACGTTTTTAATCTCGGTCACGGCATAACACCGGAAGTCAATCCAGACCATGTCACGGCCTTTGTTGCAGCGGTACATGAACTATCAGCCCCCTATCATTCTTGAGGAGCAGGGTTCCTTAACGGCCATAATCAGCCTGGGGTCTAACCTAAAATCGACACTGGGCTCTCCACAGGAAGTCATCGGATTGGCAGGTATCGAACTGGCGGCTCTGAGTTTCCATTCACCGATAGTCTCCTCGCTCTACGAGACTGAGCCGGTAGATTGTGAACCTGGTAGCCCGAACTTCATCAACGCCGCTGCCGCGATTTCTGTAAGTCCACAGTATTCGCCAGAGGAATTGCTCCAGCAACTACATCAGATTGAGGCCAGGTTCGGCCGTTATCGAGGCAAGACGCCTAATGCTGCCCGCATTCTCGACCTGGATCTGATCTGCTTTGGCCTACGGATAAGCAGCGAGGCCGGGCTCGAGATTCCCCATCCGCGGGCTCATCAACGCCGCTTCGTGCTTCAACCTATAGCCGAACTGGCTCCAGACCTGGTGCTGCCCGGCCAGACTGTGACAGTGCAGGCGCTGCTCAGTCAGCTTCCCACCGCACCGGCGGTGGCGTTGCTGGATACTTGAAAGCAGAATCTAACACATTGATATAATTGATAAATGTTAGAGTTTTCGTAAGAGCTGTCAGCATTTCGAGAGGTGCAGTAAGCGCTGGTTTAAGAAGGTCATTTCTATTCAAAGATGGTCAACGAAATATGTAAATTGGTCGATGTTAGTGGTAAGCTCGGGGGGGTGTTTGGTGGCTATGCGCCCCGCACGATAATGAGAAAAATCAGCTGTTAGCAGGAAGCTTAACAAGGCCAGGACCACCAGCTATCAAGAAGCCAGAGACGATGAAGAGAGCACTTCCACAAATTGCACTTTGCCAGCTTATTAGCATGAGTCGGCTCGTCATCGCCAACATGCTTGTTACCGCAAGCTTATTGGCAGGCGTGGCCAGCGCCCAGGAAGTAAACTCCAGCGATACAGACGTTCTCGCCAATTTCCGAATTGCACCGAATTCAGTACTCAATGAAAACTCTCCGCTATTCAGCATTGCACGCAATGTGGAGGCGAAAGATTTTCAAGGTGGGATGGTGCAAGACGCCTTGAATTTCAACCTCGGTGTTCAGATTACACCGATTGGCGGATTGAATTTGCGGGCCGACGCCTGGCAGCGACAGATAAAGGATTCACCTTCTGACAATATTTCCAATGGTTGGCAGAACGGCCTTTCACAGCTCTATATCGAAGACTCCGCAATCAATGAGTTCAATCTGGATAATCCATTGTTGGGCTCCAACGTGGAATCCAATGGCTTCGATCTTGGCGCCTCTTACGTGTGGGAGACAAATCGCTTCGGCCAATTTACGCTCTCCACCAAGACAACCTATGTCCAGGAATTCGAAAATACTGGCAGCTTGTTGGAATTAGTAAATACCGAACTGGGCAATATGGGGGAACGGGTAATCAGCCCGGAGCTGCAAAGTAGCCTCATGCTGAGCTGGCAGTTTGGAAATCACACCGCCAGCGCCATAACGAACTATTTTGATTCCTTTAAGGATATCTCTGAGCTGGACTTGGAAGAAATCAACGCGCTGGTTGATGACATTACTACCGTTGATCTTCAATACGGTTACAGCGTCAAGACCGGTTCCAATGATAGAGCGATCATTTCCTTTGGAATCCGCAATATCTTCAATGAGCAGACCAATCAGATTCTGAATTCCACCACTCGAATCTTGGATCAGAATGGACGTGTTGCCTACGGCTCTATCAAATACCAGTTTTAGGGTTCCCTAACAATCAAACTATGTACCTGCATCACCCAGGTTGCTCTGCTGAGCTGCCGTTTTCTTCTGGGCAAAAAAAACCCGAATATTCCGGGGTTGAAGGTCCGCTCTAAATACTGCGTCTAGTCCCTTAGACTAAAACCAAAATGCAATAGTAACGAAATGCTATGGTTTAAATTATAGGCATCCCCGGGCACTTCGCTGTGTGCCAGATCACACATTTCCATTCCTTAAAACCCAGGCCAGGCCGCCATTTAACGGCATGCACGAGCCAGGCACCACACCGAAATCCGGCGGATTCCGTGGCTTTGCAGGAGATGACTTAGGGCCGTCACGGTGGCCATGGTGGTCACCACGTCATCGACAATTGCGATGGATTTCACACTTTTTAATGAAGAGTCATCCACCACCGAAAATGCCCGCTTGAGATTGCTTTTTCTGGCTCTGGCGGAGCCCATTTCGGTCTGAGCAGTTGTGTCCCTGGTTTTCCTGACAGCATCATAGGCGATAGGAATATCACAGTGCTTAGATAAAACCCTGCTTATTTCCAGAGCCTGGTTGAATCCTCTCTTGCGTAGTCCGTTTTTGTGTAAGGGTACGGGCAGCAGGTAGTCCGGTTTATCTACCCCCTGATGATTTGTTGCAGGTGCTCAGCCAAGAGCACCGATAAGGCACATCCCACGTCGAACCTGCAGTGAAACTTAAATCCGGCCAATAATCTGTTTATCGGTGGCTGATAGCGAAACAGGCTTCGGCAACTGGAGAAGGGGCGTGGGTTCAATAGGCATTCGCCACAGGAATTTGCCAGCAATGCAGTCGGTGGGTATTCCAACCCGCAGCCATTACAACATTGGCCCATTCTCGGGAGATCCAGTTCACAGGGATAACAGAGGCTGTGCTCACGCCGGCAGGTTCTACCACACACCATGCACACCGTTGGCAGAATCGTGGTTATCCATGATGAATTCAACTCACTAGCAAACTTTGCAATGTTCATAGGGGGTCAATCGATTCCACGGGATAAATAGAGACAAATAGAGATAAATAGAGGTGAATAGAGGTGAATAGAGGTGAATAGGACACGTCGTGATACAGACCATTTCGCGCTCATCGATGAAAAGCATAGGGCATAGCAAATAACTTGCTAAGAAACGAGCAAACACTTACCCCTTAATCGGTGCTTCACATATAATTGCGCTTCAATTTTGGGCAGCCATTGAATTGATCAGCGGCTCCTCAAGTGCTTTTGGGGGACAAAGAATGACTACGTATCGTGCTCCGGTTGCGGACATGAAGTTTCTGCTGCGCCATGTGTTCAGGGCAGAAGAAATGTTCGCAACCATGCCTGACACAAATGAGGTAAACGACGAACTTATCACCGCTATTCTGGCGGAGGCTGGCAAACTGATTGAAGGGCTTGTCGCGCCGATCAATCAAAGCGGCGACCAACAGGGATGTAAGCTGGAGAACGGTGTCGTCACCACTCCCGCTGGATTCAAGCAAGCTTTTGCTGCCTGGGCGGTGGGGGGGTGGTCCGGTCTTATCGGCAGTGTCGATTTTGGTGGTCAGGGAATGCCGAAGGTATTATCGGCCCTGATCGAAGAAATGAATTTTGGAGCTAACAGCTCGTTTGCGCTGTATACGATCCTCCCCACGGGAGTCACTCTGACCCTCAATCAACACGGCAGTGAGCAGCTTAAGCAGACCTACTTGCCAAAACTCTACGCGGGAACCTGGTCCGGTACCATGTGCCTGACCGAGCCCCATGCTGGCACCGATCTTGGAATGATTCACTCCAGGGCAGTGCCGAGCGCAGATGGCAGCTACAGGGTATCCGGCACCAAGATTTTTATCACAGCCGGAGAGCATGATCTGACTGAGAACATCGTCCATCTGGTGTTGGCAAAACTACCGGATGCCCAGGCAGGTCCGCGGGGAATATCCCTGTTTCTTGTCCCCAAGCTTCTCGTCGATGTGGCTGGCAATTTAACAGGTGAAACTAATAATGTGACATGTGGCTCCATCGAGCGAAAGATGGGTATCAAGGCTTCAGCGACTTGTGTTATGAATTTTGAAGATTCGCAGGGATACCTGGTCGGTGAGCTAAACAACGGGCTGTCCAATATGTTCACCATGATGAACCACGAACGTTTATCGATGGGCTTGCAGGGAAATGGCCTGGCAGAAAGCTCCTATCAAATTGCCGCTGAGTACGCCAAGGAACGCCTGCAGGGCCGGGCACTGACCGGACCACAGCAGCTTGATAAGGCAGCCGATTCCATTCTGGTGCATCCGGATGTACGCAGAATGCTGTTGACCATGCGCGCCAATATCGTAGCTGGTCGTGCCTTGTCACTGTATGTTGCATTTCAATTAGACATTGGCCGCTTTCATGAGGAAGCGGATGTTCGCAAGCAGGCCGAACAGCTCGTCGCACTGTTAATTCCTGTCCAGAAGGCTTATTGCACGGATCGCGGCTTCGAGTCCTGTGTATTGGGACAGCAGGTGCTTGGCGGGCACGGATATGTAGCGGAGTGGGGACTGGAGCAAAATGTGCGGGATGCGCGCATCGCTCAGATATACGAAGGCGCCAACGGCATCCAGGCGCTGGATCTAATGGGTCGAAAGACCGTACGTGGTAACGGAGAACTCCTTAAGGTGCTGGTTGCACAAATGGATGAATTCATTCATGAACAACAATCTGTTACCGCCATGCAGCCCTATCTCGAAATTTTCATCGATAGCAAACAACGGCTTGTCGATACAACAGCGGCGATTATCAGCAATGCTGTCGATGCCCCGGATGAAATTGGGGCCGCATCCTACGCCTATATGGAATTGATGGGACTGACGCTGTATTGCTTCATGTGGCAGCGCATACTGGCAGCCGCTTTGATGGCTCAGGAAGCTGGTTCTGGAGATCGAGAATATCTGGATGGTCTGATAAAGACCGGGGAGTTTTTCCTATACAGGATGTTGCCCAGGTCGAAATCTCTGGTAGAAGAAATAGCCGCGGGCGCCACTGTGATGATGGCAATGAGCGCAGAGCAGTTCTAGGGACGCTCTGAACAAGTAGTTGGTACTCTTGCTTACAGCAATACTCCGTTTGCTCACAGCAAAACTTCTCTGCGGGAGTCTGTCTTTACCGAATGAAGCAGCCCCAGCGGAATTAAGCAGCCCCACGGGATTGGGTGAACTAAATCACCCAATCCACACCTTCTGAGAATAAATCTTTGTATTGATCCAGGTTTTCGTCAGACTCTCCAAGCAGGATCATATTGCCTTCACCCATCGGCACCACTACACCTTCGAAGCGATCATCGCGAATAGTGTACTCCAGGCTGACGGGGCTGTTGTTAACAACGATGATGCTCACCGCGCCCTGGCTGCCCTGGATCACAAGGTGAGCACTCTGATATGCGGGCAATACTGGGCAGGGCTTTGCCATGCGCACGGGAATACCTTGCAGGAAATCGACGTTGACCAGCCGGGTCCCCGAGTCTGCCATGGCCTGATTAATTACCGGCATGGCCAGAATGCTGGAGTCTGTTCCAGCTGTGATCGCATTGATTTCCACCTCGTCCACGTAGAGGTGCTGAATTACCTCGTTCCCGAACGCGATTTCTGCGCTTGAGGGTCCTGAATTGAACATCAGGGAAAAAGTAACACCTACTGCTAACAATAAAATGGCGGCAATGGCGTAATACTGAAAATAGCTCGAGTTGGCAGCGGCCCGGTTGGGAAACACCGTGGTTGCAGCTTCCGGTTCAGCCTGGGTCGGAATATTCAGCAGCTGATCTCTCAGTCCCTGGGGAGCCGTAACACTACTAAGCAGCTGATTTACATCGGCTTCTAATTCTTGGGTTTCATCAAGAATTTTCTGGTAGTCAGGGTTGTTTTGCGCCGCATCCAGCAATTCCTGGTCGGGGGTATTGGGATTGGCGTATAACCGTTTACGAAATTCTAATTCATCCATCTGTGAAAACTCATATTCGAATTAATCTTCTAGTTCATCGGCGTCCAGTTCAAATTCCTGTTTCAATATGCTCCTGGCGCGAAATAGTCTGGTCATGACTGTGTTGTTATTCAGGTTGAGAATTTCGGCGATCTCTTTACCGCTAAATCCTCCGATTACCTGCAGTAACAAGGGCTCTCGATAATCGCTATCGAGTCGATTAATTGCATTGTGCAGAAGCTCACGATCCATTCTAGCGTCGGGCTCGTTCTCGCCACTCTCGGCGACGGACTGCCCCTCTATATCTACCAGCTCCGGCCGGTAGCGTTCATACTGCCGGGCATTCTCCCTGCGCAGTATGGTGAATAACCAGGCTTTCACCGCCTTGTCATTCTGCAGGCTGTCCAGCGAGCGCCAGGCCCGCAGGAAAGTCTCCTGTACCAGATCCTCGGCCATTGGCTTATTCTTGCAGAGCCAGAAGGCATACCTGTAGACGTCCTGATACAGCGTCGCCACCAGTGACTCGTAGCGTTGCTGCTTGGTACTACCGTGTATGACCGGGCCGTTACTCATTATTATTCAGCTTGGGCCAAGAAAGAAGGACAGATGTGCAGGAAAACAGACCAAATGCTCGATAGGCCCTGCCCGAAGGGGCCTACAGCCAATCCTGCTCTCGGCGTTGCACTGACTTGAAAGGTCGGCACCTGACTGCGCCAGTGCGTCTTGATAGCAGAATTGGCTGTAGGCCAGAGTGGTCATATACTTGTTCAGCGGCTTCCTGCAGACTTCCCGCAGCTTGAGCTGGACACTCGGCTGTATCGAAAAGGCACTAGCAGAACTTTCAGCTCAGGGATTTCCCCCTGTATACTTGCCGCAACTTTTAATCAGGCAGCATTGAAGCAAAGGAACAGAGCTATGGTCAGAGTGGCAATAGCCGGAGCAGCTGGACGCATGGGCAGGTCTCTGGTTGAGGCAGTGAGTAGATCAGAGGCAGATATCGAAGTGAGCGTGGCTACGGTTGAAGCAGATGATCCCTGCCTGGGTATCGATGCGGGTCTGCTGGCAATGGGCGTAGCCAATGGTGTGGAGACTGGCTCCGACCTGGATGCCGCTGCAGCTTACTTCGATGTGCTTATCGATTTTACCGCTCCCGATGCTACGCTGAATCACCTCGAAATCTGCCGTCAGCATGGCAAAGCGATGGTGATTGGCACAACAGGGTTTTCTGATTCTCAGCGTCAGATCATAGCGGATGCCGGTAATTCTCTAGCTATCGTGCTTGCGCCCAATATGAGTGTTGGTGTGAATCTCTGTTTTGCTCTGTTAAAGCAGGCGGCTAGTGTGCTTGGAGATAGCGTGGATATCGAAATTAGTGAGGCGCACCACCGCTACAAGAAAGACGCACCTTCGGGAACGGCACTAAAAATGGGAGAGATTGTGGCCGAAACCCTCGGTCGAGACTTGAATGAAGTTGCCGTTTACGGCCGAGAGGGCATTGGCGAGGAAAGAGATCGTAAGACTATCGGCTTCGCGACGGTGAGAGCTGGTGACATCGTTGGGGATCACACGGTTAGCTTCGCTGGTCTGGGTGAGCGTGTGGAGATAACCCATCGTGCCAGCAGTCGCATGACATTTGCCAACGGCGCCGTGCGTGCGGCGAGTTGGATCACTAAACAGGACAATGGAATCTACTCGATGCAGGAAGTACTCGGGATCAATGCAGCCGGTGACGTTTGATCCCTGACCCCATTGATCCAAGATATACTGTAGATCTTCATAGACAAGACTCGGTCATTTTCTATAACATACTCGCTCAGTATGTCCAATGCTGAGACCTCAAAGAATTGTAAAGAATTAAGTGTAAAAGCGGAGTGAAGCGAGTCTTCATTCCGCTTTTTTTTGGCTGCAAGACGAATTAGCAATTATTGATAAATCTAGGAGATTAAGTGGCCGGATCAGCTGTACTGACGTTAGAAGATGGCAGTATTTTCAGAGGTACTGCAATAGGGGCACAAGGGAGTTCCACTGGCGAAGTCGTTTTTAACACTTCGATGACAGGCTATCAGGAAATTCTCACCGATCCTTCCTATGCACAGCAAATCATCACCCTGACCTACCCCCATATAGGCAATACCGGAACCAATGCCGAGGATAACGAATCGGAAAAAGTCTGGGCGTCCGGATTGGTAATTAGAGATTTGCCCTTGCTGGCAAGTAGCTGGCGCAACCAGCAATCTCTCGATGAATTCTTGCAGGAACGCAATGTCGTCGCTATCGCCGAAATCGATACGCGCCGATTGACTCGATTACTAAGAGACAAAGGATCATTGAATGGCTGTCTGATTTCCGGCGAGACACTCGAAAGTGGGGGCGAGGCAAGGGCTGTCGAACTGGCCAAGCAATTTCCCGGACTGAAAGGAATGGATCTGGCCAGGGTGGTGAGTGTCAGCCAGCGCTACGATTGGACCGAGAGCGTCTGGGACATTGTGGTTGGATATCAATCCGCGCCGCCCGCTCGGTTCAAAGTGGTGGCCTACGATTTCGGTGTCAAGCGCAACATCTTACGCATGCTGGTGGCGCGGGGTTGTGAGGTCACCGTAGTGCCTGCCGAGACTACTGCCACCGATGTACTGGCGCTGCAACCGGATGGGGTGTTTCTATCAAACGGTCCGGGCGATCCGGAACCCTGTGACTATGCGGTTGCAGCGATTACCGAGATTCTCGAGCAGGGCATTCCCACTTTCGGAATTTGTCTGGGTTGTCAGCTGCTCGCATTGGCCTGTGGGGCCAACACCATCAAGATGCAATTGGGTCATCATGGCGCTAATCACCCCGTGCAAGACCTGCGCGACGGAAGCGTCCTGATTACCAGTCAGAACCACGGCTTCGCCGTCGATGCCGACAGTCTTCCAGATAATCTCAAGGCAACCCATGTGTCACTTTTCGACGGCTCTTTACAGGGTATCGAACGCAGCGATAAACTCGCCTTTGGATTTCAGGGGCACCCGGAGGCAAGTCCCGGTCCACATGATGTCGCCTCGTTGTTCGATCATTTTATGGAACTGATGGAATCCCGACACAACGCCCTGGCCGACAACCAGTCCACTAATCAGAACAGTGCCACCGCGCCCAGTAGTTAATAATCCATGCCACGTAGAAGCGACATAAACTGCATACTAATCCTCGGGGCAGGTCCGATAATTATTGGTCAGGCCTGTGAATTCGATTACTCGGGAGCGCAGGCCTGTCAGGCGCTCAAGGAAGAGGGCTACCGGGTGATCCTGGTGAACTCCAACCCAGCCACAATCATGACCGACCCCGCCTTGGCGGATGCGACTTATATCGAACCAGTCAAATGGGCGATTGTCGAAAAGATAATTGAGAAGGAAAGACCCAACGTGATTCTGCCCACCATGGGTGGCCAGACTGCGCTGAATTGTACCCTGGATTTGAACCGACATGGTGTGCTGGACAAGTACGACGTCGAATTGATCGGCGCCAGCTGCGAGGCTATCGACAAGGCAGAGGACCGGGAGTTATTCGACAACGCAATGACGTCGATTGGTCTCGAGACGCCCCGTCATGGCATGGCGCATAACCTGGATCAGGCTCACGAGGCGCTGGAGAAGATTGGCTTTCCCTGCATTATCAGGCCGTCATTTACACTCGGAGGTAGCGGCGGCGGTATCGCTTACAACAAGGAAGAGTTTGACGAAATCTGTACGCGGGGACTGGAACTCTCGCCCACTACCGAACTGCTAATCGATGAGTCACTCATCGGTTGGAAAGAGTTCGAGTTAGAGGTCGTGCGTGATAAGAACGATAACTGTATCATCGTCTGCTCGATTGAAAATATCGACGCCATGGGTGTGCACACCGGTGATTCGATTACCGTCGCTCCTGCCCAGACTCTCACAGATAAGGAATATCAGATCCTGCGTAATGCCGCGATTGCTGTGCTTCGGGAGATTGGTGTAGAGACCGGCGGTTCCAATGTGCAGTTTGCGATTAACCCGGATAACGGCCGCCTGGTGATTATTGAAATGAATCCCCGCGTGTCACGTTCTTCGGCACTCGCCTCCAAGGCAACCGGATTTCCGATTGCCCGGGTGGCAGCCAAACTCGCCATCGGCTTTACGCTCGATGAGCTTCGCAACGAGATTACCGGTGGCGTAACGCCGGCTTCTTTCGAGCCCACAATCGATTACGTAGTCACCAAGATTCCACGCTTTACCTTCGAGAAATTCCCCGAGGCTAACGACCGCATTACCACCCAGATGAAGTCCGTCGGCGAAGTAATGGCCATTGGCCGTACTTTTCAGGAGTCAGTGCAGAAGGCATTGCGAGGGCTGGAGGTCGACAAGTGTGGATTCGATCCGGTGCTGGACAGCAAGCTGAGCAACGCCAGGGAAGTGCTCACACGAGAGCTCACCGAGCCCGGCGCGCAGCGCATCTGGTACGTGGCGGATGCCTTTCGCCAGGACTGGTCTATCGATACAGTCTACGACCTGACCGGCATAGATCCCTGGTTTCTGGTGCAAATTAAGGAACTGATTGAAATCGAACTGAGACTCCAACAGCAGGAGCTGGCAGAGCTGGATAAGGACAGCCTGTTTCGACTCAAACGCAAGGGCTTCTCCGATCAACGCCTGGCGCAACTTCTCGGTGTTACGGAACTGGAAGTGCAACAGACCCGGCAGGCGCTGGGTATACGGCCGGTATTCACACGGGTTGACACCTGTGCAGCCGAATTCGTCTCCTCGACCGCCTACATGTATTCTACCTATGAAGAAGAGTGTGAAGCGAACCCTACCGACCGGCAGAAGATTATGGTGCTCGGTGGAGGCCCCAATCGTATCGGACAGGGCATCGAATTCGACTATTGCTGCGTGCACGCCGCACTCGCTATGCGCGAAGACGGTTACGAGACGATTATGGTCAACTGCAATCCTGAGACAGTCTCGACTGACTACAATATTTCCGATCGACTCTATTTTGAACCACTGACCTTCGAGGATGTTATCGAGATTGCCGAACTGGAGAAACCGGCCGGTGTCATCGTCCAGTTCGGCGGCCAGACCCCCCTGAATCTGGTCAAACGCCTGGAGCGCGCCGGTGTTCCCGTCATTGGGACCTCACCAGATGCGATTGACCGTGCCGAAGACCGTGAACGATTTCAGCAACTGATCCAGAAGCTCGACCTGAAGCAACCGCCAAACTGCATCGTACGCAGTGTCGAGGAGAGTGTTGCCGCGGCCAATAGTATTTCCTATCCCCTGGTGGTCAGACCATCCTACGTACTCGGTGGTCGCGCCATGGAAATTGTCTACAACGAAGAAGAATTGAAACGCTATATGCACGAAGCAGTCATGGTCTCCAACGAGAGTCCGGTATTGCTCGACTATTTCCTCTCCTCCGCCATTGAGATCGATGTCGATGTGGTGAGCGACGGTGAGCAGGTAGTGGTGGGCGCCATCATGCAACACATCGAACAGGCGGGCATCCATTCCGGTGATTCGGCCTGTTCACTACCGCCTTACAATCTAACCGTTGAGGTTCAGGATCGGATTCGTGAACAGGTGACCGTGTTGGCTCTGGAACTCGGCGTGGTGGGCCTGATGAATACTCAGCTTGCCTATCAGGATGGTGAAATCTACATTATCGAGGTCAATCCTCGCGCATCGCGTACGGTGCCCTTCGTATCGAAGTGTATCGGACGCTCCCTGGCCAAGGTGGCCGCCCGTTGTATGATCGGTACGAAACTTAAGGAGCAGAGCTTCAACGAAGAAATTATTCCCAGCACATTCGCCGTCAAGGAAGCCGTGTTTCCGTTTAACAAGTTCCCTGGCGTAGATCCAATCCTGGGGCCGGAGATGAAATCCACTGGTGAAGTCATGGGTGTCGGCAAGACCTTTGCCGAAGCCTATGCCAAGGCGCAGATGGGCGCCGGTGAGGTCATTGAGACTAGCGGTAATGCTTTCATTAGTGTGCGGGATCCGGATAAGGCGGATGTTATTGAGGTAGCGGAGAAACTACGCGAACTGGGCTATTCCCTGGTAGCGACCCATGGCACAGCCCGGGTAATAGAAGAAGCGGGGTTGCCGGTTACAGGTGTGAACAAGGTAGCCGAAGGTAGGCCTCATATTGTCGATATGCTAAAAAACGACGAGATTCAGGTGGTGTTCAATACCACGGAAGGTAAGCGGGCTATCGCCGATTCGTCGACTATCAGGCGCACCGCGCTGAGACATGATGTATTTTGCACCACTACCATTGCTGGAGCACTGGCAGTTTGCGAGGCACTGAAGTTTGGCAATAACATGTCTGTGTACACCACTCAGCATCTCCACGCTGACTTGCCTTAAAATAAATACTGCAAAACAAACGTAGTGATTTAACTATGGCTAAAGTACCTATGACAGTTGGCGGCGCGGAGACCTTGCGAGAGGAACTCAACGAGTTAAGATCCGTGGTTCGACCGAGGATTTCGGCGGCAATTGCAGTAGCAAGGGAACACGGTGATATAAAGGAAAACGCCGAATATCATGCGGCACGAGAGCAGCAGAGTTTCTGTGAAGGAAGAATTACAGAGATAGAGGGCAAGCTCGCAAATTCACAGATCATCGATGTCACCAAGATAGAGCCCACTGGCCGAGTTATTTTCGGCACTACCATTACTCTCTACAACCTCGATACTGAAAAGTCTGTCACCTACCAGATCGTCGGTGAAGATGAAGCCGATGTGCCATCTGGAAAGATTTCAGTGATCTCTCCCATTGCCAGGGCAGTGATGGGCAAGCACGAAGGAGATGAGATTGTGGTGAAGGCACCGGCTGGTGATGTTGAGTATGAAATAGAGAGCGTCAAGCACCTCTAGCGTCAAGCATTCTAAATCGAGTTGCGTGCTACATTGGATAATCGTGGATCAGGTTTTTTTGCAGCACGATATAGCAGGATGACGTGTCCGACACTCTGAATGCACTCTGCCGAGAACTCATCACAGATTGTGTCCGTCAGTGCTTTCTTTTCTTCCCGCGTCGATGTAATCAGCTTTATCTTGATTAGCTCGTGTTCGGTTAGCGCGCGCTGGATTTCTACCCTGATATTTTCGTTCAGGCCTTTTTGTGCAATGATCAGCACCGGATTCAGATTGTGACCGATGCTTCGGAAGCGTTTTTTGTCGGAGTTACTTAAGCGCATTAATGCTGTGTTCTGCTGCTTGCGGGATGCGGATTCTAGCAGCATTCTCGGTTAAGAAACATCCGCTCAGAATGTTCCGGTCTATTCCTTATCTACTTGCGATAACTTTATTAAAATGGCTCGTTCGAAAAGCAGCAAACAGTGGTTGAAAGAACATTTCGATGATTCCTATGTCAAGCGGAGCCAGGATGAAGGCTACCGTTCTCGTGCCAGCTACAAATTACTCGAGATTCAGGAAAAGGATCGGTTAATTACGCCTGGTATGACAGTAGTAGATCTGGGGGCAGCCCCGGGCGGCTGGTCGCAAGTGGCGGCGCAACTAGTAGGTGACGGGGGCAAGGTGCTGGCCAGCGATATTTTGCCGATAGACTCTATTACCAACGTGACATTTGTGCAGGGCGATTTCTCCGACCATGCGATTTTGAATGAGCTGCTGGAACATCTCGGTGGTGCGGTTGCAGACCTTGTAATCTCGGACATGGCCCCCAATATGAGTGGTGTGAAGGAGATAGATCAGCCGCAGGCCATGTACCTGGCTGAGTTGGCGCTGGAAATGGCGAGATTCGCCCTGAAACCAGGGGCAACTCTCTTGGTAAAGGTGTTTCAGGGAGCTGGTTTCGATGCTTATCGCAAGCAGCTACAGGCCAGCTTTAAAGTCGTAAAGTCCCGAAAACCTGGGGCTTCCAGGCCTCGTTCACGGGAAACCTATCTGCTCGCCGCAGGTTTTAAGGGTGATCTGTCGCATGGTTTTTAAAGATAGAACGTAATTTGCGTGCAATATTTTCTATAAACATTAAAATTGGCAGTGGATCTGAGTGAAACAATCATTTCCACCCTTTTCGAGCAAGGCTCGGAAGCCCGCTCATTCGGTCACCGTAAATGTAATCCTTAGGGAGATAAGTCCTTGAATGATATGGCAAAAAACCTGATTCTCTGGATGATAATAGCCGGCGTGTTGTTGATGGTTTTCAATAATATCAACCGAGAACCACGGGAAGACAATATCAATTATTCCCAGTTCATCAGCGAGGTTCGCACGGGCCGAGTCCGCGCGGTTGAACTCGCCGGCCTCAATATAGCTGGAATGCGCACAGACGGTTCCCAGTTCCGCTCCTTCTTGCCAGCCATCGGTGACGATCAATTAATGTCCGATTTGTTCGAGAATGGTGTCGACATCAACGCCGTTGAACCGAAGCAACCAAGTATCTGGTCCCAATTGCTGGTGGGTGCCTTTCCTGTCCTGCTCATCATTGGATTGTTCTTCTTCTTCATGCGGCAGATGCAGGGGGGTGGTGCCGGTGGCAAAGGCGGGCCGATGTCGTTCGGCAAGAGCAAGGCCAAATTACTGGGTGAAGATCAGATCAAGGTTACCTTTGCCGACGTAGCCGGAGTCGATGAAGCGAAGGACGACGTGCAGGAACTGGTGGAGTTTCTGCGCGAGCCTAACAAATTTCAACGGCTTGGTGGACGCATTCCTCGCGGCATTCTGATGGTAGGCCAACCCGGTACTGGTAAGACTCTATTAGCCAAGGCCATTGCCGGTGAAGCGGAAGTCCCTTTCTTTACAATTTCCGGATCAGACTTCGTCGAGATGTTCGTCGGCGTCGGTGCGTCCCGTGTACGCGACATGTTTGAGCAGGCGAAGAAACAGGCACCCTGTATTATTTTCATCGATGAGATCGACGCAGTCGGTCGTCACCGAGGTGCTGGTTTGGGTGGTGGACACGATGAACGTGAACAAACTTTGAATCAGTTGCTGGTCGAGATGGACGGTTTCGAAGCAAATGATGGTGTCATCGTAATGGCTGCTACCAACCGACCTGATGTTCTGGACCCGGCATTACTGAGGCCAGGACGATTCGATCGCCAGGTCACGGTGGGATTGCCCGATATTCGTGGGCGCGAACAAATACTGAAAGTGCACATGCGAAAAGTACCCATCGATGACCGGGTTGAGGCCAGCGTCATCGCCAGGGGAACACCGGGAATGTCCGGTGCCGATCTCGCTAACCTGGTTAACGAAGCCGCCCTGTTTGCGGCGCGATCCGGCAGGCGACTGGTAATTATGGAACATTTCGAGAAGGCAAAAGACAAGATTATGATGGGCGCAGAGCGCAAATCAATGGTCATGTCTGAGAAAGAAAGATCGAATACCGCCTATCATGAGGCTGGCCATGCCATCGTCGGCCGTCTGATGCCCCAACATGACCCTGTTTATAAGGTCAGCATTATTCCCCGTGGTAGGGCTCTGGGCGTCACGATGTTTCTACCGGAAGAAGATCGTTATAGCTTCAGCAAGCAGCAGATTCTTAGCCAGATATGTAGTCTTTATGGTGGTCGTATTGCTGAAGAAATGACTCTTGGAAAAGAAGGGGTGACAACTGGCGCTTCGAATGACATTCAGCGTGCCACCGAGATGGCGCGTAATATGGTAACCAAATGGGGTCTGTCAGAAGAACTCGGGCCATTGCTTTATTCAGAGGACGAAGGGGAAGTCTTCCTCGGGCGCTCTGCTGCGTCTCAGGCCAAGACTGTGTCCGGCGACACTGCGAAAGCCATCGACAAGGAAGTACGCAACATCATCGATACATGCTATGCCAAGGCACAGGGTGTTCTCGAAAAACACAAAGACATGATGGAGATGATGAAAGACGCACTCATGGAATACGAGACAATCGATTCCAAACAGATCGATGACATTATGGAAGGCAAGAAACCGCGACCGCCGGCAGACTGGGCTGATTCGGAAGATAGTGATTCTGGTAGCAGCAATGTCGAGAAAGAAGAAGTCGACGAATCCAGTATGATCGGTGGACCTGCCAGCGAACATTAAGCCCCGCTTCAATTCTGGCTCACCACAAGTTCCGCATCAGTGAACTATTTCCTGCACGCAGGATCCAGACAGATTGATCTGTCGGTTCCCGTTTGCATGGGCATAGTAAATGCCACGCCCGATTCATTCTCCGATGGTTCTGAATTGAGTAGCAGAGGCAAGCAGCGTTTCGAAATCGACACAGACAAGGCGCTGCGAAGAGCAGAGAAAATGGTGGATGAAGGGGCGATTTTTGTCGACGTTGGCGGCGAATCCACTCGGCCTGGTGCCGAGGCAGTCGATGCCGAGGAACAGCTCGCCCGGGTCATCCCGGTAATCGAAGCAATCCACAACAACCTCGATGTCTGTATTTCTGTGGATACCAGTTCGGCACAGGTAATCAAGGAGTCGGTGGCTGCCGGGGCGGAGTTGGTCAATGATATTCGTGCACTTGCCAATCCGGACGCGCTCGGCCAGGTAGTCGAATCTGAGGTTGCAATATGTCTCATGCACATGCAAGGCCAACCACGAACCATGCAGTCTACTTTTCAGTATGTCAATGTTGTAGAAGATGTATTGTCATTCTTGCAGGAGCGGGTGCAGGTTTGCGTCGATGCAGGCATTCACAAAGATCGTCTGTTAGTGGATCCTGGGTTTGGTTTTGGAAAATCCCCTGAGCACAATTATCAGCTGCTAAAGGAATTACCACGCATTACGTCCATGGCTTTGCCGGTACTGGTGGGGATTTCCAGAAAATCCATGATCGGCGCTGTGGTCAACAAACCGGTTAACCAGCGCTTGGTCGGTTCGATAGCCGCTACAGCATTAGCATTAGTAGGGGGTGCCAGAATTATTCGAACTCATGATGTTGCTGCCATAGTCGATGCAATTAGAGTAACCTCCGCGTATATCAATGCGTGAGCAGAAAAGCGAAGAAGTGATGCAGACCAGTAAGAAATATTTTGGTACCGATGGAATCAGGGGGACGGTAGGAACTGCGCCAATCACACCTGACTTCATGTTGAAGCTTGGATGGGCTGCGGGCCGTGTTTTTTCGTGCAAAGGCAATGGACGTAACAAAATTCTCATCGGCAAGGACACGCGCATCTCAGGCTATATGTTTGAAGCAGCACTGGAGGCGGGTGTTACCGCCGCTGGTGTGGATATCAATCTGACCGGTCCGATGCCAACGCCGGCGATTGCCTACCTAACAAGAACACTGCGAGCCCAGGCTGGAATAGTAATAAGTGCCTCCCATAACTCTTTCGAAGATAACGGCATCAAATTTTTCTCCAGCGATGGCACCAAATTACCCGATGAAGTGGAATTTTCCATAGAAGGAATGCTTTCAAAAAGTGTGTCAACTGTTGCGCCTCAGTCACTCGGAAAGGCATCGCGCATCAATGATGCCGCTGATCGTTATATAGAATTTTGTAAGAGCTCCGTGGGTTCTTCTCTCAAATTCAATGGACTGAAGATAGTCGTCGATTGTGCACACGGTTCCACCTACCACATCGCACCGGCAGTCTTTGAAGAATTGGGTGCCAAGGTCAAGGCGATCGGTGTCTCACCCGATGGCCTGAATATCAACGAGCAGAGCGGCTCAACCTCTCCACAGATTCTTTCCGAAACAGTTAAAGCCGAGCAGGCTGATCTTGGAATTGCCTTCGATGGCGATGGAGATAGAGTGATCATGGTCGATCACCTCGGTAACATCGTCGATGGTGACGAGATTCTTTATGTGATCGCGCGGGACCGTCGCCGGCAAAACATCGATTTCGGCGGTGTCGTTGGTACAGCGATGAGCAACCTGGGCCTGGAACTGGCTCTCGATGCTCTAGATGTTCCCTTCGTGCGAACAGTTGTAGGAGATCGCTACGTCATGCAGGGAATGCTGGAAAGGGGATGGGATCTCGGGGGTGAATCGTCAGGCCATATTATCTGTCTGGACATTACTACGACCGGCGACGGTATCGTCTCTGCGCTGCAGGCACTGGCAGCAATAGCTAATTGTGATCAGCCACTGGCAGATCTTACTGGCAAGATGCGTAAATTGCCGCAGTCCATGGTCAATATCAGAGTTGACAACGCAGTCGATATAACCCAAAAAGAAGCCGTACAATCCGCCGTTTCAGATGTAGAATCCCAACTCGGTAAGAACGGTCGCGTACTGCTGAGACCCTCTGGCACCGAACCGGTATTGCGGGTAATGGTTGAAGGTGAAGACGTCAAAGCAGTGCATCGCCTGGCTCAGGAGCTGTCAGAACTGGTTGCCATGGAAGTAGCTGACCACAGCTAAGCCGTGATTGACGACGCCGACCCGGGCGTGACTGGATGCCTCTTTTCTACTCTGCCCTGGACTTGAATTATTGCAAGACCCCCTCATCTTGGTTAGTATTGGCGCCCGTTTTCTCTGGCTCCCGAAATCTGGAAGGTTTATTGAAGCATGCGTCGCAAGCTGGTTGTAGGTAACTGGAAGATGCACGGAACCCTGGCTCAGTCTACTGCGCTATTACAAGAGGTAGTAGCCGCAACGACCGAGCTTTCGGAGGACGTCGAAATAGGCATCTGTCCCAGCTATATTCATCTGGGACTGGCTAAGGAGCTGCTGCAAAACAAGCCTTTGTTGCTGGGTGCTCAGGATCTGAATAGTGAGCCTGAAGGAGCCCAGACCGGAGAGGTATCTGCTTCTATGCTGGCGGATTTCGGGGTCAGCTATGTGATTGTTGGCCATTCCGAGAGAAGAGAGATTTTTCAGGAATCGGATCAGCTGGTGGTGCTAAAGATTGCTGCGGCGCAGGCGGCTGGTTTAACTCCCATACTCTGCATCGGTGAGTCACTGGAGCAGCGGCAACAAGGCCTTACGGAAGAGATTGTTATCGCTCAGCTGAATGCCGTCATCGACCAGGTCGGCATTCAAGCGTTCGATCGGGCAGTCATTGCCTATGAGCCGGTTTGGGCAATAGGAACTGGGCAAACGGCAAGTCCGACCCAGGCGCAAGAAGTTCATTGGATCTTGCGTGACCATCTGGCAGCTCGGGATGCCGCTGTCGCAGGAGCGATACGGATTATCTATGGCGGCAGTGTAAAAGCTGACAATGCGAAGGACTTGTTTCTTCAGGTCGACATTGATGGCGGCCTGGTAGGTGGAGCCTCATTGAAGGCGGAAGAATTTATATCTATTTGTAAAAGTGCGGATTAACAATCATGCAAACCTTGATCGTAGTCATTCATGTTATCGTGGCCATCGTTATCGTTGGTCTGGTGCTCCTGCAACAAGGCAAGGGTGCTGATGCCGGCGCCTCATTTGGAGCCGGCGCATCGCAAACTGTATTTGGGGCATCTGGAAGCGGAAACTTTCTGGTAAAAGCAACCACGGTTGCAGCAACAATATTTTTCGTAACAAGCCTGTCGTTGGCGATCTTCGCACGCAATCAGTCTGGTGTAGGTACTACCGTGGGACTGCCGGTAGTTAACCAGGAAATCCTGGAAGAGACCACCACCGAGCAAACTGATGTTCCGCAACTCGAGGATGAAGTTGAACAAACAGCCAATCAAAGTGATGTGCCGGCCCTACCTGTAGACAACAATTAGTCTGTTGGTAGATTGATTTATGCAGAATGAAAAGCTGCCCGTAGCCAACAGCCGGGGACACTGTGTGCTGGAACGAATTGCCGAAGTGGTGGAATTGGTAGACACGCTATCTTGAGGGGGTAGTGGCCTATGGCTGTGCCGGTTCAAGTCCGGCCTTCGGCACCATCTATTGTTGTTAGCAGTTTGTTCATTCGCTTAGAACTTACCAAAGTTTTCAAGATTAAAAATTGCATAATAGTCTGCTAAGCCTGCGCTACGCCAATCAAGCTTCGCAGCATATATCAAACACTCTGTAGGGTATTCTCGTATAAATTCTCCGAAAGAATCATAACTTTCCTTATATGTGGTATCTCCTTTGTACCCCGTCAGCACCTATGGAACAGATATAGCACTGGTTTAAAGGAGAGTTTTTGTTCATCCTAACGTGAGGAGTTGAGATGAAACAGAAACCAG
>PBYU01000099.1 GCA_002730035.1 Gammaproteobacteria bacterium | reverse complement strand
CAGTTTGCTTACCTTAATTAACATCTCAACAACACAAACGTAGCCGTTTTCTGTTATCAATTTTCCTTCATAAGCTAAAAATGCCCTTTTTAACGAACCAATTTGGTTTAGCTGCTTCATCCATTGCCGCTATCAACAAATCCAAATGGCAAATCGAATTGTTTTTTTAATGGATTAAACAAAATCTAAAAATTAAATCTTTCCTTGGCACTTCAAAAAATGCCGTGATGACACAAATCTGGGTAGCTATGTGCTATTACCTCTTACTGGCTTATCTCAAATATCAAACAAAATATGCTCATTCTATGCTGGAATTGACTCGGCTCATAAAAGAAACTCTCTTTGATAGAAAAAATCTGATTGATTTTTTGACTCTCAAAACTGAGAAACTGGTCAATTCTAGAGAAAGTCCCGTGCAGGGTGTTTTGTTTTAACCGGACAGTAGTGATCTTGTTTTTTAACTCAAGAATCGTTTTACAAATTCACTCACGGGCCACATTCATCAGTTTCACATCATTAGGATATTCAATATGAGATGGAGCCATTGTCGTATCAAGCATGGGCTAATCAGATTTAATTATCCCTGTTTTTTAACTCTTCTAATATCTCTCGCTCAAATTCCTCAAAATATTTCTTACCCAATTTACTCCGACCTTTGCTTAACAAAATATGGTAAAATGCCTTCCGATTAACATTCCTAAAATTAAACGGCTATTCTTCACCGCCCTAACACGTTTAAAGTATTCTAAATACATCTTGCCTAACTTCTCCTAGGGAACAAGCTTGCTTAATTTTAACTATTTGTTGCTGGAGTCGAGGCGAGCACCAAAGGGCATTAGGTCTTTGAAAATGGGTAAAGACGATTCAGACATTGCTTTCTCCTCATTGAAAAAGTGCACGGCTTTTACAGGGCTTTTATCGTTTTTTTATGCTCTTTCATGATTTATAATCTCTGCAATGAATACATTATAACAACCGCTTTACCTTTATTTAAACGGTATTTTGAAGTTTGATACTTTTTTTATTTATATCAGCAAGCCTAAATAAAGTAATTAGCTATTCTCAATTAAGATATTTTTACTTGAGACAAAAAGAGTTGATTTTTAAAATTTAACTCTGGCTGGAGAATTTTAAACATACTTGTTTGCATTGATTCGGGATATGATAACCAAGCATGCCTAAATGCCAGTTTTTAGCCTTGTGGCCTTTGTCATATTTTTTAAAGCTTCTTTATAATTACCCAATTTTGAATTTGCCTTACTGAGCTTGAAATAAAACAGCCATAATTTCGGATTGGTTTTTATTCCCTCTTTATAAGTCTCAACGGCTTCCTGGTGCCGCTCTATATCTGCATACAAATCACCGAGACCCAGATAGTATGTATGATAATCTGGTTTAATTTCTATGCTTTTTTTAAAAAACCTTATCGCCTTAGCATAAAGCTTTTCTTCATGATAAATATAGGCAAGATTTGCGTAGGCTTCATGAAAATCAGGGTATTTTTTTATAGCCTCGGTTAAACGTTTTTTCCAGGCATCACCGGCGCTCACCTTTTTAATGCCTGCAATGAGTAAAGACGACTCATCAGGAACCGATATGAACTTTATTGGATCGTACCAGGAAAAATAAGAAATATCCTCCAAAAGGCCGAAATCAGTTCCAAAGTAATTATCAAAAATCAGTCTAAATGAATTAACAGGGGAAATAGTCTCATACAGTTTTTCGCTCACCCCATTAGGCAAATAGTAAGCATTAAGTATTCCAAACTCTTCTGTTAACTCTAATCCATTCGGATGAACTCCTTGAAAAACAAACTCCATTCCATGGTCTCCCTGAATGATTATTACAGGAGGTGTTGCGGACCTTTCCAGTATTTTATTAAGAACCTGAACAACTTTTTTATTTCCAAAAGTTAAAAATTGACATGCGCTTTCCATGTTTTGAGGTATAGGCTTTGTTTTATATTCCGGTTGTGCATTACCGTTTTGATCAAAGAGAAAAGGCCAGTGAGGCATCAAAAAATGCGCAAAAACAAATTTTGCACCTTTAATTTTCGGCATTTCAGCAAGCTTGTCAAAGTTATGCAATAATATTTTTCTTCTTCTATTATTTTCATTGAATAAATTAAAGCCAAAACCCTTCAACATAGTAGTATTGATTAGCATCTCATCAAATTCTCTATAGAACCCTGTAGTGTTGATGTATATATCGGCATGTTTATTTGTTTCTGTTATAGTAGAACTTGAATTAAAGTGAACATAACGATACCCGAGGGATTTCAGGAATCGCATCACTCTGTTATTTTCAATTAATTCATACATTGGTGAAAAATCCTTGGAACCATCACCAGTAGGGATTTTCATGTTTCGTAAATAATCCATATTAAAAGAAGAAGAGAGGGAATATGGTGTAATCCTGTAGTTACTACGACTTTTTTTAGCCACATAAAATCCTTTTTTTTCTAAAAAGGAAATAAATCCGCTGTTGTCACAATCTAAATATTTTTTTAAAATATCCGATCTTCCATAGCCATCTAAAATTATATAATAGATGTCCGGTGTTTGTGATGATTGGTTAATAACTGCCTTATTACTGATCTGCATCTTTACTGATTTCTCAGCTGAAAAGCCTGATGTTTTAATTTTATAGCTTCCGATGCTGACACTTTGAAAAAAGACCAATAGACAGGAAACTAAATTTAAATATTTTGTAGTTTCGTAGAGATTACCTTGTATTTTTTTGATCCCCAAAAAACAAAGTAAAATCACAATTACAGAACACCAGATGAAGGTTTTCCCCTCTCCTAAAATTTCGCCTAGTGCTGAACCTGACAAATAACTAAGAACACCACCGTATGAAAAAGATAATATAAGAAAGATTGACACAATAATTGCGGCCTTCCTAAATTCTTTCAATAAAAATCTAAATAGAAACAAAAGAAGGGCCGTTACAACAGAAGCAACAAAAACCGGGCTTAAAGTCACAAATAGCGAGAGTTCATCACGGTTTACATTGTATTGATAAAAAATGAAGGAAACGGCAAATAAAAAAGGATGAATTGGAAACTTTTTCAAGAGGAACATATTATTTTTTTTTCATGAGGTAAATGGTTCTTTCCGATCCTTTTATTCTTTGAGCCTCTAATATCACAAAAAAACGGCTAAATTCTTTTTCGAAACTTTCTATTCTATAATCATCAAAAATATCTTTTCTAAATGAAATCATTTTTTGCACCATTGGGTCGTTTTTTGGGATGAACTCTATAACTAACGAGTTACAAATTTTTTCAAAAAAATTGGCAATTTTTGATAACGGCAGATTATTTGATATGGCTAAATGGTGTATGAGCGCTAAAGCTAACACTGTATCCACAGGCCCTCTTTCAATTAAAGACAAACTCTCCTCATTTTGCCAGCCAATTTTAGGACTTGGATTAACTAAGTCAAATAAAAGTGGGTGAATGTTTTTTTCATTTTTTTTAACTACATCCAAATAGTTCTTTTCTACACAGGCATAGTCCAAGTCAAAAGATATAGTCTGAATTCCCCTGCCACTTGCAATACGACTATATACACCGGTATTAGCTCCAAAATCCCAAACTTTTTTCGGATTAAGTCTATTTAGAAACTTTTTCAGTACTTCTTTCTTTTGATCTTTAGACTCCCTGAGGTGATCGGATTCCGTATAGTACTCACCCCATTCCGTTCCTTTTGGAGTCCATTTCATTTTTTTTACAGCTGATTGCAGCGAATCAACAACAGCCAGCAAAGAATGAAGACCTAATTTCTCTTTTGGTTTTTTTGTGGAACAGCTATTTGAAAGTTTCCTTTGAAACTTTGCCTGAGAGTGTATATGAACAAGTAAGGAAAAATTCAGAAAAGTTTGAATGGGAAGAAGGGAAGATGCCAGCTCTAACGGTATACCGTCAATATATACCTTTAGTAGCTGATTCAGTCTAATATCTTTTAGGCTCATCAAGGATAGAGGCGCAAGAAAGTGCTGACAGAACTGCTTATAAGCTACCCACGGCTCACCTTCAATATATTTTTCAAATGAAAGTGTATCTATAAATATGGGTCTACCCATTTTGAGCTGGATATTGTAGGCGCTTGAGTCTTTTAAGAACATCCCGAATTCGAGCGCGATCTTCTGGATTTCAAGGGTTGTCAGGGCCGCATCTTTCAACTGACTGAATGACCACTCGTAGGGATAAGAAAGAAATTCAATCAATTCAGGCTTTAGGATTTTGTAGGCATTAGCAGACATGTTTTCTTTTAGTTGGATCTCCTCGTGTGGTATCAATAAGCCACACCCAGTCAGTTTTTTATAAAGGCCACTTTGTATCAAATGATCAAAGTCTTCTTTATAAACACGGTTGACCTGGCGATAAAGAGAACCCTCACGAAAAAAAAGAAACCCACTCGGATCTCTGAAGGAGTTCGGAACAATTTTATCAGTCATTACTGCTAGAATCTTCTTTAGCAATTAATTTCATAATGTGACTCTTAATCTTTAACCAGTACGACTTAATGGTAAATAAGATTCCCAACAAACCTGCAATTAACAATTGGAAGATATAACTAGTCCCAGGGTCAAGATAAGCAAGGGCATCAGAAGTAAAAATAAAAAACAAAAGGATTGTTAATTGTAAAATGAAAGATACTTTTCGGCAATGATTAAGGTTCATATTCTTTCCTCTAAAAACAATTTATTCCCCCCCACCAAGGTCAGCTAAGCAAGTCTACACTTCAAATTACGATTATGATATGCTATTTCAAGTAAGTCAATTTTTTTAGCAACCCTTTCCGCCGTCCTTCAAACGGTTTAAGATGTTGGCGGGAGATATTATATCCTCTCTCAGTTCAAAGAATGGATCGGCAATGAGAATGCTGTAACGATTCTATGCCGCCTGGAGATGCCTGTATATAATTTTTAAATAGCCTCTAATTGTTTTAAATATCTGTATTCCAGAGGAACCTTCCTTTAAGTAATATTTTAAAGTGAAAGGGATTTCATCAAATTTATAACCCATTTGATTTAACTTTATAAGCATATTTATCATACAGGAAAATCCTTCCCCTTTAATTAAATCTCTGTCATATTTTTTCAAAGCCTCTTTAATGGTATAAACTTTAAAACCCCTGTAAAAAGTTGAATAATCGGTTATGTTTGGAATGCCGACGAACTTCCTCATAAAATAAGAAGCGACATCGCTTAGAATTTTCCTATAAAAAGGGACTCCCTGCATACCACCGCCTTTAAGGAACCTTGAAGCAATTACAATATCACAGGGTCCCTTCAGTTTATATATTATAGAAACAAGGTAATAAGGATTATGTGTATTATCTGAATCCATTGTTATGCAAATATCTTCCTTATTATCACTTAACTCATTTACTCTTTTAAAACCTTCATAAAAAACATTTTCTATTCCCATGTTTGTTTCAAAATTAATTATTTCCAGATCTAAATATTCTTTAAAGGATTCAATAACCATTTGTGTATTATCATGACTCCCGTCATTCACAACAATTAATCTTAAATCAAATTCAAATGACTTTTGAATTCTATAAACTCTTTCTAATAACCTTTCAATCCCTTCTTCCTCATTATATGCCGGTAAAAGAATATAGATCATCATATTTATCAAACCTATGATATATAGTTAGAGGAGAAATTAATATGAGATTTAAAAAGCGCATTTGTTAAAATCAACCTGCCTTAGCCACTCATATGTTTTTTTTAAACCTTCTTCCAGTTTTACTTGAGCAGAATAGTCAATAAGCTTTTGAGCTTTTTCAATAGACGCTACTCTTGATGTAATATTGTCCCATTTTCTTTTTTCTACAAATTTAATCTCGCTCTTATTTTTTGTAATTCTGTTCACAATATTCGCTATATCTATAATTTTTGTTTCCCTACCAGATCCTATATTAAATATCTTTCCAACTGCTTTTTGTGATCCAGACGCCGCTAAAGTCCCACTGACTGTATCATCAATATAATTAAAATCTCTCGTTTCCTGTCCAGTTCCAGTTATCACTAAGGCTTCGCCTCTCATTGCCTTATAAAAAAAATTTGGTATAACGTTCCTATATTTCCCAGGGTACTCAGCCGGCCCATAAGAATTAAAGTATCTCAAAATAACAGTTGATAGACCGTAATGATCATTGAAATATGTCACATATCTCTCACCTAATAACTTTGTAATCGCATAGGGTGTATCAAGACTATAATCAGTCATCTCTTCAGACAAAGGTTCATTTTTTTGACCATATACGCAAGAGGAGGATGAGTAAACAAATTTACTGATTTTATTTTCAACGGAATACTCCAATAATTTCAAGGTACCAAGACCATTTACCATTAAATCTTTTTCAGGAAAATCCACAGAATTCTGGTTCGCAAAATTAGCTGCTAAATGAAAAACAGTATCAATTTTATTAAAAAAAACTGTTTTCAGTACATCTTCAGATTCTATATCGCCCTGTACAAATTGAACATTATCGCTTTTAGTCACATTTTCTACAAATCCAGAAGAAAGATTATCCAAAACAATTATCCTATTTTCGGACTGGCTTAACTTTTCAACAAGCCTGCTGCCTATCGCTCCAGCTCCACCTGTAACTAGTATATTTTTCATAGCTTTTTAAAATTTTTTCTTTAGCACTTTAATTATTCTCTGCGAGGCTTTGCCGTCCCAAAACTTAGGAGCCTTTTTCAACTGTGCCTTTCGCTTACTATTTAGAATTCCCTTTGCTTTTGATACTATGTTTTCCGTACTATTTCCGACAATAGTATTAGTTCCTTCAAAAACAGTTATAGGCCTTTCAGTATTTTCTCTTATAGTCAGACAAGGGATATTTAAGATCGTTGTTTCTTCCTGTATCCCCCCCGAATCGGTCATCACTAATTTTGAACTCACCATTAATTTAGCAAAATCTAAATAACCCAAGGGCTCGATAAGTATCAAGTTCTCAAGATTCTTTATGAATGACAACAGCCGGAATTTCATTATCATTTTCATTGTCCTCGGATGAACGGGGAAAACAACCGGAATTTCTTTCTGAATAACAGCTACTGCATTTAATATGTTTTGAAGTGTCTCTTTATCATCAACATTGGAAGGTCTGTGAATAGTTAAAGAAGCGTATTTTTTTTCTCTAATGCCATTTTTTTTTAATATTTTAGATTTTTGAGCTGTCTTTTTTATTTTACGAAGCGAATCTATCATCACGTTGCCAACAAAATAAATCTTATCTTTAGAAATTCCTTCATTTAATAAATTCGTCTCATCATTTTCCGAAGCAGTAAACAGAATATCTGAAACTGCGTCTGTAACAACCCTGTTGATTTCTTCCGGCATTGATCTATCAAAACTGCGTAAACCAGATTCTACATGTGCTACCCTTATTCTCTGTTTCACGGCAGCAACTGAGCAAGCTAACGTAGAATTAATGTCCCCAACAACTACAACCAGATCTGGTTTTTCTTTTAGCAGTCTCTTTTCAAACTCAATCATGATCCTTCCTGTTTGTCGACCATGGTTTCCGGTAGCAGCCCCCAGAAAAATATCCGGCTTTTTTAGTCCCAGGTTTTTAAAAAAAATGTCCGACATGTTCCAATCATAATGCTGACCTGTGTGAACTATTATAGGTTTAAAATGAGCGGGGTACTTTTTCATTTCCTCATAAACCGGGGCAACTTTCATGAAGTTAGGTCTTCCACCGGCGACCAAAAAAACTTTGCTCGCCGAACCTTGATATTTTTTACTATACGTTTTCACTGCATTCATAAATGAGCTTTAAACCTAATGCTGTATAACAGAATCGACCTGCAATCCTTGAAAATTTGAAAAATTTTAACAAAACAGATGTTTAAAGTCAAAAAAAGAGAAATTGACCTACCCTAAATCTTAGTACCACCCGTAGAGTGATGATTTTCTATGCCGTCAGTTGTAGCTTAGCGGAAACTGAGGGCATAGATTGAAACGTTTCT
>PBYU01000098.1 GCA_002730035.1 Gammaproteobacteria bacterium | reverse complement strand
TTCTGAAATTCCAAAAACATTTACGTAACAAGGCTCAATAGTGGGTGGTCATCGGGTTTTGTCTGATTTAAAAATAGGACCAAAACGGATATTTTTAAATTTGAATAAATGAGATGTTGATGCTGGCGGAATAGCCTTGTTTTAGTTGGTAGCGATAATATTTTTCAAACAACTCTTGGTCTAGCGCGTGGGCATGATGGGGTCTTGCGCTTTCCGGGTAAGGGGTTACCGGGGTGAGTACGATTCGATTTTTGACTGCGGGTGGATGTCTGTTAGCGAATCCTGAAATCTAATGGAACAAACAACCACATTACCAGAACAGCTTTATTATGGTGGCAAAGTTAACATGTATTGTTTGCATGAGGTGTTCAGACACATTGCCGTCATCGCCTGCGAACGCATGCAAACGCAATATCATATCGATATTCCTATCACCTCCGGGTTGTGGGGCGGCGCCTATCTGGTAGGGGACCAACAAGGAAAAGTCTTGTCAAGAGTTATCCGTTTCTACAGCATCGTCAACCTACCGCAAAATAGTCCTTTAAATGAACCAGAAAACTTTGGATACCTGATGAATGTTTATTACCAGACCTGCCAGGAAATTTTCAAACGTTATCATTTGGTCTTTGAAAATCCTCAATGGGGGGAGCCCGTCCCTTATACCAATAAAATCCGGCCCAACACTACTCTGCAAATGTGGGAAAAATCAACAGAGGTTCAGTTCCTGCGAACTTTCTTTGTTTGGAACACGGCAACATGGGAGGAATCCCTCATTTTCGATACTCTCCGCAATATCAAGCAACTCAAGGAACTGCTGGATATCAATCACCGACCGGTTCATAAGACAAAGGAAGAAATCCGATTTGCCTTGCAGGATATCCTCATCATTTATCACACCCTGCGTAACGCATTGACCCCGGAATTCCTGGAACACGTCCAATCTTTTATGAAGGAATTGCTGGGCTATTTTTTGGAGGGACTGCACGATTCCGACCTCATCCAGAATATGTACCAGAAAGCATATGGGGGCCTTTTTGTTTACGGGTTTGAAGAAGCTTTGGATGGTCCCTACAAGCAACACAACCTCGATATTTGTAAGGTAGAAGATTGGCCGGCAGAAAAGATCAATTGGGTCCCCGAGGAGCTCAAAGAGAAGCTTGTTCATCCTCTTCGGGAAACTTTTTCAAGATTCAGGATCAACCTGGAAAGAGGGAGCTCGAATCAACACTGCCCGTTTCTTTCCTTATAAATAACTTCGTAGAAAAAGGTTATTTAATGTCTGAAAAAGATGAAATTCTTTCCATACTTTCCCGCCCGGAAAGCATCCGATTTGATGCCAACAAGAAAAATGTTTTGGCAATCAAAGATCAAATTGAAAACCTGAACAAGGGATCTCTTAATGGCGTTGAAACCTGGTTTCTTGACGACCGACCGACAGTTGGCAATACAAGGATCAGGAGGTATCCAACCGGGCACTTTGTTTTTTACAGTTCAGAAGGAAAGCGTTTTCTCTTTACCGACCCCGAAGGATTTCCTCTCCATGAATGTGAATGGAAAAAGGACCCCATATCAGGAAAAACCCGACTGGCCCTGGTTCGAATGCAACTTGACTGTCAACAATGGTTTGGTATCAAACCGGATGCAAACACTTTTTCAATTTTTGTAGACTTCAAGGACCGGGCAGGCTCAGCAGATATGACTTTGGACGACCTGAGAAGGGAAGCGGCCAAAGCATGGGACATCCCTTTTTCGGAGATTAAGTATTTTTACAAGGACGAGAATTTTATTCCTCATGGAATCGGGGAGTACGAAATTTTTCTGTGCAAAGACGGACTTTATGTATTACCCGATGGGGCCTTTGATCATACGGTTTTTATCAGCAACATGCCCAAGGTAGAATGGGACCCGCTTGATGTCATCACAGTGGTAGAACTTTTCCAATCGGCACCTTTGGGAGCAGGTGGCGCGGCGTTTGAGTTTTTTTGGGGATTGTATGAAGATCAGGGGCGGGAAACAAAACCTGAACCTTTGCGGTTTAGGGGATTGCCGGTTTACCCCACTGAAAAAGCGTTCCAGATTTTTTCCGCTTTCTTTACCCCCACCGCACCTGAAGGGAAGGACCTCATGGATGAGTTTACAGATTACCGCCTTTCCCACCAGATCACCTGGGACCTCAGGCCCGATCCTCCGTGGCGTTATTTCTCGGAAAAATATTCCGTTTGTTTGACGGTGCAAAATAATTTTCTGTATAAAGTTACATCAATGAGGGACCCCGCAGCTTTGCCCTTTATCAATTGTTCTCGGGGAGGAAAGACTTCCTGTCAAAGACAAGTCCATGTCACAAAAGATTACATGCTGCTCCTTGATGGAGAAGAGATTTTTAAAGAAATCCCCTTGCAGCCTCTATGGCAAATTTTTCCGCAACAAGGTCCTGCGCAGGAACAACCGGAGTATCCTTTCGGTTGGAGAAAGTTTTTTAATGGATCCGTCCCAAAAGTAGACCCGGTCAAGGCTACGCTAACTGTCCCATTCTATCCAGAAGGTGCCGCAGAAATCGAAGAATCTTCCCTTCAACCGATGGTCGTCGACCAGATATTATTTTACATGGAAATGTTTCCGGACATGCCGGACAGTTTAGAAAAAGTTGGTCGTGTCCTTATCCATAATTTTGACACCGCGATTTCCGGCTGTGTCGACTGCACCAAAAAACGGAATTATACAATATTGTTCAGCGATCCGGAGTTTGCCCAGAAAAACGCGCAACTTTTATGGGATTACGCTGCATCCAGGAATCAACTGGAAGCTCTTCGAGATGTTTCTTTCTTTCCAGAAAAGGAATACGCCAGACTCGTCTACACAGAAAAATATGAAATGGTCTTCCGATGGATTCCATTCGATTCTTACCGCGACCCAGTGGCTTGCGAAAAGATATTAAATTCGGTAACTCATACTATGGCTTCCAACGCGTTGTTATTTCTTGTGGGTCCAAGGGAAATATCGAAACAGTTCCACAGTTATTCTTTGAAAAATATTTACAGCGATCCGGTTCAGAATATGCCCTTTTTTCAGCAGCACAGGAAGATGTATCCCGAAACCCAAGTCAACCCGGAGGTAACAGTGTTTTTTGCCCAAAAATTGGGGCATAAAAATATCACAAAAACTCCAAACCCTCAGGAACAAAAAGCGGATGTAGATCTCAGTGAAAATATAATGGGTTTGACATAAGCCACAGCTTTTTTGAAGAGAGGGTAGAAATATATATATAGAAGCCTTTCCCAGGGGGTATTGACAATGAAAGAGACAGAAATTTCAGGCATGGATGTTTTAGAAATTGCCAAGAAAAAAGAGGCTGACGAAAAACGTTTTTATACCGATTTGGCAAAACATGTCGCCAGTCCACAAGTCCGGGATTTTTTAAACCGGATGGCTCATGAGAGCGATCAACATGAAATTGAAATCATAAAGCTTCTCAGAGGAAACGAAATCAAATCGGATATCAATATTAAACAAACTGTGGACAATACGTTAGTTGACCTACATTTCCAAACCGATATCTTTCCCACAGGCGATGCTATTTCCAAAGTGGCGCCTGAATTTATGGGGGTAAAAGAAGTACTGGATTTTGCAATTGAAGTGGAAAAGGTCGCCGCTGAATTTTATAAATTACTGGGCCAGTATTGTGAAAGACCGTTGGCTAAGGCGGCATTGATCCTGCTGGAAAAATTAGAACATGAGCACGTTTCAGAAATCGAATCCTTTAAGGAAAGTTTTGCAGAAACAGTAAGTTTGGAGAATGCCTAAATAAATTAAATCAACCTCATGGGAAAACACTATGATTTCTAATTTTTCAGCATTTGGCGGGAAAGGCAAAACCCATGTTTAAAAATATTTACTTACCCATTGATAATTCGGATTATTCAAATGCTTGCATCAATATCGGCTTGGAATTGGCAAAGAAATGTGGGGCCGGAATCTTGGCAAGCCATGTTTACGCAGCCAAAATGCACGACGTCCGTTTTCGCCAGATGGAAAGCGGCCTTCCTGAAGAGTATCAGGAGGAACAGGAACTCGAAAAACAGCGCAATATTCATGACCAGTTGATCACCAAAGGAATGGAAGTAATCACCGACTCTTATCTGGATATTCCAAGATCCAAATGTGAAGAGCAAGGGATTCCTTTTACCGGCAAATCTTTGGAAGGCAAGAATTGGATCGAATTGGTAAGAGATATTAATGAGTCAGACTATGATCTGGTGATTATGGGAATGATGGGATTGGGCGCCGTCCGCGACAGCCAGGTTGGCACGGTAACTGAAAGGGTAATTCGCCGTACTCAAACGGACACCCTGTTGGTCAAACATCTCCCCAATTTGCATAAAGAAAAATCTTCCGGTGGAAAAATTGTGGTAGCAATAGACGGAAGCGAGCATTCCTTCGGTGGCCTTAAAACCGGAATTGAGTTAGCTAAGTTATGGGATCGGCCCTTGGAAGTTATTTCCAGCTTTGATCCGTATTTCCACTACGCCATGTTCAATAGCCTCGCAGGCGTTCTTACAAGTGAAGCAAGTAAGGTATTCAAGTTGGAACAGCAGGAAAAATTGCACGAAGAAATTATTGACAAAGGCCTGGCGAAAATCTATCAAGCTCACCTTGAAGTTTCTAGGAAGGTTGTGGAAGAGGAGGGAATGAACTGTACGATACGACTGCTGGACGGCAAAGTTTTTGAAAAAATCCTGCAGTACACCCGCGAAGAGAACCCGTTTCTGCTGATTTTGGGTCGCATAGGGGTTCACAGTGATCCGGAAATGGATATCGGTGGTAATACCGAAAACCTGACCCGGTTGGTACCCTGCAATGTCTATTTGTCCAGCAGGGTATATAAACCCAGGGTTGATACGGTCGCAGAGGAAATTATTGAATGGACCGCTGAAGGCAAGGAACGGCTGAATAAAATTCCCGGTTTTGTTCGGCCCATGGCAACGTCGGCCATTCTGCGCTATGCCATGGAGAGGGGACATAGCATGATCACGTCCAACCTCATCACGGAGGCCTGCGAAAATATCCTGCCCGCAGGATCTATGGAAGCCATGGGCATGATGGGCGAGCAGTTAAAAGAAAAAGCCAAAATAGAAAACCGCCCGGATCCATACGCCTCCCTAGACCCGGGTATGTTGAAAAATGAAATGATGGCCGCTCATGCCGGGAAGAAACGATCGGAAATCAAAATAAAATGCACCATTTGCGGCGCCGTGATGGGTGGGGATGCCGTTAAATGTGGTGTCTGCAATGCTTCACATGAAAGGCTATTGCCGATAGCAGCAACAAAGTCTGAAACAGACCTTGAAAATGAAGGAGAGGTTTCCACAGTTACATCTTTCGATTTGAAAAGTTTCGACTGGACCCAGGGGGCTTTAAAGCTACTGGAAGCTTACCCCCAGGGGCATATACGGCAAAAAGCCCAGGCCAGAATCGAAAAAAGTGCCAGAGTGCATAACATCTCAATCATCACGATAGATTTTTTTAATAAAATTGTTAAACCATTATGAACAGTCTCGATATCGAGACAGGAAAGGTTAAAAATAATTTGATCTGTTTCACCCTTATTATTTTATGTGTGACTATCAAAAATGTTTAATCTATGTGGAAAAGGTTCGCAAATAAAGGGTTCCTCCTTCCCTTGCCCTCCCGAATCCCTTAACAGAAACGGGTGCGGGCCTTTTCCACACACTTTTATCAGGAAAATCATATGAGTGGAGAATGCAGAATTTTCAAGCCGTCAAATAACGGAAAATTGAGATTGGTGGAAACAGTGTCTCATCAGGAAATAGTTAAAACTACCGATCGTAAGTCGTTATTTAATGCTTATCCCAAGCGTGAACAAAAACTCCAACCTAGACGTAAGAAACTAAAGGAGGAGCGATGAAAATACATCAACAAACCAACAGATGTGGTAGATGGAATACTTCAAACTTGGATTTGGAGAGGGTATTTTTCAAGTTTTCTCCTGAAGCAGAGGAACAATTTAAATATTATATTCAGAATCTGGGTGATTTAAAAAACTACAATAGAAATCTCATAATCATAAAATCAGATTTTCCTAAATTCGAAAGTGAACTAGAGATGTGTCGGCAAGAGATTGATCATGGACAACGGTTTGTTATTCTGGAGTCAATGGAAGGGCTTGCTTTCGATGAAATTCAAATGTCATGCTGGATAATTTCAAATTTGCTTGGAACTCCATTAGCTCAGGACCAAGACGGAAAGCGTCTCATCCATATTTATGACCGGGATAAAACCAAACGAATAAAGGACGGCGCCCGCTACCATCAGACTCATGAAAGTGGCGCCATTCACACGGATAATGTCAATGTACTGGAATCTTGGGATTATCTGCTGGTCGGGTGTGTTTTTCCGGCGATGATCGGCGGTGAAAACATTATTGTCAGCGCACTTTCTGTGCATGACTTCCTTGAAAGCAAAGCTCCTGATGAACTGGCGGTATTGAGAGAAAATTTTTGGTGGGAATATCGGGGAATCTCAAACAACCTATATCAGGCACCCATCATAACCTATAACAAAGCAGGCGAACCCCTGTTTAGATATTTAAGAACTTACCTGGAATCCGCCCATAAGAAAGCCCAAAAACCCCTATCAGATAAACAGATACAAGCCCTAGATGCTCTGGACGCCACGTTGAACATGTCGGAGTTTCAAATAAAACACCGCCTCAAGGCAGGCCAGATTTTAGTTGCTAATGACAAACAGATTCTTCACGACCGGGAATGCTTTGTAGATTACCCAGACTCCATTTCAGTGGAAGAAAAGCATGCTGGGGGAAATGGTATTCTTTGTCGCTCATTGGAGAGAACCTGGGTGAAAAAACAGGAAAAGCATTGAAGTGAACCCACCCCTTGGGTGTAACCAGGTATCGAATCAGGATTGTAGTAGATTGATTATTTTTCTTAACCAGATTTTTCTTGATAAACGGTCCGGAGGCTTTGAGAAAATCTTCCGTTGGTTCTCAGCTCTTCATTCTAAATAAATAAATCTGCTTCAAGTTCAGGAAGCTGTAAATATAGATCGTTTTTAGCCCGCTTTGTGAGCTTAATCTTTTTCTCCAGAGTTAAATTTTTCTTCCAATAATCTTTACTTAACTCTTTCGGTGTAATGGTTTTGGTCAATTGATCCTGAGAGTTATAAACTCTTACTTTATTAAACATGTTAGCCCCCCCTTTCATTTAGAGGTCTTGTTCCTGCCGTGATAACTAATGGACAAATCATATATGAATGAAATTCATATATTAAGATATTCATATGTACAATTTTATTTCCCTAAAGTGTATCCAAAGAAATCTGATTTTTACATAGGACAAAAACTCATATGAAGAAAAGACAAAAATTTTTGAATGAATGTGGAAGAAAATAATAATGGTGGAGCGGATGTCTTTGATTACTTTCTCACTCGATACTTTCTTGTTCATAACAATATCCTTTTTTAAGGAAGGTTTAACAGAAAGTATCTCTCAGCTTTTTAACTCAATTGGTCCACTTTTGGCTGACGCCAAACAGCTCTGAAGAAAATACAGGGGGGGGGATGATGTAGGTGCCTGTGAACTATTACTTCAACACCCGCCTTCAATCAAAAAGCCCCATCAACCCCGTTGCAGGGTTGTGGGGCTTTTATTCTCTTTTGTTGACCCGTCCTTTAAGTCATTCGGTCAAGATCGGGCATATTCCAATTTATGTCGGAATTGAATTTATTTTTTTCTTATGTGGGTTAGATGTCAGGCGGATTCTCAGCTCCCATGATGATCTCCTTCAGTGAACGATAAGAACAAGGTTATCTTTACACTACCCTTCATTTTTATCAATCTTATAGGCAGCCCCCTTTCTCTAGAAATCTTAATTGACAGGCCAGTGAACCAAAGTCTTTCAATTGGGCTTTCAACCGATGGACTCCCTGGTTAGGCTTTACTCTTTCAATCAGTCACTCATAAACATAACCATTAATTTTACCATTACTTCTCTAAGCCATATCAACTGATCAGAAAGGATTAGTTCATTTCAATATATTTCCTCGGGCCCTTCTCGTCCTTTCCAAACATGACAGCAAGGATAATCACCAGCGCGGAAGAAATAGCAAAAATAAACATCAATAATCTATCGAGTCCAAAGGTATACCATTCCATAACCATACCCTCCTATACAAGTTTGTAGGGTGCTTCACAATATGGACTTACGGGTGGGAACTTCTAAAGGCAGAATGGCGGATCTTCCATTGTGGACCTCCTTGGAAACAAACCAAACTCTTGATTGGTTTGACCTTAATGTAATGCCTGCAAGATGAAATCACCATTAACTTAGAATTAATTTTTGTTCATGAACAAATCAACCATGTCTAAAAAGTATAAAAATTGCCCCGACCCCCGAATAGTAGTCCAAATATTAAACTTATAAGAACTATTTGGTAAAGGGGGAGCTATGGGTAGGAAGCGATTTAGCTCGGAGCAAATCATTGTAAAGCTTCGAGAAGCAGAGATT
>PBYU01000097.1 GCA_002730035.1 Gammaproteobacteria bacterium | reverse complement strand
GCTTTTGAAGCAGCGGCCGATGCGGCACAGCAAACGGCGACTGATGCCGGTATCCCGCCGGACGAAATCGAGGCACGTACAGAAGCCGCGCGCGAGGCCTTTGGTGAAGCTCATGACAACGGCATGCCCCCAGAAGAATGTTTTCAAGCCGCAGGCGATGCCGCGGGCATGCATGAAGGCGATCCGCCACCGTTTGATGAAGAGCATCAGGAAGGTGATCAGCCGCCACTAGGTGAAGAGCATCAGGAAGGTGATCAGCCGCCACCTCCGCCACCGGAGGGAGAGGGTCAGGAAGGTGATCAGCCGCCACTAGGCGATGAGCATCAGGAAGGTGATCAGCCGCCACCTCCGCCACCGGAGGGAGAGGGTCAGGAAGGCGATCAGCCGCCACCATTTGATGAAGAGCATCAGGAAGGTGATCAGCCGCCACTAGGTGATGAGCATCAGGAAGGTGATCAGCCGCCACTAGGTGATCAGCCACCACTAGGTGAAGAGCATCAGGAAGGTGATCAGCCGCCACCGTTAGATGAAGAGCAGCAAGAGGGTGGGAGTGATGGCGGTTTAGGAGCCCTGGAGACTGCGATGGACCCAGAAACCGGCACTGGAGAAGGTACAGGAGAAGCGAATGGTCTAGACGATGCTTTGGGGCAGGCTATGGACGCTGATACGGATCAAGGTGGCTCTCCTGCGGGGGACCCGGAAACCCATATCGAACCGGATGACGGTGCAGAGCAAGATGATTATCCCGCTGACGACGATGACCAATCAAGTTCAGGGGAGGATCAAGATACAGGGATGTAACCCGCATTGTTAGACAATGGAAAAGCAAATGACACATTTGATTTTAGATAACGATTGCCAGTACTTTGTGTCGATAATCTAGGCGGTTTCAAGAAAGCCGCCTTGTGGCAATAACCCAAAGGAAATGATTATGAATGAATTTGAAACCAAAACGTTAGAGCTGTTATCTGATATAAATAAGGACGAGAGTCTCAGAAAAGAACTGATAGCGGATCCAAAAGCCGTCTTCCAACGTGAACTTGGCGTCGAGTATGATCCGGGCCGTGAAATCAAGGTTCTTGAAGAGACAAAAGATGTCGGCTACATCGTATTGCCCTACGTGCCACCGAGCGACCATCTCAGCCAGGAAGAGCTGGACATGGTATCCGGGGGAGGTTCCAACTTTAGAATAAGTGGGGCGGGTGCTGATAGCATGGCTAGAATTAGTCGGATGAGGAGCAATATTAAAAAGAATGTTCCCGTCAATTCCGCCACGACGGACAGTTCTCTTTGTTACACTGTATTGGGAGGTGGCGGTACTTATTGGGGATGCGACGACTGATACTCAGTATAAACAGCAAAATGGCGGGGCTACTGCGCGCGTTCTCGGCGTGACCAGACGCTGGGACGTGGCGAAGGACAGGTCGATACATGCCACCCGGTATAGAAACAAGAGCAAGAGAAGGGATGACCGCGCATAAACCATCTTACAGGTAGGCGGTACACTGGTACACTGGAAAGGCAGCAGTGTGATCAGCAGTTGTTGTCATCTTTCATTCACTTTGTACTTGCTTGCGCGTTCCCTCTAAAACGCCTCTGTCTGTTAAGCCTCAATATGCTCAAGCCTGGGGCGATTCAAGGCTTCGGCGAGAACCGGCATGAGACTCGCTTTCAGCCCCGACCGACCGTAACCGCACGACATCACAGAGGATGTACTTGAAAGTCTTTAGCTGAGCCCCGGTAAAGGTTGGCATAGAGGCTAAAAGAGAGTTATTTAATCTAAGAATATCTGGATCAATAGGCCCTGATGTATCCATATGTTCCAGATTAGCTGAAAACTCGTAACGCCCAGAATCTATGGCCCCGAAAATAACAGAGCTCTCGAGTTCGTCTGACAGGGCGCTGCGTCGGAAATCGGCAAGTGCCAGGTAAAGTTTGAACTATTACACATATAATATGGGTCAATTAGTGAGAGGGCACCGCTGAATGTTAGCTCTTCAATCCGGTTCTAACGTATTTGATGTAGTTCTCTGCAATATGCCGTGGGCTATCAGCAGTCGACCATCACTATCGTTGGGCATCCTAAAAGGTATCTGTAACCAAGAAAGAATTCGTTCGAAAGTAATCTACGGTAATCTTGCTATGTCGGCGAAGATAGGCATGAAAATTTCTACAGAATTCGCCACTAGTGGACCAATCATGGGGCTTTGCGAGCACCTTTTTGCCTGTGCCTTATATGGGAAAGAAGCGCTGGATAGTGATCGAATTATCCGCGAATATTCAGAGCGTCCAGACGTCCTGGCTATTGTCCCGAGAGATTACTGGTTTTACGCGCGAGATGAGGTTATACCCGAATTCTTGGTATCTGCCGCCGATCGAATTCTCGATCATTCTCCGTCGATAGTCGGATTTAGCTCGACGTTTAATCAAGTGATGTCAAGCCTCGCTCTTGCAAGAATAGTCAAAGACAGAAACTCCAGAATTATTACTATATTCGGAGGCGCGTGTTTTCACGACCCAATGGGGCAGGAATATCACAGATCATGTTCAGAATTTGTAGATCATGTTTTTCTTGGTGAGTCAGATGATGCGTTTAGAGCGTTTATTCAGCAGTGGAAATCCGGTAAAACACCCAAAGATATTCCCGGCATCACCTACAAAAATGGGAAAGAGATTTCATATTTACCATCTGAACCAGTAACAGACCTCAATCGCCTTCCCGTGCCCGACTACGACGACTACTACCTGGAAACCGAGTACTTAAAAGGCGAATCTTCTTTTGATATTGTCGTTGATTCTCTGCCCTATGAGAGTTCTCGCGGTTGCTGGTGGGGGAACAAAAGTCAGTGTATTTTCTGTGGGTTAACCGAGGAAGAACTAACGTTCCGCAGTCGTGATCCAGAGATCATTGTAGAGGACATTGTTACTTTGAGCCAAAAGTACCAGGAACTCAATTTTCATGCCGCAGACATGATTATCTCCTGGCCAACGTTAACCCCTGTACTACAACAATTGGCCGCGCTTGATTTAGACCTCGAGCTATTCTACGAGGTGAAAGCTTCCGTTAAGAAAGAGCAAATTGAACTGTTGCGAAATGCAGGTGTAGCTGAGATACAGCCTGGTATTGAATCATTGTCGACAGATGCGCTTCGATTGATGGGCAAAGGAACGACGCTCTTAATCAACCTTCAATGTTTGAAATGGGCCAAAGAATATAGCATTCAGCCCCATTACAATCTCCTGGTTGGGTTTCCTAATGAAAAGGCAAAATGGTATGACGATGTAATTGATCTGATCCCGATGTTTTTTCATCTTCAACCGCCTACATATCCGATTACCCCTGTGTCGTTGCAAAGGTTTAGCCCCCTATTTGAGTATAGGAAAAACTTCGGACCGGGCACCGTATTACCACGTCCTGACTACGTGAATTGTTTCCCCCCGGGGACAATTGATCTCAATGAAAGTTCATACTATTTCTACGAGAAACAAGCTGGGGGTTGGCCATTTTTCCCGGAGCGAGACGAGGAGAATCAGCTCCAATACCCTAACTACATACAACGCTTCAAAGACGCAGTATCCGAATGGATTCAACTTCATCAATCGACCGCTTCACCACCAAGCCTTCGACTACGGTTTGGCGATGGTTCTGCCAAGATTTACGATTGGCGAACAAGTCTGCGTCGAGAATATACAATCTCTGGTGAATATCTCGATTTGATACTGCTGTGTGATCGAATTCAGGTTAGATCGGCTTTGGAGCAGAAACTTGGAGAAAGGCATCTCTCCTCCCGGGTAACCGAAGCTATAAACGACTTACTTGAGTCTGGGGTGTTAATTCAGGAGGGGAAAAAGATACTCTCATTAGCAGTTGCTGACCGCCCACGGTCAACAAAACACTTGGAGGGCAAAGTTATTGGTTCCGAAACCGACTCAGTTATATGATGCAGTGGAAAAAATCGCCAAGGGCGCTACGCACCTTTATACCTAAAAAGGGAATGTTTACAGTATCACCGCAAAGCCAAATCTATCCCTGGTGTTGTCTTCCATAGTGCTTTCCATAGCTACGCTGGAATAAGGGAGCCGCCTTGTGCCTGCATCTCGTCAAAGATAGTTGGACTAAAGGCTACCTGATTTAAGAGAGAGTCTGGTTCATCAGGTTAGTTTCTCATGTGATTAGCATATTGCATTTGTCGCCGCATGGCGAAGGTGTTTTGTTTAATCAGTGTACGTCGTCAGCCTATTTGGAACCACTAGCACTAAATTCTAAGAGGCACTCTTCTGCACATGGTTGCTCCAGTCTGGCCTGTAGTGTCAAGTTAATCGTGCCTGTTTGATAGTCAAGCGATAAATATATACAAAGGTCACAGATTCCCTTCTGAAATTGTTCAATACGTTGTCTGGCTTTACCACCGATTCAACCTAAGTCAATAAGCCTATTTTGTCCAACTGGTGCTGAAGGGATACATAAGTTACAATGTGAAATTGTCGGGGAATGCTAGATGGCAAGATGGGGGAAGTTATGGATGAGTGGTGGTACGACAGTAATAACTCCGCAAAAGGACCATGCGGTATTGAAGAGCTATCTGATTTGTTTAATCAAAAAGTTATAACCATCGACACCAGAGTTTGGCGAAAAGGAATGGAGGAGTGGCTGCCATTAAGAGAGGTAAAAGAGCTGAGTTCACTAATTTCCGACATGCCACAACCCACACCTACAAGTAGCGATGTAACAACATCGACTTCTTCTAACCCTATTGCCAGGGCTTGGAAACGCTTTTTTGGCTGATATGGCTTGATGTTGTACGTCGTCAAAGATCAAGTCAAAGATCAAAGATAGTTGGACTAAAGGCTAGCTGATTTAAGAGAGTGTTTGGCTCATCAGGTTAGTTTTCCCATGTGATTAGCGTAATGCATTTGTCGCCGCGCGACGAAGGTGTTTTGTTTAATCAGTGTACGTCGTCAGCCCATTTGGAACCACTAGCTCTAAATTCTAAGAGACACTCTCCTGCATATGGTTGCTCCAGTCTGGTCGGTGGTGTCAAATTAATCGTGCCTGTTTGATAATCGAGCGATGAATATATACAAACGTCACAGATTCCCTTCTTAAATTATTCAATAAGCTGTCTGGCTTTACCAAGGCTTCAATCTAAGCCAATCAGCCTATTTTGTCGTACTGGTGCTGACGGGATACAAGCATCGCAGCACTGTGTCGCTTAGAAATTAGGTCAACTGGTCCCCATATGCTTTGACGACGTACCATAGTGTGGTCTGATGGGCGCCATCCTTAGGTCCGTTAAGGGTGAGCCTACGCGCCGCTTCTTCCGCGGAGAACCGTGGGAATGAGGAGAAAGCGTCAGGTCCCAGTTTTAGAATGTCGGCATCTTCGCTTTGCCGACATTTAGGTCTATGATAAGGGACATGGATATCTCACAGCAGCTTAAGAAAATTTTGGTAGGATTAGGGACATGTCGCTATGGCCGATGAAAATAAGATCTTCCGGCAAGTAGCCCTGGACCGCATCTCTTCACCAGATCATTTGGACCGGTTGGTTGCCGTAACTGACGGGCGCGGTTGGCTCCTGCTTGTTACTTTGGGCATGCTGATTGCTGCGTTGATTGCATGGGCCTGGTACGGTGCGATTCCTACCCAAGTGCAGGCCCAAGGAATCCTGATCAACCGGGATAGCCAGGTGGCCGATGCCATGACCCCTGGGTCAGGGGTGCTTACCGATATCACCGTTGCGCTGAATAGCCATATTAAGAAGGGAGATGTGGTCGCAAATATCCGCCAGGCGCTGATTGAACAGCGTTTGACCAGCACCCGTGAGCTGGTAGCGGAACGAAGCCGAGAGCTGAAGGTGTTGGAAGAGAGCAATAAACGTGTGCGTAAAGGAAAGGTACAGAATTTCAAGGAACAAAAGGCGACGCTCAGGGAGAGCATCACCTTTGGAGAAGTGCGTCTGGAAGCCTCTGATTCCAGGTTGACGAAGATGGAGCAGTTTGAGGAGGGTACTATACCGCAGGTACAATTGGAGGAGGCGCGTACAGAAGTAGCTACTATACGGCAAGAGATTGCAGATTCCCGTAACGATATTCTCGGGCTGGATGCCAATGAGTTGGATTTGATCACCCAGCAGGACGAATCCCTACGTAGGGTCCAGCAGAGCCTTGCTGAAGCGCAACGAAGCCAACGGGAGATGGAGCGTCAGTTGGAGCAGGAGTCGAGGGTGATTGCGCCTATTGACGGCAGGGTCACTGAGATCAAGTTATCGGAGGGTAATGTTGTCACCCATGGGCAGGCGGTACTGAGTATCGAGGGTGCGGGAGAGGGTTTGGAGGCGCTGCTCTTTATATCTACAGCACATGGAAAAAAAGTGATCCCAAATATGGATGTACGTATTGAGCCTGCGGCGTTCCGTAAAGAGGAGTATGGCGCGCTAATCGGAAAGGCCAGTTGGATCTCTGATTTTCCGGTAAGCCGCGAGGGATTAGGAGCAAAACTGCAAAACCAGGCGCTGGTTGAGAGCTATTTTAGGGAAGGCGCGCCTTATGAGGTGCGGGTCGACCTGGTCAGGGATGAACAAACTCCCAGTGGTTACCGCTGGACTTCAGGAAAAGGCCCTCAAAGCAAAATCACCAGCGGCAGCACGGTGCTGGCGAAAATTGTAATCAAGGAGCAACGGCCAGCGGAGATGGTCATCCCTCTGCTTAAGCACACTGTAGGTATGAATTAGTGAGGAGAGCGGCTCCCACCATACAGCAAATGGAGGCTGTAGAGTGCGGTGCGGCTGGTCTGGCCATGGTGCTGGCGTACTATGGTTGCTGGGTGCCACTGGAAAAGCTAAGGGTGCTCTGCGGTGTCTCGAGAGATGGCAGCAAGGCAAGCAATCTCCTGAAGGCGGCGCGCCATTTAGGGATGTCAGCCCGCGGTTTCCGGAAGGAGCCGGGAGAACTGGAAGGCCTTCCAACACCGTCCATTATTCACTGGAATTTTAACCACTATGTGGTTTTTGAGGGCTTTAAGGGTGGGCGCGCCTGGATCAATGATCCGGCCTCCGGCCCAAGATCCATATCTAAAGAGGAGCTAAACGAGAGTTTTACCGGCGTGGTGTTGGCCTTTGAGCCCACTGCGGAATTTAAAAGAACCACGCGCCCCGGTTGGATCAAGGATCTGCTTCAACACCTTCGTTATTCAAAGCGTGGTCTTGCCTTCGTTACCTTGGCTACAATAATGTTGATTGTGCCCGGCCTGGTGATTCCCACTTTATCTAAGGTCTTCATTGATGATGTGCTGATGGCCGGGCTTGAGGATTGGTTGCTCCCTATCTGTATCGGGCTCTTTTTGGCGGCTCTGATGCAGACTGCCCTGATCGCTCTTCAGCAAGGCTATCTGCTGCGCCTGGAGAGTAAGCTTGCCATCACCATATCCGGCCGCTATTTTGAGCGTCTGCTGAGTTTGCCGGTCAGCTTCTTCACCCAGCGTCATCCCGGTGATTTGGCGGACCGGGTAGCTGCCGCTGACCGGGTTGCCAGCCTGCTGTCAGGACAGCTTGCCAGCAATCTATTCAATCTGCTGGCGGTGGTTTTTTATGCCGCTGTCATGGTTACCTACGATTTGCTGCTGGCCGCAATTGGCATCAGCATGTCGGTTATTAATATCTTCGTGCTGCGTATGGTAAGCAGACGACGTGAAGACCTGAATCGCAACCTGCTGACGGAACAGGCCAAGCTCAGTTCCACCACGGTTGGGGCCATTTTCAGCATTGATGCCCTTAAGGCTGATGGAAGCAGTGATATCTTCGAGCGCTGGGCGGGATACCAGGCCAATACGCTGGTGGCGCAGCAGGCGTTGGGCGCCTGGTCAATAATATTGAGCGTCTTGCCGGCACTGCTAGCAGGCTTGACCACTGTCGCTATATTAGGGATAGGTGGTACCAGGGTCATGGATGGCGCATTGACGATGGGTGGGCTGGTAGCCTTTCAAACCCTCCTGGGGAGTTTTAGCGCCCCTGTCAACGGCCTGCTGGACCTGGGTGCGCAACTCCAGTTAATAAAGGCCGACATGGCGCGTGTGGCGGATGTGTTCCGCTATCCCTCTCCCGAAAGAAGGGAAGATGATGAGGGGTGGCCAACCGCTCTGGAGGGAGCCATAGAGTTGCGCAATGTGAACTTTGGTTATAGCCCGCTGGATCCACCGTTGATTAAAGATTTTTCTCTCAAACTGGAACCCGGAAGGCGCATTGCACTGGTTGGTGGGTCCGGCAGCGGTAAGAGCACAATCGGACGGCTTATTGCCGGTTTGCAGGAACCCAGCTCAGGCGAAATTCTGTATGACAACCATCCGCTGCAAGATATACCGCCCCAGGTATTCGCCAAGACCATGTCATACGTGGACCAAGATGTATTTCTATTTGAGGGCACTATCCGCAGCAATCTTACTCTTTGGGATGAGAGCATGCCGGATCAGATTATTACGGCCGCGCTCAAGGATGCGGAAATTCACCAGGAGATCAGTGCGCGAACAGGCCGGTATGATGCGCCGGTTGATGAAGGCGGCAATAATTTCAGCGGCGGCCAACGGCAACGTTTGGAGATTGCCCGTGCGCTTGCCAGCAATCCTGCGGTCTTGATACTAGATGAAGCTACAGCCGCTTTGGATCCGGTAACCGAGCAATTTATTGATACCAATATCCGGCGGCGGGGCTGCGCTTGTATCATTATAGCTCACCGTCTAAGCACCATTCGTGATTGTGATGAGATTATCATACTGAAAGAGGGCGAAGCGGTTGAGCGGGGCACCCATGAATCATTGATGGAGGCAAACGGTGAGTATGCCCATTTGATTACTGCACAATGAACGAGCAAACAATCGTTGGCTCACTTGGGGATGCCGCGCCTATATCAATATCCTCATCTACCCCTCTCTCTTTGATCGGCGAAACAAATTTCTGGGTTGTTTTGGATGGACCGGTGGATATCTTTCTTTCGCCTTTCCAAGAAGGGCGGCCTGCCGGGCGCCGCCATCACCTGTTTCAGGTTCCTGAAGGTGGCGTTTTACCCGGTTTGCCGGAAAGAGAGTGCGGACTGGTAGCGGTAGGCGGCATCAATGCCGAGGTGCGTCCCGCTGCTTTTGAATCTCTGCTCTCTCTTCCATCATCCCAAGTTGTAGAGCTTATCGATCCATGGGTAATAGCGCTATCCGAGTCACTGGCCGGACCGATATCACTATGGCCCGAACATGTGGCGCCACATAGTGGACAAACAGCGGTAAAAGCAGGAAGCCGCCTCTATGGTGCGTCCCAGTCTCCTGTATGGGTTCAGGCCGATGCGGGTCAGTTGCTTTATCAAGGGCGCAAACAATCTCAAGCCATTCCAATCACTCCGCGCACCTGGGTGGAAAGCATAGATGATGCTCAAGTCAACAGCCTCAGTACAGCAGAACTGTTGAATGACGGACAGCTGATAGAGACTTTGAAGTGTTTTCACCGGGAAGCGGCTGAGCGGTTGGCAGTGCAACATCGAGAGTGGGATACGCAATCACGGGAGGTAAAAGAACGCAGTGCCGCAATAGAGACAAACGCCGTTATTAATGCCTTCCAGCAATTGCGGACGATTATTAGTACTAAAAAGCAGGATCGGTTTGATAGAAGGTCTCCTGTTGGAGAAGGGTTGGCCCCTGAACTCGGTTTGGTGCGCATGATGGCCCAACATCTGGGTATTGAACAATCACATTGGGGAAAGACAGATGAAACGCACATAATACCTGGCGCTCCATTGAAAACCATGGAGGTTATGTTTGACCGCTTAGGTATACGCAGCCGCGAAGTGGTATTGAGGGATGATTGGTACAAAAAAGATAGCGGCCCGTTGGTTGTATTTGAAGAGGATGGCAGTGCTTGCGCCTTGATTCCCAACCCTGCTGGTGGTTATACATGTCACTCCACCCGGCAAGATGCGCCGCCTCAGAATCTAGACAGGCACCAATCTGAATCTTTTATCCCCATTGGGCTGGCGCTTTACCGACCGTTGCCTGATCAGCCTTTTGGATTATGGGCACTGTTAGAATTTGCTCTTAAAGGCGTATGGCGAGATCTGCGCAGGCTTTTGCTGGCCGGTATGCTGCTTGGACTAATTGCTGCTGTGACGCCAGTCGCTACTGGACTTATTTTTGACTACATTATTCCCAACGCTGCATTTTCGCAGTTGCACCAGATAGTGTTTGCCCTGGCAATGGCAGCATTGGGTTCAGCGGGCTTTACGCTGGTTCGTGCGCTGGCCTTGCTGCGTATTAATGGACGCATGGATTGGACATTGCAATCCGCTATATTTGATCGCTTGCTGAGATTGCCCGCCAGTTTTTTTAAGGCATACAGCACGGGTGATTTGGCCGACAGGGCTCTAGGGTTTGATGCTATTCGAAGCATACTTTCCGGCGTGCTAATTAGCTCAATCCTTGGTGCAATATTCTCCGTGTTTAGCTTGGCGCTGCTGTTTTATTATAGCTCGAGCCTGGCTTTATTAGCTATTGCGCTGATCTCCGTGGCTGTTGCTATAACAGTCGTCATTAGCTTACTGCAGCTGCGATATGATCGTATACGTATACGCTTGCGTGGCCGCGTGGAAAGCCTAGTTCTGCAATTAATCATTGGTGTAAGCAAACTGCGGACAGCCAATGCACAACAGCGGGCGCTTGCAGCCTGGATCAGACGATACGCGGAACAAAAGCAGCAGTTTATCTATAGCGCAAAGTGGGAGAATCGCCAACAGATATTCCATGCTGGTTTTCCAGTATTGGCAAATATAGCTATCTTTGCCGGGGCCATTAAGATGGTACAGGTGTTTGACCCGCAAACTATTAGCGCATTATCGCCGGGTACCTTTCTTGCTTTTAATGCGGCCTTTGGGCAGCTCTTCGGCGCCCTTACCAATCTGGCACTTAGCCTTAGCTCCTCACTCATTATTATTCCTTTGTATGAACGCAGCCGGCCCATACTTGATGCTATCCCGGAGTCCGGTAGTGAAGGTAACCGGGTAGAACATCTTGAGGGAGATATAGAGCTAAGCGAAGTCAAGTTTCGCTATCATGAAGATAGTCCTGATGTACTGACAGGGCTCAACATGCGCATCAAACCTGGTGAATTCGTTGCATTGGTAGGCTCTTCTGGCAGCGGTAAATCCACCGTATTCAGATTGATGCTGGGGTTTGAACAGGCCCAGGCGGGGGAGATTTTCTATGACGGCAAGGGACTAAGCAGTCTGGACCAGGAATCCTTGCGCCGTAAGATCGGCGTAGTATTGCAGCAAGGCAGTCTGCGTGCCGGCAGCATATTCGAGAATATTGCAGGAAACACCTCGGCCAGTGTGGATGATGCTTGGCGGGCTGCACGCCTGGTTGGTTTGGCTGAGGACATAGAGGCGATGCCAATGGGGATGTATACAGTTGTTTCCGATGGGGCATCCACAGTTTCCGGCGGGCAAAGACAACGCATAATGATTGCCCGCTCATTAGTGCGCCAGCCTCGGATTCTGCTGCTGGATGAAGCGACATCAGCCCTGGATAACCGCACTCAAACGGTGGTTTCAGAAAGTATTAGCCAAATAAACATCACTAGAATTGTTATTGCCCATCGGCTATTCACGATACGTGATGCAGACCGCATATTTGTCTTGGACAAAGGCAAGGTAGCAGAGTCAGGCAGTTTTGATGAACTTATGGCGGCCGATGGTTTGTTCAAGCAGTTGGCCCAGCGGCAATTGTTATAGCTGAAGGTTAAAGGTTAAAGGTTAAAGGTTAAAGGTTAAAAACAGGTGAAAAGAGGAACAGATTATGCGCAAAGCTCTGTATATCCTAAGTCAACTTGATGACCGCGATGTGGAATGGATGGCCAATGCAGGTACCCGCCGAAGTCTAACGGCTGGTGAAGTTATCATTACCGCAGGTAAACAGGTTGAATCCTTATATATTGTTCTGGATGGCAAGATAAGCGTGGGCGTAAAAGATATAGGCGAAATAGCCAGACTAGATGCTGGAGAGATCCTCGGCGAGATCTCTTTTGTTGATTCAACGCCGCCCTATTCTACGGTTACGGCGCTTATGGACAGCAATGTCTTGGAGTTGCCAAGAGCCACAATAGAAAAACAACTCGAGACGGAGGCTGGTTTTGCCGGAAGATTCTACAAAGCCCTGGCTATATTTCTTGCCGATCGTCTGCGGAACACAGTAAGTCATCTGGGTTATGGAAATGAGGAAGGCTTGGATGCTGACACATCAATGGGGGATGAGCTGGATGATAATCTATTAGATAATGTTTCATTAGCAGGCGATCGTTTTGATCGTTTGCTACGTCAATTGCAGGGGGAAAGAATTTAAGAAGGCTAAAGGCGTTTGTGTCCTATAAAATGGCGTTTTCCTTCAGTCTTCTGCCTTCGGCCTTCAGTCTAATGAAAGACTTAAAACCGAGGGTATCCCTTCAGGTTCTGATGTTCGAAGCAAAGCATAGCCGATACCGGAGATACCTTGCATCAACCCCGGATTGAAAACACCTCGGGGCAGCTTGGTGATCAGGTGGAAAGCTCCCTCTTGTGCTGCACGTTGAGTTAGTACGGCTGTAATCTTTCTTGCCAACAGGGTGAGATCCGGCCGCTTTAGCTGTTGGCCTGCTTCGAGTAGAAGATCCAACTGGCCAAAGTTTCCGCAACAGAGATTGTCTACATTCCGGGGGCAGTGTTTGGCTGTTGTTTCTAGTGCGGTATCAATTTCGGACAGAATATTACCCTCCGCAGGTTGATGGAGCGCGGCCAGCCGGAGACGTCCCAACCCGATTCCCGGTGCGCCATGGCACCAACTGGAAGAATATTTATGCCCCGAGGTTTGATCATGGCGCAGGTCACGCCAGTTTTGGGTCTCTGGTGAATAGAGTGTGCGTTCGTAATTGAGGTATCTGCTGGCGGCTGTGCTGAAGGCAGCATTGTTTGACGCTTGTGCTACCGCTGTCAAAGCGTTAGCAATACCGGCTGCACCATGTGAGAAGCCGCTCAGCATCTTGGGTTCTGTCTTAAGATCATGTTTAAGCAGGCGCAGTGCTGCAACAGTGGCTTGACGCAGAACTAATGGACTCTCCGTCACTTGGTAGAGAGTAGCAAGCGCTACAGCCGCCCCAGCCACACCACCGATAATATCGAGGGAGTGTGCTCTGTTAATCTGCGCATCATTGATAAACGCAGCGACATGCAGGGCATCATTAAGCAATCCGGTATCATCAAGAAATCTACTGGCTTGGGTTAGGGCATAGACCACAGAGCCAATCCCGGTAAAGCCACCAATACCCATGCTGCCGGTGAGTGCTGCGAGAGTGCCATCTCTTACGGCCAGCTGGATGGGTTGTAGTGCTGCTAGGGCCAATTGGTGGAAATGGCTGTCACCGCGTGCATGATTAAGAGCAGCCAGAAACAGGCTAACACCAGCGCTGCCGCTGTAAAGATCAAAGCCCATGGGTTTCAGGCAGAATCTGTCCGATCCAATGGCCAGCTCAGTGGATACCCAGGAGGCACCACCATCGTTTCCGTAGATAGCATGTCGCTCCAGCTCAGTTGCGATGATGGATGCCAATGCTACAGCCTGCTCAGTGGTAATGGGGGTTACCTCTTGTAGGTTCCCACCGGATGAAAAGGCTGACTGTTTCTCCCTGTGAGAAATTGGTACAGTGCGTGCTTGGAAGCAGCGACGGATCAGCATGCTGTTCTGCTCCAGCATTCTGAGACTGAACGATTGAAGTCTTGCCTTGACGCTGTCACAGCCGGATTCGATCAGACAGTAGGCCGGTGTCCCACTGGTTAATCCAGAGATTTCACAATCTATTGGCCGGATTACAAAGTGAGGTATATCAAGCCGGTCAACGGCTATCAGCTCCTCCTTCAGCAGGAGATCAAAGCATCCGGATGGATGATGAGGAAAGCTCTGCTTGAGCTCTACCAGTGTTTCCTTCCTGGTAGCATCGTTATATAAGAATTGGGGTTGGAGTGTATGGTTAATAATTTCACCATAGACGCTGGTCGGCCGCAACACAAAGCGAACCTCTTGCTGCATCACTCCCGCTAGCGGACCATGTTCCATATCGAGCAGTCTATCCCGGTGTGCGGTAATGCATCTGTATGCAGATTCAAATCCTTCAACAATGTCGTCGATGTAATCAAAGGGATCTATCGTCTTTGTATTGATTCTGGGAACATTGACCTTTGGAACTCTGCTTAACTTCTCAATCCTTAGTGCCATGGCATCGCTATTGACATCCTCCCATCTGGCGTAGGTGAAGGACGTTTGTTGAAGCAATACACCACCAATGCCGCTGATGTCGAAACACTCACCATCAGGCCCAAATAGCCATTGAGGCAGCATGCCTGTGCCAATAAGACCTGCGAGAATAAAACGCTCAACCGCTCCGTAGGCGGTGGGGTCATTATTGATATCCGAATAGAGGAGCGTTCTCGGGTGACATATTGTTTCAATGTCCACCAAGATAGGGTGTTCGCCATTGGCAACAATATTCTCAAAATGGAAATCCGTCCCTTGTAATGCATGCATGATGCAAAGCAACTTACCTACTCGCCGGTAGAAGCTGTGGGCTTCAGTCTCGCTTTCCATGGAAACTGTTTCAGCAGATTCAACCCAGCCATAACCTGTTCGTTCAATAATTGTCAGACCGCGGAGTGGGTAGGAGGGTTCCTGTTCATTGAACCAATTTAGGAAATCAGCAAAGGCATGATCAATGCCTAGCCTTCTGGGCTTGTAATAGACCTTGATGCCTGAAGAGAATGTTACCCCAATGACCGTCTGACCATAATGATGCCGGTCCGATAGATAGGGTTCGAGGGCCGTAACGGCTCCTAACTCAGATCCTTGTGGTAAAAATGTCCGCCCGATCTCATTCCAATCGGCGGCAAGGCGATCAATGAAATCACCCATCGCCAAAACCCAGCTGTCAACAACAATCGATGTAAGGCGCGCAAGCACCTTATATTTATCAAAGAATTCAACAAATCCAGCCGATAACAGGTGTTCTATAAATGCTTGGTAGCAGGCATCGTTTTGTGTTTTTCCTGATGGGCTTTGTGCTGAAATGCCATGAACGCCTCGGAAGAGATGAAACTCAGCTTGAAGGGCTTGAGCAGTACAGTATGAGAGCCACTTGACCAAGGCGGACTCAAGCTGCTTATGCATCAACGTATCCAGCACATCATAATTGTTAGAAGTTGAGTCCCTAAGCTTGAGCTGAGCAATATTCAGAAAAGGACCAAAAGCATCACAAAAAGGCAAGGAGACAGCTGCTGGCTCGGAAAAATATGTACGGAAGTAAGACCGTGCATCAGAGGCGCTGGATGTATTCACTTCATGTAATATAGCATCAAAGGTGTCCCTCCATTGGGGCAATGTGGATGCTTCCTCAGGAATATTTCCCATTGTTTCTGCCTATTGAAAAAGAGTTTCTTTGGATGGCATCTATTGAAATAGATGTTACGGTGCTATCAGAATAGTACCAACCAGCAAGTTATGATCAAGGGAGCAAAACGTAGCAGAGGTTGAATCCCCGCCGCATCCCCAATAAGTACCACCGCCTCCCAATATGGTGTAACCAGCATAACTGTCCGTTGAGGAGGCATTGACGGGAACACGCCTTTTCATATTGCTCCTCATCCGCTCAATTCTAGCCAGGGCATCGACACCTAAGTCCCGCTTCGTATTAATTCCCTCGGATACCATGTTCAGCTTTGCCTCGCTGAGATGGTCGCTCGGCGGCTCGTAGGGCAATACGATGTACCCGACATCTTTTATCTCTTTAAGAACATTGTTTTCACGGTCCGGATCAGACTCGATGCCAAGTCCACGTTGGAAAACGACTTTTGGATTCGCCATCAGCTCTTCTCTGAGACTCTCATCCTTCTTTACATCAGATAACAGATTTAATGTTTTGGTTTCAAATTCAGTCATGATCACCTCCTTCCGGTTATTGGCATGACGCTTCATGCCAATTCCCTGGCGACAGCTTAGGAGAAAACTTTAGCTTACATCTGCGGCCGATTCCACTCTCCACTTCAGGCTCGCTCGCTATCGAGATAGAGAAGTGCGACGGTAAAGTCAAGATCATCGCGAGCTTTGAGGATCCCGAGGTCATCGAGAAGATCCTGAACATCTTGGATTGGATGAGGCATCGCAGGCCAGAAATCGTTCACTGCCAACGGGGCTGTTTGATCACTCGACGCAACTTTTCTGACATCCGTACACAGTATCGCTCAGCAAGAGTGAAATCAGTTTTGGCGATAGTTGAAATTTTCTTGCAGATTTCTCCGAAACGGGAGTTAATGGTTCCTATACTCTATAACCGCAACCGTATTTTGGTACAGTGTTGGAGTAAACGAATGGGGTCAATTTGGTGATTCGACAGGGTCTGAGGGCGGTAGGTCAAACAGGATCGGGTAGGGGCTCTAATCCAATTTACAGTTTCTATTCCAAATGAAATAATTTTAGGAGCTTGAGAGCCATTTGAGGTTGCGAATGAAGTCAGCGTTCATATCCGATGTGAAACAAGAGATGCCGCCGTGGATCGCACGAATATACGCGGCCCAGATTGCGGACGGATCTCAGGTACTCTATGAGCGTTTTATCAACGAACTCATGGCGCGGATGAAAGATGTCACCAACCTTATCGACGTAGGTTGTGGGCCTGGTCATGTGGCCGAGTTGCTCGCAAGAAAAATACCGGGTGGTGAGGTTGTCGGTGTTGATTTGTCTGATGTATTAATAGGGATCGCGAAGCAAAAACGAGAACCATTGAACAATTTACAATTTAAACTTGGCACCGCGCTGGATTTGAAATACCCAGAAGGAAATTTTGACGCTGCTATTTCTGTCAATTCCATTAAAGCTTGGCCGGACAGACAAGCCGGCGTCAAAGAAATGACCCGTACGGTACGGTTGGGGGGCTGGGTTGCTCTCTTCGAGTGTGATCCGGATTGTTCCAAAGAGGCTGCACAGAATTTCTGCTCGACTTGGCTCCTAAATATGGGCTTACCAGGCCATCTTACTGCTCGTATGGGCCGAGCTTGGTACTTCCGTCGTTTTGTTGCCAAAGATGGTGCCCGTCATGGTGAGTTGCGATCGTTTCTTGAGAATGCAGGATTGACTGAAGTCGAGTCTTTTTCCTATTCCGATCAGCCATTCGCTTTCGCGATCGGGAGGAAGTAGAGACGCCCCGGGAGATTAAATTTCCCGGCGGTACTGCTATTTTGTAGAGACTAGGCCGTCAAATAGTCAGCTATGGATGGTGATGAAGCTGTTCAAAAAAGAGATCGCTGCCGATTTATTGCTGGCCTTTTTCGGCCTTTAGGGCGGTGCAATAGCTGATGCTAACCTGGGTCGTGAGGCGGAGATTATCCACGATGTTTACGGTATTTCGCATGTTTACGCAGACAGCATCTTCGGCCTGTTTTATGGTTATGGATGCGCTGCCGCTCAGGATCACATTTATCCGTCATTTACGCTAAATTAAATTATAAAAGGCTGTTTATTAGTAATTACTGTTAAGGAACTGATTGATGATTGAAGTGGAGCAGGACGTACAAACACCAAATGGTGCAGTCTCTATAAGCGGGTCTTATGATTCACGCTTCGAGGGTGTGTTTAAAGAATTCGAGCAAAATTTCATCGGACGTGATGAAGTCGGAGCCGGAGTCTCGGTTACTTGGGAAGGTAAAGCGCTAGTTGATTTGTGGGGCGGCGTTGCGGACGCGGAGTCCAGAAAACCGTGGACTGACAAAACCATGCCCATCGTCTGGTCTAGTACGAAGGGTGCAACCTCAATATGTCTGCATATTTTGGCCTATAGAGGACTCTTAGATCTCGATGCGCCTGTCTCCGAATACTGGCCGGAGTATGGAGTGGAAGATAAAGCCTCGACCACCGTCAAGATGTTCTTAAACCACACGGCCGGGCTCCCCGCAATTAAAGAACCAGTTCCTGCGAAGGCGTTTTATGATTGGCCTCTTATGATCAAAATTTTAGAGGATGCCGAACTCTGGTGGGCACCTGGGACGGCGCAAGGCTACCACGCACTCACAAAGGGATTTTTGTGTGGGGAGATTGTTCGACGTGTTACAGGGCAAACCATAGGTCAATTTTTAAAGAAAGAGATTTCAGAACCACTAGGTTTAGATTTTTTTATAGGTCTTCCAGACGATCGGATGGAGGATGTTGCAACGATGATTTTCCCCGAGCAAACGGACCCTCCGGCTGACTTTTTTCTTAGCGTGGAGGAGAACCCTGATGGAATTCAGTCGAAAGTCTTTACGAATGATGGCGGGCATATGGAGGAGTTTCAGACAACACCTGCATTGAAATCTGAAATTCCAGCGGGAGGCGGCTTGGCGACCGCGAAAAGCTTAGCTCGTATCTATTCCCCCTTTGCCTGTGGCGGAGAGATAGAGGGTCTTCGGTTTGTTGATAGAGATCACCTAGATCGCATGTCGGCAGTCAGCACGGCGTGCGGTCTCGATAAATCACTTTTGGTTCCGATGAGATTTTCTGAGGGCTTTTCAAAAACAATGGATAATCGTCGCGGAAAACCGGGAAATCAGGATTCTATACTAATGTCCGAGGAGGCATTTGGTTGTCCTGGATTCGGAGGGTCTATTGGTTTAGCCGATCCCGGTGCCAAGATGTCCTTTGGATATTGTATGAATAATATGGGCCCTGGTACGGCTTTGAATCCGCGAGGGCAAAGTCTACTTAATCAAACGTACAAAAGCCTCGGGTATCGTTTAACCAAGTTTGGCCGCTGGTATGCAGGCTAATACTTGTGGCTGGCTATTATCCATTCGCCTTTTCTGAGTCGCATAAACATCTCTCAAGGATTTGCGTGCATCAATATTGCAGAGCCAGTAATCGACTACGAATTCTTCTGCGTTAAACTGGCTCAATGAGCGCACGGAGGATATAACGGTTTTTACCCCCTGATGGGCTTTTGCTCATTCGCAGTGGACGCTGCGGCCTGGCCTCCATAAAAGAGGTTATATTCACACAAAATGATGAATTAATAGGCGATGTGATACAGTTGGCTAACCAAAAAATAATTGGATCGAGCATGGAACTTCGAGGATATACAAAAGCGATATTTATAACCTTAAGTCTCTGCCTTGTACTTGCGCTGGTCGCCTGCGAATCGCCGCTCTCCCGCTATTCGAGCACCCCTGCAAACAAGTCAAATCAGACAGAACAGCAGTGCCGCAACCTTTATCGATTAACCGACTTAGCCTACGCAGTGGAACCCGGGAGAGTGTTTCCTGCTACTGAATCGATACCGAGCCATTGCAAAGTGAGAGCGGTCATTAACAGAGCCATTCAAGTTGAGGTGACCATGCCGACCAATGATTGGAACGGCCGCATGATGTTTTCCACCGTGGGCGGTGGTGCTGGCAGTATCGGCGATATCACCAGTCTTCTATCGCGCGGATTTGCGATGGCCTCAACGGATACTGGCCACGAAAGTCAGGATATGAATTTTATGACTCAGCCAGAAGCACTCCTTGATTATGGGTATCGTGGCGTTCACTTGGCAACTCAGTTTGCCAAAGCAACTATCCAACAATATTACGCTGCGAAAATACGTTATGCGTATTTGCAGGGGTGCTCGAATGGCGGGCGGGCGGCGATGCTTGAGGCGACGCGCTTTCCTGACGATTATGATGGGATTATCGCGGGGGCGCCCTTGTTTGGATTTGCAGAGTTTGTCCCCTGGGCAATGCAGGCCGCGAGACACCAGGCAAAAAACCCTTTAACGCAAGCGTCACTTGACTTATTGGACGCAAATTCTCGTCATGTCTGTGACGCGCTCGATGGGGTAGAAGATGGGGTCATCAACGATCCCAGGCTGTGCACGATTAAAGCGTTGGATCTTGATAAATTAACCTGTGAAGAGGGTGAACAGACTGGCTGTCTGAGCAGGGGACAAATCCAAACGGCCCAATACATTTATCAGGGCCTGCTTGATCAGAACGGAAACACGGTTGCACCCGGTGTCATGCCCGGAGCCGAGGCGGCCGGTGATTGGGCCATGTGGATGTTTCCCAGTGATTTGCTCGGAGATGGCTCGCAATCATTAAATGACAGCATGGCTGCCAGCCTGGCAACCATGATGAGGCGGGTGCCCTCTTTTGATATTGGTCAATTTAATCCCGTGACTGACTATGCTCAGCTAGACGAACTTCATTTTATGGATGTTTCGACCGCTGACCTCAGCGAGTTTAAAGCGGGTGGCGGCAAGCTTTTGATGTATCAAGGCTGGAACGACTTCCCATTACGCCCGGAAAGAGCGATCAATTATCTGCATAAGGTACAGAGCGAAAATGGAGGAGTTGAAAAAACAGGTGATTTTTTTCGACTGTTTATGGTGCCTGGAATGATTCATTGTGCGACGGGCCCAGGCGCGTGGATGGCAGATTACGTGGACCCGATAGTGAATTGGACAGAAAAGAATGTCGCACCGAACCAGATCAATGCGACCAGCCAGTCAAAATCGAATGGGTTTAGTCGACCACTGTGTGTTTATCCCAAGCTCGCACACTATGACGGGAAGGGCGATACCAGCAAGGCAAGCGCTTATCACTGCGAGGTAAATTAGTCAGGGACGAAACGCGAAGCACACTGATTCGTGCTTCAATGAGATGCCGTCAAAGAAGGTAAAAAATTAGCCTGAACGCGAGAGATGAGTGCGCCGAATGTGCTAAGGGAGTGCGCTAATCTCGCGCATGTCTGAGTGAGGGTGGTTGCCGGATAGCGCTAACGATTAGAGGGGGTCAGCGCGATGCGCGAAGGCGGAACCGACAGGAACAGAAATTCCACGCCACAGCCCAGATAAATCATTGTAGCAATGAACACCACAAACCCTACAGAGGTAATCGCCAAAAACCTCTCGTGATGTTTCTTGTACTCACCACCTTCGCGGATGAACTGTGGCGAATCTGCCTAACTGAGCCAACCCTGTCACGCTTACAGAAATCTTCCGATTCTTCCTGGATTGAAGATTTGCGTCATCTGGGCGTACTGTAGCTAACGAGTACGCGTCGTGCCGTAGTTTTTCTGAGGGCAGTTCACCGGATCCATCTGACCTGAAAGGAGGCATTGAAGAGCAGGCCACCAAGATAACGCCCACATGCCTCTCCAGTTATCTGGGCAGTGGGTGAGAGCCAGATACGCCTCAGGATACTGTTCCGAAAGTGAGAAAAGGTGGTTTGTTCTTCCTAACCTCATCTCATTTGAGCAATTTACCAGCTTTCTTGTTGATACTTCTACATAACCCTCATATTCGAGATGTCCTGTAATTTAGAATCCCATTTTTCTTGTGCTCATATGTGAACAATCCTGATCGAAGAATCACTCCTGGCACCCAGAAGTGAACGAGCGGCGGAAATAGCCAAATTGCTAACCTGCCCCCAGGTTTCAGGACACGATTCATTTCTGGCAGAAGCCGACCAAGGGGCAAAAGTACAAAGGGAATAACACCAAATAACAGTACTGTGTCGATACTTGCAGATTCCAGTTCTGTATCCAGTGCGTCTTTTTGAACGACATGGACATTATCCAATCCGGCACGCTGTACTTTCTTAGATACCTGCTGGAGAAATCCTGACGACACATCCATTGCTATCACACTACCCTCGTCACCAACCATTTGCGCTGCTGTAATAGTAAAAAAACCTGTTCCACACCCCACCTCCAGAACGACCTGCCCTGGTTTGAGATCTGCACCTTGCAAATTTTTTGCGGGATCAGACAACCATTGCCTGAGTCTGCTTCCCATGATTGCACCGGCTGGTTTGAAAATCGCATTCAGTATTCTTGAGTTTCCCAGACCTTCGGCATTCATAGCTTTCCTCCCTAGAAGCAAATACAGGGGGCTATTATTGCACGAGAATATTGCTGGAAAAGATTTCTGAAGTGGTATACCGGGAGTCTAGCCTGAACCTGACTCACGGGTGGCCGGGCTCGGTTGTTGAGTTCCACAAGGTTATCGAACCCCTGACAGATCCTGAAAAGCATGGTGGACTGATCGGCTAGCAGGTTATTTTAGCAGGCAAGTAACCCGCAACCCCCTAAGTGATAATGTATAGGGGCGTGACAAGCAAGTTCTGAGTTAGCGCCTTTTCGTCGGTGAAAGAAATTGAGGCGCTACTCCAATAGCATAATTTCTGTTATTGGCGGACTGCGGATTGCGGATCTGATCTAGACCACGAGCCGCAGCTGAGCGAACTTCTGCCACTGGATCGTCCAGGGCGATAGTCAACTGCTCTATGGCAGCATCAGCACCAGTATTACCCAGCGCCTGCGCAGCCCGCATACGTACCTCACTGTTGTTATCGTTCAGGGCAATCGACAATGTGTCGACTGCCGCAGGACTCCTGGTTCGTCCCAGTTGTTGTACAGTTCGGCTGCGAACACCACCGTCAGCATCCTCCAGTCCCAACGCCAGTTTATCAATGACATTTTTCATTGGATTATCGTCAGTTCTGGCCTCAAGCGACCGGGCGGCGGCAATGGTAATTACTTCACTTTCGTGGTCAACAAGTTCATACAGTAGTGTATCGACATCCAGACCATCAGCATCAGCCAGCAGATCAATTGCACGTTCAGCCATAAAGAGCGAACGCCGGTCATCACCAACCGCTGAAATCATGTCTCGAATCGCGCTTGTCGCCTGTTCATCCTGCAATTCAATCAGCGTTTCAATCGCCATCAACTGCATTGGTGGCATCGGTGAATTGATAAGTTCGTGGGCCTGCTTCAGACGAATTTCAGGATCCACCGAGGGATCTGTCAGCTGATTCATTTGTGCAAAACCAAATGGACCCCGTGAAAATCTTTGTACATTACTGGCTGACGGAACGGGTAAATCGCTTTGAGAAACGGTCGTTGGGAGACTGGGTTCAGTAGATGACTGCTGAGGCTGGAGTTCCCTGTCTGATAACTCCAGCTGCGCAAGTCTTTTCTCCATTTGAGCTAGCCTCTGTGAGATTTCTGCTGACCGATCCAGCTGGGACGACAATGAATAGCTCAGCGCGAAGGTTGTTCCCAGAAGAACTGCAATGAAAACAGCCAGCACGATAGATTTTGGGTGAGAGCCAGATACGCCTCAGGATACTGTTCCGAAAGTGAGAAAAGGTGGTTTGTTCTTCCTAACCTCCGGCCGTAATTCGTGATTTCAGGTCAATGATCAGCGCGGCAATTGCATAACCGGCTATCGCGATGGCAAATTGATCAACAAATTGATTGAGGTACATCCCTATCGCGGGTATCGACTCCAAGGTATTCGCTAATCTAGGGAACATAAATGCAGCTACTATGATCATGGCTATTGAAGCGTGGTCTGTAACCGGACTCATTAAACCGTGAACCAACCCTATCAGCATAAGTACCAGGATGAACCACTGAGCATTTCCGTCAAGGGCATAGCCGCCACCCGGGATACGTTCAACGCCTGCAATAACTACTACAGCTATAACAGCCACAATCACCGCAGCGATTGGGGCAAGTTTATCTATATTCTTAGTTATTTCCTTAGTTAGTATCTAAATAAAAACAACTTCATGCGCAGGGCGAGTCGTGAGACTCGCCCTTTTAACTTAACGAATGAATGCTCCTAATCCGCCATAATTCGCGATTTCACGTCGTTGATTAGGGCTGCAATTGCATAGCCGGCTATCGCGATAGCAAATTGATCAATGAATTGATTGAGGTACGTCCCTATGACGGGTATCGAATCCAAGGTATTCGATAACCAGGGGAACGCCAATGCGGCTACTATAATCATGGCTATTGAAGCATGATCTGTAACCGGGCTCACTAAACCGTGAACCAACCCTATCAGCATAAGTACCAGAATGAACCACTGAGCATTTCCGTCAAGGACGTAGCCGCTACCCTGGATACGCTCAACACCTCCGACAAATACTACAGCTATAACAGCCACAATCACCGCAGCGATTGGGGCGAGTTTATCTATATTCATAGTTATTTCCTTAATTAGTATTATTTTTGTAATGAACTTCTTGCGCAGCATGGTCGTGCATGCTTCATGTATCTAAGCACTTTAAGGACAGCTTCTCAAGCTCTGTGACGCGCAATGCTTTCTTGGCAGATTGATCCGTTATTTTGGGCTGACTGATTTGTAAATTTAATGAAATTGCTGTCGGTGAAAGAGCTCCTGCACAGTCAGTTTGTACTTGTGAATTTGCAAGAAAACGGTGTTAATACTCCTTATACTCGGAAAAGCGGGAGCCGGATTTCACTAATCTTGCTGAAGACTAGAGCATATAGTGCTGCGGGTGGCATACTGCTTCGAAGAATCGGACTGGAGTGACTAGCATGCTGGGTTTTTTGAAATGGTTTGGGATTATTGTTGGAATTCTGGCAGTGGGTGTTGCTGTTTTTCTCTTTGGTATGCGCTTCCATGACGGCCCGATTGAAATCATTACTGGCGGTCCTTTCACGACCGGCGAATCAGCTGCTGCTCCTGATGACTGGAGCTTCCTGACTGATCGGATGGAAATCGAGTTTCAAATCATGGAGCCCGAATCGTCCCGAATTGTCTGGTTAGTGG
>PBYU01000096.1 GCA_002730035.1 Gammaproteobacteria bacterium | reverse complement strand
AGTAAAATTGCATGCTCATGCTCACCTTCGTATTTCTCCTTCGCTAGTTTTACATAGTGGTCTCTAAAATTATCAATCTCGTCAATATTGTTTTCATTCAATTTTGGCATGAATTCTATAATGTCATTTTTAATACCAATCAATGTCTCTTTGTTAATATCAAACAACTCAATATTGCCCATTAACATTTCTTGCATTTTTTCTAATATCGGTTTAGCCTTTTTCATTTTCCCTTTATCTAAAAAATTTCTGCCTTCGGTGTACATGATTGTTGCTTTTGCTGCAATAATCGCCTTTTTATCGTTTTGAAGTTGTTTAATCAATTCCAAATCAGTTGAACATTCAATGGTTTTTTTATCAATTAACATTATTGCTTCGTCATATTTTTTTGAAGCAAATAGATTTTCAATGGGTGTTAATATTAGAGCGTCATCTTTATTCTTTTCGATAACTCTAATTTCATCTTCTATTTTTTTTCTATGACTTTCTGTTCCGCAGATTTTCAATGCGAATTGCATCATTGAATGGGCACTTTCCATATCCGCTAAATTATTATGTATATCTAAAACCACTGTCCGAATACCTGTAACAGCTCTATCTCTAAGTGATTTTGATTGGCTATCCTCATAGAGTCCTATCTCCTTAAGCTTGCTACATCCCTCTTTTATTTTTTCAAACAAATTGTTGATGGTTTCCTTCTCATCATCATCATAAACCCCATCTTCACTTATGTTCATACTTTCAAGCTTTTCTACTGCCTCATTTAAATTATGGTAAATAGGTGAAAGAACCTTTTTTTCTGTTTTGCTTCCCTTAACTCCAAAGGTTTCAGAAAAGTTCTTGATAAAAGTATTATCTTCATGTTTTTCCTTCAGTTCGGTATAGGCATCAGCGATTGAAGAAATTGCATTAGTTTTAAAATTGCTTATTATATCGTCAGTAGTACTTAGATCATCATCTTTCTTATAGCAACGAATGAAAATTTTCCAAAAATCATTTGAAGAAATGATTTCTTTCCAAAGAGAAAGAGATTTTTTAAGAAGGACTTCGTCTTTGGTTTGAGATAATTGATAGATGTACAGGATGGCTAAATTTTTCTTATTAAGCAAATGATCGGATCTTTCCTGATTAATAATCATATTTATATGCTCAGCAGCTTTTTGAATCGAGCCTGATTTAACTGCATCCATAAATTCCTGATTTGAATAACCATTAAGTTGAAACCATAAGAAATACTCAACGAGTTTTGATTTAGGATGAATCAGGGATTGGTGGGCCTTCTTAACAGAAGCCTCATTTCTAAACTTATTAACATCTGGAAAATCTAAATCATAGGTAGGCAAATCATCAATTTTTAAACGGTTAATTATATCTTTTGAACGCTTATTAATTAATTTTAAGGATGAGGATGTGGGGAGCCCTAATATATAATAGGCGTTGCTATTAAACATTAATACACTCTCAGTAAGTAATTCCTGAAATACTGCTTTTAATGGAGATTTGCTCTTCTGGTGGAAGAAGTCCCATTAAATTTTTGACGCATCGTTTTAACTCATCAATATCGCTGTTTTCAATGGCTTTTTTCCCTTTCTTGATGAAAAAGATAGCCTCAGATTCGTCAGTAAATGTATGTTTACCATTCGCGATTGTATTAAACTGCATAATCCACGTGGCTGGATTTGATAGGAGCATCTGAACTGAAAGTTCAGCAACTAGATCATTGACACGTGAAAGTAAAAATTTGTCATTATTATCCATAGCCTTTTGACCTTCTGCTCTCATTGCTTTTAATTGATCTTGGTAAGACTCTTTTTCTTTTGTATTTTCCATTTCCTTCAGAAGACCATCGAGTGCATTTACACCTTCTTTAAATTCTTTTACTATCTGAGAGAATTCCTTTTCACCTTCTTGTTCATCCAGGCTTTTTTTGAGATCTTTTAATTGCTTATGGGCTTTTCTTTTTTCATCTTCGTCTAAGTGTGCATTTCGAAGGCTTGAGCCAATTGATTGTACGGCTTCTTTATTTTTATCGCTATTCGAAGACTTAGAAGAGGCTTCCATGGCTTTAACCCTATTAATTTGGGTTTCGAGATCTGTTTGCATTTCCTCCACCTTAATTTGCTCGGCATGTATTGATGCTCTGGCATTTATACGTAAGTCAACAATAGGGATGAAGGCATTTACTTTAACTTCTCTTGAATCGCTAACTTCAATAGATATTTCAACCTCAGTGTTTTCTGGTAGATCATAGGGAAGATTTTTACCCGTTATTTTTAAATCACAAATTTGATGATTCCTGTCAGGAATTTCAGATTCACCTTCATAAACTTTAATAGGCAGAACATTCTCAGAATCACCTTTTTTAACGGTTTTAACAGTTTTAAATGTTTTACTATCTTTAAGGGGGAGAATGCTATTTTTATTGAAGTACTTTTCCAGTGTTTCAGTGAGCTCAAACTTGTTTTTCCAGTCCCGCTTTGCCACGGCCACACCTATAGAATGGGGGATAGGGACTCCCGCAACTGAAATGCCATGAGTAATTGTGAATGAATCTGGTTCTATTGGAAGCGAATCTCCATCTTTGTTGAATAAATAAACCCAAAATAAATTTGACTTATTAGGTTCAACAGAAATATTACAGATAAATTTTCCATTTTTGAGTTGTATTTTATTTGATGTAAACAATTCATTCTCACTTTGGATTTGAATGAAGTATTCATCTGTTGTATTTTTAATATTCTTTATTATTCCGTTAATAGTTTCTTCGGCTTCTGAAGTTAAAGACTCGTAATGTAAATCAACTTTTATCACTCCGTTTTTCAATGTTTTTCCCGAGTCCATAATTTCTGGAGGGATTTTTTGGCTGTAACCAAAAATACAAGCACCTTTTGCCACACCCGAGAATGGGTCAGTAGAGGTATCTACTTGAACATTAAGCTCATTTTCCATATAAGATTTGACCAATGGAATTTGAGTCGCACCTCCAACTAATACAACCTTTTTTATTGAAGAATATTCAAGCCCTGCGTCACAGATAACTGATTTGCATAACTCAATAGTTTTACTAATGAGGGGTTTTATTAATTCTTCAAATTCTTTCTTGGTTAAATCGAAGGTCAAATAAATTTCCTTTCCATCGTCATCAATCCCTATCCCATCTATTTCTACAAGTGTCTTATCAAACTGAGATAAGAATATTTTAGCTAATTCAGCAATGAATTTTAGTTTTGAAAAGACGGTTCTATATTTATGGTTTCCTCTGTTAAATTCATTTAGCCTGAACAACCTGAGAATATTAGGAACTAATACTTTGTCCACTATGAGCCAATCAAAATCTTTACCGCCGAGGAAGTTGTCGCCATTGTGCTCTAAAACAGAGAGACTGTTGTCCCGTGAGGATATTAAGGCTACGTCAAAAGTACCACCACCAAGATCGTATACCAGCCAGGTTTCGTCCTTTAAATTCATAAATCCAAAAGATATTGCAGCAGCTATTGGCTCTTGTAATAGAACCACATGTTTAAAGCCCGCTAAATTTCCAGCACGTTTAGTCGCTTCAGCCTGAAGGGTCGAAAAATAAGCGGGGATAGTTATTATCACTCCATTGGTATTTAAGGATGGGTATTTTCTAAGGACATCACTTTTTAAAGATTTCAAAATTTCACTAGATATTTCTTCGGGGGTCATTTCTTGATTTAATCTTTCGAATCTAATTTTTTCAGATGTTCCCATTAATCTTTTAATTTCTGCTTTGTAATTTGGTAGTTCTGATTCGGAAGAATCTTTAAATAATTTTTCATAGGCTTTTTTACCAACGATTTTATTCATAGATTTATCAATTCCAAAAACTGAAGGAGTGTAGTCATCTCCGTAGATATTTTTATTGATTTCAACTGTGCCCTTATTATTAACAGCAATTTCTGAGTTAGTCGTTCCTAGATCAATACCTATTTGAATATTATGGCTTCCCATATCATTTACCTCCGATTACGACTACTTTTCCTTTTTTAACTAGTTTTCCTTTGAACATTACAGATGGCTCAACCATTTCTTTTATAATAGGATCTTTTATTGAATTGTTTTTTTCAAAGGTTAAAACATCCAAATTTAGGCCATCAATATATTTATCATTTGAATAGTCGTTAACTTCAATGTCGTTTCTTTCCAAATACCGTTTCATTTTTAACAGTGAGGTCAAAATGCCTTGTTGTTGAGTTTCTTGAATTGTAGATGAAATCTTATTTAACCGTTTTTCAATTCGCCAAATTTCCACAGATAGATCAATGAGGTCTTTCAACTCAGGGGATATTTTGAGAAATTGTGACTCTACAGAGCGTCTTATTTCGGCTTGAAGGAACTTCGAGGATTCTTCTATTTTGCTTATTATTTTATTCTCATCCATTTTTATGCTCCTTGGTTCAAGTTTTTGGCATAACTGGAGATTATTGTTGAAGGAGAAAATAGATTACTACAGTTTGGATGTGTATGTAAAGGTAATTGAGAGGCTGCGACGATGATGCCAAAATGGAGGTATAAGGGATAGCAGATTAAGAAATTTTATGGCTGAAGACTTCTGTCAAATCAAATTGTTTTTAGGATTTTTCAAATTGAAATGAGGATAAATGGGTAATTTATGGGTTTATAAGTTTCTCACCTAATCCAGAAGGTGGCATTGATATTTGTGCTGGTCAAGACCCTCTTAATATTGACATCATTATTCCAGCAGAGCAAGATTCAAGTATCTTCTTTGAAACAGGATATATTGATGATAATTCTGATGATGATAATAAGTTTGAAATAACTGATAAGGGATACACAAAAAATTACGATAAAATATCTGAATTAATAGACAACACATTTTCATACTAATTGACAAATCGGCAAGTCAGAGATTGTTAAGCAAGGGTACGGTCATGCTTACACTAAGTTTCCATTTAAGTATATGCAAGAGTTTAGGCAATATGAGAGGGAAGCGAGGATTACGAAAAGAGGATTGTGGAAGTGCTAAATGAATATTAAAAAAGGTTTTATAAGGGTGTGGACTGTAGTATCTATTCTCTGGATAGTGGTTTTCTTTACTTTTGTTGCTTATGAGGACGAAATTTCTACTATCCTCGATAGTTTAGTGCCAATCTTAGCGATTGCCTTTCTTCCTGTCATAATTTTATGGGCAATGTTTTTTTGTATGAGTCAGCACATGACCAAAAAAGTAAAAGTTTTATGGACTGGAATAGCTATTATTGTCTTAATGTCACTATTTCCACCATGGAAGGATGTTCGCAGTAGTAGGCCTCGTGGGTCTCATTATGTAGTGGCAGGAGGTTATGGTTTTCTATTCGACCCACCTTATAGTGCTAAGAGTATAGATGTTGGAAGATTAGGACTTCAAATATTTATTGTTGCATTAATTACAGGTGGAGTGATTGTAAGTATTAAGAAAAAATAAATGAGGGTTGTGGAAGTAGCATTTTATAAATAATTTTTAGGAGTTATCTATGAAAAAAATAGCTGTTGTTTTACTTGTTTTTCTAATCGTTGCATCCACTAATGACAAAGCTAATGCTGTGGACATATCTAAATTAACTAAGGAAGAAATTGAAAAGCTGCCAAAAGAAGAGTTATTGAACCTTCCAGCTATTGAAATACTATCCAAAGCTATGGGTCAAAAGAACTTTGATAGCGTTTTTATCCTATTTATGGAATCAATGCTTTCAGATTTAAAATTTTACAATAAACTGCTAAGTGGAAAACAAAGCTTAGAATTAGACAAAGCAATTAAAGACTTTCAAAAATCTATTAAATCAAAGCCCACAGGCATTTTATTGGTGCGTGAATTTGATGAGTTAACGAATCGCATAGATCAGTTAAACCCAAAATTAATAACTGCAAGCAGAGCAAGTGTTATTAATGTAGATAATTTGGTACACGCACAGGGAACTTGGGTATTTGAAAATGGCAGTCTAGCATCTCCAATACAAACAAGTAAAATTCATTGTAATAAACAAAATATGCAATGCATGGAGGCCGTGGCTAAGATTAGTAATTTTGATTCAGGTAGTGGTGGTCAAATTTTGAATTTGCATATTGATTATTTAGACATTACTAAGTGGGATGTCAATGAAGTGGTTGCAGAGGAATCTTCTTCTTTGTGTGTTGCTTATACTCTCACAATAAATTTAAAAGAGAAAAAGGCCTTTAAGTTTAGGCGTCGAAAGGCAGAAGTTGACGAGATGTGTAAAGGTATTGCCACTAAACCACAAATACTCAAATTGGTTGATGGATTTAAAGTTGGATGGGACTTTCACAAAAAGCGTGAAAAGAAGGCATTGGAAGTAATTAATCCAGAATATACAAAACATATAGAAAAACTTAAGGCTGCCTTTGAGAAATGAATATTAGGCAGGGAGATGAGAAAAGCAAGAACAATCAAAGAGGGTTCTGGAAGTGATAATCAATGATCGCTTAATTTTAGCAAAGGGGGAAGCATGAGAAACTGCAAAATAATACTCTTGATTACTATTTTTACTTTGACTGTTTCAATGGGATCAGATTCTTTTGCAGAAAACCCAACACAACTAACTTGCATGCCTAATGCAAAGGTAACTAGAGACTATGGATTTCGAGAAAAAATATGGATGGGGTCACTAGACGACTACTCAATTCCCTTTAGGACTAAGATAAATCCTACCAAAGAGAATGATCCCTATTATAGAATTAGAGTTTTTGCTGATCTTTATTCTTCAACACCAATTATAAAAACTGTTTGGCCCAAAACTAAACTTTTAGATGAGCAAGTTGAAATTTACAAAGGGACTGTAGTAAGCAGGACATCTGATTCAGTTTTTATTGTATGGAATAATACGCCTAACAATAAAGCATGGCTTGCTGTTGTGAATTTAAAACTCAAAAAAGCTGTAACCAGCATTTTATTTGAGGGAATAACTTCTGTTGGATTTAAGTCTGTAACTTTTGATTGCAACTGACATCTTCTAACTTTATAAAAATGAGATGTAAGGACAAGGAAGGGTTGTGGAAGTAAAAACATGTAAAGAAAGTATAAACAATGAATATATCAATTGTTGCAATAATATCTGTTCTAATAGTTATAACAGCCCTAATAATATTAAGGATGAAGCGTCATGCTAATCGCATCAATGATTATTTTGTAGATGCGGTCACAGTTTGGGTTTTCCTTAACAAAGAAGATGCTAAAGCCGCTGCACTGACTGCTGCAAAGGTTGCCGCAGGAATGCAAAGAAATTCAATGGTAACTTATTTATATGGAATGGCAACAGATATAGATAAAATTAAAACCCCTGATGTCGATGAAAAAATTTTTATAGATAAGTTGATGAATCTTGCAAAAGAAATTGGGGTTCGTGATTGGACTATAAAAGATTCTATTGAAGAAAAACAAAGGCTTTTTGAATGCAATCCAAAATACCTTGAAGCTTTAGAAAAGGCTGATCCAAGCATTTTTTCTAAAGAGTATCCTGATTTATTTAAGAAGTTGAAAGGACTTATTTAATTTCCATCTTTTTTATTTGGCCCCAACTAATTTTTTAAAAAAATTGTGCGCCATACGCAGTCATTCCAACACTAAGACTACCTGTTTTGTTGGTGTAGCCGACAGTGTGTAGCGGGGGATTGTGTTTCTATT
>PBYU01000095.1 GCA_002730035.1 Gammaproteobacteria bacterium | reverse complement strand
CTATGAAGCAGCCCGGGCGCCCTTCTCCTTACGGCATTGCAGCACACCAGATCGAGGTGGACCATCGCTCAGGGTCGCACTATCCACCATGCGCCGTGCACCGCAGCTCGAGCGAAAGCTCGTTTCTTGCAGGAGCAAAAACCGGCCATTTCTCAGCGCTGCCCCTGAGCAACATTACTCCAAAATACCGAATTTTTACTCCATACCCCTTTCATCGTCGCTCTAATTCCGCAAAAATAGCCTAAAAAAGGGCGAGCCCGCCCAAAACTGGAAGGAATTGTAATGCAAGCTCTAATGATGAACAGCCAGCTCATGATTTCGTCGATACTGAAACATGCTGAGAGAAATTTTCCGGACGTAGAAATGGTGTCGGTGACCGTTGATAACCCCCGGCACCGGCAGAATTACAAGACCTTTGGCAAGCGGTGTCGGCTACTCGTGAATGTACTGGAATCACTAGGGGCTAAGTTAGGTGACAGAATCGGTACTCTTGCTTGGAATGACTATCGTCATATGGAACTCTATTACGCTGTCTCAGGAAGCGGCATGGTGTGCCATACCATCAATCCCAGGCTTTTCCCCGAACAAGTGGCATACATTATTAATCATGCAGAAAACAAGATTCTCTTCGTTGATATCCTGGTAATGCCCTTGTTGGAGGCACTGAAAGAGCATTTGGCAAAAGTCGAAACAGTTGTGGTTCTATCGGACAGGGCACATATGCCTGACTCGAGCTTGCCTAATGTGTTGTGCTATGAAGAATTACTCGAGGCACAGTCTGATGATTATGAATGGCCAGAGTTTGATGAAAACACGGCCAGCGGCATGTGCTATACCTCCGGGACCACTGGAAACCCCAAGGGTGTGGTTTATAGTCACCGGTCGACAGTTCTTCACGCTCTGGCGGGGGCGCTCCCTGATGTTACCGGTGCATCGAATATGCAAACCAGTTTACCCGTAGTGCCAATGTTTCATGTCAACGCCTGGGGTGCGCCTTATGCGGCGTTAATGGTGGGAACCAAGTTAGTGTTGCCAGGACCGAAAATGGCTGATGGTGAAACCTTGCACGACTTGATCACCTCCGAAGAGGTGACGGTTAGCTCCGGCGTGCCTACCATTTGGTTGGCGTTGCTCGACTATCTCGAGGCCAATCAAAAGTCTGTGCCTAGTCTTGAGCGAGCAAATGTTGGTGGCGCTGCGTGTCCGAGAAGCATTGTTGAACGATTCAGAGAACAACACAACTGCACCGTTGTGCAAGGCTGGGGCATGACTGAAACAAGCCCGCTCGGCACTATCTTCGGATTGAAGAAAGGCATGGAAGATCTCACTACCGAAGAGGTTACAGATTTACAGTGTCTGCAAGGGCGCGGAGTTTTTGGCATTGAAATGTGCATCGTCGATGAGAACAATGAGGAACTGCCATGGGATGGTGTAGCTTTTGGTGCGCTAAAAGTAAGAGGCCCCTGGGTGGCCAAAGGTTACTATGGATTGTCTGATGTGCCAGGAGCAGAAGGCTGCCCTGTTGACGAAAAAGGCTGGTTACAAACCGGTGACGTCGCGTCTATAACGCCTGATGGCTACCTGCAAATTACAGATCGTACCAAGGACGTCATTAAGTCGGGTGGCGAATGGATTAGCTCTATCGAGATTGAAAATGCAGCGGTTAACCATGCCGATATCGCAGAAGCGGCGGTAATTGGTCGATATCACCCTAAATGGACAGAAAGGCCATTGCTGATTGTTGTTTTACAGGCAGGAAAATCCTTATCAAGAGAAGATGTGCTGGAATTTCTAAACGACAAGCTACATAAAATGGCCATGCCGGATGATGTCGTTTTTATTGGAGAGCTACCTCACACAGCAACAGGGAAAATCAACAAACTTGGCCTACGTAAGACGTTTGAGGACTATCAGTTTCCTGTGGAATAGGAAGCGCTAAACAGCCCCGGACTCCAGTTATAAGTAATGGGAATCACAGCTCGGGCCTGGAATGGAAAATGGATCTTGTCGTGTTTGAAAGTGAGAATCAGTTATCGAAGCCTGACCGAGAACTAGCAGAAGGGCCTAGTCCGCCAACAATCTGGCTATTTCCCCTGATTCAGGAAAATGTGCCAGCTTGTGCTTGGAAAATACCAGCACGCCGTCCTGCTTAATATCGAAGATGCCGCCACCACCCGGTATCAACACCGCATCGATCCCGGTTTGCTCTTTTATCTCGGCCGACACACGGTCGGCCTCAGGTTGATAGTTTCAGACTTTGCAGAAGCTTATCTCAATGCTCATAGGGTAGTTCTCGGTTGAGTGTGCTGGTTCGCTTGAGTTTCGCATTGTATAGCCCGACAGGGCCTACCGTCACTTACCGTGATTTATCGTATCCGGGAGTCTAATTCCTGTAACATAGCAGGGGTTCTGTTAGCCATCGGGTGAGTAATATGATTTCGTTCAAGCACATTACATTCATGCCATTGCTTCTAACGCTGAGTCTATCGGCAACAGAAGGCATTCCACAGGAATCGCCACAGTCCTGGTTCGATGCAGGTCAGGCGGTAGTAGCACGCAACAAATCCTACCGTTATGCACAGGCCGACATACCGATTGCCAAGAATATCATCCTGTTCATCGGCGATGGCATGGGCGTGTCCACCGTGACGGCGGCGCGCATTCTGGAGGGTCAACTCAGAGGAGAACCGGGCGAAGAGAACGAACTGTTCTTCGAAGAATTCCCCAACGTCGCCCTTTCCAAGACTTACAACAGTGACCGGCAGGTGCCTGACTCCGCCGGCACCATGACTGCCATGACCACTGGTGTGAAGACTGATATGGGACTGATCGCCGTGAATGAATATGTGGTGCGCGGTAATTGTGACTCCCAGTCGGGCAACCATCTGCAGACGATTCTTGAGAGCGCCGAGCAACATGGCATGGCAACCGGTGTTGTCACTACCGCGCGCCTCACTCACGCCACACCGGCGTCAAACTATGCGCATATTATGGAGCGCGAATTCGAAGACGATCAGGACGGTCCGCGCTTCTCCAATCCGGGGGACTGTGCCGACATCGCAAGGCAATTGATCGAGTTCAGTGTGAACAATCCTGGTTCCGACGGTCTTGAAGTTGCGCTGGGTGGCGGTCGACAGAGCTTTCTGCCGGCTCGACCCAATGCCGATCCCGAGACTGGCAATCCCGGTGAACGACTGGATGGCCGAGATCTCACCACTGAATGGCTGGAAAACCACAGCAATGCCGACTATGTCTGGAACAAGCAGCAGTTCGAAGCCATCGACCCTGCCCGCACCGATCACCTGCTAGGTCTGTTCGACCCCTCACATATGGCCTATTCCCTGGACATAGATTCTGATCAGGGTGGCGAGCCAAGCCTGAGTGAAATGACGGCGAAGGCGATACGGCTGCTCGATAAGAATGACAAGGGTTTCTATCTTAACGTTGAGGCAGGTCGCATCGACCATGCGCATCACGCCGTTAATCCAAAACGCGCGTTGCTGGACACCATCGAATTGGCGCGGGCCGTGAAGACTGCGTATGAAATGGTAGACCTGGAGGAGACTCTGATCATCGTCACCGCCGATCACAGTCATGTGTTCACTATCGCCGGATATCCGATACGGGGTAATCCCATCCTCGGAAAAGCCGTAAATGTTGACAGCTCAGGAGAGTCTGAGAACGCATCAGCCCTGGCCAGAGATGGGATGCCCTATACTACGCTCGGCTATCAAAATGGCGAGGGATTCCACTTTTTACCAGGCACCAACACTGCCGACTCGATTCACCGCACTGACGTGAACACCGCGGGCCGCAGCGATCTGACCGATATTGACACCACTCACGAAGGCTTTCACTCCGAAACCGTGGTTCCCTTAAGACAGGAAACCCACGCCGGTGAAGACGTTGCCATCTATGCAGTCGGGCCCGGGGCAGACCTGGTTCGCGGCGTGATGGAGCAGAATGTTATTTTTCACATCATGATGGAAGCCAGCCAACTGGAGCAGCGCTAATTGCGCAGGACTAAAGTCGCTGGAACTCGTATACCGAATCGAGCTTGAGGAGAGTTGTAAGCCGATCCAGCTGGAGCAGTGCGGAATCAGGCGTCCTGAAATTCCAGCAATGCCTCCTCGATGATCTGTAGCGCTTGATCCAGATGTTCATAGGAGATGTTCAGCGGCGGCAACAACCTGATCATGTTGGCACCAGATTTACCCACTAGCAGTTTCTTGCTGCGCAATTTATTCAGCATGTCGCCACAGGGCACTACGCATTTAATCCCGATCATCAATCCCAGACCATGTATGGACACGATAAGCTTGGGAAATTGCGCCACCAGTTTCTGCAGATGATCCATCAGGTAGTCGCTCTTAGCCGTTACTTCATCCAACTGACCTGGCTCCAGCAACAAATCCATTACTGCATTCCCCACTGCCATCGCCAGCGGATTACCGCCGAAGGTACTGCCGTGGGTACCCACCACCATGGTCTCACCAATCGCTTCGGTGGTGAGACAGGCGCCCACCGGAAAACCACCTCCCAAGCCCTTGGCCAGCGCCATCACGTCCGGCGTAATACCGTAGTGCTGATGGGCGAACAGTTTTCCGCTACGACCAACGCCACATTGCACCTCATCCATCATCAGCACCAGGCCGTGCTCCTCACACAGCCCTTTCACCTGCTGCATGAATTCGGCACTGATCGGGCGAATGCCACCTTCTCCCTGCACCGGTTCCAATATGATACCCGCCGTGTTGGCACCGATAGCCTGCTTCAGTTGCGGCAGGTTTTCCCATTCCACCTGATCAAATCCGTAGTCCATGGGAATGAAGCCCCGCATATGAGATTCATTGCCCGCGGCCGCTAATGCCGCCAGCGTGCGACCGTGAAAGCTGTCGCTGAAACCGATAATACGGTGACGATCGGCATTACCACTGGCCAGCTGGTAACCCCGAATAGCCTTGATACCAGCCTCTACAGCCTCGGTACCTGAATTGGCAAAGAACACCCGGTCGGCGAAGCTGTGCTCGGAAAGTCGCCCGGCCAATCGTTCCGCTGCTGGAATCCGAAAAACGTTGGACAGGTGCCAGACCTTGCCTGACTGTTCGTTTAACGCCGCGACTAGATGCGGATGGGCGTGACCGAAACTGGTAACGGCGATACCGGACAGAAAATCCAGGTAAGCGTCTCCCGCGGCGGTAAACAGTTCGCTGCCCAGACCGTGGGTGATAACCAGATCTTGAGGGGGGCTGTAATTGGGCCACAGTGCATCTCTGGCACTGCCGGTCTTCGAATCCTTCCCTGCTGTAATACTGCCTGACGACTTCACCATCACCTCCAGCGAATAATATTTAGTACCATAGCGTACCAAGAACGACACGGAAGGAGCTATTTATCTCTTTCTATTTGATAAATGAGCTGTTTTTATTTGACAGTGATTCCGAATAAAATTCGGATATACTGCGAATTATTCAAAAACAGGGCACTCTCAAATTAGAATAGCAGCATATGACGAATCTGAAGATCGACAAGATTGACCTGAAAATCCTCGAAACCTTACAGCGCAACGGGCGCATCACCAACCAGCACCTGGCCGAGAAAGTCTGCCTGTCACCGAGTTCCTGTCTGCAGCGGGTCAGACGCCTGGAAAATGAGCAGGTTATTCGCTCCTACCATGCCCGAATCGACCTGCCTCACATTGCCCGGCACATTATGTGTATCGCCACGGTCTCTCTGAAGAACCATATACAGAATGAGTTCAAGGCTTTCGAGAATCGGTGAAATCCATACCGGAAGTCGTCGAATGCTATACCGTGAGTGGTGAGTCTGATTTCTTTGTCCGCATCATCTGTGCAGACATGAATCGTTACCTGGAGATAAATGAGCAGTTGGTCAGCTCCAGCAGTAACCAGGTAAATATCAACTCCTATGTGGTTATGAAGGAGAACACGGCCTTCGAGACAGTAAATTTGAAGACCTTAAAGGATTCCGGCTTACCAAGCCCAAACTAGAGATTTTCTGAACAAGTATCAATTCTTAGGGAATACACTTTCTCCTATGCCGCGTCCAGTAAAACTTGTACTCGTTAGTTTGTTTATCCTGGCTCTTGCTTTATTAGTACTTCTGGTATGGCCCCTGCTGATTATTTCCCCGCTGGTAACTTTCTATCTCAACGAAGCTGGTGTGCGGCTGGAGGCAATGGCTGGATTGGAAATTGGCTGGGAAAGTGCGCATTTAGAACAACTGGTCATCAGCAATTCCAGCATGCAGTTAACTGCAAGGGATTTGAGCGCCACATTTACCATTGAGGAATTATCACAGCGCGAAATCCAGTCTGTAAGCATTCCAGTGCTCGAAATCGCAATGCTGGAAACTAACCAACAGTCGGTGTCTGAGGATGCCCCTCCCACAATAAACGCTGTGCTACAGGCAATTGACAGCGTGGGTGTGGACAGCATACAGCTGGACGAAGTTGCTCTACTGATTGGCGGTGATCGCGCCATGCTGCAGATGAATTTGCAGACTCAACCCATGGAGGTGCGCGGTAACGCCAGTCTCGCGCGCTTGCCAGAGACTTCGCTACAGTTCGAAATCCGACGGGATGGCCCCGGCAGGCTTTCCGGTCATGTCGCTCTACACAGTGATGATCAGGATGTGACGAATGCATTGCTGCGAGTTGATGTAAATGCTGCGTTCGAGGAACAGTCCTTGGAGTTAATCGTTGACTCGACAATCTCTCTCGAGTCACTTTCGGCCACCAGCCTTCCGATTGAGCCCATGAATCTTGTAGAATTCACCAGCGATGCGCTTACTCTCAATGCAGCCGTATCCCTCGAGGAACCGCTTGGCAATCTGTCGCTACGTGGTGTCGATCTCAGCGTCGACAATCCAGCCCATGAAGTGCAATGGTCCCTACTGATGGATACGGGACTGGCAACGGTGCAAACCGCACTGCCAATCTCCATGCAGGGCAAGCAGAATGAACTCAACCCGGTTTTCGAGATCTCGTCGCCCCAACTGTTTTCGAGAATAGATCTACGCAGTGAAAACCTGATTACCGAATTGGATATTCAGCTCAACGATGTGACGCTTAATTGTGACAGCCCCTCGCAATGTTTCGGTCAAGCTATCCTGAATGCGCAAGCTAACACCCTGCGAAGTAGCTCATTTAGTGCAGACGGTGTAACACTGGAAGGCAGAACTAGCCTGGAATATACGGATCAGTACGCAATTCTGTCAGCCGCGAATCTGGCGCTGCTGGCACCCAATGTCAGCAGCAACGAACTGCAGGGCAGCCTGGATCTGTCTCTAGAAAACCTCAGCATCATACTGGCTGATGTAAACCGTGCACAGATGAGCTTCAGCAGTAACGCAATGCAGATCGATGTAGGCAGCCTGAAACCCAGAAATCCAATGGTATCGGGTCTGCTCAATTTTTTCGAAGACCAGCTGGCAGGAGCTGCAGAACTGACCCTGAATAATCAGCTTTCACTCAATGGTAGCTTCAATCATCATCTGCTTGATAATAGTGGTCGAGCCAAGATTGAGCTGCCGGCCTATACCTTCAGTGAGCTGACGCCGCTATCCGGCCTGGTAGAACAATCACTGCTCACGGGTGATATCCTGGGTGGCAGCGTGGCGGGGCGTACAGAAATTCGCTGGGATCAGGACGACACTAGTGCCTGGCAGTTTGCAGGACCACTCAATCTCGCGCTGGACAACATCAGCGGTTTTATCGATGACACATTCTTCGTCGACCTGCAAACCGAAGTGTCCGCAGAAGTTGTGCCACCCTTGTCGATTCGCTCCTCAGATGAGCTGCTCGCCAGTCTGGCTACCATCGATGTGGGCCTGCCGGTTCGTAATGTGACCTGGCGCTACGGATTCAACAGCGCCAATCAGGAAATACGCTTTCATGAGCTGACCAGTGAAGTGCTGGGAGGATCGATCTCGATTCCTCAATTCAACTACAGCGGGCTGAGAGACACCAACGACCTGGCGGTGGTGCTCAGCGATATGGATTTGAACACAATTGTCGAACTGGTGGAGTATCCAGAGCTGTACATGGATGGAGCGATTAGCGGGTACCTGCCAATCAGTTTACAGGGTGGAAAATTGATAATCGAACAGGGCCTGGTTGCCGCCCTGAATCCCGGTGGCACGATTCGCTACACCCCTGCCAACCCAGTGCCCAGCAGCAATCCCAGTGTGCAGCTGGTTAATGATGCTCTGTCGAATTACCAATACCGCACAATGGATACGGTCGTTTATTACGATGACAATGGCGACCTCACCATGGCAGTGCGGTTGCAGGGCATTAATCCGGACCTGAATGGCGGGCAGCCGATTAACCTGAATGTCAACATATCGGACAACATCCCCTCCCTGCTGAGAAGCCTGCAGGCAAGCCGGGTGATTACCGATGCACTGGAGCAGTCATTAAGCCGTTGATAATCCCATGCAGAGCTCTCCCGGCAATGAAGCGCATTGAATTTGGGATAGGGGACGATGACGATTCCGCGTTGCTGTCTCACTGGGGAGAATTTTGCCACTTCAGAACAGTCTAAAGAATTGTATTCAGGAAAGATTCAGCTAATTAGGGTAAGCTGTAAGGCATTGGCGAAGACTGAGATTGATCCATATGAAGAAAACTCTATCGTTATACGCACTGTCTCTCGGCGGATTAATTCTTTCAAGCTGCACACCCACCGTACAGGTGGCTATGCCCAACGAACCCATTACGATTAATCTCAATGTGCGAATCGAGCACGAGATTCGCGTGCAGGTCGAAGAAGAGCTGGACGATATCTTTACATTAGACAGTGGCTTGTTCTAAGGCTTGGGAGAGGGATCTGACCATGAAGAAATTAGTTCACAGCACCGCTACCCTGTTTCTGCTACTGCTGCTGATTCCCGCCGCCCATGCGGTTACGCTGCAGGAAGCCAAAGCTGAGGGATTGGTGGGTGAACAGCGCGACGGCTACGTGGGATTAGTAGTCAATAACGCAGCTTCAGACGTGGTAGCGCTGTTGCGTGATGTCAATTCTCAACGCAGGCAACGCTATCAGCAGATTGCCCAGCAAAATGGCATTTCCGTTGAGCAGGTCGCTGCAGTCGCCTACGAGCGCGCTATCGAAGCGACTCAGTCCGGCCACTTTTTACAAAATGCCAGCGGAGACTGGGTTAGAAAGTAAGCCCTCAATCGAAATGCAGTTTGGAGCGATCCAGTTCCTCGATCGACCGGCATCCCATCAGAATCATATCTCTTTCGATTTCTTCCCGTAGCCGGATTAGTGCCCGCTCGACAGCTGGCTGCCCACCGGCGGCTAGTGCGTACAGGTAACCCCGCCCGACCATACAAGCCTTGGCCCCCATAGCCAGCGCCTTGAGAACATGGGTACCACGACGCACACCACCGTCCACGATGACTTCGATTTCGTCGCCTACTGCGTCGATGATGGGGCCGAGTTGATCGAATGGTGCGGTCGAGCCGTCCAGCTGGCGACCCCCATGATTGGAGATCATCACCGCACTGGCTCCAACGTCCACGGCCCGTCTGGCGTCTTCCACCGACATCACACCCTTAATAGCAAAAGGACCTCCCCAGCGCTCAATCGCCTGCTCGGCATCCTTCCAGGTAAGAGATCGATCAAACTGGTTATTTATATATTCGATGATGGAACTCAACTCGCCTGTGCCTTCGTCTATCTTGCCCGCCACGTTTGCCAGTTCGAATTTTCTGCGCAACAGATAATTCAAACTCCAACTGGGATGGGTCGCAAAGCTGATCAGGCTCTTGAGGGTAAACTTCGGCGGAATAGTCATCCCGGTGTAGAGATCCTTCTCTCGATTTCCCGCCACCAGCGTATCCACGGTCAGGCAGATGGCTGAATAGTTGGCCTCTTTACAGCGGTCAATAAAATCCCAACTGAGCCCCCGATCCTTGTGAATATAGAGCTGAAAACACTTCGGGCCAGGTGTGCTGGCGCCGACTTCCTCGATACTGGTGGTTGAAAGCGAAGACAAGCTGTACATGGTCTTAAGATTGTGGGCGGCACGCGCTACGGCATGCTCGCCTTCATGGTGAAACAGACGGCTCATGGCGGTGGGTGAACAGAACACCGGCCAGTCGATATCCTGTCCCAGCACGTTCACACCGAGCTCCATTCCGGTTAGATCAGCCAGGGCATTGGGGATCAGGCGGCAATTATCGAAGGCTTCTATATTACGCCTGAGTGTAACCTCATCATCCGCCCCACCGTCGATATAGTGAAACAAAGGTGCCGGAAGTCTCTTTTTAGCTGCCTTCCGAAAATCTGACGTGTTGTAACAGTCTTTTATACCCAAGTCGTCTACCTCTTCCTTTGTTGGCTGTGAAAACCTAGTCGGTTGCCTGCAAACTGGTCTGATAAGTTTCGGTCAGCATAAATACCGACAACAGAGATAACACAGAGGCAACAGCGATATACACCGACACCCAGACTACGGCGTACTCGGTCCAGAGAATCGTTGCAATGGTAGGAGCAAAGGCGCCACCCAGTATCGCACCTACCTGATAGCCGAGAGAAGCTCCGGAATATCTAACTTCAGTACTGAACAATTCTGTGAAAAATGCTGCCTGTGGCCCGTACATGAGACCCAGAAATACCAGACCACCAGTGATGCCCAATGTGATAAGCCAGAAGTTTCCGGTATCCACCAGCGGGAACAGGGCGAAGGCCCAGATGCCCGTAAGAATGGCACCCAACATGAAGATGCCGCGCCTGCCATGGCGATCGGAATAGGCAGATGCCCAGAATTGAGTTGGAATTTGCAGTGTAGAGGCAATGAGTACCGCCGCCAACATACTATCCCGTGTCATATTGGCTCCACCAGGATCGCTTCCATAGGCCAGGATAAAACCGATCAAAATATAGAAGGCAACCTGTACCGATAAAAATGCGCCTGCCGCCAGGGCGATTCGCTTCGGATACTTGATTATGGCTTCCAGCACCGGCGAGCGGTGTACAGGTTCATGGGTGCCCGATGTTTCAGCCAGGCGTTGTTGCTTGATCTCTTCCAGTTCCTTGAAGGCATCGGTGTCTTCCATATTCAGCTGCACATACATACTGATGCCTATCAGTAACACGCTGGCCAGGAATGGAATGCGCCAACCCCAGCTCATGAAAAATTCTTCAGAGAATGTAGCGCTGATAATAATAAAGGCCAGGTTGGCCAGAATTACGCCAACGGGCGCCCCCGCTTGTGCATAGGCGCCATACCATCCCCGCTTATCCGCCGGGGCACTCTCAGTTACCAGTAGCATGGCACCACCCCATTGCCCACCGATCGCCAAACCCTGGGCGAATCGCAAAATTGTCAGCAGAATGGGTGCCGCGATACCGATGGTGGCGTAGGTCGGCATCAGTCCTATCATGGTAGAGGCAATGCCCATCAACATCAGGGCAATTACCAGGGTACGTTTGCGGCCAATGCGATCGCCGAAGTGACCGAAGATTATGCCGCCAACCGGCCTGGCTATGAACCCGAAGGCGAACGTGCCGAAGGACAGGATCAGGCCCATGGTGGGTGTAGACTCGGGGAAAAAAGCCACCGGAAATACCAGTGCTGCCGCTGTCGCGTAGAGGAAGAAGTCATACCATTCGATACTGGTACCGGCTAAAGCGGTCAGTGCAACCTTGCGCATACTGGTTTTAAGATGGGCTTCACCCATAACACCAGCAGCGGGATTATTTAATTCTGTCATCATGAGTATCTCCGGGTTGATATCATTATATCTGTCCTGTCAAGCGCACAGCAGGCTGAAGCATAGCAAGAAACGCCGGAAATCAGCATCTATTTGACGAATCTCAAGTCCAATTGCCCTAATTCCAGTATGATAGCGCCGTGCTGTATATAATCTTTCGCCTGCTACACTACCTGGCCATCTTAGTACTGGCTATTACGCTTATTATCGAGAACATGGCGATCGGTCATACAATAAGCGATGAAGATGGCAGAAATCTGGTCAAGGTGGACAACATCTTCAGGATAAGCGCTATTCTGGTAGCTGTATTCGGCTTGACTCTCTGGCTCGGGGTAGGAAAACCCATGGTGTTCTACGGGATGAATCTATTTTTTCAGATAAAGATAGTTCTGTTCGCGTTTGCTGCGCCACTTTCTATCTATCCAACATTCTTTTTCTTCAAGGTCAGAAGAGACGCTGTCAAGGAAACTGCCGTGCCAGCTTTTGTGCGCCTGCTAATGAGACTGGAACTGCTGTTTCTGGTAATACTTCCAGCGCTGGCTTATCTGATGGCTCGTGGAATAGGGCTGAACATATAACAGTTAATATTTGGTGGCGAATCAGAGTTTTCACGATGTATACATTAAACAAATGGACAGTTTTGAAAACCATCTCCCTGGGCTTGTCTTTACTGTTCATTATGCTGCCAGCCGGGGCGCAGCTTGACACCCAGAGCCTGCGCCGCGCTATCTCAGGACCGGATCGTGAGGTCACGGATTTTGTGCGGGATAGCGTTCGAAAACCTGTCGAGGTACTGGAGTTTCTAGGAATCGAAGCCGGCATGACCGTGCTGGATCTTTACGCGGCGGGAGGTTACTACACCTTTATCCTGTCCAGGGCAGTCGGTCCAGATGGCGTCGTGTATGCTCAGAACACACCCCGTGGTTTACGTTTCGTAGAAGATCGTCAGAACATAACGCAGGGTGACGCTCTGGATAACAAGATTCTCAGGGGCAATCTGAGCAATGTCACGCAAATCGTCAGGCCGCTTCGAGAAATTAGACTGGCAGAGGAATCCCTTGATGCGGTAATTGTCGCTCAGACTCTGCACGACTACTACAATCCCAATCCGGATCGCACCCTGAACATGTTGCTGCAACTAAAGACCCTTCTGAAGCCTGGAGGCGTCATTGGTGTGACCGATCATATTGGCATTGCCGGGCGCGACAACAGCGACATGCATCGCATGCAAACCCAACAGGCAATCGACCTGGCAGAGCAAGCCGGATTCGATGTGGAGTCCAGTGAGTTATTGCGCTCGCCCAGTGACGATCATAGCCGCAGCATTTTCGATCCCCGCCTCAATCGTAATACCGATCGCTTTCTTCTCAAATTGCAGAAACCGCTTTGATTCTGACTTTGGACCTGATTCCGCATATTTGCTAATCTCGCTGAAAATCACTGCACGATAGAAAACACGGCAGTAATCAACAGCAGTAGCCGGGAATTACCGCTAAAAAACAAGAATGCTTTCACCCCTGTCAGCACCAGTCAGAGTGCTGGAGGATAGCTGGAAACTGGTGCAAGCGAACTGTATCGAATGCCATTCGGCACAGCTGATCAGCCGGAATTCCAGTTGCCGCGAAGTATGGAAGAGACGCATCACCTGGATGCGCCAGACCTATGAATTACATGAACTGGAAACAGCTGTGGAAGACTCGATACTGAATTATCTCGCCAGCAACTACGGACAGAAAGAATCGACACGCCGGGCGGGCTTAGCGGCGGAACTTTTGCCGGATAATCCATTCGGTGCAGACTAACAAGATGACCAGTAATCAGCTTTCCATGTTCGAAGAACCGTCTGCTCCGCTGCAACCCGCAGGAAAAGCTACCACGATTAATCTCTCCAAGACCATCAACGCCTCCAGTCAGCAGGCATTCGATCACTGGCTTATACCGGTATTTATTGGTGACTGGATGTTCACAGCTCATGCCCAACAGGGAAAAGTCGTCAGCCTGGAAAATGAAGTCAGGAAAGGTGGTACGTTCTGCTTCACTATTGACTACAAGGGATTAGAGATAATACATAACGGAGAGTATCTGGAACTGGATATTCCCAATAAACTTGTATTCAGCTGGCGAAGCAGTACACAGCCCAATTGCGAGAGTAAGGTGACAGCGCAATTTCAGGAAGTGGGCAATAAGACTCGGCTCAAATTGACTATTAAACTCGCCGCCGAATTGTACGACCAGAAAGACGCTGTTAAGAAAGCATGGACTTCCCGCTGCAGCGCCCTTGCCGCCAAATTCAAAATGTAGACTGTAGCAGAGACTCTAACGACCGATGTCCGATGCTTCCGCCTCACGTATGGTTCGCTCTGCTGCGTATGGCAGAATAAAACCCGCATCCAGGTTCTGTCTCACCACCGCCCTTACCCCTGCTACATAGGCTGCGTGATCCGGATACAGCCGCTCCAAGGTAGCTTGATCAAAAGGTTCGTGCGAGCCGTAGAGGCCGCAGAACCCGTTGGTGCCAGAGTTCATTCCTGTGTTCTTCGCCGTAGCCACGACGTGCTCTGCCAGCCGAATGCCACCCAGAGCATTGCCGTATTCATCCCTGGCGAATTTCAGCGCTGGCATCATTCGCGCCACCTGTAAGGGTTCTGCCACCGGAGGTGCAATATCCTCTCGCACCCAGGTAACCAGGTGCTCGAAGGCGGCATTCATCACGTCGCGAAACGGTACCCTGCTATGGGCAGGCAATGCGCAACCGGGATCGCGAGTTGCGGCACCACTTAGGGGTAGGCCGTCACTCAATAACCTGACGCGGGACCATTCCATCTCGAAGGGAATGTCGACATGAGAGGTGCCTGCCACTTCCCATTGATGAAAAGTCTCGGTGTTCGGTTGCGGCATCGCAGCCCGTCGCGGCATATCGGTTTCTGCCATGATCTTGAATATCTTTACGCTCTGATCATCACGGATTCGACCACCGCCGCCATGCACCATCACGCCGTCATACACCGGTTTCAGGGGGTGGATATTATTCAGGTAAGTAGCCAGGCGGCTGGCGGATTGAGAATGACCTGTGGCGAGAATCTGTTCCGCCTTGAGGCCACCCATGATGTCAATTTGATTTGTGCCCAATGACTCCCCTATGCGATTAATCGCTTTTCCCACCGCCGAAAAAATATCGTAGGACAGAGCATCGCGGGTCACCATACCGTCATGGGTGATATCCAGACTGGAGTAACGCTCGGGACTCCAGTCCTTCATGGTATCGATACCCATCTGCTGCGCCGAAACGGCGATGAAGGCATAGCCATTACGCACGAAGTGATGCCCGGATTGCCACCAGTCGATATCCTTGTCAGTTCCACCGGTCACGTTTATCCACTCCACCACTACGACGCCGTTAAACTGCTCAGCAGACAGGGGGCGTCTCACGATCAGACGCGTACGGTAACGGTGACCACTGTCCAGGATCTCGCTGTTCTCCATCTCCTGATTCGTATAGCGATTGGCTATGCCTCCTATGAAATATTCTTCTTCAATATACCCATTGCCTGTCAATTCAATCGCCGACGCACTGAAAATAGAATCCAGAGAAGGATGGGATTCGGTTTCAATCGGACCATAAATAGTGGCATCTGGCACACCTGCATTGCCCGACAGTGGCAGCATAAATGCAGCAGCAGACAAAACTATAGTTCTGACAGAGCGTAGTAATTGTGTTTTCATTTTAAGTTTCTCCAGTACACCGCTTAAAGCGGGATGGCCGACTGCCTATTGCCAGCTTCTAACCAGTTCATCGTAGTCGATTGTAATCGGTTGTGGTTTTTCATTTGCGAGTTTCTGTTTCGGTGCGCCAGGTTGACTGAGCCAATATTCACGGCTCTGTCGCTCATTAAGCTGCGGGCCACAGTCACCGAGCACACCAGTTCGTTCCAGTCGCTGCATAAGGCGCTCCTGAGCAACCGCCAGCGCAGTCATCGCCTCCTGGGGCGACTTGGCTCCAGAGGAGGCATCCCCTATATTCTGCCACCAAAGCTGCGCCAGACGGGGATAGTCCGGCACATTAGTGCCGGTCGGCGTCCATTGTACCCGTGCCGGTGAGCGATAAAATTCTACCAGCCCGCCCAGTTCAGCAGAGCGCTCAGTGAAGCTTGCATGGCGGATATCGGAATCTCGAATGATCGTCAGACCGACATGACTCTTCTTCAATGAGACTGTCTTGGAAGTGACGAACTGGGCATACAACCAGGCCGCCTTGGCACGGTCGACGGGGGTAGACCGCATCAGTGTCCAGGAACCGGTGTCCTGGTAACCCAGCTTCTGGCCCTCCTCCCAGTAGGCACCATGGGGAGATGGCGCCATACGCCACTTCGGTGTGCCATCATCGTTCATCACCGGAAGTCCGGACTGTACCATGTCGGCAGTAAAGGTTGTATACCAGAAAATCTGTTGGGCGATGGCACCCTGGGCGGGCACCGGACCTGCTTCGCTGAATACCATGCCAGCGGCTTCCGGTGGTGCATAACGTTGTAGCCAGTTGACGTATTTGCTGAGTGAATACACCGCCGCAGGGCCGTCTGTCGCGCCACCCCGCTCAACGGTTGAACCAACCGGGCGGCAACCGTCTACCCGGATACCCCATTCGTCCACTGGCAGGCCATTGGGACTTCCCTGGTCACCGGCACCAGCCATGGACAACCAGGCATCGGTGAAACGCCAACCGAGGGAAGGATCTTTCTTGCCGTAGTCCATGTGGCCGTAGACCTTCTGACCGTCTATCTGACCAATGTCATTAGTGAAGAACTCTGCAATGTCTTCGTAGGCAGACCAGTTTACCGGGACTCCCAGTTCATAGCCGAAGCGATCACTGAAGCGTTGTTTTATAGCGGGATCGGTGAACCAGTCATAACGGAACCAGTAGAGATTCGCGAATTGCTGATCGGGAAGTTGGTATATCTTGTCGTCGGGGCCAGTGGTAAAAGACAGGCCGATAAAATCCTGCAGATCTAATGTAGGTGAAGTAACATTGCTGCCCTCACCTGTCATCCAGTCGCTGAGATTACGCACCTGCTGGTAACGAAAGTGCGTACCGATCAAGTCTGAATCGTTAACATAGGCATCGTAGATGTTCTCACCGGATTGCATCTGGGTTTGCAGCTTCTCAACCACATCCCCTTCACCAATCAAGTCATGAGTCACTTCGATGCCGGTAATTTCGGTGAAGGCCCGCGCCAGTGTCTGGGCCTCATATTCGTGGGTAGTAATGGTCTCCGAAACAACCTTGATCTCCATACCGGCAAACGGCCTGGCAGCCTCGATGAACCAGTTCAACTCATCCAATTGCTGTGCCTGAGTCAAGGTTGAGGGTTGAAATTCGCTGAGCCAGCGCTCGGCATCTTCTACATCTGCGGTCAACTCCGCGGCGCTAACCGTGAGGAGCAGTAGACCCATCGCGTGAATGGCCCGGGCGAGCCTGCTGCCCGTTGCTGATTCTAAATACCCGTTAAATCTTAATGACATGCAATACTCCCAGTGATCCAAGCAGTCTCCTGCTACACGAAGCGAAATACAATCAGTGCGTAGAGACAACTAACAGCCACTCCCCACCACAGGTTCAGACTGACCAAACCCAGCCAGGCCAGGCAAATGAACGCGGCGCCCAGCAGCGATATGAATAGCCGGTCACCTCGTGTCGTTTCGAACCGCAATAGACCAACGCGGGGAGCACCTCCAGGAGAGATGAATTCCCACACAGACATGGCTATTAGCAGTCCAGCAATTACGCTAAAAAAAATTGCCGTGGGCTGGGTCCAGCCCATCCAGGATAAGTCCATCGTCTGACGCGGCCTTTGCAACAACAAGAACGCCTGAGCTTAGCAAAATTTTATCCATCACCCAATTATTTGCCGGCTATTTACGTCACCCCGTATTGTTACTATGCTGTATCCAATGTCCCTGGATTCCTCTTCAACCCAACGCTGCCCGGGCTTTGCCCAGGCTTTGCTCTGCTTTTCCGTGGTTATCCTCATTATTGCCATTGGTCTGTTTGTGCTGACGGTGGATCTGCACAGCCTGATGTTTTTCTGCCTGCTATGGGCCGGCGCCAACGCACGCTGGCTGGGATTCAGTTATCTCGATATTCGCGCCTTGATGAGTTCGGCGATCAGTCGTGCCCTGCCTGCGATCTACATTTTTATCCTGATTGGCATGGTCATCGCCAGCTTCATGCACAGTGGTACGATCGCTACGCTGATTTACTTCGGCCTCGACTGGTTATCCCCAGGGTTGTTTTTGCCGATCGGGCTGGTGCTCTGCGCACTGATGTCGTTGGCCACGGGTACGTCCTGGGGCACGGTTGGCACACTGGGTGTGGTTTTCATCGGTATTGGAGCAGTCATGCAAGTGCCGCTGCCAATAGTCGCCGGCATGGTAGTCTGCGGCGCCACCTTTGGGGATAAGATGTCGCCGATTTCAGACACCACAAATCTGGCGGCGATGAGTGCGGAGACCAGCCTCTATCGCCATATCTATTCTATGATGTTTACCACCATTCCCACCTTCGGATTGACCCTGGTAATTTTCATCGGCATCGGCTCGGCCTATAGCGATAGCAGCCTGGCTACCGATGAGATTGACTCGATACGACAGGCACTATTCAGTACGTACCAGTTGTCACCCTTTATTACCTTGATTCCAATCCTGGTACTGGCGGTTCTGAGCATGCGCCGTGTCGCTCCTGAAATTACCATGTCCGCCAGTGTGGTAGTCGCAGTGTTAATTGCCATTGCCTATCAGGGTCAGGACTTTGTGGCGACGCTAAATGCCCTTTGGCAAAACACACCCGGCTCAACCGGGATCACCGATCTGGACGAGCTGCTGGGACGAGGTGGAATATACAGCATGAGCTGGACTCTACTGCTGGCCCTAATGGCACTGGCGCTGGGAGGAATATTGCACGGTGCTAATATTCTGAACACCCTGCTGTCAGGCATCATAGCGCGGGTGGAGCACGTGGCTGCGCTGATTGCCACGACTATCTGCACCGGTTTAATCGGCAATATGGCGATGGGAGAGGCCTATATTTCTATCATCCTCAACTGCCAGCTATTTCGCGCCAAGTATGAGCAACACCATCTCGACCGGGCACTGCTGTCTCGCTCGGTGGAGGAAGGTTCCACCTTAACTACGGCCCTGATACCGTGGACTACTGCCGGTGCTTTCTACACCGCCACGCTGGGCGTGCCGGTGTTGGACTATCTGCCCTATGCCTTCTTTAATTACCTGAATGCCTTTGTCTCGGTAGCGATGGCGGCACTCGGCCGCGGCCTGCTTAGTCGCCTTAAAGACTCGACTGGCTAACCAACAACAATCAATTTAACTTCGACCGATACACCCGGCGTGCCTCATCGAATTGACCGAATACGTGCTCCTTCTCCACCTCGGAACGCCACCCGGGCCAGGCATCCGCCAACTCCTGAAGCTTGTCGATCCACCGTAACCCATAGTCGGCCGCTTGCGGATTTCGAATGGGCTGGTCGCCGGTCTGGAACCACACTGGATTAGTAAACGCCTGCACGTAGCCAACATCCATAGGAAAGCGCTCATCGTTACCACCCTCGGTGCGCAGATGACACCAACCCGACCGTTCAATATCCAGCTCATAGGAAATATCCAGGCTGGTGCCGTCGCCCCGCACCGGAAAGCGTTCCACTTCCTGTCCATTGCACACCAGCAGCAAGTCCTCCAGTGTGGTCACCGACCGCAGTCGTCCCGTGATAGTGACCTGGCCCCCACTGGCAGGGAGTGACACGGTATCCCCCGGCAGGGCCGATCCTACTTCCATTTCCAGCAGGGGTCCGGAACTGACGAAGGCGCGACCCCGCTTAAGCCCATCGAACCAGGCTTCCATGGACAGACCCAGGTTGCCGGTATAGACATAGGTACGCACAGAGCCTACCAGCTTGCTTCGATGCAGGGAGCTGATGGAATCTTCGCCCCCGGTCGCGGTTACCCTGAGTCCGTTGTTCCATACCGCATATAAAGGAAAGAAGCCGGCCCGATTCGCATCAGACCATTCCAGGGCATCGGTGGTCTGAAGAGCGGCATCGACGATGAAGCCCTTGCCACCACCGAGATTGCCCTGCAGAGGATCATTCTCGCCGAGAAACGGGTGCACGTAGCCAGTCACGGCGCCCTGTGCCTTTGCCTTGAGAAACATGTCGGTGTTGCTGGGATACAGGCTTTCAACGGCAGTGCCTTCGTAACCGGTAACGAAAGGTGAGATAAGGTGCTCAGTGAGACCGAACATGAACACATGGCCCCAGAATGGAGGACGGAATTCCTGGCCCACCACCACCAGCTGATCTGCTTCCGATATCGAATGGGCACCCCCACCTGGTTCGAAATAGTGATAGTCGAGGATGCGATTGTCCTTGTTCGCCACTTGTTCCAGCACCAGATCCTGATCTTCGGCACGGGACATCATCATTAGATTTTCCAGGGTGTTGTGGAGATTACCACCGTAGTTGGAATGTACATGGGTGGATGCGCTATACCAGCCTTTCGCCCCCATATCGGTCATGCGTCGCAGGTCTACCTCCAGTTCGGTAACTTCGCCGGCAACAATCTCGGCAGCGACTTGCTGCGGGAAGAACTCGAAACCCTTTACCGCCAGCAGAGTAGTCTGACCTTCCGGCAGGCGCACTTCGAAACTTCCACTGTTGTGAAAGATCAAATCGCCACGCGTACCGGCTCGGGCATAGGCATCGACCGATGTATATAACTTGTCATCACTGGCTGTCAGATGAATCCTGTTATGGGTTAGATCACCGGTACTGCCATCGATCACCCTGACCTTTAGCGTTCCCATGGGTCGTTTATAATGTTGTTCGCTAATATCGACCTTGATCAGCTTGCCACCGTATGTTTCCAGTAGTTGCAATTGAGAAAGACCTGTCTCGTTTGAAATGAAGGCAATCCATTCCCCGTCGGGGGACCAGCGCGGATGAAACGCATCGTGTTGAAAGAATGTCAGCTTGTAAGGTTCGCCACCCACTGTCGGTTGCACGTAGAGATTGTTGTACTGATCCGCCGCGCCGCTGGTGGATGCATAGACAAACCGCTTGCCGTCGATGGATACATCGGGGCGGGTTCGATAGAGTGTCTGCTCAGCCAGCACCGTAGTAGCCTCACGAATGCCATCTGCAATGGCCGGAACTCTCAATACATTGCCTGAACCGAGTGGCACATTGCGATTGGAAACCAGCAGCAGTTCTGCGCCACTGGGCAACCAGGCCGGTGTGATATGCATGTCCCAGTTTCCGAAATACAGCCGATTATTGCCGTAGTCGTTATCGCTGCTGACCGCAATTGGTTCTCCCGTGAACTGGCCGTTAGCGATGTCGCGCACGTAGAGATTAAAGTAGCCGTTTGGATTGGTGGATACATAGGCCACGCGCGTGCCGTCGGGAGAAAATACTGGATCTGTGTAAATTGCCTGGTCATCGGTCAGCTTGCTGATCTGACCTGTCTCGGTATCGAGGATCTCCAACTGAATACGCTGGTGATCATAGTCCGCAGTAAAAATGATCCAGCGTCCATCGGGAGACCAGTCCGGTGACGAGTGATAGGCTTCGCTATATGTAATCTCGTAGGCGATTCCCGAATCCCGTGCAACCTTCCAGATGGAGCCCTGCATGCCAACCGCGATCCACGCGCCGTCCGGTGACCAATCCGGCGCCCAGGGTGTTGCGCTGGGTGACGGTGGAAAGTAGAAATTGTGCATGTAGTTACCGCCGCTGCGGGCGTCGGGGTAAAAACGGCCCTGGGCCTGAGTTTCAGCAATAAACGTCACCAGGGCGGATATTGCCAGAAGTTGTAACAGGTATTTACGAATTGCCGGGCTCATGGGTCGATCTCCTGCATGGCTGTCGCTATTTGAAGAAGTAGAGAAAGAAACAGCCTATCCCAATACTGGTATGGTGTGTAGCCCAATCCAGTCGGTAATCACTGTGAGGAAGCAAGGATCTGAAACTAGATTCAGACCCGACCGAGGGCGAAGCCCTTGGCGATATGATTTCTAACGAAATAGATGACCAAAGCACCGGGAATAATGGTCAGCACGCCAGCGGCCGCCAGCACACCCCAGTCGAGACCGGATGCTGACACGGTGCGGGTCATGACGGCCGCAATGGGTTTGGCGTCGGTAACCGTCAGTGTACGGGCAATCAACAACTCAACCCAAGAGAACATAAAGCAGAAAAAAGCAGCCACACCGATGCCAGAGGCGATGAGTGGCGAGAAGATCCTGATGAAGAAACGCGGGAAGGAATAGCCATCTATATAGGCTGTCTCGTCAATTTCTTTCGGCACACCAGACATAAAACCTTCCAGTATCCATACCGCCAGCGGCACGTTGAACAGGCAATGGGCCAGCGCTACGGCGATATGGGTATCGATCAAACCGAAGGCTGAGTACAACTGAAAGAACGGCAACACGAATACCGCAGGCGGTGCCATGCGATTGGTAAGCAACCAGAAGAACAAATGCTTATCTCCCAGGAATCGATAGCGGGAAAAAGCATAGGCAGCGGGCAGAGCCACGCTTACCGAAATAACCATGTTCATCACTACGTAGATCATGGAATTGATGTAACCACTGTACCAAGATGCGTCGGTGAAGATGGTGATGTAATTATCCAGGGTGAAATCCTGCGGCCATAGACTGAATGTGGAGAGTATTTCCTGGTTAGTCTTGAAACTCATGTTGAGCAGCCAGTAGATCGGCAGCATCAGAAACAGAATATAAAGTATGAGTACCGATGTTTTCAGGTGTTGGCGGCTATTATTCATGGCGCCGCTCCCCTGCAGCTGTCGCATCTTGCTCTGTAGTACTGGTCATTACGGTGTAGAAAATCCAGCACAGCAACAGAATGATGAGAAAATAGATCAGTGACATGGCGGCTGCCGGTCCGAGATCGAACTGCCCCACCGCCATCTGTACCAGGTCAATCGACAGAAAGGTTGTCGCATTACCCGGCCCACCGCCGGTAACCACAAACGGTTCTGTGTAGATCATGAAGGAATCCATGAAGCGCAGCAGCACAGCGATCAATAGCACCCGCTTCATCTTGGGCAGCTGGATATAGCGAAAGATCGCCCAACGGGAGGCACCATCGATCCGGGCAGCCTGGTAGTAGACTTCTGGAATCGCCACCAGCCCGGAGTAGCACAGCAGCACCACCAGGCTGGTCCAGTGCCATACATCCATGACGATCAGGGTAATCCAGGCATCCATCGTGTCCTGAGTATAATTGTAGTCCACGCCAAGGTTGGCCAGCCCATAACCCAGCAAGCCGATGTCTACCCTGCCGAACACCTGCCAGATCGTACCGACTACATTCCAGGGAATCAGCAATGGCAGAGCCATCAATACCAGGCAAATTGATACGCCGAACCCCTTGCGCGGCATCGCTAATGCGATGCTTATGCCTAACGGGATTTCTATGGCCAGTATGAGTGCCGAAAACAACAAGGTCCTCTGCAGGGCATTGTGAAATCTCTCTGAGGCAAGTATCTCTTGAAACCATTCGGTGCCCACCCAGAAAAATTCGTTGTTGCCGAATGAATCCTGCACAGAATAATTAACAACAGTCATGAGCGGGATGATGGCGCTGACTGCCACCAGTACCAGTACCGGCAGGACCAACAGCCAGGCTCTATTATTGTGAACCTTCATGGGTCGGAGTCCAGAAGGAATGAATCCTGGTATAGATTCAGTTTCGCTGCATCGAATTTCAGAAAAACTCGCTCGGGAATGGCGGTGCCTTCCCGCACAATGACATCGATCTCCTGCTCGGCGAGCCGGGTGCGGACCACGATATGTTTACCTACATCTTCTACTACGGTGACTTCGACCGACACGCCTTCTGAGCCTGATAACTGGATGTGTTCAGGGCGAATCCCCAGTTCCAGGCCGTCACCGGTAGCCGTGACCGATTGATGCAGGGGAATCCTATTGCCCTCAATTATGGCATCCGACCCATCGACGCCGCAGCGAATGATATTCATACCCGGTGAGCCGATGAAACTACCGACGAAAGTGTGTTGTGGCTTATCGAACAACTGCTGAGGAGTGCCGATCTGTACCACCGAGCCTTCATACATCACCACCACTTGGTCGGCGAAAGTCAATGCTTCGGTCTGATCATGGGTCACATAGATCATCGTGTGACCGAACTGCCGATGTATCTTCTTAAGCTCCGTTCGCAGTTGCCACTTAAGATGAGGATCGATGACCGTTAATGGTTCATCAAACAGGATGGCGTTGACATCGGTACGCACCAATCCCCGGCCCAGCGAAATTTTCTGCTTATCATCGGCATTCAGGCTGCTCGCCTGCTGCTGGCCTCTTCCGGTCATCCCCAACAGCGTTAATACTTCCTTGACGCGCGCGCTCACTTCGAGTTTCTCCAGGCCCCGGTTGCGTAGCGGAAAGGCCAGGTTTTCGGCAACACTGAGGGTATCGTAGACTACCGGGAACTGAAATACCTGGGCGATATTGCGTTGCTCCGTGCGCAACCCGGTCATGTCTTGACCATCGAACAACACTTTGCCGCCCGTAGGGCTTAGCAACCCGGAAATGATATTCAATAGCGTCGTCTTGCCACACCCGGAAGGTCCCAGCAGCGCATAGGCTCCACCATCCTGCCAATGCTGGTTGAGCGGATTCACGGAGTAGGCATCATTGCCATGATAACGATGTGCGATACCGGCCAGTTCGATGCCTGCCATGCTAATCTCCTGCTCCTGCATGGGCGAGCACGAGTCTGTTTTGTGAATCGAATAACATGGCATTTTCCTGGCTGACATAGAAATCTACATCCTCAGCTTCGTCAAATTCTCTTATGCCATGCAGCAGTGCAACCCAGGCTGAGGTGTTGAACTGAAAGTGCACAAAGCTCTCCGAACCAGAAAGTTCGGTAACCGATACTCTGCCCTTCAATTGGATGTCGCTGTCCTGCTCTGCCTGCAGAGTTAGATGATGCGGCCTTATACCGAGCGTGTAACTGCCGTCCTTACGCGCCGAAGCAGACAAGGGAATCGACGCACCCGACTCTGCCAGCTTGAATCGACCGTCGCTGCATTGGAGGTTGATGGTATTCAATGGAGGATCAGAAAACGTGCATGCCGCCTGTAGCAACGCCGGTTGTCGATAAGTTTGCAACGTGGCACCAAACTCTACCAGGCTTCCCTGATGCAGACAGGCGGTGTTGCCTCCCAGTATCAGCGCTTCGCTAGGCTCCGATGTGGCATAGACGAACACGCAGCCCATTTCGGCAAACAAGCCCGGTAATTCGGCGCGCAGTTCTTCGCGCAGCTTGAAGTCCAGGTTTGCCAGCGGTTCGTCCAGCAAGACCAGGTCGGCCCGCTTGGCCAGTGCACGCGCCAGCGCTACGCGTTGCTGTTGTCCACCAGACAGTGTAGCCGGCGTTCGCTTCAATAATTCCTTTAACTGCAGAAGATCGGCAACTTCATGAACTCGTCGCTCTACCACCTTTGCTGGCTGTCCAATTACAGTTAAGGGAGAGGCAATATTGTCGTATACCGTCAGTGTCGGGTAGTTGATAAATTCCTGGTAGACCATCGCAACATTGCGTTTCTGCACAGGTATACCCACTACCGATCTGGCATCAAAATTAATTTCACCAGAATCGGGTTTGTCCAGACCTGCCATCAGGCGCATCAGGGAGGTCTTTCCGGACAGGGTAGGTCCGAGCAGGATATTCAGCTCACCTCGCTCAAGCGTGAGACTTATATCATCGACATAGATTTCATCGCCAACCTTACGGGCGACATTGCGCAGCTCGAGCATTTCGGTTTCCGGTCAGTTAATTGGATACGACTGCTTTAAGTAATTGGACAGCGACGTTGTTTGCTTCTCGTCAAACTGATAACCCAGCTTGGAGCGTCTCCACAGAATGTCTTCGGCTGTCCTGGCCCATTCTTCCCTGCACAGGTAGTCAACCTCACGTTGATACAGATTATTGCCAAATTTCATGCCGAGATCATCCAGACCCCTGGCATCGCCGAGTATGTCGAAGCTTAGAGTGCCATAACTTGCCAGCCATCGGTTGATCATATCCGGTCCCAGCCAGCGATATCGGGTCGCCAATCGATTAAACAGGTTTTCCGGCAAATCAAAATCGCCTCCGGGAAGCCTGGCCTGCCCGGTCCAGGCTGAGCCCATGCCGGGAAAGCAGCGTCCGAGCTTGTTCATTACATGTTCGGATAAAACGCGGTAGGTTGTGACTTTCCCACCATAGACCGAAAGCAATGGGCTGGGATCCAGGCTCAGCTCGAGCCGGTATTCACGCGAAATCTTGCTGGCTGACTTGCCTTGCTGGTCGATAAGTGGTCGCACACCTGAATAGGTATTCACGATATCGCTGTGCAGAATTGATTTCTTGAAATACAGGTTGACGATGGAGATTAAATAGCTAATTTCATCAGTGGAAATTTCCACTCTATCCAATTCTCCCTGAAATTCTTTTTCCGTTGTGCCAATCAGGGAATATTGCTCCAGGTAGGGAATCACAAACACGACTCGCCCGTCGTGATGCTGTAGCAGATAGGCATGTTCACCGTCATGGATTTTGGGTACCACGATATGACTGCCCTTCACTAATCGAATTCGATGGGGAGCCGGTTTATGAGTCAATCCTTCCAATAGGCTCGCTACCCAGGGGCCGGAAGCATTAACGATGGCACGAAAAGAACGGATCGAATCCAATCCCTTAAGATGATCGTGCAGCGTCACCTGCCAGCCTCCTTCTTCAGGCGAAATGGCCGTACACTCGGTTCTGGTCAAGATGCTCGCGCCATGTTGCCTGGCCTGCAGTGCATTGAGTACAACCAGTCTTGAATCATCCACCTGGGCATCCCAGTACTCGAAGCCTTTGCTGATGACGGCATTCAGTGGCCCGTCACGATCGAAGCGAATTGAACTGGAATGTTTGAAGCGTTGACGCCTGGCCAGATTATCATAGAGAAACAAGCCGGCCCGTATGAGTAACGCGTTACGTGAGTGAGGCAGCTGAGGAATCTGGAACGCCATTGGCCTGATGATGTGTGGAGCGGCCATGGCTAAGACATCTCTCTCCCTCAACGCTTTTCGAACTAAACTGAATTCATAAAATTCGAGATAGCGTAATCCGCCATGAATCAACTTACTGCTTGAGGATGACGTGGCGCTTGCCAGATCTGATTTTTCACACAACACAACATCCAGCCCACGCCCTGCTGCATCGGCAGCAATCCCGGCACCATTAACACCCCCACCAATTACCAGCAGGTCATGAGATACTTGAGAGTCAGTCACTTAATGATTTCTCAAAAAGATTTCGAATAGGGAATTTTGTGCGTCAATCTCAGCGCAACATAGTGTAACATGGCCGCCTTGCGACGAACTCGGCCAAGTAGTCAAATAGTCATCTCAGTCACTCGATGAAATTGTAGCTGCAGAGGCCAGGGCAGATTTAACGAACTTTCATGAGCAACTATATCCTCTCGATCGACCAGGGCACCACCAGTAGTCGCGCACTGATCTTTGACGAGTCTGCAAATCCGGTAGGGCTCGGGCAGCAGGAATTCAAGCAACACTTCCCTGCCAATGGCTGGGTCGAACACGACGCGACTGAAATTTGGCAGACCACGCTCGATAGCTGTCGCACGGCTATGAAGAAGGCAGATATTGCCGCTGAGAATATTTCCTGTATTGGCATCACCAACCAGCGTGAGACTACGGTGGTCTGGAATCGTGAAACCGGAAAGCCCATCCACAATGCCATCGTCTGGCAGGATCGGCGTACCAGTGATTACTGTGAACAACTCCAGCAACAGGGCATGCAGGAAAATATTCAGGAGAAGACGGGGCTGCTGATCGACCCCTATTTCTCAGCCACCAAACTGCGCTGGATTCTGGATAATGTAGCCGATGCACGACAACAGGCCGAAGAGGGATTGTTAGCCTTTGGAACAGTTGACAGCTACCTGCTCTGGCAACTCACCGGCGGCAAGAGTCATCGTACCGACGCCACCAATGCATCGAGGACTATGTTGTTCAATATCAACGAGCAACAATGGGATGATGAATTGCTGGCGTTATTCGAAATCCCGCGCACATTACTACCCGAGGTAATGGATTGTGCAGCCGATTTTGGTGTATCGGATGGCGCTCTGCTGGGCGCTGCTATTCCAATCACAGGTATTATTGGTGATCAACAAGCGGCGGCCTTTGGACAAGGTTGTCTTGCCGAGGGCATGGCTAAGAGCACTTACGGCACCGGTTGTTTCCTGTTATTAAATACTGGCGGGCAGGTAGTCCGCTCTAAAAATCGACTACTAAGCACAGTAGCTTACCGACTCGGCGGCAAAACCAGTTACGCTATAGAAGGTAGCATATTCATGGCAGGTGCCACGCTGCAATGGATACGGGATGGCTTGCATCTCATCGAACATGCCGCCGATTCCGAACAACTTGCGCAAGCCTGCAGTGAAGAATTATCCGTGTATCTGGTTCCTGCATTTACCGGACTGGGGGCCCCTTATTGGGATCCTCATGCACGTGCCGCGCTCTTCGGCTTGACCAGGGACACGGGCATCAAGGAAATCGTGACGGCTGCACTCATGTCAGTATGTTACCAGACCCGGGATCTGGTCGATGCCATCGCCGCCGATGGCGCATCGCTGCAGCAGCTACGGGTAGACGGCGGCATGGCACGTAATGATTATGTGATGCAAAAATTGGCAGACTTATTGAATTGTGAAGTGCATCGCCCGCTCATTACAGAAACCACCACGCTGGGTGCTGCCTACGTCGCTGGATTACAGGCGGGGCTGTTTGAAGGTCTCGACCAGATAAGCAGCAAATGGCAACTGCAACATGCTTTCTTACCGGAGAAGGACCACCAATGGCGGGAGCAGCAGTATGCCGGCTGGCTTGATGCCATTAATCGTACCCGAACCGAGCAGTAACTCATGCAACTACATCTAATCAGACACGGACAAACTGACTGGAACGAGGAACGTCGCGTGCAGGGTCAAAGCGAATCCCGACTGACCGAACTGGGCATACAACAAGCCCAACAGCTAGGTGCAAAGCTGCGCCATCTCAAATTTGACCAGGTGTATTGCAGCAGCAGCTTACGCACCCGACAGACTGCAGAGCATGTGTTTTCACACACAGACCACGCTGTTGAATTTATGGATGAGTTGCGAGAGATTCACCTGGGCCCGTGGGAGGGCAACCTGTATGATGATGTCGAGTCATCTTACCCCGACTCATTGAATCATTTCTGGAACGAACCGCAGCTGTTCAATGTGTCCGGTGCCGAGACTTTTTACGATCTACAGCAACGGGCGGTCAGCACGATCGAGAAAATCGCCACTGAACAGCCTCGGAAACAGATCGCCATCATCAGTCATGGCGCTCTGATTAAATCGGTGCTCTGCCATTTTGAAAATCTATCCATAGAGCAATTGTGGGCCCCTCCAAATATGCATAACTGCGCCCATAGCATCATCGAGTTTGAAACCGTTGGAATCCGGCGTATTACACAATATGCCGATAGGCCCTTTTCTGAAGTCCGCCCCGACAGTAATATGCAATCAACACATCCTGATCCTCCTGCCGGTTAGCGAGATGACTCCTAAATTCAAAAACATGGCCTGGTTCGCACTGATTGTATTTGCGGCCCTCCTACTTTCGCAGCTGATCGGTGCTTGGGTAAACAGCAATATCCCATTGAATAGCACACTGGAAATCAATGGACTGATTCATTTTACCCATATTCGGAACTACGGAGGTGTATTCGGCCTTGCACAAGGCATGGGATCGATTTTCGGATTGATAAACATCAGCTTACTCGCAGGAGTGATTGTCTATCTGTGGTTCGGCAAAGCGGTGAAGCCCTACGAGTTTATCTGTTTCGGATTTGTTGTGGGCGGAGGCGCCAGCAATGTTCTCGATCGGCTGATCTATGGCAGCGTGATTGATTTCATCGATATACAACATATTCCTTTCTGGAATTATGTATTCAATACCGCCGACATGATGGTGCATATCGGTATCTGGCCACTGTTGCTGCTAAGCTTTATGAATCACCCTCCGCCAACCAACGATATTCCAGAAAAATTATCCGACTGAGTTCTGTACAAATCTCAAAGGTACTGAGAGAGTCACACTAACCCCCGGTTTTAGGGTCTTGGGGGATGATTGGGTTCGCTTCGGAGCTTATCCGCTCGGGCTGGGAATTCAATCCTGAATTTCGTGGCCAAATTCGAAATCTGGCAGACTTTCCGCTTCGGATTCAGCCTCGCTGCGCCACTGGTTTACTGCTGGATTTTTGAGCAATATTTCCAGATATTGCTGGCTGAGAGACGACAATTTGACGCCGTAGGTATGAAAACGCATCGCCATGGGAGCGTACATACAATCGGCAATGGAGAAACCGCCAAACAGGTAATCACCCTGGGACCCATAGCGTTCTCGTGCATCGGCCCACAGCGTATCGATACGCTGACATTCTCCAAGCACGGTGGAATCCAGTTCCACGCGGCGTCGGGTACGACAATTCATGGGAAGGTGGTTTCTGATCGCCATGAATCCCGAGTGCATCTCGGCACAATAGGAACGGGCCAGCGCCCGCTTCTGCCGGGATGCTGGCCATGCCTTACCGTCCAGATACTGCTCCGAAAGGTATTCGCAAATCGCCAGCGAATCCCAAACGGTGGGTTCAGCGTCGATTAGCACAGGTACTTTCAAGCTAGGCGAGTACTTCTGCAATTCCTGCTGGTATCCATCGACAAACAGTGGAATCCTTAATTCTTCAAATTTCAGGGAGTAGTGGGTTAACAATGCCCAGGGTCGCATGGACCAGGATGAAAAGTTCTTGTTACCAATGACTAATTGCACAAAATCATCTCCGCCAGACTCCGTTGTCCCCATCGTCGGGAGTGTGGGACTATAGCCATCTCTCATTAACAAGGCAATTGACCGAAAGAGCCCTCTCTATCCCTGCAAGTACTCAGTACTAAAAAACAAGGAGCATGATTTGAACAGGTTTAGCGGTGTGCTGGCACCAGTAATTACTCCATTTGACGAAGACTTGTCAGCCAATGGCGAAAAGTATATTACCCACTGCCGATGGCTAATCTCCCAGGGAGTAGGTCTAGCCGTGTTTGGCACCAACAGTGAGGCCAATTCATTGTCGGTCGATGAGAAGATAGACTTGCTGGATCAACTCGTGGCTGCTGGCATCGATCCTGCCGTACTCATGCCTGGCACCGGCAGCTGCGCCCTAACTGATACTGTTCGATTGACTGCCCATGCTGTTTCCCTGGGTTGTGGTGGCACACTGATGTTGCCTCCGTTCTATTACAAAGGGGTAAGCGATGATGGGCTGTTTGCCTTCTTCTCAGAAGTCATCGAGCGAGTCGCCAGTGACAAATTACAGATTTATCTCTACCACATTCCCCCCATTTCACAGGTGCCGCTGTCTCTGCCATTGATCGAGCGGCTGGCCACTGCCTATCCGGCTGTCATTGCCGGCATTAAGGATAGTTCGGGTGACTGGGAAAACACGCAGGCTCTCAATGCACTGGATATCGATGACTTTCGGGTTTTCTGTGGCTCAGAAAGTTTCCTGTTGCGAAACATGCAACACGGTGGTGCCGGTTGTATCTCCGCCACAGCCAATGTGAATCCCGCTGCGATTGCAGATCTGCATGACAATTGGCAATCGGAGCAGGCACAACAAGATCAGAACAAGCTCGACGAAATACGTGCAATTTTTCAGTCAATGCCCATGATTCCCGCCCTCAAGGCGGCCACCGGCATGTACACCGGTGATCCAGCCTGGCGGCGGGTACGCCCTCCCCTGGTTTCCCTATCAGAAGCTCACACTGCAATTCTTGAAGACCTAGTGCAGTCGGCAGGTTTTAGGATGCCAGAGATCCAGGCAAACTAAGGACGCTCAGACAAGATTCGTTACTTTTTCTCGATGGACAATAGTTGAGCACTCGGGTAGCCTCAAGATGGTATTTTGGCCGGTTACGATTAGAATTGTCGGCCTGTAAGCAATTGATTTTAAATGACTTTTTAGATGGCCAGTTGTATCAGGGTCAAAGCTGATAAATACGCGAGAAAAATCAATGAATATTGATACTCAGCAACGAGGCAAATAATGATATTAAATGTGGATTTTCTGAAACGCTTCAAAACCATGGCGCTAGCGACGTTCTTACTGGGCCTGTCCGGAGGACTAGTGGCACAGGACAGCCTCGAATGGTTTTCCCTTGGTAACGACTATGCCCATACCCGTTATTCCAGTGCGGCTGAGATTACCACTGACAATTTCGGAGACCTTGAGGTCGTCTGGGAATGGGACGGTGCTACCCTTGGCGCAGTAAGCGGTCGATCGACTCCAAGCTATATTAACGGCACCCTGTATACGGTTGCCGGCTCGCGCCGACATGTGGTTGCGATAGATCCCAAGACTGGCGAGACTCTCTGGTCTTATCGATTGCCGAATACCGGCCGTTGGGAATATTCCATGCGCGCCGATTACGGTAAAGGGATTGGTTACTCTGAAGTCGATGGACGAGGTGTGATTTACATGATTACACCGGGATTCTTCCTGACTGCACTGGAAGCGGAAACCGGTGCGCCACTGGTAGGTTTCGGTACTCCGGTTCCTATCGATGGTTTCCCCGAATCGGGAGTGGTTGACCTGCTGGCAGATCTCGGCCACCCCTACGATCCCTATGAGGGCATACCTCTGGAGACCGGTTACGTTACCGGGTCATCTCCACCTATCGTGGTGAACGACACTGTAATTGTCGGTAACTCTGCAGAGCAGGGCTATAACCAGTCACGAATCGAAAACGTGCCAGGTGACATTCTTGCCTATGACAAGAGAACTGGTGAATTTAAATGGAAATTCAATGTGATTCCCCGTCCCGGCGAATATGGTCATGAGACCTGGGAAAATGATGCCTGGGAATGGACCGGCGATGTATCTTCCTGGGCGCCAATTTCGGCGGATATTGAAAACGACCTGGTATTCATTCCAACCAATGGTGCAACTATTGATTACTACGGTGGTTTCCGACCGGGCGACAACCTCTACGGTACCAGCCTGATTGCGCTGAATGCCAGCACTGGTGAGCGAGCCTGGCACTTTCAGATGGTGCATCACGACATCTGGAACTATGACACTCCGACCGCCCCGGTATTGCTTGATCTGAACGTACCCGGACAAGGTGAAGTCCCAGCCGTGGCACAAGTCACCAAGCAAAGTTTTGTCTATGCGTTTAATCGCTTAACAGGCGAACCGATCTGGCCCATGGTGGAGCGTCCGGTACCTGCTTCGACGGTACCCGGAGAGATTTTGTCTGCGACACAGCCGTTCCCGACCAGGCCGGCGGCATTTGATATGCAAGGCGTTTCCATAGACGATCTGGTCGACTGGACTCCGGAGCTGCGCCAACAGGCAATCACTGCCTATGCCGAGTATCAGATGGGACCACTGTTCAATCCCCCGATTCAGCGTGGTCATGAGTCAGGCAAGCGAGCAGCTATGTTCTGCCCTGGTGGTGGCGGTGGAGCCAACATCACGGCACCGGCTGTTGCCGATCCGGCTACAGGCTACCTGTATGTATCATCCCATTCCGCCTGCAGCCCGATTCAGCTGGTACCTGGCGAAGAAGCCGATCTTCAGTATGATGCGCCAACTGGGACAACGTTTTCGCAATATGCTAATGGGCCCGGCGCAGGAGCGCCTCGCCATCCAGCCGGTATTCCTCTGTACAAGCCGCCTTATAGCCGCATCACCGCTATCGATATGAACACTGGCGAGCATGCCTGGATGATTCCTACCGGCGAAACACCGGCACGGGTACAGCAGGTCATCGATGACAACAATCTCGATGTGGGCAACACCGGTACCGGTGCGCTGGTACCTATGGTAGTTACATCAAACATGCTGCTTTACTCCGACACAGCCTCCGATGGCACTCCCATGCTTTATGCGATTAATAAGGCTAGCGGTGCTATCGAAGCCGAAATCGAAGTACCGGCACGCAGCCGTTACGGCATGAGCACCTGGGTACATGACGGGCATCAGTACATCATGCTGCAAACGGGATCGAAGCTGACTGCCATGGCTTTGCCCGGCGCAGCACCCGTAGCTGGTGCAGCTCACTAGTTGTTTTTTAAAACGGTAGAAAATAAAAAACCCGATCACTTCACAATGATCGGGTTTTTTTATGTGTTTATGTGGACACCCTAAACGGTTCTGACCTGCGTGTAATCGGTATAACCGAGCAGAATTTTTTCGATACCATCCTGCTTTCGAGTATGCATACCTGAAATGATCGCTTCGAAGTGAACCTCTGCCGCTGGGGCTCTGCGCAGAATCATCTTCTTGATGGCAGGCGTGCTCATCAACAATTCATGCACACCCATTCGGCCTCGATACCCGGTATCCAGACAGGCAGGGCAACCTGGCGCCTTGTATAGCGTGAATTCACCCTTCTGTGTGTAGTTCTGGCGCCACTCTTCTAACTGCTTCTCAACTTCCCCTTCCTCTGGATCGGAACGAGACCCATCGGGAATAGCTTCCCTACAGAATTCTGTAGCCAGAAAGTCCAGTTCACTCGCTTCTGGAATGTAGGACTTCTTGCAAGAGGTGCACAAGGTCTTGGTAAGTCGTTGTGACAAAATCCCAATCATGGCATCAGCGAAGTTGAACGGATCCATGTCCATATCCAGTAGACGCACAATGCTCTCGGCAGCACTATTGGTGTGTAGTGTAGACAATACCAAGTGACCCGTCAGTGAGGCCTCGATCGCGGTGCCTGCGGTTTCGGTATCACGCATCTCACCAATCATTATGATATCGGGATCGGCACGCAGGAAAGCACGCATCGCCCTGGAGAAAGTCATGCCGACTTTCTCGTTGACCTCTACTTGTCTGAGACCTGGCTGAGTAATTTCCACCGGGTCTTCTGCTGTCCATATCTTCCGCTCGGTTGAATTCAGATAATTCAGAATCGCGTGCAGGGTGGTACTCTTACCGGAGCCGGTGGGTCCACACACCTGGAATAATCCGTAGGGCTTGGTCACACCAGCCATAAGATTGTCCAGATTAGGTGT
>PBYU01000094.1 GCA_002730035.1 Gammaproteobacteria bacterium | reverse complement strand
TGTTTCATCTCAACTCCTCACGTTAGGATGAACAAAAACTCTCCTTTAAACCAGTGCTATATCTGTTCCATAGGTGCTGACGGGGTACAGTTCGTCCTGATTCTTACCGGCAAGACTGCCGTGTCTCTGAATACGACGATGCGTGTGGCTGAGCTGATTTCTGCAATTGCCGGAACTTCCATTCACGTCGGCAGCTCGGAACAATGTGTGCGGATTGAAATTCTGTAAGGTGAATCTTATGAGTGAAGATCGAAAGAAAATTCTAGACATGCTTGCCGCTGGAAAGATCTCAGTGGATGATGCCGAAAAACTCCTGAACGCCGTCGATGCTGACGCCTCACCCAACACATCTACTGAGTCGCAGACGAAAGACTCGCAATCCAGCAGTCCCGATTTCCTGATAGTGAATGTAGAACCTAAAACTGAGGGTGGTGATGTGGTGAATATCAAGGTGCCCATCAAGCTTCTAATTGCCGGTGTAAAGCTGGCCTCGTTGTTGCCCAATGATGTGCAAACCAAAGTAAGCGATGCCGCCGAAGAAAATGGTGTAGACCTGGGATTCGATTTCAAGAAACTCAACGGTGACAATCCCGGTGAGTTGATTGCTGCACTGTCCGATTTGAAAGTGGACATCGATAACGAGAATGAGCGGGTCAGGATATTCTGCCAATAAATCTGACAGCCCCAGCACTCTTGCTGTAAGCGAGAGTGGTCAACTACTTATTCAGAGGATCCCTAACACCCTGAATCTCTGTTACCCTTCTGTAAAACAACCAACAGGAGGGCCGCATCCCATGCGCCTGATAACTCGATTGTTCGCTCTTTCTCTCGCCATGATCGCAACGGTTTCGGAGGCCCAGACCCGCGAAACGCTATTGGGTTTCGATGACGTAAGCAGCGAGACCCAGCGGGAACTGGAAGCAGAATTCGACTCCCATCTGAGCAGCAGCGAGTTGGATGAATGGCTGCGCATCATGTCCCGCGAGCCACACCATGTCGGCTCCGCTGCCGGGAGTGAGGTGGTCGAGTTCGTCGCCGGTAAGTTTCGTTCCTGGGGCTATGACACCGAGGTTGTGGAGTATGAGGTGTTGTTTCCCAGCCCGCGGACGCGGCAACTGGATTTGGTCGCGCCCCATCGCTTCAGTGCCAGCCTGACCGAGGATTCGCTAGCGGAAGATTCCAGTACTTCGCGCATCGATAACCTGTTGCCTCCTTATAATGCCTTCTCTATCGATGGCGACGTGGAAGCGGAGCTGGTGTTCGTAAACTATGGCACGCCGGCGGACTACGAGATACTGGATCGCTATGGCATCAGCGTGGAAGGTAAGATCGCCATCTCTCGTTATGGTGGCTCCTGGCGTGGCATCAAACCGAAACTGGCGGCGGAAAAAGGGGCAATTGGCACCATCATCTATTCTGATCCGGCTGACGATGGTTACGGTGCCGGGGATACTTATCCCGATGGGCCGTTTAAACACGAGAGTGCCGTGCAACGTGGATCAGTAATGGACATGCCAACCTACCCCGGTGATGTGTTGACGCCTTTTGTCGGCGCCACATCCGAAGCGCAGCGTTTACCGCGGGAAGACGCTCCAACGATTACCAAGATTCCCGTGCTACCCATTTCTTATCGTGACGCGCTGCCGCTGCTCGAAGCCATGGGCGGTGAGGTCGTACCGCCGCAATGGCGCGGTGGTTTGCCTATCACGTATCATCTGGGACCTGGCCCGGCACGGGTGCACATGAAGCTGGAGTTTAATTGGGACATGGTCACCGCCTATGACGTAATCGCCACCCTGGAGGGTTCGGAGTATCCGGATCAGTGGGTGATTCGTGGTAATCATCACGACGGCTGGAATCATGGTGCGGCGGATCCCATCTCCGGGCTGGTGGCCCTGATGTCAGAGGCCCAGGCCCTGGGGGAACTGGCGGCGACAGGAAATGGCCCGAAACGCACGGTGGTGTATGCCGCCTGGGATTCGGAGGAGCAGGGGCTGATCGGCTCTACAGAATGGGTGGAACAGCATGCCACCGTGCTGGATGAACGTGCCGTGGCCTATATCAATACCGACGGCAACAGTCGTGGCTTTGTCAATATCGGTGGCAGTCATGTGCTGGAGAAGATGGCCAACCAAGTCATGAACGATGTGGAAGATCCGCAAACCGGTGTGTCGGTTGCGGAACGGCGCCGTGCCCGTGTAGAGGTCAGTGGCAATCCACAGGCCAGGGCTGAATTAAAGAGCCGTGCCGATCTGCGTATCAGTCCACTGGGCTCGGGATCGGACTACTCGCCCTTCTTACAGCACCTGGGCATCGCATCATTGAATATTGGTTTCGGCGGTGAGGGCAGAGACGGCAGCTATCACACGCTGTATGACACCTATGAGCACTACACGAAATTCCGCGATCCAGGCATGGAGTATGGCGTGGCACTGGCCAAGGTAGCAGGGCGTGCCACCCTGCGCCTCGCCAATGCACCGCGGCTACCGTTCGAATTCACAGCGCTCGCCGATAACCTCAGCCTCTATGTCGAACAGATCGAAGAGCTGGCTGAGGATATGCGTACAGAAACTGTCGAGACCAATGCCCGCATCGATTCTGGCGTCTATGCATTGGCGCTTGATCCGACTCGTAGCTTTGCTGCGCCACTTCATAAGGAGGAGGTACCTTTCTTCAATTTCGCACCCCTGAAGAATGCCATGGATGCACTGGAGCAAGCGGCTGGTGCCTATGCAAAAATTACCATCAGTGGTGCGGCCGCCAACGAGCAACAGAACAAGCTGCTATTCACCAGCGAGCGAGAACTGACGCGTGATGATGGCTTGCCGGGGCGACCCTGGTTTACCCATCATATCTATGCACCAGGGTTTTATACTGGCTATGGTGTGAAGACTATTCCGGGCGTGAGGGAAGCTATCGAACAGCGGCAGTATGAACTGGCGGAAGATGAGATTTACGTGGCGGCCGAAGTGATTGAAGGCATGGCTGCCCGTGTGAGAGAACTGGCAGAATGAATCTGGAAAAGAAAAAGAGGACGGACCGTCCCCTTTTTCTTTTTCCTACGAACTATTCGATAATCGCCTGCTGCACGGCGTTTTCGAAATCATACTGAGTTGCCGGGTGGGGCTGTTGCAGAAACAGTACAGCAGTTAACTCTTCCTCGGGATCGGTCCAGGAACGGGTACCGAAGGCACCACCCCAGCCGAAGGCGCCGGCACTGCGGCGGGCGTTGGAGGTGATCGGGTCGACTGTCACACCGACGGTGTAACCGAAGCCCATGCCTTCCTGATTTTGTGAAAAGCCGCGATACAGGTCGCCGATCTGATTGCTGCCCATCATGCGCACCGAACGTGGACTCAACAAGCGGTTACCAAACAGTTCACCGCCGTTGACCAGCATCTGCTCAAACTTCAGGTAATCCCCGGCAGTGCTGGATAAACCGCCGGAGGCGGAGAAATACTTGGTGGGTGGCCGATCGAAGAAGCGTGACATGTCACGGTCAGCGATAACCACGCGTCGGTTCTGATACTCCGGAGGAACATTGAAGTAGGTGCTGTTCATATCCAGTGGCTCGAGGATGCGTTGACTGATGAATTCATCGAAGGGTTTGCCCGAGACGATTTCGACGATGCGCGCCATCACGTCGAGGCCGACACCGGGACTGTATGTCCAGCGTGAACCGGGCTGGAAGTCCAATGCGTAGGAGGCATAGACCGGCATCTGATTTTCCAGAGTCGCGTCGGCACTGCGCTGCCTGCGCTCCTGAATCGCCGATCCAAGACCACTGCTGGCGAGACCGGATGTATGGGTGAGCAGATCGTGAATAGTGATCTCTCTGTGAGCCGGTACCAGGCGATGCTCCGGAATATTCTGCGGATCAATCTGGTAAGGGCTTATATTCTCGTCCACTGGCTCTTTGAGCACGGCCACTTGCATTTCTGCGAATTCGGGAATGTACTTGGAGACGAGATCTTCGGGTCGTAATAAGCCCTCTTCGATCATCATCATTGCTGACACACCCAACAGGGGTTTGGTGGAACTCATCATGATGAAGATCGAGTCTTCCTGCATGGGGCGACTATTGTCGACATCCATCAAACCGTGGGTTTCTAAGTGCACCAGCTTGCCGCGCCGAGCCACTATGGTGACCGCGCCCTGGATATCACCGGCATCCATATGGCGCTGCATTACGGTGTTGATCCGCTGCAGGCGCTCGGAGGACATGCCAACCTCTTCGGGGGTTGCGGTGGGGATTTCGGCGGCTGTGGCCAGATTCATCGCGATCAGGCACAGCCCGATAGTCAATGCTCTGGCGCCGCGGTTAAGGTAGGTAGTAATCATGGCGTAGCTCACTTTTTGTTTGTAGTGTAGTGAGCCTATCTCAGCCAGCCTGAAAAGGGAAAAAAGAAAAAGCTATGTCAATTGGAACCCGCAGCTTCATTTGGCAGAGAATCATCATTCTGCTAACACTGGAATCCTTTGAGAATCCGGTAATTTTCCCAAAACTCCACGACATTAGCTTTGATTGCGCTGCTGGTATTTAAAACTGGCAACTACCAAAATGCAGTTTAGTTAGAACTTTCCATCTCCCCTCGGCGGGCACCTGCTAAGATTCCCGGCAAGGCGTAATTCCCTTCGTGGCAGGCATACTCATAAAGTGCACCCTCAGCTGGTCGCAGAGGAATTTGCGCACTCCATGGCTGCAAATAAGCCTGCTCGTCTTCAATAGTAAACTCATAAAGAATTTCATCTTCGGCGGTACGAGTAAATCGTTCAATGACTTTCGCAGTCTCCGGTAAATATAATGTGTGCTTAATTGCAAAACGGAAGCTTTGCTGGGGGTGAAAATTTATCGTTTCCACCACTAATGTATCGCCATCCCAATAACCTACTGAGTCACCTAACCAGGGTTTGAAATCGTCCTTGAGGTGGTTGGAATCTAATCTAATGATTCTCGCATCATGATTCATTTCGACCAGTATCATCATATAGTCTTCATTCTGAACAATCTGATAGTGATTGTTATAAAGCACCGGTAGCATTGGTGGCCCGGCACTTGAACCGAAGCCGACCATGCAGCGCTCACCTAAGGGTCGTTGTTCCGGCCCATCAAATCCACTGTTTTGGCGATATTCAAAGAAAGCACGGCCAGCGGATTCGGTATAAGGTATCTGGCCATTTTCTGGATCAACAATAAAAGATGTACGGTATTCTTCGCCGATACGAGCAAGTTTCTTTCCAGGGTCTATCCAGAACGCGTTATAACCTGCATCTGCATTTCCGTCCGTGGGAGCAGCACGGTTAGGATCGCTTGGAGCATCATCTAGCACTGCTAGGACATTAAAATCTGCAGTTTGCTCCATTCTCAATGCTTCCTCGGCGGTCACGACTAACTTCTCACCTAATTCTGGATTGCGTTCCAGTGTAGTTATACTGGCTGAAGTCCAGATACCCTGCAGATCAGGCACACCTGTTTCTGTTCGTGGCACCTGGAAGTCGCTTTGCGCCCCTGCCGTAGAGACAACTAGAGCTGTGATCAACATCATCAGCAAATTTTTGATTTGAACTATCAATTTAACCCCCTTCACACTACGAAACTTTGTTTTAGCGAGAAAATCATAAAATCGAAGAATCATGATTTTACTGTTTTTCTCTTTCAATTTCATGAAATTGAACCTACTGAAAATCCTCATGTCGGTGATTCGATTATCAAAAAACCATTAACATGCCTGTGGTTATAGATTTTCGACTAGTTTCAGGGCATTTCCAAATATCGTATCCCTCTCGGCAACCGCTCTTCGGGCGCTATTTTTTTGGTACACTGCCGGGGAAGACCAAAGAATACAACCCTGTTTGATCTTGAGGAGCACCGCATGATAATAGAAATAACAAAAAACTTCTGGTTATTGTTTCAATAGTCCTTTTTTCTCAATTCTCGTTGGCCCAGGATGATGGTGATCTGAAAACCATTGCCGGTATTGTGGCTGGTATGAACCACTTCCCATCTGATGCAGAGAAGGCCACGTTAACGGCCATCGTTGATAGTAGCGAGCGTAGAGGTGTTCAGATGATTGCCTCCGCTGTTCTAAACATTCAGCATGCGGCAAATGCCGAAGGCAAAGAGACGATGGGCCAAATCATCGCTTTCGATGGTGCCCCGGCAAATGTTAAAGCGCTCGCGGAAGTCGTTATGGGATTCAGCCATATGGAGAGTGTTGCAGCCAAAGCGACTCTCGCTGACCTTTAATAAAACCTTACATCCAGAAGACAGGGCCTCTACTTGCAAGTAGAGGCCTTTTTCTTTCGCTCATTTATTGCTTATAAACAGCGACGATACATCGCCAGTAATCTTTCCCAATGGCGCTCCGCCGCTGCCTTGTTGTATTTACCCTGTCTCGATGGGAAAACAAAGCCATGAAACGTGCCAGGGTACCATTCGATTCGAGAGTTTATACCGCTGCTGGCCAGAGTGATTTCCAGATCGTCAATCATTTGCCGGGGTGCATACTCGTCCGTCTCTGCACAACCAAAATACATCTCGCCTTTGATTTTCCCCGCGTCCAGATGGGGTGAATCCGGGTTATCGCTAAACAGGCTCACGCCATGCAGTGAGGCGCTGGCGGCGATTCGATCAGGAAACGCCGCTGCTGCTGCAAAGGCGAAGGGACCACTCATGCAGTAGCCAACGCAACCAATCTTGCCGCTTCGCGCAGCGCTGTCGCTATCTGCAAATGTCAGCAATGTTGCAATGTCTTCACACACCATGGCATTGCTGAGCGAATCCATGTGCTCGTGCATTTTTTCCCTGCCTTCGGTTGCAAGCTTGAACTCACGCACCTGTCGATAATAAAGATTGGGCAGCATGACGTAGTAACCAGCTGAACCGAATCGGCGCGCCATGTCGTGCAGTTCTTCACGCTTACCGGGTGCATCCATAAGAAATACAAGCAGTGGATGAGGGCTGTCTTCCTCAGGGTGGGTGATGAATGTGTTCATCTCGCCATCTCTGGTTTGGATATCTAGTTCTCTATCAATCATAGTCTTAATCTTTTGTTGTGTTGGTTTCGCCTGTGCGTTCGCCCAGATAGTTTTCGATGATGTTCATGAATGCCGGACCGTACTTTTCCAGTTTTCGTTCTCCAACGCCAGACAATTCTGCAAAGTCCAGCAAGTCTCGCGGTAAGCGCACGCACATTTCCTGCAATGTACTGTCATGGAAAATGACATAGGGTGGTACTCCAAATTCTTCGGCGAACTGTCGTCTGCAGTCCCGCAGTGCTTCCCAGAGAGCCACATCCACTTCCGGTGCCAATTGAATCTTTGTCTGTTTCTTTGCCGCCTTGGGTTTGCTGTCCTGTCTGAGTTGAATACTTTCTTCACCACGCAGCAATGGTCGGCATTTTTCTTCCAGGCGTAGCGCACCATAGCGGTCCAGGTCGACACTCATATAACCACGCGCCACTAGTTGGCGAAACACCGAGCGCCACTGGTTGTTGTCGAGATCCTTGCCAATGCCATACACGGGCAGGTGCTGATGACCGAACTGAAAGATCTTGTCGGTGTTGCCTTCCCGCAGTACGTCGATCAGATGATTGACCCCGAATCGTTGCTTGGTGCGAAAGGCTGCACTCAAGGCTTTGCGCGCTGCCTCGGTGCCATCCCATGTCTGGGCAGGCTCCAGGCAGGTATCGCAGTTACTGCAAGGCTGGCTCAGTGTTTCGCCGAAGTAGCCGAGTAAAGTCTGGCGCCGACAGGAGGTGATTTCACACAGCCCCAGCATGGCGTTCAGGCGATGCTGTTCGGCGCGCTTGAATTCTTCGCTACCTTCCGAGACCTCCATCATCTGCCGCAGCTTAATGACGTCCTGCAATCCATAGATCATCCACGCATCGGCCGCCAGATCGTCGCGCCCGGCACGCCCAGTTTCCTGGTAATAAGACTCGATAGTCTTGGGCAGGTCCAGGTGTGCCACGAAGCGTACATTCGGTTTGTCGATACCCATGCCGAAAGCAATCGTGGCAACTATGATGATTCCTTCCTCGCGCAGAAAGCGCGCCTGGTTTTCGGAACGGACTTGGGCGCTGAGACCGGCATGATAGGGCAGCGCCTCGAAACCCTGTTGCTGCAGCCAGTGGGCAATGTCTTCGGTTTTCTTGCGAGACAGGCAATAGACGATGCCTGCATCGTCGGGGTGCTCCTGCTTTAAGAATTTCAGTAGTTGTTGTTTGGCATTGTGCTTCAGCGATATACGATAACAAATGTTAGGTCTATCGAATCCTGCAATAAAGTGTGTAGCCTCTTCCAGCTGCAGGCGGGTAATGATTTCTTTGCGGGTACGCTCATCTGCCGTCGCCGTCAACGCGATACGCGGTACTTCCGGAAATAGCTCGTGCAATAGACTCAACTGCAGGTAATCGGCGCGGAAGTCATGGCCCCACTGTGACACGCAGTGGGCTTCATCGATGGCAAACAGCGCGATGTTAAGTTCTCGTAACAACTTCAGGGTGCGTGCCTGCGTCAGCCGTTCCGGCGCTATATAAAGAAGGTCGAGATCTCCGGCGATAAGTGATTGCTCGATCTGCCGGGTGGCATCCGGGCTCAGGGTCGAATTGAGGAAGGCAGCCTTAACACCTATCAGCTGCATCGCGCTGACCTGGTCCTGCATAAGCGCAATGAGCGGCGAGATGACTATCCCGCAGCCGGTTCTGGCCATGGCCGGTATTTGATAACACAGCGACTTACCACCACCGGTTGGCATTAACACCAATGCGTCGCCACCGTTTATCAGGGTATCGATTATTTGATCCTGAGGAGGGCGATACTCGGTGAAGCCGAAGATTGACTGGAGAATGCTGAGTGGACTGCTAGATTCGAGTGTCATCGGAGGGAAATTATAGACGAGAAACAACTGCCAGGCTCAATTTGAGCCTCAATTCCTGGAAGTCAGAAAGTAGAAAATCAATCCCGAGCCGATAATCCCCAGGCTGAATAGTCCTTCCACTGGTCTGTTGATCAGAGTAAATCCCAGCGTCCACCCGGTTAGCGCCAGATAAATCAGTGGCGTCAATGGGTACAGGAAAGTTCGATAGGGCCTGGGTAAGTCAGGTTGTCGCCAGCGCAACACGAAAATACCAAAAACCGCCACGAAGCTGTTAAGCGCCATGGTGAATCCGGCGAAGACCATGATCGATTCGACGGTGGTTGACAGAATGAACACCAGTGCGATGGCCGACTGCAGGTAGATGGCAGTTGCCGGTATGCCATGCTGGTTGGTTCTTCCCAGCACTCGCACGGCGGGGAAATCTTCACCGATCACCTGGATCACTCTCGGGCCAGCTATGGTCATGGCACTGACAGTGGAAATCAGCAGCAGCGCCAGTGCGATGCCGAAAAAACCTCCCACGGTATCGCCGAAAGCAGACTGTGCGGCTATGGCACCAACTTCCACCTGACCTTCCATTGCACTTATTGGCGCCGCATAGAGAAATGCGAAATTCAGGCCGAGATAGAGCAGAGTCACGATACAGGTGCCGATAGTCAGCACTAGCGGGAGGGTGCGTTGCGGATTTTCTACTTCGCTACTTAGATAGGTCGCCGCATTCCAACCCGTGTAGGCGAAACTGACATAGATAAGTGCTACTGCAAACAGACCGCTGGTGAGCAGGGCACCGTCACCCTCTATTGGCAAAAAATTTATGGGCTGGGGTGTGTCGACTACGAGTGCGACCGCAATTACAAATACCACGATTACAGCCACCTTTAAAACAGTAAAGACTACCTGAGTGGTACCACTGGTCCGGTGATTGGTGGCATGAATGATCGTCAGAACGATCAGCAGTACAGCAGCGAGTGTCTTCTCCAGAAATACCGATGACTCACCAGGTAATGCGGCAGTGGAGTAGGCTGCAAATGTCATGGCTGCCAGCGCTGTCGGTCCGGCAAATCCTACAGTCGATGAGATCCAGCCGGACACAAAACCCGCGGCCGGATGATAGATAGTCCTCAGTAAACTGTATTCTCCACCATTGCGGGGCAGTGCAGCACCCAGTTCGGCGTAGGTCATCGCACCGCATACGGCAGCCAGGCCACCTACTGCCCAGAGCATTAAAAGTACGAAGCCGGAGCGAATGTCTAACAGCTGAAAGCCGAGGCTGGTAAACACACCGGTGCCGACCATGTTGGCAACGACGACAGCGATAACGGTAATGAAGCGGAACTGCCCTGAAGCCATGGTGTGGACTATTGAAAAAAGAAATCAGAGTATTGGTTCTGGGTTCAAACCACAATGGCAGTTTGTTGCAAGCATTCGGCGATAATAAAGTGCGGAATTTGAAACCCAGAGGCAGCAATGATGCGAAGTTCAAAGCGTCCCTAAGTAATCAACCACCGCGAGTCACTACCTGATGGTTCGAGTCTCGCCGGACTGCGTAAAGATATCGGCTCCACGTAATTCCCGTGGCCTTCGAATAGGATCTGACGGAATAGTGTAGGGCACATGAATGCCCACACTGCTTCCAGCCTTAATGCGATCCTGCAGGATTTGTCTCCCACTGTTGCTACTGAAGAACCAGTAGGGAGGAAAGGCCATGTTCGGAGTGTTGCGGTTCCAATATGCCGCATCCGAGGCGAAGTGCACGTCGTTAGGATCGGCATCACCCATGTGCAGCACGGTGGTACCGTCGTTGATAGTCACGCGCCACACGATGTTCTCCACATCCAACCGACCGGTAGGCCAGCCGGAGTGGGGAATTCGCACTGCTTCCACCAGCAGGTTTTGCATATTCAGGGTAACGGGTGTGTCTTTGTATTCCAGGCTTACTGAATTGACGCGTTCAAACACCATGGCTTCTTCAGCAGTTGCCTCGGTGCGCATGGCAATCACCGCCTGGGCGGGTGCATAGAGTTGAATCTGTGGCTGGGCTTTCATGAGAGCGAGAACTTCATCAGGCGAGAAGTGATCGCCATGGTAGTGACTGACAAAGATGGCATCGACGTCAACGAAGGGTGCTTCACCGGCGAACAACGCAGCCTTGATTGCCTCAGGCACCAACAAGTACTGCCCATAGCTATCTGGAAACAATGGATCGAAAAGAATCTTGGTGTCGCCATCGGTTACCATGACGCCTTCATTGGCCAGGTAGAATGCCTCTGGCTCATCCTGCTGTGCGAAAGAAAATGTGCTTACACAACACAGTATGAGCAACAGTATTCGAGAGTTTGCGGTAATCATTGGGTCGGCTCCCTGGCGTTGTGTACCCACAATCAGTGATCGGCTCCAGGCTGATGCACATGCCCGTGTTCGATTTCCTGCTCGGTACCTTCTCTTACATCTACTATTTCCACTTCAAAATGCAGTGTCATGCCTGCCATGGGGTGATTTGCATCGACCGTGACCTCATCGCCCGAAACTGCTGTCACCCGCACTTGCTGTTCGGCTCCATCCTCGCCGTGGGCAAGAAAAGTCATGCCTGCTTCGACCGACTCCACACCCTGAAACAAGTCCTTGCTGATCTCTTTGATGAGATCCGTGCGAACCTCCCCGTAGGCTTGCTGCGGGGGGATAACGGTACTGAAGCTGGCACCAGAGGATTTGCCATGCAACTCGCTCTCTAGACCCGGAATGAGGTTCTTGGAGCCATGTAAGTACTCCAGGGGCTGATTGTCCTCGGAACTGCCAATCACGTCGCCTGCTTCATTTTTTAGTGTGTAGTGAATTGAAACCACACTGTTATTGCCTATCATGAGTGTCATTGGAATACCCTGATTTGATATGAATAAGCAATGCTCGCACATAAACTCGCGCCTACCCAATCTTTTATTGTTTGGCTATGGGGCGGAGCAAAATGGGAGTGATTTACTATTTTGTGATTTCTTCAGCCGATCTTACGCAAAAAGCCAATAATGGATCTGCCCCTATTACTCAACCACACCGCCCTCAAGCAATGCCTGGATGGCCTCTTCTGAATAACCCGCATCCTTCAACACGGTGACGCTATGCTCCCCGAGTCCAGGCGCCGCACCCGGTTCGATTTTGTCGGTACCGCCGACGCTAAACGGGCTGTTCACCGTACGAATCTTGCCTTGCGTGGGATGGTCCAGCGGTATGATGATATCGTTCGCTTGCATCTGTTTATCATTGGCGGCCTCTTCATAAGTAGGAACAGTGGCATGTGGAATGTCGTGCTGTTCCAAAACGCGATGCCAGTAGGCAACGTCCTGAGTCTTAAAGGCTTCCGTAACATCTTGGATAAGGGCGGGCATGTTTTCGATGCGTGCTTGTGCAGTAGCATAACGATCATCATCTGGCAGGTCGCTGCGACCGATGGCTTCGCAGAACGGGCGCCAGTTTTTCTCGAAATTCACAAGACTCAACTTTAGCAATCGGCCATCGCTGGTGTGATAGTGCAGGCCGATGAAATTGTAGGAATTCTCTCTCGGGCGTACTTCTCTGAACTCCGCACCGGCCAACTCGGCCTGTAGCATGATGGAATTGGACCAGGCACCGTTAGCCAACAATGAAGTTGTCACCTTACTGCCTTCGCCTGTCCTCTGGCGTTGGTACAGCGCAGTCATGATGGCAGCGTAAAGCGCCATGCCACTGGGGTGATCGCCGGCCCCGTAGGGAAAGGGGCGTAACCAGCCATCGTAGGGGAATATCTGCGTCTCTATGGCAGAGCGTGCCCAGTAAGCCACCGTGTCATATCCTGGCTTGTGCCGCTCATCCCCCTCCTCGCCAAAACCCGTTCCCAGCGCATAGATGATGCGTGGATTGATAGCCTTGACGGTATCGTATTCCAGCTTCAGGCGTTCCAGCGCCCGGAGACGGTAGTTTGTAATCAACACATCGGCATCGGTTACCAGCTTGCAGAACACCTCATAGCCAGCCTCGGATTTCAAATCCAGGGCGATACTCTTCTTATTGCGGTTATCTATCTGAAATGGATAGGCGAAATCGGAGATCGGCAGGCCGGGAATCTTGTGCCAGTTACGGTTCAGATCACCGGTACCAGGGGGCTCGATCTTGATTACGTCGGCACCGAAGTCTGCCAGGATCACGCCGGCCGAAGGTGCGAGTACCATGGAGGCGAGTTCGATGACACGCAGGTCTGCCAGAAGAGGGTTGTGATTCATTTCCTGTGATGATTCCTTTCGGTCATTATTGTTTACTAAAGACCTGGCTTTAGATTCGCCTGCTTGGAAAGCACGCTGTAGCACTAATGCCGTTGAATCGTGCTCTATTTACTTTGCAATTACTACTGCTGGTGTGGGAGGCGAGATTGAACGTCTGATGGCACTGGCTTTGCTCTGATGAATATGGGCAGACCTCTGAAAAGAAAAAGCATATACTAGGGACTTCCGACCGTCTTAGCGGAGGCAACAAAATGAAAACTAATTCTGCTAACTTCTTGATAGGCCTGGTGAAAACCGTGGCCGTTTCAGTTCTCACCCTGGGTTTTTGCTTAACCGCCATCGCCCAGTCCGAGTGGCAACCGGAGATACTTTCCGACGGCCAACCTAATATTACCGGTATGTGGAATAACGTCGGTGCGACTGCGACTCCACTGGAGCTTTCCGACCAATTCCAGGGTCGAGTGCCATCACAGGAAGAGATTGCCGAGTATATCGCGCGGCGTGACCAGGCTCGCAAGGGCGCGGTGTGGACCGGTTTCGAAGACAGCCAGGGCGTGGGTGCCTACGAGAATTACTGGTTCGACTGGTTCTGGTCCGATGCCCAGGCCGATGCGCCGGCTCTGATAGTCGATCCGCCGAATGGTCGCCGACCCGCGTTTACCGAGGCGGCGATGACGCAGAAAGCGTTCAACCTGGATCATGAACACGATTCAGCCGCGACAGTTGAATCGGGAGACCGCTGCCTGTCGCGAGGTGTGTTCGGCATGATGATGCCCACCGCCTATAACAACGGCAAGCTGATCGTCCAGTCACCCGGTTATGTAATGATTCACAGCGAAATGATCCACAATGCCCGCATTATCCCGATCGATGCCGGCTCCCACGTGGATAGCAGGATCAAATTCTGGGAAGGGGACCCGCGCGGACACTGGGAAGGCAACACGCTCATCATCGAGTCCACTAATTTTCGCTTCGTCGGCAATATGCGTGCACCGGGCTCTGGCGCAGGCAATGCCGTGCAGAACGAAGGGCGCAAGATGATCGAGACCTTCACCATAGAAGACGAGGATACGCTGCGCTACACACTCACCGTCGAAGATCCCATGACCTATGAAGCGCCCTGGACGGTGGCATTTCCTTATGAGGCGGATAACGAGTACAAGCAGTATGAATATGCCTGCCATGAAGGCAATTACGCGATGGATAATCGCCTGAGTGGACAGCGCGTGGCCGAGCAGGGGCTGGCGGAGACCGGCCGCAGGTAGCAGTCTCCAGGTTGCGTTAATCGGAAGGGGTCAGAGTTGCAATACAGCGAGTGACTGTATTTGCTCTGACCCTTTTTTGTCTCCGTAAAAAAACTAAGAAGAAGGAAGTTATGATGCAAAAAGTCACCAACAAACTAATCGCATCGCTCGTCACGCTCGGTGTCGCATTCGTATTCATGGCGAGTGCGACGGCACAACCATCAGGCGGTGGAGCAGAAACCGAAAAACTGATTCAGTTATCCCGCCGTCCCACCAGTACCATGGACAATCCCTATGAACTGACAGAAGACTGGCCGACGCTGTTGCCGGGTCAGGAATGGGGCGCCGCAATAGGCTTGATTCCCGATGACACCGGCGGCTTGTGGATGCTGTTCCGCTCCGAACCACCGATCAATTACATTAATGCCGATGGGCAGATCACCAAGAGCTTCGGCGACGGCATGATCGTGCAGGCTCATGGTTTCTGCATGGATAACGATGGCAACCTGTGGGCAGGAGACAGCGGGCCGTTCGGCGACGATGCTTCCACCGCCGGGCGCGGTTTCCAGATTCACAAGTTCAATCAGGACGGCGATCATCTGTTCAGTCTCGGTCAGGCCGGTGTCTCGAGAGCCGGCCAGGATACCTTTATCGGCCCTACAGCCTGCGCCGTAATGCCCGATGGCAATATCGTGATTGCCGATGGTCACTGGCCGCGCCCTTCCAATGCGCAGCAGGATGGTGACCGACTGGTTGTAGTCACACCGGAGGGTGAGTTCATTAGAGCGGTGGGCAAGATGGGCGCTGGCCCGGGCGAATTCATGGGGCCACATTCATTGGCATACGATGCGCAGAACCGCCTGTATGTGGCAGACCGTTCCAATAACCGCGTGCAGATTCTAGATGAGAATCTGAATTTTCTCGATGACTGGCGCCATTTCGGGCGGCCCAGTGGGATAACGGTTCTCGATGATGGCACACTGGTCGTCGCCGATTCGGAGTCTGGCGCGCGACTGCCGGGACCGGTGATGGCACCGGAAGGCGGGCCCGGTGCCATGGCTCGTAATCCTGGATTTCAGGTTGGTATTAGAGTCGGGCGCACCAACGGCTCTCTGCAATACTATGTGCCCAGCACGCGACCGGAAGGTATGGCGGCAGACAATCGCGGCAATATTTTTGCCGGATTGACAGGCGGCTGTGATGTCAGTCCGTCGGGTGGTTGCCTGCAGAAATGGGTAAGGAAGTAATCAGAGGGTAGCCAGTGTTCAGGGAAGCCAGAGAAGTAATAAAACTGTATAGGCTTTGACGCGGTTTTGACGTGTGATTTTGGAATATAAATATTGCCCTATGACACATGGAGAATCTGATAGAGATGAATAAGCTAGCCGCAGTAGGAATTTTATTACTCTTTCTGATGGGCTGTGCCCCGGAAAGTGAAGATTCAGTATCAGAATCAGTGGGCGATTGGTATCACCATGGCGGCAACCATAGCTCGGATAAATACTCGCCACTGGATCAGATCGATGCCAGCAATTTCGCCGACCTGGAGATCGCCTGGCGTTATCAATCCGCCGATCTGCGCATTCCGGAGGAGCTTTCCTTTCCCACCGGCGACTACCGTGCCGTGCCGCTGGTTATCGACGGCACCATGTACGTGAACACCAATCACGGCCAGGTGGTGGCAGTCGATCCGGCGACAGGTGAAGAGCTATGGCTGTTCGATCCCGAGAGTTATCTGGCAGGTCCACCCTTATTCTCACCGATTCAGACACGCGGTATCGAGTACTGGACCGATGGCGAGATCGAAAGAATCTTTATTGCAACCATAGGAAAGCAGCTGGTATCTATCGATATTACTACCGGCCAACCCGATCCTGACTTCGGTGACAACGGTTTCGTCGATCTCAAGCAGAACCTTGGCAGGCTCGAATTCGAGATGAACAATATCACTCACGGTGCGCCGCCTATTGCGGTGGGCTCGACCGTGATCGTGGGCTCCAAGATTTACGACTACATCATGAGTAATCGTAGCCCACCGGGACATGTGCGTGCCTATGATGCCTACACTGGCGACTTCAAGTGGCGTTTCAATACGATTCCCCAACCCGGTGAGGAATTCAATGAGACCTGGGAAGATGATTCCTGGGCGACTGCCGGCAATACCAACGTGTGGACCTACATGTCCGCCGACGATGAGGCTGGAATCGTTTACCTTCCCATCTCAACACCTACTAATGATTACTGGGGTGGCAGGCGGCTTGGCGAAAACCTGTTTGCAGAATCGCTGGTGGCATTGGATGTGGAGACAGGAGAGCGGCTCTGGCACTTTCAGACCGTGCATCACGGCATATGGGATTACGATATTGCCTCTGCTCCCAACCTGGTAGACATCGTCGTCGACGGCAGGCCGATCAAGGCGGTGGCACAAGTATCGAAGACGGCCTTCACCTATGTGTTTGATCGGATCACCGGGGAACCGGTATGGCCGATAGAGGAACGACCCGTAGCTGCCAGTACAGTGCCCGGTGAGCGCACCCATCCGACCCAGCCTTTTCCCACCAAACCGGCACCCTTTGATAGACAGGGCATAAGCGAGGACGACCTGATCGATTTTACCCCGGAGATTGCCGAGGCAGCGCGGGAGATGGCCAGCGAATTTGTCTTAGGTCCGATCTTTACCCCGCCGATCGTGCGTGGCAGCAATGGCAAACGAGCTACATTTGTGGTCCCCGGAGCCGGGGGTGGAGCCAACTTTCCCGGCGCTACCGTCGATCCGGAAACAGGCATTCTGTATGTTCCTTCGGCCACGCGGCCCAACGGAATGTCACTGGTGGAGCCGCCCGCAGGCACCTCGGACTGGCCCTATGTGATTCAGATGGACCGGGCGCTCGGGCTGTTTGGCTTGCCCTTGCTGAAGCCACCTTATCGGCGCATTACTGCCATCGATCTGAACACCGGGGAGCATGTGTGGCAGATACCGTTTGGTAAAGGCCCGGCCAATCATCCCATGCTGGAACACCTGAACCTGCCACCGCTGGGTAGCCCACTTACAGATGTTGTCACCGAAGGCGGCGTGCTGCTCACCAAGACGCTGTTGATTTCCTATCTTGCTCAGAAAGACGAGATCGATCCCGAGGCCCACGGTTCGATCCTGGTTGCCCACAATAAGATGACCGGAGAGCTAATTGCCGAGGTCTTAGTGGATCAACGACTGCATGGGCCACCCATGAGTTACATGCATGAAGGTAAACAGTACATCGCAGTGGCTGGCGGAGGTCGCGACAATGACGATGAGCTGCTTGTATTTGCCTTGCCTTAATTACACAGCTGCGTGTTGCTTCTGTGAGCATTTAGAGGGACCGGTTTATTTGAGATTGCATAGGATAGAGATGTCATAGAATTTCTGGCCGTACTTTTTAAACTAGGGACTGAATGTATTGACTACTTTTTCAAAGAATAGCTTTGTCGCTTCATTGCTGTTGCCTCTGTTGTTGGGATGTTCAGCAGATCCGATGGACGAGCCGGCAGATGTGACTGCCGATTGGCGTCATGCCGGTGGTGGCCATGCATCGGCAAAATATGCAGCGTTGGATCAGATTGATACGACTAATTTTGCGGACCTGGAAATTGCCTGGCGCTACAAGAGCCCTGATCTGCGACTTGTCCAAGGTCTGGCTTATGGGACAGCGGACTATAGGGCTGTCCCGCTGGTGATCGATGGCACGCTGTATGTCAATTCCAATCATGGGCAGGTGTCAGCGCTGGATCCGGCCAGCGGCGAGGAGCTGTGGATGTTCGATCCGCAGAGTTATCTGACCGGTTCGCCGATTCAAACTAACATCATGATCCGCGGGATTGAATTCTGGACCGATGGAGAAATTCAACGCCTGTTTATCGCGACTCTCGGCAAGCAGCTGATTTCCATCGACATCGATACCGGCCAACTAGATCCCAATTTCGGTGACAATGGATTCGTTGACTTGCGCAGTGATCTGGGCCGACTGGAATTCGAAACAAACTTCCTTACCGCGGGTGCTGCGCCGATTGCAGTCGGCAGTTCGGTCATCGTCGGCTCGAAGATCTTCGACTATGGCATGTTTAACAGAAGCCCGCCGGGTCATGTGCGCGCCTATGACACTTACACCGGAACTTTCAAGTGGCGATTCAATACCGTTCCTCAGGATGGAGAACCCTATAACGAGACCTGGGAAGATGATTCCTGGCGCAAGGCTGGTAATACCAATGTCTGGACTTTCATGTCTGCCGACGATGAAGCTGGCATCGTTTATCTACCCACTTCTACACCCACCAACGATTACTGGGGCGGCATGCGGCTGGGTGAGAACCTGTTTGCCGAATCGCTGGTGGCACTAAACGCCGACACAGGCGAGCGTATCTGGCACTTTCAAACCGTGCATCACGGACTGTGGGATTACGACATCGCCTCGGCGCCGAACCTGGTGGATATCGTGGTGGATGGCAGACCGATAAAGGCGGTGGCGCAGGTGTCCAAGACCGCCTTTACCTACGTCTTCGATCGTCTTACGGGTGAGCCCGTCTGGCCCATCGAAGAACGCCCGGTTGCAGCCAGCACTGTTCCCGGTGAGCGGACCAACCCAACTCAGCCATTTCCAACCAAACCTGCACCTTTCGACCGGCAGGGAGTGAGTGAAGATGACCTTATCGACTTCACACCGGAGATAGCCGAGGCGGCACGCGAGTTGGCTAGCAACTTCGTGTTAGGTCCACTGTTTACACCGCCGATTGTGCGTGGCAGTAACGACAAGCTGGCAACCTTCGTGGTGCCAGGAGCCGGTGGCGGGGCGAACTTCCCCGGTGCCACCGTGGATCCGGAAACCGGTATTCTGTATATCCCTTCGGCGACTCGGCCCCATGGCATGTCGTTGATCGCTCCCTCGCAGGGCAGCTCGGACTGGCCCTTCGTGATTCAGATGGAGCGCCAGGTCGGGCCGTTTGGCCTGCCGCTGTTGAAACCTCCCTACCGGCGCATTACCGCCATCGACCTGAATACCGGTGAGCATGTCTGGCAAATTCCCTTTGGCAAAGGGCCGGTTAATCATCCAATGCTGCAGCATCTGAACCTACCGGATATGGGCAGTGTCTATAATGACGTGGTTGCCGAAGGGGGGGTACTCGTAACGAAGACGTTACTGGTTTCCTATCTCGCCCAGAAAGATGAGATCGATTCCGATGCCCACGGTTCGATTCTGGTAGCGCTGGATAAGCAGACCGGTGAAAAAATTGCCGAGGTCATGGTGGAGCAGCGCCTGCACGGGCCACCGATGAGCTTCATGCACGAAGGTAAGCAATACATAGCCGTGGCCGGTGGGGGTCGAGACAACGATGACGAGTTGATCGCCTTTGCTTTACCAGACTAAAACGTAGCTATGAGGGTGTCCTGCACATTCACAGCTACTGTTGGATTATCTCTATGATGTTGCCGCTCGGATCCCGGGCTGTGGTGATGGTTGAATTTCCGAAGGTGAATTCCGTCATCTCCACACCTTCCTGTTTCAGTCGGGCGATGACGCCATCATAGTCAGATGTCCTGATTGCAACCACGGGAAAGCGGCTCTTCGCCAGTTGTGGTTCGATTTTTGATTCGAACAGGGCGAGGAACGGACCATCGCCGAAATTCATCAGCACCTCATCGTAGGAATCGGATTTGTAGTACCTCAGTGGTGGTACACTGAAGACGCTGGAGTAAAAATCTTCCGACTCCTGCCGATCTCTCACAATCAGCTTCGATCCGCCGACGTTGGGCGTATCCCCTCGGGATACGATCTCAACGACATTACCCGCTGGATCTTCTGTGATCCCGATAAACAGCCCTTCACTGGTTTCGCTACCGATATAGCGTACTGGATAACCGGTTGCTTCCAGTCGGTCGGTTATCGCTCTCAGGTGAGGGGTATTGAATAGCACCACCGGATGTTGGCTCTTCGGCAGGGCCGTTTCGACGTTGGGATTTGGCTCGAACAGGGCAACGCTTGCACCTTGTCCATATCCCATTATGGTTTCATCGAAGGATTCCAGGTTGGTATCGATACGCCGCAACTCTTGGACTCCAAGAAAAGTCTTGTAGAAATTTTCAGCCCGGCCCAGGTCGTCTACGATAAGCTTGGGTGCCGAAATGAAATGAGGCGAATCGAAGGTCTCGCCGTCTTGTCCGTACAAAGGGCTAGCTAGCAGGATTAGCCCATTTAGCAGCAGGCTATTCAGGGCAATCTTCATTATTTTCATGGTCTGATACTCACTAGAATTGGTTAAGAGCAGCTTGAGAGTCGCGAATTGCTACTCTAAACCCAAATTTGACCCTTTCACAAGCGTTCAATTATGGAATAAAGTGTCACTCTAGAGACCAAGGAGAACCAGCCACATGTTTCGCAGACTGAAAATGATGAATACCGCCGCGATAGCCGGTATCACGGCGCTACTGGTGGCGACATCGGTCAGTGCACAGCAAACCGGGTTTGCTTCCTGGCAGGACGATCTTACGCCTATTTCCAGTAACGACTGGAACTACAATACGGCGGCACATTTATTGGAACGCGCCGGCTTCGGGGGTACCCCGGACCAGATTCAGGCACTGGCCGCCATGTCACCCTCGGCGGCGGTTCGCAGCCTGGTCTATTTCAACGAAGCCAATAACCGCCACCTCGCGCCCTTCGATCATTCAGACATTCATGATCCCGGGCTGGAACCCTTTCCTCCCAGCCGGCCGGCCACGACCGACCTGGCCAAGGAAACCGGTGAAGCTCTGGGTATCAAGGTCAAACCAGAGGGTAATCGCCGCCTGCAACCGGTGGTCAACAAGTTCTTCTACTGGCTCCGAGCCAGCGTGCTGGAAACCAATCGGGTGGGTTACTGGTGGGCCAATCGAATGGTTGCCTCCAACAATCCCCTTCAGGAAAAAATGGCACTGTTCTGGCACGGCCACTACGCGATAAACGAGAGCAAGGTCCGGGATTACCGCAAGCTGTTAATGGAACTGGAGCTGTTCCACGAAATGGGTACCGGTAGTTTCCGCGATCTCATGGTGGCCGTGGCGCAGGATCCGGCGATGCTGTCCTTCCTCGATGCCGGCGTTAACGTCAGAGGCGCGCCGAATGAGAATTTCGCCCGGGAGATCATGGAATTGTTCACCATGGGCGTCGGTAATTACAGTGAGACCGATATCCGCGAAGCAGCCCGCGCCTTTACCGGATGGAATTACGTTGACGTCGATTTCGTAGTTAACGAGGAGCAGCACGACAGCGGCGAGAAATCCTTTCTCGGCCGCAGCGGTAATTTTGATGGTGTGGAGATCATCGACATCATCATGGAGCAGCCGGTAACGGCGGACTATATGGCTGGTAAGCTCTATCGATTCTTTGTGCGCCAGCAACTCAGTGCGGAATTTCAGTCTCACTTGGGTACGCTATTTCGGGATGCCGATTACGATGTGGCCACGTTGCTGGAAACCCTATTTCTGTCCAAGGATTTCTACAGTACAGCCTCTGTGGGTACCCACATCAAGAGCCCCGTGGAACTGGTAGTGTCCACCTATCGAAAACTCGGCCTGGAAAACGCCCCGGGTGTGCCGGACTTCAATCGGTCGACTGGCGCTCTGGGACAGACACTGTTTCGACCGCCGACGGTCGCAGGCTGGGCAGGTGGACGCAGCTGGGTAACGCCGGGTCTGTTGCTGGAGCGGGGTAACTTCGCCCGGGACGTGTTGTTTCCCGACATCAATTACATTCCGTCAGACAGACGCAACGGCAGTCGCGAAATTCAGAGCGTGGCGCGGCGCATACGGGAGGGGCTGGATATCACCTCGGCAACTCAGCCTTCTACCCTGGGTGAAGGGCAGATCATGGCGGAATCGAATGTGTTGGCCGATCGCGATGAAGATTTTAATACTCGCTACGGCAGCTTTCGTGGCTGGCAGATGGCGATAGAAAGGGTCAAACCTATCTCTCGTCATACGGCGCGACTGAATTTAAGCGAGTTGGTTATCAATGAAGGACTGCGTAGCACCAATGATGTCGTGGATTATTTTATTGCGCGCTTCATGCGTGTGGCTCCGGGCGAAGATTCCCGTCGAATTCTGGTGGAATTCCTCGAAGGCGAGTTAGGCACATCGGACATTATTGCAGCTCAGACGTATATGGAAGATGGCTTACGTATGACACTGCACTTGCTGATGAGCCAACCGGAATATCAATTAGGTTAGCCTTTTAAAATCAATAGAAGGTAAGTTATGAAAAACCACAAAAAGATTCAAAATCAAATAGGCCGGCGTGAATTACTGCGCGCAACTGCTACCGGGCTGGGTATCGCCGGGCTGGGAGGGGTGTTTCTCGGTCCTGCCATGGCACCGGCGCTGTTAGGCCGTGCAGCAGAAGCAGCTGCGGCGAACGGCAAGATATTGGTGGTCCTGGAGTTGTCCGGGGGTAACGACGGACTCAACACTGTTGTCCCCTATGGCGACGATGCCTATTATCGCCATCGGCCCAGTATTGGTCTGCCGAAAAATGATCTCAGGGTGATCGATGACCATTTCGGATTTAACCCGGGGATGGCTGGTTTCGAGCGACTCTACAATGACGGCAAGATGGCAATCGTGCATGGCTGTGGTTACGAGAATCCTTCGTACTCCCACTTCACCTCCATGGCGTATTGGCACACGGCTGCGCCCAACAGCGGCGAAGAATATGGCTGGGTGGGACGCCTGGCCGATTCGATGGCGCCGTCGGCACCGTCTAACTTCCTGGTTAATATCGCCTCCAGGCAATCGCTGGCTGTGCGCAGTGAACGGCATGTGCCATTAGTGTTTGATGCACCGAACCGATTCATGCGGGAAGCCTTCTTCGAAGAAAAAGATGCGCTGGCAATCACGCCCGATATAGGCCAGGTAGACAATCCGTCACGGCGCTACCTGCTGGATATTGCCCGCAGCGCCAACGATGCCTCGGCACTGGTGCGACAGGCCTGGTCGAATTACAGCTCGCCGGTAGACTATGGCGTCAACAGTCTGGATCTGCCCAAGGTAGTGTCGTTGTTGGAGGCCGGGATGCCGACCCAACTCTATTACGTGTCTTACCGCAACAATGCCTTCGACACCCACGTGTTTCAGAACAATGTGCACCGCCGCCTGCTCACCTATACCTCCGATGCAGTGGCTGCTTTTATACAGGATCTGGAACGCATCGGTCGCGCCGACGATGTCGCTCTGATGATCTTCTCTGAGTTTGGCCGACGGGTTCCGGAAAACGTCAGTCTGGGCACGGATCACGGCGCCGCCAACGCCATGTTCGTGATAGGGAATCAGGTCAAGGGGGGTCACTATGGCGAATTGCCCAGCCTGACCGATCTGGCGGTCGGCGATAATCTCGACTATACGACAGATTTTCGCCGGGTCTACCAGACCATGACCCGGGAGTGGCTCGGCTATGCAGATGACGGCGCATTGCTGAATGGCAACTTCGAAAGCTTCGATATGTTTTCCTGACAAGCGGCAACCCGTGGCCATAGGAAGACTCCAATGGTGTTAAGTTTGCAGGCCAGGTTTTCATGACCACCACTGGATACTTATTCCAATTCGCATTGTTAAGCTGTAAGGCAATCATGAATAAGGCAAGTCTGCTCATCGTGAGCATGGTCCTCTTAATCAGCTGCACTCCTGAAGCGGAGCAGGTCTCCGAGGCAGGCGGTGAATGGCACCACGCAGGGGCGAACCACGCTTCGCAAAAATACACGGCGCTGGACCAGATCAACGCGAGTAATTTCACTGAGTTGGAAATAGCCTGGCGCTGGCAGTCCACCGACTTGCGTCTGCCGGAAGAATTGAACTTTCCCACTGGCGATTACCGCGCTGTACCGCTGCTTATCGATGGGGTGATGTATACCAATACCAATCATGGTCAGGTAGTGGCGCTGGATCCGGCCAGCGGTGAAGAGCTCTGGATCTTCGATCCGGAGAGTTATCGTCTCGGCCCGCCACTGTTTTCTCCAGCCCAGACCCGTGGTATCGAGTACTGGACCGATGGTGAGATCGAGCGAATCTTCATTGCTACACTGGGTAAGCAACTGGTGTCTATCGATATCGAGACGGGGCAGCTCGATCCAAACTTCGGTGACGATGGCTTCGTCGATCTGAAGAACAATTTCGGCAAGCTCGAGTTCGAGATGAATAACATTACCCACGGCGCCCCACCCATTGCCGTCGGCACTTCTGTCATCGTCGGTTCGAAGATTTACGACTACACCATGAACAACCGCAGCCCCCCGGGTCATGTGCGTGCCTATGATGCCTACACCGGTCAGTTCAAGTGGCGCTTCAACACGATTCCCCAGGAAGGAGAGGCGTATAACGACACCTGGGAAGACGGATCATGGCGCGTAGCCGGTAATACCAACGTGTGGACCTTCATGTCTGCCGACGATGAGGCAGGCATCGTCTACCTGCCGATCTCGACTCCTACCAATGACTACTGGGGTGGTTATCGGCTGGGTGAGAATGTCTACGCCGAGAGTCTGGTGGCACTTGATGCGGAAACCGGTGAGCGGCTCTGGCATTTTCAGACCGTGCATCATGGCCTGTGGGATTACGATATCGCGTCCGCCCCCAACCTGGTGGACATCGTGGTTGACGGCAGGTCGATCAAGGCAGTTGCCCAGGTTTCCAAGACTGGCTGGACCTATGTATTCGATAGAATTACCGGTGAACCGGTCTGGCCCATCGAGGAGCTCCCGGTTCCACAGAGTAATGTGGCGGGTGAGCGCACCCACCCCACCCAGCCCCATCCAAGCTGGCCGTTGCCATTCGAACGACAGGGTATGAGTGAAGATGACCTGATCGATTTCACGCCGGAGATCAATGCGGCGGCGCGGGAGATGGCCGAGGACTTCGTGATGGGTCCGATCTTTACGCCACCGATCGTCGCCGGTACCGATGGTAAGCTGGCGACCATTTTTCTTCCCGGTGCTGGCGGCGGCGCAAATTTTCCAGGTGCCAATATCGATCCGGAAACTAACATTCTCTATGTGCCTTCCCATACCCGACCCTATGCGATGTCACTGGTGCAACCGCCGGAAGGTACCTCGGCTTGGCCCTATGTTATTCAGGTACAACGCAATGTCGGTCCGATGGGCCTGCCTCTGGTGAAACCTCCGTATCGCCGTATAACTGCAATCAATCTGGATACGGGAGAGCATGTCTGGCAGGTGCCCTTTGGTAAGGGGCCGGCCAATCATCCGGCGCTGGCACATCTGAATCTGCCGGATCTCGGCAGCGTGTTTTCCGATGTATCTTCCGAAGGCGGTATTCTGATTACCAAATCGCTGGTGATCTCGCATCTGGCACAGAAGGATGAAATAGATCCCGAAGCAGAAGGCTCGATCCTGGTGGCCCTGGGCAAGGCCAACGGCGAGAAGGTGGGTGAAGTCATGCTCGACCGGCGCCTACACGGGCCAGTAATGAGTTATCTGCACGAAGGTCGGCAATATATCGCGGTGGCCGGTGGCGGCAGGAATGACGATGCCGAACTCATTGTCTTCGCCTTGCCCGACTAAATGCCAGAATCAGCAGGAATCAAGTGTACTTGCTCTCTTTGATTACGGGGCTGGGCTCACCCACATCTTTGACTGCACGACACTGCCGCCTTGCGCTCCGCCCGCTACATAGAGCTTGCCTCTGATGATGGCCGCAGCCGGTGAGGAGAGCGGCCCCGGTAATTCGCCGACTTTCTGCCATTGTCCGCCCCTGGCCAGACTGAGGATGTCCGGGTCCTGGGATTTGCTTCCTCCGGCCGGAGTGGTATGGCCGCCGATCATGTAGATCTTTCCATCGTGTACGAAGGTAGCGCCCTCGGCATGGGAATGTCCCTTGGGAAGGGCGGGACCGCTGCTCCAGGAATCAGTTTGCGGGTCATAGATATCGGTTCGTGGCTGATCGAGTTGCTCGCTGTCGTGATGAAACTGCCCGCCGATGGCATAGATTTTATTGTCGAAGACTACGGTGGAGAACTGATTGCGGGGCACCGGCATGGGAGCGGCGTGGGACCAACTGGCCGAGCCTTGAGCCCAGTCTTCCATGTCGAGTACCCAGTGATCACCGGAATCGGTGTCCCGGTCGGCCATGAGTCCGCCGAAATAGTGCAGCTTGCCATCAAGCACCGCCAGTCCACCGCCGGCACGCGGTCCGGGAAGTAAAGGTGCCGCCGTATAGCGATCGATATCGATATCGTAGCTCCATACCTCGGCGATGGCGTGGCCCCGGTAGCCATCCTTGAAGCCACCAGCAAACCACACGGTTCTGCCATCGAGAACCATGTTCATGTGGGTGATGGCGCTGGGAAGTTCCTGTATCAGGGTCCAGCTATTGTCGGAAGGATCGAAAATCTCCGAGCGCTTGCTGGAGACCACGCCATCGGTGTAGCCGCCAAAGACGTACAGTTTGTCATCCAGCACGACCGTGCCCGGCTCCCATTTCCCGACCGGCATATCCGCTAGTGCCTGCCATGATACCGGATTCTGTCCCAGGGCGAGGCTAGACCAGAGTAAGCCTGCTGCGGCTGTAGCGCAGAATTTGCTTATAGCATGCTGCCGTAAATAGGTGCCGGCTGTGGCCCTGTGTTTCATTTTCTGCCTCCAAACTCTTCATATTCCCTGTTCTCACTACAGGGGTAGGGCGCACATTGCTGTTCTTTTCTACACGGTGAGTCGGTAGAGCATTAATAATACCCAAGCCATGAGCACGAGAGTAGCAATATAGCCCGATCCATATTATATATAGCGCGTACTTGGAAGGAGCGACGAAAAGGATTCACGAAGCGGATGATCGACCGGCCCAATAAACTCTCCCTGCCATCGATAGCAGCTCTGACTCTATCGGTCTTGTTAATGCCGATCGCAGGCAACGCCCAAGACGCGGTAGAAACCGCTAGCTTTACCGAGGCCCAGGCGAGCGAGGGTAAACTCACTTTCGACATAAACTGTGCTTCCTGTCATGGGGTAAGCCTGGAAGGCGCAGGGGTAATTCCGAATCTGTCCGGAGACAGCTTCGCCTCCAAGTGGAGCGGCGCACCGCTCAACGAATTTGCGACCGAACTTCGACAAATGCCTCCCGGTAACGCGAGCGGGCTGGATGAGCAGGACTACGCAGCGCTTGCTGCCTATATTCTATCGTTTAGCGGAATAGCCGCCGCTCCGAATACAGCAGGCAATGCTCTCAGTCTTCAATCTGCAGCCTCGTTGCCCGACATGACTGATGGAGCAACGACTGCACAGCTAGCCAACATCGCTAGCGGTGCGGTCGAAGTTCTGGAAAGATTGACCCCTGTTACGAATGATATGCTCAATAATCCACCTGCCGAAGACTGGTTGTTATGGCAGCGCAGTTACGATAACCAGGGATACAGTTCACTGGATCAAATTAACCGGGAGACAGTCTCCGATTTGGCACTGAGTTGGCGCATGCCACTACAGTCGGGCGACAACAATCCAGGTCCCATCATCCATGATGGCATCATGTTCCTCTTCACCTTTCCCGATACGGTACTGGCAATCGATGCTACAAACGGCTCACTGCTGTGGCGCTATCAGCATGAGTCTGAAGTTCGCCCCAGCCAGAAGAAAGGTATCGCACTGCATGGTGATAAGGTCTACGTGCCTACCTCCGATCTCCACGTGCTGGCCCTGGAAGCCGTTAGCGGTGAGCTGATCTGGGATCATGAAATCGAGACCGAGCCAGGACTGGAAGGCTATCACCTCAGGATGGCACCCTTTATCGTTGGCGACACGGTTATCCAGGGCATTACTTCACTACGCATAGCAAAGGGAGGCTGGATACTTGGCCTGGACAGTGAGACCGGAGCACAAAAGTGGCGCTTCAACACCATCCCAAGACCTGGTGAACCTGGCGAGAATACCTGGAATGGACTGCCTATCGAGGAGCGCAGCGGCGGCTCAGTCTGGAATGCCGGAGCCTATGACGAAGAGTTGAACCTGGTGTATTTTGGCGTAGCGCCTAGCTACGATACGGCGCCGCTGCAATACCCGGTTAATATCGACGGTATAAATAATGATGCGCTGTATACCAATGCCACCATTGCCCTGAATCCCGACAGTGGAGAATTGGTGTGGTATTACCAGCACCTGGAGAATGACCAGTGGGACCTGGATTGGGCATTCGAGAGGCAGATTGTCTCCATTCCATTCGAGGGCGAATCGCGTAAGGCGGTGGTCAACATGGGCAAGCTGGGCATTCTTGACGCCGTGGATGCCGCAACCGGCGAATACCTGTTTTCGATGGATGTGGGTTTGCAGAACATCGTCACTGCCATCGACTCGGAAACCGGATACAAGACGATCAATGCCTATACCGACCCTCAATTGGAAGAAACCCGGCTGATATGTTCCACCCATTACGGCACCAAGAGTTGGCCGCCTGCAGCATTCAACCCCAATACCAAACGTCTTTATTTGCCCCTCAACGAAGGCTGTATCGAAGCGGGCCCGGACGGGCGTTACCAGGTTCTGACCACAGGGATGCAGTTCAGAGAAGCCCTGAACCCGGACAGCAATGGCAATATGGGACGTATCCAGGCCCTGGATCTGGGGAAGCAGGAGTTCGACTGGCTACACCGGCAACCCAGTCCAGTCATCAGTTCCATTCTGGCAACGGCAGGTGGGCTGGTATTTGCGGGCGACCTGAACCGGGTGCTAAAAGCCCTCGACGAGAACACTGGCGAGGTTCTCTGGGAAACCGCGCTCGACGATGTGCCGAGTTCGACGATCGTCAGCTATGCGGTGGAAGGGATTCAATACCTGGCCATAGTTGTCGGTCAAACCGGCTACCATGTTAACGACTGGAGCCGCATGTATGATATTTTCGCCGAGCAGGAAGGCATGCCAGTCAATGATTCACCGAAAGGTGGAGGGGCTATTTGGGTTTTTACATTGCAGCAATAGTAGCGCGAGACTGGCATACTATCCCTTCATTTTACGCTACATTTTCTTGCGCCTGCGGCGGCGATCCTCGCTTTCTTTCGGAAGCATTGGCAGAAGGCTTAGCTGTTGATGATTGCCACGATGTTGGTGGATATCGATCATCTGTTGGCAGATCCGATTTATGATTCGAGTCGCTGTAGCATTGGTACCCATTCGCTACATGAACCGTTGTTTCTAGCTCCTTATGCCGTACTCTGCTTTTTCCCCAAAATACGCTAACTAGGCGTCGGGCTGGTAATTCATATGCTTTTGGACTCTCTGGATTGCCAAAGGGCCAATTGAGTGTGGTTTTTGTGATCTTGATTGGATTGAGAGTAAATATTTTTGTGTAAAATGAGTCCAGATGGATTCATAGATCAATCCACAAAAACCCGATAGCGCAAAAATGGCGAACAGGAATAGCTTGATCGAATTTTGAGGGTTGCGGGACATTTAGATTTCCCTGTTCGTTTTGAGAGTCTGCAGCGCTATGATTCCCAACTTTTCCGCAGAGGCTGGTCAGGCGAAAGCGGCTTCAGCGCTAGTGTATCAATTTTCAGGTCACTGAATTTCCTTAATTCCTGGTACGGCGTACACAATCGAGTCTCCCAAAGCTTTATCCTGGGTGGCCTGTTTACATGATTGATGAATTCCCAATTTAATCTGAGTAGCATTTGTACACGCTTGATGTATTCTTAACTCAAATCCAGCCAAACAAGAACAGGAGCGCATTATGCTTCGTAATCCATCTAATACACGCCGATCTGGCTCTCATTTTGGCCATTTACGCGACTCGCTGCTTGCCATTGTAGTCAGCTCTTTAGTCACCTGGGGTTTAGCCATTCCCGTGTCAGCCCAGGAAAATCCCTACCAGGTAATCTACGACTGGGGCGAACTTCCCGGCGGTCGCGCCATGGGCGTGGTAACCGGCGTGCAACCCGATCCCGATGGTCAGCACATCTGGGTACTGGAGCGTTGTGGCACCAATCAGTGTGCCGGATCAGATCTCAACCCCCTCCATAAGCTGGATAAGGAAGGCAACACGGTGAAGAGCATCGGTGCCGGGGTGTTTGCCTGGCCCCATGGCTTCGACATGGATGCCGATGGCAACTTCTGGATAACCGAAGGCGCTCCGGCCGACGATGCGCGGGGAGAGCCCGGTATGGAAAGGGGTATGGGTCACCAGGTGATTAAGATGAACACCGATGGCGAGGTTCTCATGCGGCTGGGTGAGGCTGGCGAATCCGGGGACGATGCCACCCATTTCAATGGACCGGCGGCAGTATTAGTGGCGCCGAATGGCGAAATTTGGGTGGCTGACGGACATCGCGGCGGCAATAACCGCGTCATGAAATTCTCTGCCGGTGGCGAATTGCTGTTGCAGCTCGGGGGCGGTGTGCAGGACACCAGCCGTGAAAGCGGGCGCTTTAACGACCCCCATGACCTGAAGATGGATTCACAAGGACGCCTGTTTGTCGCCGATCGTGGCAACAACCGCATTCAGATCTTTAACCAGGACGGTGAACTCCTGGATATCTGGACCCAGTTCGGTCGACCCAGTGGAATCTGGATTGACGATAACGGTACGATCTATGTTGCCGACGGCATGTCTGGCGAACAATGGAATCGCGGCTGGGAGCGAGGCATTCGTATCGGCGATGTGAGTTCCGGGTACGTGACTGAATTTATTCCCGACTACGAGGTGCCCACTGGCAGCGGCATCGAGTTTCTGGCCTCCGATGCGGAAGGAAATATCTATGCCGGGCAGGTAGGACGGCAGCGGTTCGAGAAGTATGTGCGGGTAAGGCCCTGAACGGGGCAGAAATTGACTTAGGATCGTCGGCGCCGTCTCTATTTGCTGATATCGATTCGTTGGTTTACGCTGGAGACCAGATAGAACTGAGCGAGATAGTAGCTGATCATGATCAGCCAATCGGATGCAGGTAAGGGAACGACGAATCGATTAATGGCGATCAGGGAATCAGAAATCATGAAAATGACCGCACCTGCCAATACACCCTGAATCGTAGATGCATTGGCGGTGAGTCCCATCGTTGTAATGACCACGAGATAAACGAGAACGGGGAGGCGCATCTCACCCGCTGTGTTCCAGAGCAGGATACTCATCGCCAGACTGAAGGCGATTAGCAGCAGGCTAACCACGATCCGCTGGTTCCATGCAGCGAAATACCGGATGAATAGTGTGGAGTAGATAATCTGGGCGACCAGGAATGAAAGCAAGCCTGGAACGAAGTAGTCGAGATCCAGTAGTACATCACCACCCATGCTGAACAGCAGTGCTAGGCACAGATGTGTGGAAACTGAATTTATTGCAATACCCAGGGTCAGCAGACCGAGTAGAACGAGTGGTAGAATTTTAAGGACGGCAGATAACTCTGGCGCCAGGGACGCACTGACAAGCAGATAGATAAGGCAGCAGCTACCGTAGGCGCCAATAAATTTTGTAGATAGGGTCATGCCAGGAAGAGTCGATTCCGGTCGATTAGAGTCGGAATTATTTTAGGACAGAATAATGATCTTGTCCCCCTTCGTATTCAAGGAGAAGCGCTGAATGAGTTTCGCACCGGGGATTCTTAAGGGAAAAGCGGTCCTCGTCACTGGCGGTGCCACCGGCATCGGTGCTCACATCGTTCGCAAGCTGGGTAAATTGGGTGCGAGGGTGGGCATAGTCAGCCGCAAGGAAGAAAACCTGCAGGCGGCGGTTGCCGCATTCGAGTCAGACGATGGCATCGATGTACAGTGGCGGATTGGCGACGTCCGTGTGCCGCAGTTAATGAACGAAGTCGTTGCCGAACTCGCCAATGAGCTGGGAGGTCTGGACATCCTGGTCTGCAACGCCGCCGGCAATTTCATCTGTCCCACCGAAGAGCTGTCCCCCAACGGCTGGCGCACCGTCATCGACATCGACCTGAATGGTACGTTTAACAGTTGCCAGGCGGCGCTACCCTTTTTAAAGGAAGCAAGTGATGGCGGTCGCATCATCTCCATAAGCGCAACGGCCGCCAACTTCGGCTGGCCCGGCGCCGCCCACGCTGGCGCTGCCAAGTCAGGAGTTCAGAACCTGATGAAATCGCTGGCGGTAGAGTGGGGTGGTTATGGCATTCGAGCCAACTGGATTTCTCCCGGGCCGATCGAAGGCACCGAAGGCGTCGACCGATTGATCATCGCTCAGGGTAAAGCGCAGGAAGCACTGGAAAGTATTCCACTTGGCACCTTCGGTGAAGGTGAAGACATCGCCAACGCGGTGGTCTATTTGTCTTCCGATGCGGGAAAATATGTGTCGGGCGCTGAGCTGACCGTGGATGGCGGCAACCAATGGAAGCGCAGATGATCAAGTTTAATTCTCGACAGGCCGGAATCGAATTTGTCGTGGTCGTGGTCGTGATCGACATCGCGGTTGTGCTGGCATTTCTTGTTGCGCTGGCGACTGTAGCCGGGCAGGCATTGAAAGCTGCCCAGTCCAATCCCATCGAGTCGATTCGCACCGAGTAAGAGAGAAAAGGGGATAGATCTGTTTCCTAACTCTTATAGGCCAGTGCAAAACAATACATCGGGATTTCGGGCGGCTCTTCGGTATGTGTGTGCTCGAAGGCGTCCAGCTGAAGCCCACAATCGTTGACTACTTTTTCCACCCCATCCCGCGCGGGTTTTCGTGTAGTAATTCCAAAGCTAAGCTTTTCTTCGTAATACTTCATACTTTGCTTCATCATACGCGAGCCATTTTTTTCGAAGGGTGGTTCGGTATTGATCAATTCTCCGCTGAAATAGTCGAACACGATCTGGCTGCCCGTAGGAAAATGCGCGGCGAGCTTGAGAGTATCGAGTACAGCGTCCTCGTTGAGATACATGCTAACGCCTTCCCATAGGATAAACGTGGTGAGGCTGGTATCGAATCCGGCTTCGGTCAGGGCGTCGAGCCAGGTCTGTTGATTGAAATCGGTTTCCACGAAGGTCACATGATCGTGAGGAATGCCCGCCGATTTAAGACCCGCAATCTTTGCATTGAGCGTCGGCGCCATATCCACTTCGAAACATTTCACATCCGCTCCGACTGGAAGGTCGTAGCAGCGCGTGTCCCAACCGGCACCCAGCACGACGAACTGTCTGGCTGGGTTGTCGGCTCTGGTCAGAGCGCTGTTGATAGCATCATCGAAGAATGCCGCGCGATGAGACTGCATCGTCGTCAGGTTGGATGGGCGTGGTCCTGGATAGGAAAACATGGAACCCTGGTAGCCGCTCAATCGACAGGCCAGTTTCATGGTCTTGATCATGCAGAAATCGATGACTTTGTTAAACAGTGGCAGATGCCCGGAGAGTGCATAGGCAGCCGGATCATTTCGTGTGCCGGCTATGTGCATACACAGCCGGCCACCATAGGCCTCGTTGGCAGTGCCGGAGATCTTCTGCGGAATTGAAAATCGACGCAACCGATACGTATAGACGATCAATCCAATGATCACCAGGGGCGAGAGGATGATCGAGATGAGGATGAACAGCAGCAGGCGCATCTATTATTCCTTGTGAATTGTCTGGCATCGATTCTATGCCGTGACAGGGACTATACAGGTTCAATCTATCGAAAATAAGATCTAGTGCAGGGGAGCGGGCAGAACCTCAGGTTTCACCCCATGGATAGCATCAAGTTTCATACCGCAGATAGAGCCATTTTCCACCCTCACGGACGAACTGGGATTTTTCATGGTGCACTCCCGTATTTCCTTCTTTGTCGGAATAGCTTGCCTCGAACTCGACCATACCCGCATCGCCCTGCTGGCTGTAATCCAGGATCTTGAGTCCCAGCCACTGCGTCGCCTTTACCGACAAGGAATCGGCGGTTAAGTCTCCTGATTGTGTAGGGTGCCAGGTATCCAGCAGATAATCGCCATGGTTACCCAGCGCGAAAGCCGTGTACCTCGATCGCATGAGCTGCTTTACGGTTCGCGGTGTCGCCCGGCGTTCGAGAAATGGACCGCAGCACTTGTTATAGGCTTTACCCGATGTGCAGGGGCAAGGTTTGAGGTTTTCAGTCATTAGCTGGAATTCTTGTTCCACCGCAAATGCAATTCTGAAGACTATGCTACTCTACGGCTCGAAAATATTCCTGATAGTGAATCTAATGACATTATATCGACACATAGACACAGCCTGGTAGCGTCTCGCTCCCGCAGCCCTTCTATTTGCTGCCATTCTGACCCCGTCAGTACAGGCACAGGATGTAGCTGTTACACACTGCCAGGGTGTATGCCCGCAATACCAGTCGAAGCTGTCTGCCAGACAGGCCAATGTCGTCATTCATCACCTCTACGCAGCCGGGCTCAATGGCTATACAGGCCTCGCCGACTGGGTTGCCTATCAGTTGACCGGCGAAGCCGTCGGTGTCGCTTCATTATTGCCTCGACTCTGGCAAGCCGACGAACTGATCGAATTCTCCCCCGCCGAGGACAGGTTAGAGTTGGGTGATCAGGGCCTGACACTGGCGGAGATCAGCGTCAGTAGTAATCCCTACTCTGGCCTGAGTGCACCCGGCTTGCCCCAGGAAGACGGCGCCCGGCTGGCACCCATGACCAGTTTTGCCAACACAACCTACTGGCCGGATCTGAATAAGCTCAGCAACATGGCCATCATGCCTTCCTCATTAAGGCTCGGTAGCTGGTTGCAGCTGGAGCAGGCCCTGAATAGCCTGGTGCGAAGCAAAGAGACGCTGCATGTAGTGACCGGGCCGCTGTTTCTGATCACCGAGCCACTTAGCACCGGTGTCTCTGCTAGGCAGGACCCGGCGGCGTTTTTCAAGGTGGTTGTGGATCGATCCGACTATGCCGTGTTCGTGTTTTCAGCGGAGCTGCAACCCCACGAATCATTCTGTGAACAAACCGCAGAGCTCGATCAGCTTGAACGTATGAGTAGTCTGACGCTGTTTCCGGGTAGGAAATTAAAGCAATCCAGTCAGTTAATGGCCGAACTGGGAAGTAGCCAGCCGCGCTGAATCCTGATCAGGTCATCTCCCTCGTTACGGATTTCCGTAAGACTGACCAGCCTGTACCCCGCGCTCCTCATTGACGGTGAACAACACCAGCAGACCGAGTATAAAGAAAGCCAGGGTGGAGAGCAGAGCTACCTGGTGGTTACCGTCGGTGAGACGGTTGGTGATTCCGTAACTGACCGGCCCCAGTATTGCCGCCGCTCTTGTGGCCAGTCCCCACAAACCGAAGAACTCGGCATTACGCGCCTCGGGGGTGAGCCGGCCTATCAGGGCGCGGCCTCCGGCCTGGGTGGCTCCCATTGCCAGGCCGATCAGGTTGGCGGCGATCCACACATCCCGTTCCTGATCCGCCAGCAGAGTCAATACGATAGCCACGATCCACACCAACAGCCCTGCCGCCAGACTCGGCACCGAGCCCCAGTGGTCCTGGGCGAAACCAAACACGAAGGCACCGGCGGCAGCGGTAAAATTAACCACCATGATGAGAATGATTAACTGCTGGCTGTCGAAACCCATGACTTCCTGGGCATAGATGGCGGCCACGACGATTACCGTGGCAACACCAGCCTGGAACAGTGTAAGACACAGCAGGAAGCGAAACAGGTCTGGCAATTGAGTGGTGTGAACCAGGGTATTGCGCACCTCGGCGAAGCCTGCCTGTAAGTAGGTCAATCCAACCGGCAGTGGTTTGGAGATGGCACGTTCGTTTAGCCAGAGAAAAGTTGGAGCTGCCGTCACAGCGAAGATTATGGCTGTGAAAAGCAGGGACATCGGCACGTAATGGGTCGCTCCCAGACCTTGGCCTTCCGCCCAACTTATATAAGCCAGGCAGATTCCCAGAGTGAGCAGACCACCGAAATAACCCAGGCTCCAGCCGTAACCGGAGACACGGCCCATGTTGTCAGAATGAGCTATCTCCGGCAGGAATGCCGCGATGAGGTTTTCGCCACTGGCGAAGGCTATGGCGGAAACTACCGCCAGTATCATTGCTAAAAGTACCGCACCCGGTCCTGCGATACCCAGCAGCCCAGTCGATAACACACAGGCTATGGTGGTCAGCAACAGGAAGGATTTTTTCGACGCCCGATAATCGGCGATGGCTCCGATCACCGGTCCGCTGATGAGCACGCAGAAATTGGCGATGCCAACTGAGACTGTCCACAGCAGTGTACCGGTGCCGGGAGATTGCTGGTCGAGTTGGGCCGCGACCACGCCGACGAAGTAGGCGCTGTAGATTGCAGTCAATACGACAGTGGTATATCCGGAATTGGCGAAATCATAAAATGCCCAGGCCAGTATCTCCCGTCGGGTGCTGGGATTAACAGTCCCCTGTGCTGACAATTTATTACTTGCCTCACTCATCTAGTACGTTTCCTTTTATTAAACCTGACACATCACGCGACATTGCATACTATTATCCTCTCCTGGAAAATCCGTAGGAACAATAGTCGTTGAATGACACCGTAACTGACATAGCGAGCAAAGTAGTCGATTGGGTGATGGCGGTACTGCCACGGCAAGTGCCAAACAAAGCGGTGCTACAAAGCTGCAAACTCATTTCCCACCGTGGCGAACATGACAATACAGAGGTCATGGAAAATACCCTGCGCGCCTATGAGATTGCAAGAACAAACGGCGTGTGGGGTATAGAGACTGACATTCGCTGGACCAGGGACCTGGTGCCGGTAGTCTGTCACGACCCCGATTGCCGCCGCGTCTTCGGCAATTCAATGACTATTGGCGAAGTGAATTTTGCCGAGCTGCGCGATGCAGTTCCACTGATTCCTTCGCTGGCAGAGTTAGTTGAAGAGTTTGGTGGTAATACCCATTTGATGATCGAGATTAAGGCGGAGGCTTTTCCGCACAAACAACGACAAAAGCAAATACTTCTCGAACATTTAGCTTCGCTAACACCAGGAGAGGACTACCACCTGCTGGCACTCGATCCAGGTCGTTTCGAACTGGTGGATTTTCTTCCGAGGAAATTCTGTCTGCCAGTGGCAGAGACCAATACCAGGATAATAAGTAAGGCCAGTTTAGCGGGTGGCTACGGCGGCCTGACAGGGCACTATCTGTTGCTTAATAAGCAATTGAAACAGCGCCATGAACAGGCGGGCCAACAGATAGGCACCGGATTCATCGGATCACGCAATTGCCTGTATCGGGAACTCAACCGTGGTGTGGAATGGATATTCAGCAATAATGCGGTGAAGTTGCAACAGCTTCTCGACCACGCCTTGCGAATGGATGAGCGAAGTTAAGCTCGAGTCCTTGCCAGCAGCCAGGAGGTTTGTACAGAAATCAATAGGCGCTAAGGAATACGGTAAGCCCGTCTGCCGATCAGGGCAGCGCCAGCGTAACGACAGTATTGGTGGAGACCACCGCCACATACTGTTTGCCCTCGACCGCATAGCTTAGCGGACTGGCTCGAATCTGTCGCGGTGTCTGGAAGCGGAATAGGGTCTCCCCATCCTCCGCATCGAGGGCGTAGAAGCCACCATCTTCTATCCCCTGGAAGACCAGATTTCCGGCAGTAACCAGATTCCCGCTGGCACCAATCGAAGACTGGGCCGGCAGCTCGGCTTGCCAGACCTGCTCTCCATCGGCCGGGCGGTAAGCCGAGACAGTCAGGGCAGGGGCGTAGTCTTCAGAGATGCGATCCAGTGTGGAAAAATTTTCATCGTGACCCTGTCCTCCGGGACCCGGTCTCAGCGAATCCCCCAATGGTTCAACATTGAGAGAGATGGCGCCGTTCTTGCCAGTGATATACACCAGTTCGGTCTTCGGGCTGAACGATGCAGACCCGAAACTGGAGCCACCATGTGAAACGATATAGGGTTCGGTCACAGAGTAGGGCGTATAGAGCTGCTTGCTGCGTGCCGCCAATTCCGGATCAGAGAATTCGATAAAGGTTGCGCATAATGGATCCATGGGAATACCACGGGCGGTGTGCGGAATCGGTTGGGTAGGATAGACCACCTCGCCCGGCACGTCAGTTGCGGTGGGTACCACAGTCTCCACCATGGGAAAGAGTGGTGCGCCGCTTACTCGATCCCACAGGTAAAACAGGCAGTTCTTGCCGCCTGCTGCCACTCCCCTTATTAGCTCACCAGCGTCATTGGTGACGTCGAACAGCAGTGGTCCGGTAACGTGGTCCCAATCCCACAGGTCATGATGCACGGCCTGAAAATACCAGGCCAGTTCTCCGCTATTCATATCGAGCGCGATAGTGGCATTGGTAAAGAGGTTTTCTCCCACTCGCGCCGAGCCGTCATAGTCCGGTGATGGATTGCCAGCATTGACGTATACCAGCCCCGCGACCGTATCGATGGCCGGTGGTGTCCACACGCCGCCCCCGGCGCGCTGACCGGTACCCCAGGTTTCACTCGCTATCTCCCAACCGGAATCGCTGGGGGTCTGAGGAATGGTATTAAATACCCACTCAACAACACCGCTTAAAGCATCTATCTTTATGACCAGACCACCCGGGATGTGCCCTTCTGAAAGCGCGGCGGCCACGTACATCTTGCCATCATGAATCGATGGAGGTGTGGTTAAACGGTAGCCTATGGTGACGGGATCGATGTTGGTGGGATAGACATCGGGGTACTGGTGATGCAGGGCTTCGGCAACTACCTTTAGAACGCCGGTATCGCCGAATGAGCGCAGTGCTTCGCCGTTTCTGGCATCGAAGGCGTACAGGTCGGCACCGCGATAGGCATAGACGCGACCCTCTGCATAGGTGGAACCGCGTACCGGACCCCCGGCAGGTCCGGCATCCAGCGGTCTGCGCCAGAGTTCTTCACCCGTGCGCGCATTCAGTGCAAACATATTCAGACGGGAATGCAAATACATCACGCCATCCACAACCAATGGCGTAACCTGGGTGATAACGTCCTGTGGTCCCGGTGAATAGGTCCACTGTTCTGTTAAACGAGCTACATTATCTCTGTTGATCTGCTCCAGTTCCGCATAACGGCTGTTACGGATATTGAGGTTCTGGCTGGGCCAGTCATAAGAATCTGACTGAGCGCCTAGCTGAGTTGCAGTCATTGTGAGTAAAAGCAACATGCAATGATTCAGCACAGCGGGGAAATGGAAATGCCTATACACCGGTGTTTCTTCTTTATAACTCATCGTGAATTCCTCACAGGATAAGGTCTCTACTAATGGCTAGCCCGGTGTACTGCGCCCGGTGCTTTGATAACGCTCGAGCAGGGCATTTAGCCCGGCGATAATTTCCGGATGATCGGCATACACGTTGGTGGTTTCACCGATATCATTTTGTAGATCATATAATTGAATTGGTGGCAGATTCTGCTGTTCAGCCTCTGCGGCGGAAAGATTGCCATAGCCGCCCGAACTGGGTGTCATTTCCAGTTTCCAGCGCCCCTGTCGAATCGAGAAGGCACCGCTTCCGGCGGTTGAAATCGTCGCCTCACGAATCGGAGTATCCAGGGATTGGCCGAGCAGTGCCGGTAGAATGTTGTAACTGTCCTCGCCAGCGTCTGCCGGGATTTCTACTTCGAGGATAGCACCAAGGGTTGCCAACAGGTCTGTAAGACAGATCGTCTCAGTGGAATCGTTGCCAGCACTTATTGTTGACGGCCAGCGCGCCAGAAAAGGAATGCGATGCCCACCCTCATAGATGTCGGACTTATAGCCCCGATAAATGAAACTTGGGTAGTGGCCCTGAGCATTCATATCCTCAACTCCGATATATGGGGCACAACCATTATCGGCGGTGAAGATCACCAAGGTATTCTCAGCGAATCCGTTTCTGTCCAATGCATCCAGCACCTTACCTATCGAATCATCAACTTCGATACAGAAATCGCCGTAGGGACCCAAATCACTTATTCCCTGGTAGGCGCTTGATGGAACTATTGGTATGTGTGGTGCGGTCAGTGACATACACGCAAAAAATGGTGAGTCATGGCTTTGTTCGTCAATATAGTCCACGGTATTTCGGGTAATGACAGGGAGCACTTCCTCAGCAACGAAGTCGGCATGAGCCGGCCCGCTGTTGTCCCCATAGCGCTCTGGGCGATAGTCTCTAGTAATGAAGAGCAGATCCTGTTCAGTGGTGCATTCACCGACGAAGCGGTCATCTTCTATATAGATGTAGGGATGCATATCCAGCGAGGCCGAGATGCCGTAGAAATGATCGAAACCTAATGCCAGCGGCCCATTTTCTATCCGGCCGTTCCAGTCGATATCACCCAGATAGGCGCGTTGATCTACTGCCGCGTGGCCTTCCTGGATGATGCCACCTGCCCTGGTCGGCATGTCCATTCCAAGGTGCCACTTGCCAATACAAGCGGTTTTGTAGCCCTGGCTCTTCAGCAGGGAAGCAACCGTCATGCGCTCCGGCTCGATTAAGTGTTTGCTGTAGCCCCAGCACACACCACTCTTGATGCGAGTGCGCCAGCAATAGCGACCGGTGATGATTCCGTACCGGGTAGGAGTACACAGCGCCGAAGGTGAATGGGCGTCGCTGAAAAAAATACCTTCTGCACCAATCCGATCGATATTCGGTGTCGGAATTTGGGAATTCTCATTCAGGTAACTCAGGTCGCCGTAACCCATGTCATCGGCGAGGATGAATACGATATTCGGCTTTTCCCCACCGGCAGCAGCCTGTAGCGCACCAGGCATCGCTACACTGGCGGTAGCCGCACCCATCGATTTCAGAAAATCACGCCTTTTTATAGGAGGCATGCAGGCTCCTCTGCTTTTATAGTGTTAGTCAGCCCGTTATTCGGCGTAGCCAAGCGCGAGATTTGGCCACGAGAACGTTTTCCGATTCTGCCCTGAATCAGGAGAAATAAACAGAGAAAGCCTTGGTAAGAATTGGAAGGCCAGTTTAATTAGTTCAAATCGGCCTTTTTTCTGTCTCAAACTGGCAGAATTCCATTCTTCCAGCGGCCATGAATATGACATGCCACAGCATGGTTCCTCAGGATATCGGCAGCTGCTTCTCAGCTCTAAACCTTCCGGGATCTTGCCCTGCAAATATTTAATGATCTGGGTCAATATGTGCCCGGATTCTTCGATTTGGTTCTGGCTGAAACCACTACATATAGTGTTCAATGTAAGACTTTGCCGCAGATATAGTAATTAGAAGAACTGGGGGTAAGCAGTGATAAGTTGGGAGCAGATAACTGAAAATAACAGTCCCAGCAAGCAAGCCGGGGCAGCAGTAGCAACGGATTTTCAGCCTGAACAGCAGGCTGAAATAGGGGGAAATCCAGATTTAATCGACTCCACTCAACCGGTTCGGGCGGAAGATAAACGGGTGGTCAATGGGTGCTCTGATATCAATCAACTCGCGCCATTCAAATATCCATGGGCATGGAAATATTTCATCAATGCCAACAAGAACCACTGGACGCCACTAGACATCAACATGGCGCAGGATATCTATGACTATAAGCACAAGCTCACCGAGGCTGAAATTCACTTGTATGAGAATGTACTCTCATATCTGACCACCTCGGACATTCTGGCGATGCGAAATATCGGATTGGCAGTGATGGAGAAGATGACGGCTCCAGAGTTGCAGATCTACCAGGCACGACAAGTGTACGAAGAGTCACTGCACACCTGGACCTATCAGCATTGCATTGAGAGCCTCGGTCTTAATCAGGGGGAAGTCTATAATCGTTATCGCGTTGTGCCTGAGATCAATAGAAAAATTCAGATGGCGAACACGCGAATTTCATCCATATTGCGTAACGACATCGATTTATCCAACTCCGATGAGCTGCACAATTTTATCCTGGCCTACATGTTCTTTGCGGCAGTTTTTGAGGGCGTCTGGTTTTACAATGGATTTAGTCCGATCTTTTCATTGCAGCGGCGCGGGTTGATGAAAGGCACGGCTGAACAATTTCAATACATCATGCGTGACGAAGTGATGCATTGTGGGTTTGGCATTCGCGTTATTCAACAAATTCTGGTTGAGAACAGAATTACTCTGGATCTTAAAGCGATAAAAGATATGTGGGAAGAAGCCGAAGCGGCTGAAGCAAGTTATGCTCACTACATCCTAAAAAAGCCCGTGCTGGGATACACCGCGAATGATCATATCGAACAGTTCCGCTTTATCGCGAACCGCCGCGCACGGCAACTGGGTTTGGTGGAACCCTTCCCCAATGCTACCTGCGCCTTACCCTGGCTCGATGAACAGGCCAATATTCGCAAAGAGAAAAACTTCTTCGAAACTCGGGTCACCGAGTATCAGACGGGCGGTCTGGATTGGGACTAGCTTGAATGTTGCATTCGGTTGCGATAAACAACTGAACCGCTGACCGCCCTGTTTAGACCATGGGGCAATTTGTACTTCCTTCCAAATTACACTAGGCTTCTCTGAGAACAATAATTCAGAGGGTCAATGGCAAGCTGCCTGCGTTGTTAGATAGATTCGGTCGTGGCGAGATTGATCTATTTATCAAGCATGGCATGACTAGCGTCGGCGACTGGATTCCCGGTGATGATAAATTGTCTCCAAATACTCTGGTGTACATGGTAGGCCCAAAGCTCGGGCAAATCAGATATCGCGCTACTTACGGGCAATTGCTTCTAACTACTAATTTTGTCTGGTTTAATTGAACCCATGAGTGACTCCACGATCGATACCGCTGCCTCAACCCAGGCCCCGGCTATACCCCGCCGAGAGATCACCCTGAGAGTAATAGTTTTAGGACTGCTGCTGGCGGTGATCATGGGTGCGGCCAATGTCTACGTAGGACTGCGGGCTGGCATGACTGTGTCCGCCTCTATCCCGGCGGCGGTGATGGCAATGCTACTGTTCCGCCTGTTTTTCAAAAACTCCACGATACTGGAAGCGAACCAGGTGCAGACCTGTGCTTCAGCGGGCGAGTCACTGGCGTCAGGCATCATCTTTACCATGCCCGCCATGATATTAATTGGCTTCTGGAATCAGTTCGATTTCTGGTCGGTGACTATCATCGCGCTGACCGCTGACCGGTGGCCTGCTTGGCATCCTCTTTATGATTCCCATGCGCAAGGTCTTTATTCTCAATAACAAAGAGTTGGCCTACCCGGAAGGGGCGGCCTGTGCGGCAGTGCTGCAAGCAGGCGCCGAGGAGAATGCCGAAGCTGGCGGACGCGACCTGGTAATGGGCGGTCTATTAGGTGTGGTTGTTGCCTTGGCTGGTAAACTGTTCGGCTTGATCAGCGGCACACTGGAAGGAGCAACCGTAATCGGCTCGCGTATCTTTTATATTGGCGGCGACATGTCGCCCATGCTGGTAGCCATCGGTTTTATTGTGCGGCTGAACGTTGCCGCGATGGTGTTTATCGGCGGAGCCATCTCCTGGTTGATCGCGCTTCCATTATATGGAAATGGTGATCAGTTTAGCGGTGCCGTCGATGGCGCTTACGAGATCTGGAGCTCCCAAATTCAGTACGTGGGAGTGGGCGCCATGGTGTTGGGTGGTTTTGCCTCGCTGGTATCGGTGTGACATGGCCTGGTTGCTGCAGTCGATGAACTCAGAAAAAACTTGTCAAGCGGCGCCTTAGTGCAACACGATCTGGAGTGCGATATTCCCAGCTCCGCAATTCTTGCAATCTGCCTGGCTTGTATGGCGGTGCTGGCCTTCGTCAACTGGCGCTTCACCGGCGGATTCGGAATTACTCTGCTCTCTACCGTGGTGATGATAGTGATGGGATTCTTCTTTACTGCCGTGGCCAGCTACATCGTCGGACTGGTAGGCAATTCAAACAGCCCGGTTTCTGGCATGACCATCACCGCTGTTTTGGTAGCCGGTGGTATGTTGTGGTTGTTTAACTACAGCGGTACGGAGGCCATGGTGGCCACTCTCGGCATCGCCGCCATCGTCTGTTGCGTCGCCGCTACCGCCGGTGACGTGTGTAATGATCTGAAGACTGGTTCCATGGTCGGTGCAGCACCGTTTCGACAACAGATGATGCAGATTGCCGGTGTCTGTGTCGCCGCCTTCGTCATGCCGCCGGTGCTAAATCTGCTGCATAACAATATCGAGGGCGGCATCGGTGGACGGGAGTTATCTGCACCACAAGCCAGCCTGTTCGCCTCTCTGGCCAGAGGCTTTTCCGGCGAGAGTGAACTCCCCTGGAACATGATCGGCTACGGCGTGTTGGTCGGTATTATCATTCTTGCTATCGACTGGTATCTAAAAAAGAACAAGTACAAATTCCGTGCACACCTGATGCCCATCGCGGTGGGCATGTACCTTCCATTCGGATTAGCTACACCAATTCTAATCGGTGGCATCATGGCGCATCTATATTCAAAAGATAAGCCGGTCGCCGACCATGACCGCGTCCTGCATCGAGGCATGCTGTTCTCTTCGGGAGTCATCGCCGGCGAGGCGCTGATGTCGGTGGGGCTGGCCGGCCTGGCTGCGCTGGGTATTCAATCCCTGGATCTCGGCTTATCAACGGCCGCGGTCACGATGCTGTCTGTACTCACGGCCATAGCAATCGTTATCTGTTTCTTTAGACAGACGAAACCACAGCAGTAGATTGAAACCAAACCGATGACCAGCTTAGATTGCCTAATGTGGTGGTCATTTAGAGAGATTTCCAAGGAGTACTGGGGCAGGCAGGAGAGTTACTTCTGATAAAGAAGTCGTAGACTTAGAAGTAGATAGTTTTTATTCTACGTATACCCTCACAGAAACTCCAGGCTAAACGGCCACTTACACTTTCGGGACTGAGCAAATGAAAAACAAAATGATGCACAACGAGTATTTCCAATACCTGATTCGACTACTAGGCGCCATTCTCTGTGCCAGCGTGTTAGTGACATGCGGGGACGCGAGCGATAGCAGCACAGCCTCATCTACTGAAGTGGAAATGCCGCAAGTCGCCGAAAACTTCGAAGCTACCCCAAGCGAACTCATTGAGCCAGTGGATGAGAACAGTTTCGCCTACGAAGCCGATCGCTTCGCCGATATACGGATGTTGCGTTACCAGGTAGCAGGTTTCGACGCCCTAAGCACTAGCCAGAAGGAATTACTGTACTACCTGTCTCAGGCCGCCCTGTCGGGACGAGATATTATGTATGACCAGAACTATAAACATAATCTGCGAATTCGTCGTACCATCGAAGAAGTAATCCAGCATTACAACGGCGATAGAAACACCGAGAGCTTCAATAATTTTATTACCTACGCCAAGCAAATGTGGTTTGCCAATGGCATTCATCATCATTATTCCAGCGCAAAATTTACTCCGTTATTCGATCAGCAGTTTTTCGCCGAATTAGTCACCAATAGCGCCGCTTCGGCAAATTACCCGTTGCGGGAAAACCAGGATGTCGACCAGCTAATTGCTGAATTAACACCGATTCTGTTCGATCCGACGCTGGACGCGAAAAAAGTCAATACCGCCAATGGTGTAGATAAGGTTGTTACTTCAGCGGTTAATTTTTATGAAGGTGTAACCGAACAAGAGGTGATTGACTTTTATGCCGCCAGGTCAGATTCAAGTGATGAAAATCCTGTATCGCATGGATTGAATTCGAAATTGATTAAAGTGGATGGGGAAGTTACGGAACAAGTTTGGCGCGTTGGTGGCATGTATAGCGCGGCATTGGAACAAGTTGTGTACTGGCTGGAAAGAGCAATCACTGTCGCTGAAAATGACAAGCAAAAAACAGCGCTTGAATTGCTCGTCAAGTATTACCGCAGCGGAGATCTTGAAGATTTCGATGCCTACAATATTGCCTGGGTGCAGGATACAGAATCACTCATCGATGTAATTAATGGCTTTATCGAAGTGTACAACGACCCCCTGGGCTACCGAGGGTCATTTGAATCGGTTGTGGCATTTCGGGATGAAGCAGCGACTCGCAGAATTTCTGCTATTGGCGAACGTGCTCAATGGTTCGAAGACAACTCACCGATTCTGGGTCTGCATAAGAAAGCAGACGTCACCGGAATCGATGGCAAGGCCATTACCGTAGTGATGGAATCGGGAGACTCTTCGCCCGCAACACCAATCGGTATAAACCTGCCCAACTCGAGTTGGATCCGGGCAGAGCATGGTTCGAAGTCCGTTAGCCTTTCCAACATCGTTGGTGCCTATAACGCATCGCCGAGTAAGACGCTCGAAGAATTTGCCTATTCCCCGGAAGAGATCAGCCGCAGTCGCGCTCACTCGGAACAAGCGGGAGACTTGCATACGGATATGCATGAGGTCATCGGCCATGCCTCCGGCCAGATCAATGAAGGCGTGGGCACCACGCGGGAAACCCTAAGGCAATATGCCAGCACATTGGAAGAAGGCCGCGCCGATTTGGTTGCGCTGTACTATATTCTCGATCCAATGCTAATCGAGATCGGGGTCATGGATAGTCTGGATGTAGGCCGATCCGAATACGATGGCTATATTCGTAGCGGCGCGATGACACAGCTGTATCGATTGCAACCGGGCGAGCTAGTCGAAGAAGCCCACATGCGAAACCGTCAACTAGTGGCGCTGTGGTCTTACGAGCAGGGGCTTGAAGAAAACGTGATAGAGCGTGTTGAACGCGATGGCGAGACTTACTTTGTAATCAATGACTACGAGAAACTGCGCGTCATATTCGGCCGCCTGCTGCAGGAAATCCAACGCATCAAATCTGAAGGCGATTTTGAGGCAGCCAGAGACCTGGTGGAGAATTACGGCACCCAGGTAGACGAGGAATTGCACGCCGAGGTCTTGCAGCGCTATGCCACTCTCGATGTAGCACCCTATTCAGGCTTTATCAATCCGCGGGTTGTAGCAACAGACATAAATGGCGAAGTAAGCGATGTACGAATTGAATACCCGGATGATTTCATGGCTCAGATGCTAGAGTATTCTGCTAATTATTCATTTTTACCGAGCGATAATTAGACACTTTCTGGCGAGTCAGCATGAATCTTGAAAAACTAAAACAGGCGGAATTCTGGTTTCTGAACCGCTACCCCGCCGGCTTCCTCGATCCTGAAATGGCGGCAATCGGCAAGAAGCACAAGATGGAAAAGATGATTACGTTAACCCAGGAAAGTTTTGCTAAGAAAAATTTCCGGGACACGTCGAATATTATCGAGAATATGATAAAAATCGTTAGCCGATCCTCTATGGTCTCCGTTTTTGAAAAGCCGAAATTTAGAGACTTTGCCAATGGTCTCGAACCAAAAGAAAAGAATGCATTGGTAGCTGGGCTGAAGCAACAATTGCATGGCGATGAACAAAAAGGCTTTGAAAAAATACTGGATATAATGAAGATTGGAAAAATCGCTAAATGGTCACTGATTAGCATCTGTCCAGTTTATTTTCGACCGCAAGACGAGGTTTTTGTAAAGCCCACAACCGCCAAAGGCGTAATTGCACATTTCGAGCTGCACTCTTTGTTGTACAGGCCACAACCTTACTGGGAATTTTACCAGGAGTTCCGATCCATTATTAACGATATGAAAACCAAAGTTGATCCTAGCCTGTCAGTAAACAGCGCCGCCTTTACCGGCTTTCTCATGATGAGCCTCCCCTCTATGAAGGACTTGTAAAAAATTAGGATCATGACTAAAGGCTTGAATTAATGATACTTGACGCCGGTCCAAAACGAACGCCTGTCATACCCCTATGGCACGTCATGTTCCCCAGCGGCGCACTCGAAGAAGAATCGGCCTATCGCGACCATTATCTTGAAGACGATATGCGGCAGATCATCGCCATCATGCTCGCTTCAGTGGGGTTTTTGTTTGCGTTTTCTGTGATTGATATTCCCGTGTTGGCGAGCAGTGCCGAATTTCAATTTGGTTTCTTGCTAAGAACCGGGCTCATGATTCTGGGAGCGTTTCTGATATGAGTCGTGAGGACATACCGAAGCGCCACGGTCCTGGATTGGAGTCCCACTATTTTTGCGACGTGTGTTGCGATTGCAGTGGTTACCTTTCATGCAACCAGCGATGTTTCAGGGATACGCATTGTCACCGTGATGACTGTTTTCATCTTCGCCGCCCACATTGCCTTCCCTAGCTATGGTGTCTGGACGCTTGTGCCCGCGCTGATCATGATATTTGGTGAAGGCTTTGTTATTTTCTCATCTGCTAATGAAGAAATTATTACCAATCGAGCTGTAATGGTAGTGGCAGCCGTGTTCGCCACGCTTATGAGCGTCACTGCATCGGCTCATCATCATCGAGCCCGATATCAGTCTTTCCAGGCCATGCGCAAGGTGAAGATGCTTTCCGGGCTGCTTCCAATCTGCGCCAGCTGTAAGAAAATTCGTGATGACCAGGGTTACTATCAACAGATCGAGCTCTAAATCACGCAGCATTCCGAAGCCGAGTTCTCCCATGGGCTTTGTCCTGAATGCATCCGTACCCTCTATCCACAACTGCGTTTAAATTCTAAGGATTAAAGGGGACACCAATAAAATTATGGATTGGCGGCATGTGCGCTCCTACCAAATAACTACTACATTGAATACATGCTCGGGCGGGGTCGACTTCGTCTAGCAGGGCGATATTACCATGGCATCTGGCGCAGTCTCGATTGGTGGTATAACTTTAGTGATGCCGAGCACAAAGGAAATTTCCTTTTACGGCTCCTAATTTGCTATTTTATGGGTGTCCCCTGTCCCCGTGATGTAGAATTGATTCAAATAAAACAGTCGGTCAAATAATTATAAGCAGGAATTGTCATGGCGGAATTAACTGATACTGAAGAAAGCGGTGAAGTCAGCCCTGTTTATACAGCACCTGTTGACAACCCTTACGATAGCAGTGCCACCAGAAACTATGCACTGGTATTGCTCACCATTGTGTATGCCTTCAATTTTATAGACCGGCAGTTGCTCTCCGTATTGCAGGAATCCATTAAGGTCGATCTTTCCTTGTCAGACAGCCAGCTTGGTCTGCTAACCGGTTTTGCATTTGCAATGTTCTATGTCACAGCAGGGATTCCTATTGCTCGCTGGGCGGATAGAGGGAACCGCAGAAATATCGTTGCCATGTCGGTCGGAATATGGAGTTTCATGACCGCTATCAGCGGTCTTGCGCAAAACTACACGCAGCTCCTGGCAGCCAGGATAGGTGTCGGTATAGGGGAAGCGGGTGGCAGCCCGCCGTCTCATTCGATCGTCTCCGATATTTTCCCACCCGCTAAGCGTGCTAGTGCGCTGGCATTTTATTCGATGGGCGTCAATATAGGTATTCTCTTCGGGTTTCTCCTGGGAGGATGGCTTAACGAATTTTTCGGTTGGCGAGTTGCATTCATGGTGGTAGGAGTGCCGGGTATTCTGTTGGCATTTCTGGTTCGCGGCACCATTAAAGATCCAATTCGTGGTTTGCTTGAGAATAAAAAAGTCTCCGATGCTCAGGCATCTTTTGTGGAGGTAGTGTCTCTGCTTTGGAAGCGGCGAACCTTCCGGCATATGGCGCTGGCCGGTGGGCTTAACGCATTCGCTGGATATGGACACGTCACCTGGGCAACTTCTTTCTTTATCCGCAGCCATGAGATGACTACTGGAGAGCTTGGCACCTGGCTGGCTATATCATCGGGCTTATGTGCCGCAATCGGTGTTTTTGCCGGAGGCCTACTTGCTGATAAGTTAGCCATTCGTGATAAACGCTGGTATTTGTGGCTGCCGGCGATAGCTACTCTACTGTGTGTGCCCCCCATGTTCGTAGTTTATCTTGCAGGCAATCAATACGTCGCGCTGATTTTCGCATTTCTTCCTGGGCTATTTCACAACGTCTATCTGGGTTGCTCTATTGCTACCACTCACGGACTGGTTGGTCTGCGTATGCGCGCCACCGCCTCAGCGATTTTTCTGCTGGTCATAAATGTCATCGGTCTCGGTCTGGGACCATTTTTGGTTGGGGTTTTAAGTGATTCTCTTGAGCCTTCATTTGGATCAGAATCTTTACGTTATGCCATGGTGATATTGCTTCCTGCGATCATGTTATGGTCAACATGGCACTTTTATTATGCTGCACGATCAATAAAGGATGATCTGGCGACGGCGCCGGATTGAGTATCCCTTGTAACCCACTAATTATTCCTTAGGCGTGCCGTCACCGTCCATGCCCATGGACTCGTAGCGTCGCCAGTCAGAATACCAGCCAGGCCGTGATTGCTCTCATGACAGGCGTATTCAAAAAGCAGGTCTTCGATACGGCGTATCGGTAGTCTTGCCGATCAGCTCACGTCGCTTGCTGTGGTACGCCTTCGAAGCGGTTTGTACTCTTTGCCGATTTACTCTAGGCTGGAATGAGAATAACAAATCTGAGGATCTCAGCATGCTGAAAAAATTTGCTACTATTGCCATTACGATTGCCATCGCCTTCGCTGCTGGCATTATTTTTCAAACACAAACTACGGTGCTGGCGCAGAACCAGTTAGTCTACGAGCTGCGCACCTATACCACTGCCGAGGGCCAGCTACCGGCGCTGCTGCAGCGCTTCGGTGGAGGTGAAATCGATCTGTTCATCAAGCACGGCATGACCAGTGTTGGCTATTGGATTCCCGATGATGAGGAGCTGTCGAACAACACCATGGTCTATATGGTGGCTCACGAGAGTCGTGAATCCGCTGTAGCTTCCTGGCAGGCATTCGGTGCAGACCCGCAGTGGACAGAAATGTGGGACGCGTCGATAGCAGATGGGCCGATCGTGATCAATGTGGTTAACCAGTTCCTGGATCCAACTGTTTTCTCTCCACTTAAGTAGCACTGTCAGCGCACTGCGGATCAGCTTGTGCCACGCGGGCACGCAGAACCCGGCGGGAGAACCGAACACTGCCTGTGGTCAGTCTGTGGCGTATACCGGCTGCCAACTGAATTGTGTTCGTAGCACGAATAGGCTATCGTCTGTCAGCTAAATAAACTGCTTTTTAAGGTCTTCTGGGAGCACGCCATGAAAACAATAAGCTCATTGATTCTGCTGGGTTTTGCCGCCACCTACTCGCTGGCCCTATCTGCCCAGGACTTCGAGGCGCCGCGCACTGAGTGGGATCAGGCTGATCTGCAGGGGGTTTGGAATTTTTCATCTAACGTACCCATGCAGCGCCCGAGTCGATTTGGGGAACGACAATTCCTCACCGAGGAAGAAATCGCGGATGCTCAGGCTCGCCGTACTGAAGCCGATGCTAATTCAGACTCGGCTCTGCCAATCCGGGGTGTCGATGAGTCCTATAATGATTTCTGGATTGAGAATGCCGGTATTGGTGGCAATGTACGTACTTCGCATATCGTCTATCCGACCGATGGTAGGATGCCGGAGCTGGCCGAAGGTGCGGTAACCGCGCAAGGTGTTTATGGTGGAGGAACTACCAGCGGTACGCGCCCCGTGCGATTAGGTGCCGGTGGAATCGGTACGGATGGCCCCGAAGACCGAGGTCTATCCGAGAGATGCATCATCGGCTTCAATGCTGGCCCGCCGTTTGTACCAAGCCTGTATAACAACAATGTACAGATCGTTCAAAGTAAAGACACCGTTGTACTGATGACAGAAATGATTCACGATGCCCGCGTGGTTCCACTTTATGACTCCGCAGCGGAACTGGCTGAACTCGATGACATAGTGAGACTTTACACGGGTGATTCACGTGGCTACTGGGATGGCGATACGCTCGTAATAGTAACCAAAAACTTCAACGACCTGTCGCCGAGCTTCGGATCAACCGGTACTTCCTATGACAAAGTTCTCACAGAAAAGTTGACCCGTGTAGGGCCCTATACTGTCGACTACGAGTTCACCGTCGACGACCCGTCTACCTATTCAGACATATTCACGGGCATCGTTTCAATGACCAAGGTGGATGGCCTGCTTTATGAGTATGCCTGCCACGAAGGCAACTATGGCATGGTGAATATTCTGCGCGGTGCGCGGGTGCAGGAACGGCTCGAAGCGGAAGGCTTGTTGTAGCATTAATCATGGTTCCCAATCATTGCTGCTCTCTGATCGTAGGATAGCCCCTTCCTTTTGGTGATTCCCTGATCCGCCCTCTATATCGGATAGGATAATCTCGCCACTCTTCCGCTCCCGCGCTAGTTGAAAATTTCAGTGCCAGATTTATGCAAGTCACTGCATGTCAATGGCTAGAGTTAGGTTAATGGGATATAGTAATTTCCTGCCGACGAGTTAGGTTAATGGGATATAGTAATTTCCTGCCGACGAGTTACGTGCAATCCTGATAAGAATAAGACTACTGAAAGAGGAAGCCTGCAGCATGACTGGCAGCATCGAAATTCAACCCCCACGCCTATTCCCCATACTTCTTATCCTGATCGCTATTCCTCTTGGATTGGGTGGTCTACAGTTGGTGTTTCTGGGAGGTTCGTTTTATTACCTGTTGGCAGGAATTACACTGGGCGCCTGCGCATGGTGTTTATGGAACAGCTATCCCCAGGGATCGCTTATCTACGGTGGTTGGCTATTCTTCACCATTGCCTGGTCATTCACGGAGTCCGGCACCAATCTGTGGGCACTGGCGCCGCGCATTCTACCCTTCGGCGCTATTGGAATCTGGTTCCTGACACCCTGGTTGCGCAGGCCACTGTACCAGGGTAATCCGCCACCGCTGTTTGCCTCACCGATCGCCAAAGCCTGTGTTGCGCTGTCACTGGTAATCACGGTATTCGTATTCGACGATGGTACCGGCTATGAAGTCACAGAGATGTCGTCCCGCAGTGGTATTAATACTGTCAACACGGCAACCGATTGGCCGAGTTATGGCAATAGTCTGAAAGGGACGCGTTACTCACCTCTGCAGCAGATCAATAGCGGCAATGTGGCCGACCTGGAACTGGCCTGGACCCATCGCACCGGAGCGGGCGGTGCATTCAAGGGAACGCCACTGCAGGTGGGTGAGCTGCTCTATATGTGCACCGGTGGCAACATCATCATCGCACTGGACGCAGAAAGTGGAGACCTGCGCTGGCAATTTGATCCACTGATTGATCCTGCCCACCTGGCCGCCGCGCGTTACTTTACAACGGGTTGCCGAGGTGTGTCCTACTACCAGGCCCCGCCTGACTATGATGGTGAATGCCAGCAACGCATTCTTAGCAATACAACTGACGCCAGGCTGATCGCTGTAGATGCCCTGACAGGTGAGCGCTGTTCGTTGTTTGGTGACCAGGGTGAAATAAACCTGACCATCGGCATGGGCAACGATCCACGTATCGCCAATTTTCAAACCTCGCCACCGGGAATCGTAAGCGGCAATGCCGTGGTAGGTGGCTGGGTAATCGATAACCGCTCGGTGGGGCCGCCTTCAGGAGTAGTGCGGGCGTTCAATGCGATCACGGGGGAATTCGCCTGGGCTTGGGATATGGGTCGGCCCGGTAATTCCAGCGAGCCGCTGCGGGGTGAAGTCTACACACGAGGGACTCCCAATGTGTGGAGTCTGTTCAGTGTCGATGAAGAGCTGGGACTTATCTATGCACCTACCGGCAATGAGACTCCCGATTACTTCGGCGGCTATCGCCTTGAGGTAAGCGATCAATATGCCAGTTCGGTTGTTGCGATTGAGGGTGACACGGGCAATGTGCGCTGGTCTTACCAAACCGTGCATCACGATATCTGGGATTACGATGTTCCCTCGCAACCCACGCTGATCGATTTGCCCGGTGACAATGGCGAAAAAGTTAAGGCAGTCCTACAACCCACCAAACGTGGTGAAGTATTCGTATTAAACCGTGAAACCGGAGAACCACTTTTTGATATTCAGGAGCTGCCGGTTCCGCAAACTGGCGGTGTTCCGGAAGACTATGTGGCTGCAACCCAGCCCTTCACGATGGATCTGCCGGATTTTCGCATGCAGCTTAGCGAGGCGAAGATGTGGGGCATAACACCCCTGGACCAGCTGTGGTGTCGTATCGAGTATCAGAAGATGCGTCACGAGGGTCATTTTACGGTGCCGGGCGTGGGCACAATTTTACAAAATCCCGGCGCAACCGGTGGATTCAACTGGGGCAGTGTGAGCGTGGATGAGGTGAACAACCTCATGATCGTGAATCCGCTGTTTATGGCGAATCAATTAACACTCATCCCTCGAGATGAACTACCCGAGGGTGTTGCCGGCAGCCAATTGGGAACGCCTTACAGTCATAACACCCAGCGCTTCATGTCGCCATTACACGTCCCATGCATGCAACCACCCTACGGTATTCTCGGTGTAGTGGACCTGGAAACTCGAGAATTGTTGTGGGAAAAACCCATTGGTACTGCCAAGCACACCGGTCCACTAGGCATCCCGACACGACTTCCACTAACCGTTGGCACCCCGCAGACCGGAGGCACGGTCACGACCGCCGGAGGGCTGATATTCAGTGCTGGCGCGTTTGACAATACGGTGCGTGCGACTAATATTCGTGACGGTAGGGAATTATGGAGTCAGCCTATTCCCTATACTGCCCAGGGAACACCTATGAGCTACCTGTCTCCTACAGGAAAGCAGACTGTCATCGTGGTCGTTCCCGTATTTAACTCAACCCAGGGTTCTGGATACGAACCGCTACAAGCCGAAGAGGAAGATCCGCTGGGTGGCTATGTATTCGCCTATCGCCTGCCCTGATTTGCTGATTATCAGTCCCATGTTCTCCGGCCATCAAATATTCAGACTCCGATTAGTTGTTGGCGCATGGCTGCTGCTACTGGTCAGCCCAGTCCATGGCCAGTCTTCCCTTTTATATGACCAGGAGTTTCCGGTCATCGGGTATGGGTCGGCACACACAAGCGATGCGGTCTCTCAACTACAAGAGCGTCTCAATAGGGGAGACCTGGCACTTCAGTTTGATGCAGAAAGAGGCTATCTGGATTCTGTGTTGGAAGCGCTGGAAATCGACAGCTCGACGCAGCTGCTGGTTTTCTCCAAGACCAGCCTGCAGGTGGATCTGATATCTGCCGCGACTCCGCGGGCAATCTATTTTAACGACGAGGCCTACGTCGCCTGGATACCCGGCGCGCCAGCTCTCGAGTTCGCGGCCATGGATCCAAACCTGGGCCCTGTACTATATACGCTGCAGCAACAGGAAACTGATCAACTGATTATCGAACGCCAGATGCATCTGTGTTTGCGCTGCCATGACAGCTTCAGCATGACCGGTGGCGGCACGCCGCGCTTCATGATGAGTTCAAGTTACACCGGCCGTATGGGGCAGTTAATCTCACACGAGGGCCATATCATGACCACCAGTCGTACACCCCTGAGCAGTCGCTGGGGAGGCTGGTATGTGACAGGCAACCACGGCGATCAACTGCATCTGGGTAATGTCATCGTAGACAGTGCTACCGATCTGGAACCGCAGAATCTGGCAAAGGCTGGCAATCGTACATATCTGGATGACCTGCTCGATACCGGGCCTTACATCACCGGGAAAAGCGACATCGTGGCCTTGTTGCTGATCGAGCACCAGGTCGAGGTGCAGAACCTGATCTCCCGAGTAAATTTTAATGCCAGGGAGGCATTGGCTGACGAACAGCGTGAACCCGCTCAGGTACAGCGCGAGATCGAATCTCTAAGCGAAGAATTGCTGCGTTCCATGTTCATGGTCGGACAGGAGGGCCTCACCAGCCCGATTTCTGGAGAGTCTGGATTCACGGAGATGTTTGAGAGTCTCGGTCCAATGGACGACCGTGGACGATCCCTGCGTGAATTGAATCTGGACACCCGTTTGTTTGAATACCCTTTAAGTTACCTGATTTATTCCGAAGCATTCGCAGGTCTGCCTGGCCCGGTTGAGGATGTGTTGTTCGAACGCATAAACGATGTACTACTGGGTAGGGATAGTAGCTGGGACTTTGCTCATCTCAATGCAGAAGACCGGCGGGCAATCAGGGAGATCCTCTCAGCCACGGCAGATTTTGAGATAGAAACGAATTAGCCGATGCCCTGCTTACCACCACCTCAAGTGTGTTGGGTGTACTCGATGCAGAGATTAATCGGCAGGCGGCAACGATAGCCTACGTCAACGACTTTAAACTCATGATGTTGATAATTATCGCTTCGGCTCCCTTCTTATTGCTGCTAAGAAGCTCACCTAAGCCTACGCAGTAACGTGTTACCTGGGCATTACTTCAAACAGCCACACGAATTCCCTGGCGATAGAATCATCGCGGGGCGCACCGCCTCTGCCGTACTTGCGGCTGCTCTCGGTCATTGCCGCGATGACGTCCGGCCCTTCGGTAATGGGTTTGAGGCGTTGTTCATAGAGCGTGTCATCTACGCGCAGGATAATTCGGTCGTCCTCACTGACGCGTTGCGGCCATTGCTTCCACAGCTGACCGATCCAGGTGTTACGGCGACCGCTGGCAATAAACATGCGCCCGTCTACCACGGAGATCCAGATGGTTTTCGAGGTGCCCAAGTTGAGGGTTTCCATCTCGATCTCTTCACGGTCTTTCAGAAAGGTCCAGTCGGTGGGGGAGGCGGCTATTTCGCCGCTACGAAACGGCCCACCGACGCTGATGGTAAACCGAGGGACAAACTCGACAGGGCCATCGTGCAGCCGCATGTAGCTATAGAATAGACCCATCGCCACCACGATCGATCCGAATCCTATGCTGAGCCACTTCAGAATGCTTCTTATCATATTCTTGTTTCTGCTCTTGTTGTTCTGATTTGCTTGCTGCTGATTACCTTAAACGAATAGCTTGCCCTTCTCCAGGAATTGCAGCACGTGTTCCGGGGTCGGTACAGACTCATCCAGTCGAGGGCATCTTTCGATGTTTCCCATGACAGTGTCGATGGGGATAACCCCGGCCCAGATATCGGTCTCATAGTCTTTCTCGGCGTCGATGGGTGGTCCTGTACGAATTTTGGCAGCTGCCTCATCGATTGGTATCTTGACTACCAGAGTGGCATTCAGTTCTTTTTGAGTATGCACTCGCAAGTGGCCAGCACGGTCCGGTACCATGTGGTTCAGGAGCAGATCCAATTTTTCAACTTTTTCGTCGCCGATGATTTGTTCTGCCGTGCCGAACAATGTAACCGAGCGATAGTTAACCGAATGATGGAATCCGGAGCGCGCCAGTACCAGGTCGTCCAGCAGAGTGACGCAGACACAAACGGTTTGCCCGTCTAGCAATGCATTCAACATCTGATTTTTTAAGTGCCCGTGCAGATAGATTGCATCGCCGATGCGTACGTAGGCTGTGGGAAGGACTCGTGCTTCGGCGTCGATGGTGAAGCCTACGTGGCAGAGAAAGCTGCTATCGAGCACCGCCTCTATACTCTTGGCGTCATAGTCTGCGCGTTTGTCACCGCGTACGATGCGGGTTCTTGTGGCTGGTGCTATCGGGGGCATAGTGGATATCCGTGGGCGTAAGAGGCCATCATAGAAATACGAAGCGCTGAGTTTACTATGCTTTGGCAGCTTTACAGCGCTTCTTATGGCAAATTGCTGCCGAGCCGGATAGTCTTACCAGGGAGCTACTACTTGTGCATAGGCTCCCTAGTGGTTCAGCGCAACTGGCACGCCCCGCCTGTTATTCAAGTAGAGACTTCAGCATGACGCAGAGCGATCAACTGGTAGACGCACTTAAACTGGAACTGAAACACCAGGGCAAGACCTATGAGGATCTGGAAGAGGTGCTTTCACTCTCACACTCCAGCGTGAAGCGTTTGTTTGCGGAGGGCAACTTCACACTGGAGCGAATCGAAAAAATCTGTGACTACCTTGGGATAGACCTGGTTGGACTGGTCACCCTGATTGAACAACGGTCGGAGAAGATCGACCAGCTTAGCTTAGAACAGGAGCAAGAATTTGCCAATGACGCCAAGCTGCTGTGTTTTGCTCATTGCCTGCTAAACGGTTGGAGTTTTGAAGAAATTATTCAGACTTATGACATCTCGGAACATGAAGGCATCAACATGATGGCAAAGCTGGACCGAATGAAATTGATCAATATGTTGCCTGGCAATCGCTACACGCTACTCATCTCCAGAAAATTCAGCTGGATAACATCTGGGCCAATTGAGAATTTCTTCGAAAAACAATTGCAATCAGAATTTTTCGATTCCAAGTTCGATAAGCAGCATGAAGTCCGCCTCTTTGCTACTTCCACACTGTCTGACAAATCGATTGACATAATCAAGGTCAAGCTTAATAAGCTGGCGAACGAACTCAACGATCTGCACCTGGAAGATGAGAAGTTGTCACTCGACAAGAAGCGTGGCATGAGCATGTTATTGTCGCTTCGGCCCTGGGAAACCAAAGTTTTTAAAGCGCTAAGACGCGACAACAAATGAGACTATGATTTACAACAATGTAATGTTAACCGTCACCAAAGCAAGTGACGTGGATGAAGTGAAGATACTGTTACAAGAACAGGCCAGGCTCTCAAGCGATGAGCAGGGTTGTATGCGCTTCGAGGTTTACCATTCTCAGGCAGACCAGCAACAATTTCTTCTAGTCGAACAATGGGAGACCCAGGAACACCTGGACAGACACCGCGAGGCGAAGGCTTTTACAGAGCTTTATATTCCCAGGGTGATCCCGCTGGTCTCCCGCGTACCCCACCCCTCGGACCTGCTTTGGCCGGAACAGCTATAGCTATTTCTTCGAATTTGTCCTTTAATCAGTGGCTCCCTGGACTTAACCGGAGGGATGCCTCCGCGATCAATAAGAATCTGCGGTTCGTTAAAAGCAAATCGAGACAGGAGTAACTCATGAACAAATTCAGACAGCTACTTATCACCCTGGCTGGAAGCAGCCTGCTGGTCTTTAGCTCATTCACACTGGCAGACGGGACTTCTGCCGATTTGGTAGCCAATGCGCTGATTCATGGCGATCGGCCGAGTGAAGATGCTGCCGATGACGGCAGGCGCATGCCATTAGAGGTACTCGCGTTCGCCGGTATCGAAGCAGGCATGACGGTACTCGAGATGGAGGCCGGTGGGGGTTATTACACTGAAATACTGAGTCGTACAGTGGGTGCGGCCGGCAGTGTCATCATGCAGAACCCGGGTGCGTTCGATGGCTTCTTCGGCGAAGCAGCAGACAATCGAGTGGCAGGGAATCGCTTGCCCAATGTCAGGCTGAGTAAGACTAATTTCGATGCGCTGGATGCCCCAGACAATTCTGTCGATATGGTGACCTGGATTATGGGTCCCCATGAACTCTGGTTCGCGCCTGGTGAGAATGTAACCTTGGGCGACCCCGCAGGATCTTTCCAGGAAATCGCCAGAGTGCTAAAACCGGGCGGTGTATTTCTGGTGGTAGACCATATTGCAGAGACGAGCGCCGGCCCTGAAGTGGGTGGGACATTGCACCGTATCGGCGAAGGGGTTGTAGCCAACCTTGCTGGAAGGGCAGGGCTGAGTGTGACTAGAAGCTCCAATTTGCACAAGAATGCTGACGACCCACTGGACAACAGCGTGTTTGATCCTTCGATACAGGGTCAGACGAGTAAGTTTGTAGTTTTATATCGAAAATAGGTTTTCGTACGAATAGATTAATTTGGCCGCGTTGGATAGCGCAAAACATACAGGAGAGAAATATGAAAAAAATAATTCTAACAATCATCATGAGTTTCGGGCTTATTGGATTTGCCAATGCCGGAGAAGCACCACAACCCTGTGGTCCAGCTGGAGACTTGTCCGCCGAGTTTTCGAAGAATGTAGGTACTGATGCTCGCTGCTTCGAGCTTCGCATGTACACTGCCCAGGCTGCGGTCGATGGCAAGGGTGGCATCGATGACCTGCATCAGCGCTTCAGAGAAGAGGAAGTGGCGATCTTTGAAAAACACGGTGCTGAAGTTGTTGCCGTATGGCAGCGGCTAGATGATCCCAACACACTGGTGTGGATGCTGGCGTATCGCGACCGGGCACACAGGCAGCAGGTGTGGGCAGGATTCGCCGCGGATCCAGCCTGGGAAGCCTTGCGACAGAAGTACGCCGTTCGCATCTCTATCGAATCTTATATGATGAGCTCGACGAACTATTCCAATCTGAAGTAGTCAACTCGAGATCAACAAAGGGGCCAAGAGCAGGGAAGTATCACTGCTCTGGGCCCCTTTTCTTTTTGGCCCCGGCCAAACTGGCACACTATCCACCGGCGCTCAATGCGTTAAGCAATCTGCTTGATCTGACCGGAGTCTAGCCAGGCTTTTATTCCTCAAAGAAAGAACATCCCTTGACTTCGATATTCAGCTGCCCGGCAAGACCTGCCGTGCGGTGGATCGCACTCGCCTGGTAGGCCGCATCCTGAATCATGGCAAGCATGGCTTTCCTGCTGGGGTGCATGACGATAGCCACCATGTCCCACAACTCTTCCACTTCGCCCAGCATCAGGCGACTTACGTTACCACCGAAGACTCTCTTGCCGCCGACTTTCTCGATGTGGGCCTGCACTTCTTTGCCGTAGATGCCATAAGCCTCCGCACCGCTGGCCTCGGTTTCACGACCGTCCCCATACTCGGCCTTGTCCTTGAACTTGAGCAGGTTCACCATGAAGATCGGCGTATCCAGATCCCCTTCCTGAAATCCCTGCATTTGATCACTGTCTGGATGTAGCTTGTTTTCTACTTTCATAATATCTCTACGTGGCTAATGAATAGGAACACTCCAGCAAGCAAGGTAGTATAGGCCACAGTACGAATAGAGCATAAGAATTAGTTAAGCGAGGGTTAACATGTCAGATACGCAAGTGAAAGCCATGGCGGAAGACATGGAGGCGCCGGTATTCGAACAGGTCGCCTTCACACAGCCGCCGGAGCTGAGCGAGGCTACGGTCGCTATCGTAAGTACCGCTTCGCTACACCATGAAGGACAGGAAGATTTTGCGCCGGCCGATGTCGGTTACCGGGTGCTGGATAACCGCAAGCGGGATTATCAGACCGGTCACTGGAGCCCGAATTTCGACGCTATTGGTTTCGCCGCGGATTTCAATACGGTGATTCCATTGGATCGCCTCGATGAACTCGAAGCCGTCGGCAAGATTGGCAAGGTGTCGGATATCCACCTGTCCTATGCGGGCAACCAGTTCGACCTCAGTGCCATACGCACGGACAGCGGGCCGGCCGGTGCCAAATTTTTGAAGGAATCCGGTGTCGACGTTGTAATCTTCACCCCGGTCTGACCTCTTTGCACGCGTACCGTGAGTACGCTAGCGCACATATTCGAGACTGCAGGTATAGCCACTGTTGCACTGGGTTCGGTGCGGAAACAAATCGAGAGCACGGCACCACCGCGTGGTTTGCTATGCGATTTTCCCCTGGGACGCCCGTTAGGAAAACCCGATGATGCAGAATTTCAACACCGAGTTCTGAGTCATGCATTTTCACTACTGCAAGCGCAACAGCCGGTGCTGGAAGAATTTGCGGAGTCCGTCGAAGAGGGCGGCGCGGAAGGGCTGGCTTGCCCGTTACCGCCTCGCTCAAACGAGGAGCTGCCTGCGGTTATCGACGAATTCCGCGGACTGCGACCCGCCTATGACCGCGGCATAGCCAGGTATGGTAATCGCGCTGGCACGGGTCGGGTAATTAGTGTCGATGAACTGGAACGCGCCATCGAAGCGCTGATAAGGGTAGTGGATGGCACGCCGTGGAAGCAGGCGGGTATTCCAGGAATCCCGTCTAGAGTTGCACAGGACATTCGCGGCTATTATGAGCTTGCTGCCCTCGGTTTAAGCGATCATATACCGGCAGCGTGGGCCGGCACGAACTGGTTCTTCGGTGAGACCGAAGTCGGTGAAATTCTGCTGGCTGCAAGGGCTGCGATGCAGGCGTCGGGTGAGAAGCGACCGATCTGGTTCTATATGGCACCGGGCGATCGATAGTAGCCTCTGTGCTACCGAATAGTGATTGGGGCCAGAGTATTTATGCCGCGCTGCATAGATTCTCTAGCCCCATTTTGATTGGGCCTGGATTGTTGAATTAATTATGGCTGTCTATACCAAACTCACGAAGATGCAAATTGGAGAATTGCTTACACGCTATGATTTAGGCGCTTTGCAAAGTTTTAGAGGTGCTGAGGACGGAATTGAGAATACCACCTATTTTCTGGTTCTCGAAAACGGAGAACAGCTGGTGCTTACGCTCTTTGAATCCTTCAGCAGCGCAGAACTACCGTTTTACATCGAGTTAACCAGTGCCCTTAACGCTAGAGGCCTGCCAGTACCCTGCCCCATGCAAGATACCGATGGTTCAGAAATGCAGATGATTGCTGATAAACCGGTACTGTTATACCCATTCGTTATGGGAAAACACATTGAACACCCGAATTGTGAAGAAGTTAGAAAGGTCGCTCTGTTCTTGGTGAATATTCATCAGCAGAGTTTGACATTGCCACTGCGAAATTCCTGCCCTGGAGATATAGATTGGATGAGGCGCTCCTGGAATTATGTTAAACCCTCTCTATCTGACGACGAGAACCAAATAGTCGAAGATATGTTAGTCCTGCAAGACAAAGTTCAAGGTTTGAATATACCCAGAGCGGTAATACATCGAGATTTATTCAGAGACAATATACTGTTCGATGAAGGTGAAGTATCAGCTGTGATAGATTTTTATTATGCTGGAACAGAAGCCCTGATATTGGATATCGCAATTGCGGTAAATGACTGGTGTCTCAATGACGAAGGTCTCGTTGACAGCGAAATGAGAGGGGAATTTTTGGAGGCTTATGAAAGCCGCCGCAAGTTCACGAGTTTAGAACAAGAGCACTGGCAGGCTGCTCAACAACTCGCGGCAACGAGCTTCTGGTTGTCGCGGCAGGAATCGTTGGTGCGGGCTCAACAGGGTGCCCAGCAGGTGATTAAGGATCCAGCAGCATTCAAGAGGCTTTTACTGCAGCACCTGGATTTTATTTAGCGCTGCGAACGGCTGCAGTTCTGTTCTACACCGTACGATGTGCCAGAGTGTCATGCAGCCCTGGCAAACGCCGTAGCAATAGCAGGGAATCTGGCAAAGCTGGTCTCATCGCCCTCGCGACGCATCTTGCCGTTTTCTTCCTTCCTTTCCGGGCTACTGCCGTGTACCGGAAACCGAGAAATTGCTAAGTGTGGAGAACAGGGTTCCCTGCAGGTTGTTGCCATCGACGGTTCCTCGGAAATTCATGTTCAGCAATTCACCCGAGGAATCATTGGGATTGGGTAGTTCCGCCGACCACATAATCCTGCTGCCTGCCAGGACGACCTCATTCAAGGATCTTTCAGGATCACCGGCCACAGTGATGATTGCGTCGGCGGTAATGGTCCAGACTGAGAACTGCATACCTGAGTCTGTTGCTACTTCAATATCCCAGGTTCCAACACTGACCGGTTCTATATCACAGCCAATCAATAGCGCAGAAATAGCCATCATCGCCATGATGCCCGGGAAGCGTGTCATCGTAATACCCCAATCTTTACGCACGTGACAGTTATCGCACTAGCGAAAAAAATCAGCAGTAGCCCTGAGAGCTGGAAATGAAATTAGTTATTTACCCAGATAACGGCACGGATGTAGGTAAAGATATCGTTAATTTGTTTGTCGTCAGCGACGTAGTGACCAATCGATCCATCGTCATTAATCCAGAGCTCTACGTTCCTCTTTTCAGCCTCAGCCAGCAACTGCTCGCGCATCCCACCACTTCGGAGGTTGAAACTGGTTACGGCATTAGGGTCTGCAGTAACGGATTCTCTTGAAGGGGCAGAAGGGCTTTCGCCGTCACAGGCTAGCAAGAAGATACTGAGGATGATTATCGAGAGCTTGTTCATCGGGAAATGGTGTTTGTGATTCAATGTGGTTTTCGACAAAGTATTTGAAGAATAAACATCTTTTCACAGTAAGTCACTCATCCTTTATTGCCACAGGACAATCAAATACAGCTTGACCATGGGTATTGAGCTGCTAAATTGACCGCTGTTCATTCACCCCCGTGCTTCCAATCTTGTGTGGTGGGTTTGAGCCAGATATCCCCAAGCAACGAGTGTTACTCTGACCCCCAACAAATATGGATGCCAGATTGCCCAGTAATAACTATTCAGTAGCCATATCTTCCGAAGCGGCGCCTGATCTGTCGGAAGTCGGTGGTAAGGGGGCGTCGCTAATCCGGCTTAGCCAGGCGGGATTCAATGTTCCCCCGGGCTTCGTGCTCAAAGTGGATTTTTTCAGGGAGTGGAACCACACTCTGGCAGAATCTGATTTATGGCAGCAGATGCTGCAGACCTCCCCGGATGATCTCGAAGCGATTACCCAGCGCTGTGATGCGCTGAAGGATTACGCCGCATCGCTGCGTTTTTCAGAAGAACAACTCGACCACATTAAGCAATCTGCCGATCAGCGCAATTCATATGCCGTGCGGTCCTCTTCTCCTGAAGAAGACCTGGCTGGCAGTTCTTTTGCCGGACTCTATGAAACCTTGCTCGATGTCACATTCGATGAGCTGACAGATGCCATCCAACGCTGTTATCTGTCCTGTCTCGATGCCAGAGTGTTTGTTTACAAACACAAATTGGACATGAGCATTGATACTCCCCACATAGCGGTCGTGATACAGGAATTGGTGCAAAGCGACGTGGCGGGAGTCGCGTTTTCGCTGAATCCCATCAACAACGACTACGACGAAACGGTAATCAATGCCGCCTTCGGCCTGGGTGAGGCGCTGGTATCCGGTGAGATAACACCGGATAGCTGGACCGTGAACAAGGTCAATCATGAGGTGATCAAGTTCAAGCTGGGTGATAAGGGAGGCAAGCAGTCAGATACCGCCAGTCTGAACGATGCGCAGGTAAAGCTGCTGAGCGAAACCACAAGTCGTGTCGAAGCGCATTATCAGCAGCCCATGGATATCGAATGGGCTTTCTATCGAGATGTGTTGTATTTGTTACAGGCGCGCCCAATCACAACATTTATTCCGATCACCGATAGCATGATGACCAAACCGGGAGAGAAACGCATTCTCTATATGGATGAGAGTCTCGCAGATGGCATTACAATGAGCAGCCCCGTCTCTACCATCACAAACAATTATTTCATGTACATCGGCGAACTGCTTTTTCAGCATTTCGACAAAAATTTGACGATAGTTCGATCTCCCAAAGAAGCCCTGACCTTCAGTACCAATATTCGAATTAACGTGAATATGACCAATATGCTGCGCTGGCAGAAGCCGGCAACCATCGCTGAAAACAAACGAATGATCGACATCACCTATGCCGATATCTTGGATACGTGTGACCTGGAGCCTTACTTGATTCCTAAGGCCAGTGTGTGGGAAAAACTCAAACTGGTTCCGCTATTCAGCAAAATAATCTGGAAACTAAGACTTACGATTACTTCTACCATCAAGGCAATATTTCGTTCAAAGCAGTTTCAAGAGCACTATGAAGAGCGGCTCTCAGTCTTCGATAAATTTCTGAATGAGCCGCTTCCGGTTGAACTGAATATTAGTGATTTCATTAAGCACTATTTCATTCCGCTGGCTGCAGTCTCCCAGGCCACTTCAGCACCGGCGTTGTTACTTTATGTTTACCGTGGAACCGGTGGTCTGAACAAGCTGATAGATGACAAGTCAGATCAGCAGAAGCAACTGATCGAAATGATCAAATCGGGTTCGGACGATATCGTCATGATCATGGGCCTTAAGATCTACGAGCTATCGACGCTGTTGGAACCTGTCGCGTTTGATGACCTGAAAAGTCTGGCGGAACAAATAGAAAGTCGTTCGGTTAACGCTGAGTTTCTTGCCTGCTGGGACAAGTTCATGGAGGACTTCGGCTGCAGAGGTCCGCTGGAAATGGATCTGGTGCAGCCAAAATATGCCGATGATCCCCTGGTACTGCTAAGACAAGTCGCCCCGCTGGCGAAAAGTGAGCATGAATTCGACCCTCGCGAGAGTCACAAATTGCTTAAGGAAAAACGCCATGAGGCCTATGAGGAACTCATGGAACTGTTGCCCAAGAAGAAGCAGAAGAAGCTGGTTAAGGCTTACCAGTACTTGTGTGATTTCGAACACTCCCGGGAGATTCCCAAGGACCATCTTGTCACCGTTCAGAAACGCCTCAGGGAATATCTGCTTTTGCAGGCACAGTCATGGGTGGAGCAGGACCGACTGGACTCGGTTGATGACATTTTCGATTTTGCGGTGGATGAAATTCTAAGTGCGCAGCAGGATACGAAATTTGACTTACGGAATGTGCTGGCAAGCAGGGAGCCTTATGTAGAGAGGGCTAAACGGGTTCGCCATTTTCCTCATGCCATCGATTCCAGGGGCAGAATTCTGCGGCCAGTGGTGGAACAGGTGCCTGGTCAGTTGACGGGTTCTCCGGTTTCTTCAGGCATTGTCACAGGACCAGTCAAGATAATGCATGATCCGTTTGAGAAGGAACTGGAGAAGGGAGAAATTCTGGTTGCCTATACCACCGATCCGGGTTGGACACCGCTGTTTATCAATGCCGCGGCGGTGTTGTTGGAAGTGGGCGGCGAACTGCAACACGGCGCGCTGGTAGCTCGAGAATACGGCAAGCCCTGTGTCGCGGGTATCGTGAACGTGACCCATGATCTCGTGGATGGGCAAATGGTGGAAGTAAACGGCAACAGCGGAAGCGTGCGTTTGCTATAGCAAAGACCTGACCACGCTTTGACCTCAGAGTAATTTTTTTAGTAATCCGTACCCACTGCGGCTAATGGGAAGCACCTTACCATTGGTAAGAATCGCAAGCTTGCTGTCTTTGGTTTCAGCCTCAATGCGGGAAAGGTAATTGATATTGAGGATGTAGGATCGGTGAATCCGACAAAACTGGGGAGGATTCAGCTTCTCTTCCAATTTGTTGAGCCGATCCAATTTGATATGAGTTGCGTCCTCAGTTTGAATAGCAACATAGTCATCCGCTGATTCTATGTAACAAACGGAATTGACCGCTAGCACGTGCACATCGCTGCCGTCTCTTACCAGTATACGTTGCAGTAATTCGTTCTCTCGCACCGATTTTGAAATCCACTCACTTGTCGGAGCAGGGTGCTCTGTTGCGATCCTCTGAATGATCTTCTGAACCGTTTGTTCGAGACGCTCAGGATCTAGTGGTTTCATCAGATAATCCACCGCGTTGGCTTTGAAGGCCTGGACGGCGTATTCGTCGTAAGCTGTTACGAAGATTACGAAAGGCGCCTGGTCTCCTAGCAACTCCAGCACATCGAAACCATCGAGCTTGGGCATTTGAATATCCAGAAACAGCAATTGTGGTTTTAGTTCATTGACTGCTTTTACCGCCTGCAGGCCATTCTCACAGACCTCTATTACTTCCAACTCAGCAAATTTTTCCAAAGCCAGCTGCAATCCCTACCTGGCATGAGGTTCGTCGTCGACGATGACCGTAGTAATTTTTTCTGAATTTTGCATTGTTACTCTGCCTGGTCCTCAGGATTTGCTTCTTTCTCAATCGGTATGTAAATCTGAACTGTAAACTGGCCGGTTTCTCTTCGGATATTCAGACGTGCCTGCCCACCGTAAAGGTTTTTGAGTCTGTGCTCAACAGATGATAAGCCATGTCCTGTTCCTTTGAGTTTCCTTCCCAGCTCGTCCACGGGATTAGATACTTCGATTATCAACGTCTCCTCTCCCCTGCGCACCACTATCGATAGCATTCCTCCTTCCAGGCAACTATCTATGCCGTGCTTTACGGCGTTTTCAACTACGGGAAACAAATTCAATGGAGGCACTACGGTATCCAGCAAACCGTCGTCTATTTCGAAGCTGGTTTGCAGGCGTTCACCGAAACGCTCTCTCTCGATTCCCAGATAGTTTTGTATATGCTCCAGTTCATCGCTTAGAGTCGCCGTACTCTTGTCGCTGTATGCAACGCTGTAACGTAAGAATTCCGCGATCAATAAACAGAATCTGTGAGCCTTCTCACCAGAGGATAGCGCGATATTTGACAGGGTGTTGAGAGAATTGAATAGAAAGTGCGGATGCACAGTGGCTTTTAGCGCTTGCAGCTCTGCCTGGCTAATCAACAGCTTCTGCTGCAGTGCTGCCTGCTCAATGTCCCGGGTCTTCTCCATGGCGAAATACAGGTAATGTATTAACACGATAGCTTCGAACTGAATGACTACAATCGCCAGGTTTATGGTCAGGCTCTCATCGAATAACGGATTGAACAGTAGCTGCTGACTAATCGAATCCAGAAAACCAGCATAGGCACGACCGGCAAGCACCCACATAGCCGCGATCGCCAACAGGGTCAGCATGTGACTTGCCAGCATGGTAGCCCATGCCGTCTGACCGAGAGGCAGGCCTCGACAGATATAGTAATTCGGCAGAACGAATAGCAAACACAGGAAATAGAGCGGCCCGAAAAGCAACAGGCAATCTCTCAGAAGAACCGAGGTCGTAACACTTAGCAGCATGCAGATACTGAAGGCCAGTGCTGACCAGACAGCGAGCAGGACAAATATTCTGTTTATTGAGCTGAAAAATGGGGGCATGGATTCAAACTGAAAATGATCAATGGATTATCTGCGGCTAGTTCTTGATCTCGCCACCACCCATTAACGCGAGTCTCGAAACAATCAGCTTTTTCCTGGGTAATTCCAGTTTTTCAGCGAGACATTTCGTCTTATTGCTGAATCCTCCCATGATGCAAACAGCGCCGCGTTTCTCAACCTCCCAATTCGGTGGAATTACAATCTCAACCCCGCCGATAATGCAGCATAGATTCAGTTCCATCGAGTCATCTTCCATGTCGGCTTCGGAGAAATCAACCTTGTAACCACCCCAGACGGTAATAATCTCACCGCCCACTAAATCACGGCAGGTGTAATTGAGTTCGCCCCCACCCATGAAGGCAACCAATTTGATAGTAGCGCTATCTTCCCCGATCTCATCGTTCTGGGTATTAAGAAAGCGGGGCAGCAATTTCCTGGGATTCATGAGCATGAAGGCAATAATGACCAGCCAGATTGGTAAAAACATATCGCCGAAGGAGAGACCGAACAGATCGAATTGGGATATCAGCAGCACCAGACCGAACAGCGTGACAAACCAGGCGATAATTGGTTTCTCATCCTGGTTTGATCGAACCAGCCACAGCACACCCATTACCAGTATCGCTGCGGGTACAAGATTCCAGACGGTACGAAATGCCCAATCGAAAAGACTACCTAAACCGAAAAAATCCAGGACACCGATTCTGGAGAGCACAATATAAGCGGCCACCGCCAGCAGTACGATGGCAGTGGTTCTTCTGCCGTCCTCATGGTCATGTTCAGTCATGCTAAATCCTTCGCTTTCGAATCATTACTGAAGACTACAGATTATCGGCCCGCTGATCTCAGCTTATTCCGTGAATGGCGCATATTCCTCGGTTTTCAACGAAAGCGTCGACTTCACTCGCGATTCGGTGTTTACCGAGTCTCAGTCTTCGCTCACGGAAAAGCTGCTGCAACTACTTTTGGGTGCAGCTAGGATGGTCATATCTGAATTCGCTCTGTGATCGAGACTCATGAGGAGTCACCATGAAACTGCATCGTTATCTTTACCAACCCATGGCTAGATTTTTTCGCTCGCTACCCGCTGAGACGCAGATGTTGTTATTGTTAGCTAAAACAAGTCTGATCTTGACGTTGATAGGATTCGAATTAGCTCACTTCACTAATCTTCTGTAAAAAATAGGAGTCATGCGAGGGTTTTAGCGAGGTCGGGTCTTAGCGGGTGAGAATCCCAAGAGCAGGCTTAACTCTCCAGGGCGGTTTCCGGCTCAGCCGAGAACTGCGATAAAAACAAGTCATAATAAAAGCCTTTCTGCCCCATCAGCTCCGAATGAGTTCCCTGCTCAACGATGCTGCCTTTATCCATCACCAGAATTTTCTCGGCGTCCTGAATAGTTGACAGGCGATGCGCGATCACAAAACTGGTGCGGTTCTTCATCAGTTTCTTCATGGCCTGCTGAATCTGCATCTCGGTGCGCGTATCGACGTTTGAGGTCGCCTCGTCCAGAATCAGGATATCCGGGTTTGCCAGAATGGCCCGGGCGATAGTCAGGAGTTGTTTCTGCCCCTGGGAGATATTATTCACCTCTTCATTGAGTACAGTGTCATAACCCTCCGGCAGGGTACGAACGAAGTGATCGGCATGGGCGGCTGTTGCGGCGGCGAAAACTTCATCCCGGGTTGCGTCCGGCCGGCCGAAGGCGATGTTGTCATAAATAGTCCCACCGAATAACCAGGTATCTTGCAACACCATGCCGAAGCGGCTGCGTAATTCCGAGCGAGATAAGGAGTGGGCAGACTGACCATCGATCGAATACTCACCAGCGTCGAGTTCATAGAAGCGCATCAGCAGATTTACCAACGTAGTCTTGCCGGCCCCGGTGGGCCCAACGATCGCAATAATATGCCGTGGTTCAACATCGAGGGACAGATCTTCGATGAGTGGCTGGTCTGCTTCATAGCGAAACGAAATGTTATCCAGCTTCACCGCGCCCCTTAATTCATTCTCATTATGCACTGGCGGCTTAAAGCGGCTGAGTACCGGGTCTTGTTCTTCGTCTTCATCCATCACTTCAAATACACGCTCCGCACAGGCGATGGTGCTCTGCAGTATGTTGGCAATGCTCGCAGTCTGCATGATGGGCTGTGAGAAGGAGCGTGAGTATTGAATGAAGGCGACGATGCCCCCAACCGAGAGTCGACCGCTGGTGATCCACAGACCACCGACAACAGAAATTAATACATAGCCTAAGTTGGAGATGAAATTCATCGCCGGGAATATTATTCCTGAGATGAAGTTTGCCCGTTGATAGGCATGAGAAAAATCGTCATTGATGGCCTTAAAGGTGTCGATGGATTTTTCTTCATGCCCGAACGCCTTCACAACCACCTGCCCGGTGAACATCTCTTCGACGTGACTCGACAGCAGACCCAACTGCTTTTGCTGTGCCGCGAAATGTGGTTGCGACTTTCTAGCGATAAAAAACGTGGTAATCGCATACAGTGGTAGTGTCGCAAGTACAACTAGAGTCAATGACGGGCTGATGGTGAGCATCATGATGACAAACCCGATTATCTGTATAACCGACGTTATGGCCTGAGTTGCACTCTGCTGAAGCGTGGTCGAAATAGTGTCCAGGTCATTAGTTACGCGGGATAAAATATCGCCGTGGGAGTGGCTGTCATAGTAGGAAAGTGGCAGGCGACGCAGTTTGGCTGCCGTTGCATCCCGCATTGATTGCACGGTTCGTTGAGAAACACCGGCCATTATCCATTGAGTAAAATACAAAAACAGCGAGGAAAAAAGATAAAAAGCTAACAGTAACAGCAATACCCGGTTGATGGCTGGGTGATCGAACTCGGCTGTTCCACCCTGCAGGTGCAGCATCAATGTCGAGGTGATGAGGTCGATCGCATTGCCCATCAGTTTCGGACTGACGATGGTGAACGAGGTGCTGAGGATTGCCAGCACCAATACGCTGAACAAATGCAGCCGGAAGGGGCGGAACCAGGTCAGCAGGCGTTTGAAAGTCAGGCCGAAATTTTTTGCCTTCTGTGGCGCCTGACCCATTGCCGCCATGGTGCGGCTACCGACGGGTACAGCGGATTGTCTGGTCTGAGCTTTAGTCTCGCTCATGCCACGTCCTCCGCGCGCAACTGTGAGGCCACTATTTCCTGATAGGTGGGACAATCCTCCAGCAGTTGCGCGTGAGTGCCACGGCCGACAATTTCACCCTCGTCCATTACCAGTATCTGGTCGGCGTCCATTACCGTACCGATGCGTTGGGCAACGATGATTACCGTCGCATCACATATTTCTGTTTTAAGCGCTGCCCGTAATTTGGCATCGGTAGTGAAGTCCAATGCCGAAAAGCTGTCATCGAACAGATACACTTCGGCCGAGCGCGAAAGGGCGCGCGCGATCGCGAGACGTTGTTTCTGTCCTCCGGATAAATTCTTACCACCCTGTTGTAGCTCGTGATCCAGACCGCCGTCGAGCTCTTCGATAAATGGCGTTGCCTGTGCTGTGGTGGTAGCGATGGTTAATCGCTCTGCATCGGCAGCGGGATTGGCTACCAGCAGATTGCTCTTCACCGAACCACTGAACAGTGTCACCTGTTGTGGGACGTAGGCAATACGCCCGCGCAGCTCATGTTGTGAGTATTCCCGGGTTTCAACGCCGCCAACTTCTATCTGACCACTTTCGATATCATAGAAACGCGGGATGATGCGCAGCAGCGTGGATTTGCCGGCACCGGTAGACCCGATGATGGCAGTTACCTGGCCTGGTTCGGCGCGAAAACTAACGTTCTTAAGTGCCAATGCCTCGGCGCCGGGGTAACGGAAATTGGCCGATTTGAATTCTATGGATGCTGAGGTAGTGGATGACTGGGGATTCGCTGGATCGACAATACCGGGGTCAGTGTTGAGTACCTCATCAACTCTCACGGCTGCTGCCTGCGCCCGCGGCAAGATGCTGAACATCATGGCCATAAGCATAAAGGCGAACAATATCTGCATGGCGTATTGGGTGAAGGCGATCATGCTGCCCAATTGCAGACTACCCACTTCGATACGAGCGAAACCAAACCACAAAACTGCAAGCGTGGTTAGATTCATGACTAACATGAGCCCGGGCATCATAAGTGCCATCAGGCGATTAACATCGATATAGGTATCGGAAAGGTCGACGCTGGACTTCTCGAAACGCTCCTGTTCATGATCCACCCGATTGAACGCGCGGATTACCCGTACGCCGCTCAACCCTTCCCGCAGATTTCCATTGAGGCGATCGATCTTGATTTGTATCGAAGCAAACAGCGGAATCGCCTTGCGGGCAATCAGTACCACCAGAGTAATCAGTACCGGAACCGCCACAGCCAATACCCAGGTTAACGGTGGGTCTTGAGAGTACGCCATGATGACGCCACCGATTGCCATCATCGGTGCCATCAACAACATGCGCGCGATTACAAGCGCTACCATCTGCACCTGGGTGATGTCATTGGTAGCACGCGTTATGAGCGTGGATGCACCGAATTGATCGAATTCGTGCAGCGAAAATTTTGAGACCTTGGTGAACACAGCAGAGCGCAGGTGCTGACCAAAGCCGGCAGCGACGGTTGCCGATATCCAGCTCGCTACTACGGCGCAGGTGATGCTGAACAGGGTAATGAGCAGCATGATGCCGCCAATGCGCAGAATAAAGGCGGTGTCCCCCAGCATGACTCCCTGATCGATGATGTCGGCCATCAAGGTCGGCAGGAATAAATCTGCCAGGACTTGAAAGAAGACCAATGCCAGGAGGATTGCAATAGACCGATTCCAGGGCTTAAGAAATCGAAATATCTTTATCATGAAAGAAGTTCCTTTTGTTCCACGTAAGTAGCTGAGGTCAGGAGCGGTCGGGTAGATTAGCCAGGATCAGGGTAAAACTACAGTAGTTTGCGGCCAAATAGAAATGTACCGGTGCCAGAAGCGATTATGCTTGAACTCGCTTCACAACCAAGTGGCTTTATGCACTGAAGAGCAGAGGTTGCTTAACAGATCTGCGTATTTCTAAGCATCGGGATGGGGAAAAGAGCCCTGTAGTTTCTGTTCGGCTCCCAAGCAGTAAGGAGCCTAGACTAGATTACATGCGATACATAGCGCAGATCTTGTTACCGGCAGGATCGCGTAAATAGGCCAAATAGATTTTATTGCCCCGGCTCTCACGTACACTCGGTGGATCTTCACAGGTGGTTCCGCCACTGGCCACGCCTGCGGCGTGCCATGCATCAACTGCATCGGTGTTGTCTGCCGCGAAACCGATGGTGCTGCCGTTGCCGTTGCAGGCCGGCTCTCCATCAATTGGCTGGGTCAGTGCGAAAATGCCGCTTTCCGTGAGATAGAAGCAACGCCCTTTCTCATCGAGTACTGCGGGATCATGACCCAGGCTACCGAGTACGGCATCATAAAAGGCTTTCGATTCCTGGACGTCGTTGGCACCCAGCATGATATGGCTGAACATCGTGTTGCTCCTTGAAAGGTTAAACGGTGTAAAAGGGTCGGAATTATAAACTATTTTGTACGGAGAACCGGGGCTGTTTCGCTAGGCAATCCTGAGCGACATCCTCTGATGAACGAAACTCTCCGTAGGGATAAAAGGGTCGCAGGTATTGAAATTCAAGCTCTCCGGCTGTTTCTGCTGGCTGGAGCTATCTATGGGGGTGGCGCAGTAGGAGTCGAACACTTTACTGACAGCGAAGAGAACTCGTTGCACTACAACATGTGGACCGCGCTTGAAGAGGGAATGGAGATGCTGGGTGTAATCGTATTCATCTATGCACTGCTCGATTACCTGCGCGGTTCGCCCGAGCGAGTAGTTCGGCTGGATATTGGAATCGACACAGCGGGAGATTCATGAGCCAGCAGCTCACATTTTTCTTTCTAATGACTTCCTTCGGTGGGGCGCTCGGCGGCTTAGTCGTAGTACTGCTGGCCCCAGCGTTATTCTCCGGGTTTGATGAGCTCCATATACCCCTCGGGGCAGAACTGTCCAACGCCATGATTCATAGGGATTTACCTGTATAATAGTTATGGGACATAGGCACAATATCACGAACTTACAGGGAAAAACGGTCCAGATTTGTGACTGGATTGGATCTCCATTATTGTCGGAATAGCCAGACCAGCACAGAGTTGAACGCTCAAATGGATCAAAAAGCGCTATCGGAAAACAGTTCAGAAGGGTTGAGACATGAATGTTACTGCTAATAGATTGTTTGCTATTTCTCTGGCTGTGGTCGTCACCGCAGCAAGCATTGCCGCGGAACCCTGGACACCTCCCCGAACTCCCCACGGTCAGCCCGATATGCAGGGAGTCTGGTTCTATGGGAGCAGTACCGCTTTTGAGCGGCCCGAGGCCCTGGGCAATCAAAAATCCTACACGGCAGCCGAAGCTGAACAAGTGATGCAATCCTTAATCGCGGCAGACACGGAAAAATCACAGCCCTTAAGCGCAGACAGAGATGCTCCAGAGCCAGGGGCCAGAATTGCCCAGGAGGCAGACGACAATTTTTCAACCATGCGCACTAATCTCACTAAAATTGACGGACAGTATCGAACCTCACAGGTAGTTAAGCCCGAAAACGGCAGGTTGCCCCGAAAGGAAAGCGGCATGGACATATTTCAGAAATGGTTGGCCGCTGGGCACGGACAATTCGATGGCCCGGAAATTCGACCCGCCAGTGAGCGCTGTGTCGGTCCTAACGGTGGTCCCATGGCGCCGCTGATAGGTTGGTTTTACAACGCCAATATGCAAATAGTGCAGACCTCAGACTATGTCATGATATTGGCAGAAATGAACCACGATGCACGCATCATTTCATTGTCCGACGAGTCGAGAGACAGTGGGTTCGCGCAATGGATGGGTAATTCAGTTGGATATTGGGAAGGCGAAACTCTGGTAGTGAACACTGCTAACTTTCGTCCTGAACAGTCCTGGTTTGCATTCCCCATGTCAGATCAACTTCGAGTCACCGAGCGTTTTACGCTGATTGATGATAATGAAATATTTTACAGCTATACCTTTACAGATACTGAGCTTTTTACAGAGCCGGTGACGGTTGAGAAAAACATAACCCGGCGAGCCGCCGGAGAACAGGTGTTTGAGTATGCCTGTCATGAGGGAAATTATTCCACGCCTTCCATACTGGCCGGCGCAAGAGTTCAGGAACGAGGTAAGTAAATCACCTCTTGTCTTGAAGAGAACAAAAAATAGGTGGAAGGCTCAAAATTCGGTCGATTGTAGGATTGATCAGAAGTTTCTTAATCTGGCTCAAACCATGACTTCAATTGCTGAGTTATGCTTCCTTCCCATAAGTGAGTATCGAAATACAGCTATTTACCGCCTGGCCGCACGATTTTGACTAGCGCGAGCCGGAAGGATGGCGGTGTCTTTTATTCAATGATCAAAAAAGAGTAGAGAGATGAATTTTACACCATCAACTGAAATGCAAGAATTTCTTCGTCAGCTTAATAAGTATATCGATAAGGAAGTAATTCCTAGAGAGCAAGAGCTAAAGGGCTTGCCCTGGAGGGAAGTGGCTCCAAAGCTTGCGCCGATGAGGCAGGAAAATAAGGACAGGGGATGGTGGCTTCCACAGATTGAGAAAGAGCACGGTGGCATGGGACTGAGTGTTGTCGAGCATGGCCTGGTGTGTGCGGAGATCGGTAGGACTCCATTTGGTATGTACCTGCTGAATGCGCAGGCTCCGGATGCAGGCAATATGGAAATTCTGATTCAACACGGGACAGAAGCTCAGAAGCAACGCTTTCTGGAACCACTGTTAGCTGGCGAGACTCGCAGCAGTTTTTCGATGACTGAACCGGAACATGCGGGCTCAAATCCTGTTTACATGAGTACCAAAGCAGTAAAAGACGGAGATGAATGGGTAATCAACGGCCATAAATGGTTTTCATCGGCTGCCGACGGAGCGGCTTTTCTCATCGTGATGGCAGTGACCGATACTTCTCCCGATGCAAATCTTCATTCACGAGCATCCATGATCCTGGTTCCGAGCGATACTGACGGTGTGAAGCTGGAGCGAAACATATCGGTGATGGGGCATGCAGGAGATGGGTATGGAGGGCATGCAGAAATTTACTATGACGATGTACGCGTACCAGTCAGTAATACACTGGGGGGAGTTGGGCATGGGTTCACTATTGCACAGGATCGTCTTGGCCCCGGTCGTATCCACCATTGTATGCGCTGGATGGGAATTTGCGAACGCTGCTTCGACATCATGTGCAAGCATGTAGCCAGCAGAGAGCTTGCCCCCGGCAGAACGCTGGGTTCCAGGCAATTTGTTCAGGGCTGGATTGCCGAAAGCAGAGCGGAGATTAATGCTGCCCGATTGATGGTATTGGATGCTGCCTGGAAGATCGACACACTTGGTAAGGCCCAGGCTCGAACAGAAATCAGTTTGATCAAATTCTTCTGTGCCAATGTCCTCAATAATGTAATCGATCGGGCATTACAATCTCTTGGCGCAGCGGGAATGACGGATGACTTCCCCATCTCGGGCTATTACCGTAGCGAAAGGGCCGCTCGCATCTATGATGGCGCAGATGAGGTACATAAGATTAGTGCAGCGAAGCAAATCCTGAAGCAGTATCTTTGATAGGGGTACTCGTTCAGAGGGCCCTTAGCGCAAAAACCACAATAGCGGCTCCCTGACCCGGCGGTGGCGTCTCTACATCCCATCCTTCGATCGCGGCGTAAGCCTGGGACATCCCTGACCAGTCGCGCACATGATTATTGGATTGCCCCACAACCACGGCGATGTATTGTCTGCCCTCCACCGCAAAGGTAACGATGCCAGCACTGGGGGCATCACTCAGCGGGGATTGCCAGAGAATATCGCCAGTTGCTTCGTCGAAAGCCTTCAATGAAGGGTCGAGATCGCCCGTAAAGACCAGCCCACCGGCCGTGGCAAGCACCGAGCTGATGATTGGCGTCTGTTGTCGATGACGCCAGGCCAATTGCCTGCTTTCCAGGTCGATTACCTGCAGCCGGCCCATGTTGCCATCATCACTCGCCGGGTGAGCCTGTAACTGCACCGGTATACCGGTGAGTAGCAATTCATTGCCCTCGGAACCAGCCTTGAAACAGCCTTCTACCAGAGGCACGTACAGTCTTTTACTCTGTGGATTATAGCCACTCGGTGGCCAGCTTCTTGCACCGACGGCGTTGGGACAGATGTTGTAGGCTCCCTCACGCCTGGGGAAGGTGTCAGGATTAATTGTTTTTTCTCCCGTTACCGGGTCGATGGCGGTGATGATGTTCTGTAGCCCCATATCTACTGAAAACAGATACTCACCGGTGGCTGCATCATTTGCTTCCAGGATAGCCGACTTGCCCACATTCATCACGGCGCGGCGAGGCTCGCCATCGATATCCAGGTTTACCAGCAGACGCTCAAATACCCAGTCCAGATCCCATTGATCATTGGGCATATGCTGGTAGTGCCAGGCCAGCTCTCCAGTATCGGCGTTTAAAGCCACCGTTGCATTGGTATAGAGGGCATCGTTGCTGACGCCATCGATATTCACTGAATAGGTCAGCGACTGGGTATGATAGGTGGGTGCAATCCCGAAATAGGCCAGATTCAGTTCAGGATCGTAACTGCCGTGAATCCAAACTGAACCACCACGGCGTTCTTCCAGCGGCAGATCGTTCCAGGTATCGCCACCTGGTTCACCAGGCCTGGCCAGGGTGTAGAAGCGCCAGGCTTCCTCACCGGTTTCCGCATGCAGTGCGACGATGAAAGCACCGGTGGATACCATACTTCCAGTAACGCCCTGGATGATCTTATCGCCAGCTATGAGTGGTGCCGCACGCAAGTCATAGGCTGCCACGTCTCGCACTACTTCCAATTGAGTGTCGATGGATTTATTCCAGATCAGCCCGCCGGTTTGCGCGTTCAGTGCCAGCATGCGCATGTCGGAAGTCGGCACGATCACCTTGTTCTCATGCAGGGCGATGCCCATTTTTCTGGTCGATGGGATAGAACTGTCGTGGGAGTAACGCCACAGCACAGTGCCGGAGCCGGCATCTATGGCCATCACGGTATCGGGAAAGGTATAGAAAAACATCACGCCGTCGTGAATCAGTGGAGTCGGATTATTGTTGCCTGCCGGTAGCGACAGGCGCCACACTTCGCCGAGGCGGCTGACGCTGTTTCGGTCGACCTGATCTAACGGGCTGAATCCGTGGCTGTCATGGCTATAGTGCCAGCTTATCCAGTCACCGGCAGGAGGGCTATTAAGCATATCATTTGTTACAGGACGTAAGTTGTCCAGCAATTGTGAACTTCCAGTGCGTTCTAACTCTGTCAGTACATTGCCAAACGGATCTTCTGATTGATCAGGTAATAGTAGATTTGCAAGTCCGTTGCGACCACTGGGCAGAGGCGTGGCTTCCGACGCTATTGCGTTACTCTGTAATATAAAAGCGAGAATATTGGTATAGCTGGTTTCACTGAGTCCGCCGGGGTTTTGGGGTGGCATGCGGCTTAGCTGATCATACAATTCCGCCGCCTCGGCACCACTCCATTTTGAGAGGAAACCCTGCCCGGCGACTGAGGGTACTACACCGATACCCTGCAGGTTGGCACCGTGGCATGCGGCGCATTGGCTGGCATAGTCCTGCGCACCCGCATCGGCCTGTGCATCGGTATAGCTTAGAGCTTGCTGGGCATTTACTGATTCCAGGGAGAATAACTGCAGCGAAAGGGCGAATCCTATTGCAGTATACCGGGTCCAATTTTCACGAGATTTCACACCCACCTTACTTCCCCCTTAATCGTTTGATTCAAAGCAATGGTCCATGTTTGCAGCTTGATGATTTGAGCCTGGAGTATTATTGTATTCATTCGAATGGACCGGCAATTCTAGGATCTTTGACAGTAAAAGTGAATCTGACATATGCTGTCCGACCCCACGAGAGTGACACTTCTGACAAGATAATAACATCATGAACAAATTCTACGACTTCCATCGCAAGGCAATTCCAATTCTTGGTTTCTCCGTATTGATTCTCAGTTTCAATATGGCGGCTCAGGATTACGAATGGCCTCATTACGCCAACGGCCAGGGCTCTTCTAAGTATGCCGACCTTGACCAAATCAATCGTGAAACCGTCAGCGACCTGCAAGTCGCCTGGGTGTGGGGATCTGTCGATAACGCACAGATTGCGCAGCGTCCACAATTCGTCCCAGCGGGATTCAAGTCCACGCCCATTCAAATTGATGGCACTCTCTATATCAGTACGTCGCTGGGTAACATTGCCGCATTGGATGCGGTTACAGGTGAGCAGAAGTGGGCATTTGACACAGGGACCTGGGAACACGGCAGGCCTGCCAACATGGGATTCAATCACCGCGGCGTGGGCTACTGGGAAGAAGGAAGCAAGAAGCGCATCATCATGGGAACGAATAATGCCTTTCTCTGGTCCATCGATGCGGAGACAGGGCTCCCCGATAGGAGTTTTGGTAGAGAAGGCAAAGTGGACCTCACTATCGGCCTCGAAAGGGAAGTCAATCGTTCGCGATACTCCATTAGCGCCGCTCCGACAATTGTCAACGACACAATCATTATTGGTGGCATTATCCAGGATTCGCCGATGATAGGTTTAGAAGTTCCGGAAAAACAAACTGATATGCCGCCTGGCCACATTCGAGGGTTTGACATAAACACCGGTGAAATGAAATGGCTTTTTCATTCCATTCCACAGGAAGGAGAAGTAGGCAACGAAACCTGGGAAAACGACAGTTGGAAAGTAACCGGGTCCACTAATGTCTGGACATTGATGAGTGCCGATCCGGAGCTGGGTTATGTCTACTTGCCATTTGGAACTGCCAGTAACGATTTTTATGGCGGACAACGACTCGGCGATAATCTTTTCGCCACCAGTATAGTCTGCCTGGATGCAGCAACAGGTGAGCTGGTTTGGTATTTTCAAACCAGTCATCATGAAATCTGGGATTATGATTTGCCCGCAGCGCCCAATTTAGTCGACATTACTGTCGATGGGAGAGAGATCAAGGCGCTTGCTCAAGTTTCCAAGCAGGGATTCGTTTATGTACTGGACAGGGTTACCGGTGAACCAGTCTGGCCCATCGAAGAGCGCCCGGTTCCAGCCAGCACGGTTCCGGGTGAACGGGCTGCTGCAACTCAGCCTTTTCCGACCCGTCCAGCCGCTTTCGAAGTTCAGGGTGTCTACGAGGACGATTTGATTGATTTTACACCGGAGCTTCGGGAGGAAGCGTTAGCGATTATTAATCAATATGTGTATGGGCCACTTTTTACGCCACCCTCACTAGAGGGAACAGTTCAGATTCCGGGCGACGGCGGTGGAGCCGAATGGACAGGGGCTGCATATGACCCGGAAACTTCAATGCTCTATATTCCATCCTGGACCCGGCCTGCCTTGACACAGGTCGTATCAACAGAGTCACTGGCACTGGACACTGAATTCGCCTATGTTAAGAATAGTTTACCCACTACCGTGAACGGACCCCAGGGACTGCCTCTTATGAAGCCGCCCTACGGCCGCATCAGTGCAATTAATCTCAATACTGGTGACTACGAATGGGTTGTACCCAACGGTGAAGGGCTACGCCAGGCCATTATCGACAAAGGTATTGCGGATCCGGGACCGGTCGGTAGGGCGACATTAGTGACGGTTCTGGTTACCAAGTCTCTGCTTTTTACCGTGATAATCGATGGTGTGCCGATGTTGAAGGCGCTGGATAAGGCCACGGGAGAAACGCTGGCTGAGGTTGAACTGCCCGCCTTTCCCCAGGGTTCGCCCATGACCTATATGATCGACGGCAAGCAGTATATTTCCATTGCTTCCGGCGGTGGCAGTAGCGCCAGCCTGGTAACGCTGGCACTACCCTAGACGCGAGCAACAGAAACTGCCCTGAAAGATCCACATTGCTCAATCCGAAGTCTTTTTTGAGCCGATTCAGTGCCAAAATAGTGTATATTTAGCGTCCCTAAAAGATTTCGCTAGAAAAAACAGATAGAACACAGATCGAACGATTAGACTGAACAACGAGTAGGAGGTTACCCGTGAAAAAGATTTACCTGTCAATGAGCCTCATCATCAGCGCCTTGCTGACGATGTCCGCGAACGCCAACACCCTGTCGGGTGTCATTAAAGATGCTGATGGCAATCCGATGCACGGCGTGCTGGTCAGAGTCACTGACGCCCAGTCCATAGTATCCGAGGCTGTCTATACCAACGCTGCAGGCGAATATAATTTGGTTACGATATTGGAAGGAGCACTCAGCATCAGGACGCGTCTACCTTACTTCAAAGACGAAATGGCAAGCGTCACTTTGACTGACGATGCCAGTGTAGATCTGGTCATGGAGCCTATGACCGATCTGATGGAAATCTCCAACAGCCTGCCGGCGGCCTATCATTTTGGCAGCCTGCCTTTCGAAGAAGGCGATGATGCCGATTTCAATCGCTACCAGTTTCAGCGTGACTGCCTGTCCTGCCATCAGCTTGGCAATAACTACAGCCGCCATCCCGGAAATTCGGAGTACTGGCTGGCAACTATCATTCGAATGCATCGCATGTACGGAAATTTCGATGAGGATCTGCGAGAAAAGCGTGTTGAATTGTTAGTGGACGGCTTTACTGACGAACCACTGATGCTGCGGCCGCAGTTTCCGATAGACGAAGCACTGGGTACGGCGAAGATTTACGAGTATGCGATTACACCGGCTTACGTGCCCCATGATTCAATCATTCACCCCGAGACTGGCATTATCTATACGGTCGACCAGGTCTTCGATCACATGGTGGTTACCGATCCGGAAACCGGAGAATCCAAATATATTCAGCAGAAAGACTCGCTGGCGATGAAATATCACCTGGGCTCACCCATTGTGAGCGATGATGACTTGGGTGAATTCGATCCAAGCCTGGCGAAAGGCCCACACTCTATGGCATTCGGGCTGGACGGCAAGTATTACGTCACCAATACCAACGACACCAGCATCGGTGTATTCAACCCCAATACCGATCAGTGGGAGCCGTCTTTCAGGGTTCCCGAAGGCTCGGGCGCCCGCTACCCTCACACACTGCGCACCGCCGCGAATGGCGATGTCTGGATTACCTTCGCGGGGTCTGAGCACGTTGGCCGCCTCGATCCTACCACGGGTGAATTCACCATCATCGATTTGCCGGGCGGTAGAGTAGGCAACGGCATTCTCAGTGAAGCAACGCAGCCATATGGGGTTGATATCAATCCGATCGATGACGCCATGTGGTACGGTCGTCTGTTTGCCGACAAGGTAGGACGCATCGATCCGGAGACTCTGGAGATCACCGAGTATGACTCTGTCATTCGCGGCCCTCGTCGTATGCGTTTCGACAAGGAAGGTACACTCTGGATAACAGGCTATTCGGAAGGCCAGCTGGCTAAAGTCGACGTGTCCGATGGCTTTGACGTCACCGTCTATGACATGCCCGGATTCGCGGAAGACATTCGGCCCGCACCCTATGCACTCGGCGTGCATCCAGATACCCAGGATGTCTGGATCAACGAGAACATGACTGACCGGACCTATCGGTTTATTCCAAGTGAGGAACGCTTTATTGTCTATCCCATGCCGCTTGAAGGCACCTACACGCGGGATATGGTTTTCAGTGCTGATGGAAAGGTGTGCGCTTCCAACAATCCTCTCCCACCAGCTGCTCTCGAGGGCGGCGTGCTGGAGATCTTCTGTATCGATCCAGAATACGATCCCAGCGAGGGTGTCGATGGGCTTGCAACTAATTAGTTAGCGGTCGACGTATTTATAGAGTCGCTATAGATAAGTCGTTAACTAAAGCCAACGGACCAAAAAAGGGCGTTTATAGCGCCCTTTTTTATTATTGATATTGATTCAAACAGTTTGCCGAAGCGCCTTGCTCAGCCCGTTCATTTGTAATCGCTTAACGGGCCATCGCCTGTGCCTACTTGCAACAGTGCCTTATCAAATATGTGACTCGCTGCGGCGCGGTGACAACTCTCGCAGGCGCTGAAAGTCGTTCTTTCCAGCCTGTCTGCGCCAAGTAGTTCTGCGGTATTGCTATGCAGATCAATAAAGGCAGGCAGCTTTGTAATACGCAGGGGAGGGTTTTCCGGCAGATCTTTGGCGAGTTGACCCATTACCGATTGCTGACCTTCTGCCAGCGCGTATTTTTCAAGATAGGCAAGGATGTGCTGCAAATTTTCTTCGCTCATTTCCACCGCTTCGCCAAAATGATCATCCAGTCCCGCCATGATTCCCACCCAGCTCTTCATCGGCAATAAAGCTGGCGAATAAGGCAAATGACAGGATCCACAATTGACAATGTGTACTGTGTCCCGAACATTGACCAGCGAATAGTCCGCCTGAGCGAAGGAGAGTGTTGAGAAGCAATAGCAAGACAAGGCAAGGCTGAGTAGCGCCGAAAGCTTAACGCGGGAACCATTTGATGAAGGGGTCATTTCCTGTAGTCCGAAAAACAGTCCGATAGAATTCTGCACATGACTTGACAGATTATACCTCTCATTACGCGTAAACCAGTAGGCTGGTAGCCAATGTGGGCGGATTTACCGAGTTTGGATGTTGAAGAGAGTCAGAGAACAGTGGTACAACAAACATGGTCACTGGCCCGTAAGACCTGAGCTCCCATCTAAACCAGGGACAGCCCAGGTTATGCGATGAAGCCAAATTGTAAGCAACCTATTGAGCGTACGGCAATCGAGCCTCAAGAGAAAAAATCTATCTTCGTTTGGGATTTGTTGGTTCGGGTCTTTCATTGGTCGTTGGCGATTTTTTTCCTGCTGGCTTATTTTCTGGAGGGAGCTGGTTTAAACTTGCACAGTCATGTCGGCTACACTATCGCATTGTTGGTGTTGTTTCGGGTGATCTGGGGAGTGATTGGATCAGAGTCCGCGCGCTTCGTAAATTTCGTCGTGTGGCCCAGGAAATCAATTCGCTATATTGCGCAGCTAGCAAAAGGACAGGCTAGTTATTACCACGGGCATAATCCGGCGGGGGCGGCAATGACTGTGACCCTGCTGGCAATGTTGCTGCTAACAGCACTGTCTGGCATCGTCTTGTACGCCCTGCATGGAAGTGGTCCGCTGGCCAATACAACCGTGGCGTCCTGGCCAGGAGGATTGCTGGCAGATGTACATGAATATTCTGCCGATCTGTCCTTGCTGCTGATAGTCATGCATGTGGCTGGGGTGCTTTTCAGTAGTTATATTTATCGGGAAAACTTGACCTGGTCGATGCTTACTGGGTACAAAAACAAACAGGGAAGCAAGCAGAAAAGTAGCTAGATAGGAGAGCGGTCTTGACAGGCCAGTCGTCAGTAAAGTTTTTGTTAAGAGGGTTGATTCTGATAGCGCTACTGATAACGGCGGTGGTCATGCAGGCTACTGAAGTATCCGATGCAATGTTAGAAGAATTTGCCAGCGAGGCAGCTGAGCGCTTTACAGTCCAGGCAGGGCTAGCAACCTGGATCACCCCACAACCCAACGGACGAAGTTGCGAATCCTGTCATGGTGAGTCACTCTTTGCTACTGGCAGCCATTATAAAACCGGAGAGCTTATCGAGCCAATGGCGCCCTCGGTAAACCCGGAGCGCCTGACTGAGCGAAGGAAAATCAACAAATGGTTTTTGCGCAATTGCAAATGGACCTATGGGCGAGAATGCACAGCACAGGAGAAGGGCGACATTCTTCTCTGGCTTAGCCAGCAATAGGCGAGTGTACAGTGATAAACTGAGTTCAGAATTACGGAGCCGGTAAATCTTTTGTTACGATACGGCTTAAGAAAAGGGTTAACAAAATGCAGAAGCAAGTAAGTAAAACACAACAGACAATTGGCGCTGCAATTCTGAGCGCAGTGCTGCTGTTCGGTGTCGGTGGAGTGATTGTCTATGGCGTGGAAAATGAAGTAGCGTATCAACCCGATGAGCTCTATGTGGACGAATGTGGGGCCTGCCACTATGCCTATCCAGCCGGGCTATTACCGGCCAGTAGCTGGCTGGGAATTATGCAGGATCTTGAGAACCACTTCGAAGACAATGCCGAGACAGATGAGGAAACCGCTACCTACGTTACCAATTACTTAGTTGAGAACGCGTTACGGCCGGGGCAGAATCCCAAGTGGAGTGTGTTGCTCAGAAATATGCCAAGTGACCCGCCTCTCAGAATCGTCGAGCTGCCAGGATTCCTGCAATCTCACGAGTCAGAACTGGAATTAATAGAAGGGCTGGATATGGGTATGGACTTTTTCAGCCCTTGCGAGGATTGTCATCGCCAGGCTGAGCAGGGGCTATTCGATAAAGAGCTGCTATCGAGCGGTTACGGGCCAACTTCGCGTTAGTGTCAATCGCTGTGGTCAGCATCAGTTGAGAGTCCTGATTAAGGTCAGTCAGATCAGCCTAATGCCTTTGTTCTGATCAGCCTGGCCAGCAGCTTTTGTTCTCTTTCAGCTCTAATCGATAAGTTTATAAAATATTTTCCAACGAGCATTAGCAATAGCCCAATCGTTACGCCAGGTAATAATACTTGAAAAATTACAGTCCTACTTAGATTTGCCTGGGTCATCAGTATCACATCAACCACGAGAAATGCACCGATAAACGTAATAGCCCATCCTGGCCATTTATAGGACTGCCAATTTTCTACTCTCTCGGCTTCTCTCGCTATCTCTTTGGTATGTTGCCTATGCTTGAAGGACAGCGCAGCTAATTCACCAGACGATTGCCCATAATCATCGGTATTGAGGTTTTCCGCAGAGGCTTGCATTTCAGATTCGATTTGTTGCAGTAATTTTGGTTCAACATCGAGAGCTCCAGCTATGGCGTTAAGCGACTGTATTGACGCAACTCCATCATTTTCGATTCTTTGAATAGTTCTAGAATGAACGCCAGATTCCTCTGCGAGTTTCTCCTGGGTCCAGCCCTTGCTAACTCTGAATTTCCTGATTACAGCCTGGTTTAGTTTGACTTTCACGGTCACGCTCCGCACTGTGCAATTGAGTCTATTGTTACCCTCTTCCAATCCTGGGTCCACGACACAAACACGACATTAACACGCCGCCCCGAATCTCAAAACCACTTAGGGACGTAAATGAATGGAGGGAATAGGAATCACTTCCCTGGCCCTCTCAAATCGGCCCTGGATTCACTGTTATCTTGATGTTCCCAATCAATCGGTGCGGGGCAGACTAGCGTGCATCAATTTCCAGGGCTTCACAGATCTGTTTCATGACTTCCTGTTCCGATGCCAGTTCGCGATTGTCGGCGAGAATGGCGATCTCTGCGGCAGAGCGTACCAACTCGCAATGGGTAGCATTGGCTTTTACAGTCGCTATGATGTCAAGCGCCTGACTGCGTCCCGCAATGGGATCGCTCAGAATGGCACCACCAATGTCCCGAAACAACGCTTCAATGCGATCGAGATTTAGCGGTGCGAGTACGCTCTCTTGATCCCGTATCAGGGATATAAAACGATCTATTTCGGAATCGCCGAGATCGCCATCGGCAACAGCCACGAGAACAAAAGCGCTGGTAATGGCGCGCGCGACATTATCGGTGATTTCCGAATTGAATCGTTGCCAGGAAGCAATAGCGTAAGCGGTCTCTTTCTCAATACTCATAACAGTCGCTCCCCTGCAGGTGGCGGTTGATGGGAAATGGCTTGAAGCACCATGCTTTAGCTTAGATAATCAGGCTCGATTCAGCGCTTCCCGGTTCGCAGCCTCTTACTGGGCTTGACTATTTTGTTGGTATTCTCTCAGTTGCCTGGCCTGGTTGACTATGAATGCCCGAATAGCTTCCAGCTGCTCGTTGGTCACTGCATCTTCGAAGTCAGGCATACCCTGTTCTGCACGTGCACCCTCGAGAACGATATTCTCGAAATCGCCATGGGTATCCAGTGTCATCAAACGCAGGTCCGGAGCCACGATAGCCACTTCCGAAGGAATGCCGATGCCGCCATGACAGCTGGCGCATTGTGCGTGGTAGAGTCCATCGCCCTGGCTGACGAGCTGCGGACTGTACTCCTCATCAGGTTGCTCGGGCACTTCCTGTTGCACGATTTCCGCAATGGGCAGAGTCGCATCGCCATCTAGCTTGAACACCAACACAGTTCCGCCTAGATCTATGGTGCGGTTGCCATTCATCATGGTAGCCACGTACTGCACATCATCAACCATATACGTCATGACCGAAGTAGAACGAAACGTCCCGGGAGCAGCAAAGCTCCAGAGTAGTTCGCCATCATCGGTATCCCGCACGACAAAATCACCGGTGCCTTCGGGGTGGAACAGCACTCCTCCTCTGGTCGCAACGACACCACCATTGTAATCGGACTCAAGTGGGCGGCGCCATTTATAAGAACCTGTTATTGGATCGAACGCACCTATGAAAGCCTGAGAGTCCGGGCGCGGGCCGGCTTGCTCGATCAGCCGTCGGCGATATTCCCCTTCGCCCCAACCCAGACTGAGGCCGCGTTCGCGAATCTCGTACTCACCGGTTTCGACAAAGCCTTCATCCAGCGAATAGAAGTTGGCGATATCGTGATAGTAGAAATACATCAGGCCCATATCATTATCCCAGGACTGTGGTTCCCAGTTGTGGGCTCCGGAATTAGCCGGCATTATCCATTGAGGTTTTACTTCGTATGCTACGTCCGGATTTTCCACGGGTCGCCCCGTTTCCATATCGACGCGTGTGGCCCAGTCAATACCGTCGGTATAGGGAAGGGCGCGCAGCAGTTCGCCGTCATTGCGGTCGAGCACATAGAAGAAACCGTTCTTCGGTGCCTGCAATAACACCTGGCGCATTTCGCCACCGAACTCGATTTCACCGATGGTCATATCCATGGCAGAACTGTAATCCCAGTTGTCACCGGGAGTTGTCTGGTAGTACCAGTTCATGAGACCGGTATCGACATCCACCGAAACAATGGAGGAGAGAAACAGATCGTCACCGCCACCGGGCGAGCGGATTTCCCGTGGCCAGGGGGCGCCGTTTCCTACACCTATATAGAGGCTGTTGAATTCTTCGTCATAGACCAGGGAGTTCCAGGCCGTACCGCCACCGCCGTACTTCCACCATTCGCCACCCCATGTCTGGGCGGCCATCTCCATTTCTGGGTGTTCGAAGGGTTGGCTCGGGTCGCCGGGCACCAGGAAGAAGCGCCAGTCTACTTCGCCAGTTTCGGCGTTATAAGCAGTGACATATCCACGCCGATGGCCGGATTCACCACTACCCTGACCGATGTAAACCTTGCCGGCGGCTGCCCGCGGCGCCCCGGTGATATTGAAATGCCCCAGCCCTGCCGGAACCCAGGTATCCACATCCCAGACCTCCATGCCGGTCGTTGCATCTATAGCAATCAAGCGTCCATCGAAGGTCCCTACATAGACCTTGCCTTGGTACACGGCCACGCCCCGGTTGTGGGCCGGGCCACAGCAGGCCAGACGAGCATAACTTCGATCTACTTCCGGGTCGTAACGCCAGATCTCTTCGCCATTGGTGGCGTCGAGCGCGTACACCACACTCCAGCCATTGGAGACGTACATGACACCATCCGCCACCAGGGGTGTGCCTTGCATACGCATGTTGTAGTCGCCAATTTGTGTGGACCAGGCCAGCCCCAGCTCATCCACAGTGTCCGGATTGATCTGAGTCAGTTGAGAGAAGCGCTGCTCCTTGTAGGTCTGTCCGTAGGCGAGCCAGCTGCCCGGTTCGGTCACCGGTGCATTAATGATCCTGGCATCGTCAACATTGCCTGTGCCAGTTGCCTGTTCGGCGGCAGCTGCCGTGTCAAGATCGGTCAATATTCCGATTCCAAGCACCAACACCGCGATGGCAGTGGCTGTCAGGCTAAGTGGCTTTTTCATTCGATATTTTCTCCGCTTATGCTTATCTGCTTCTATTTGTATTATAGGATTGCCGAACAGTAAAGGGCGCTGGTGAAGATTTCTTGACCAATCGCCGTATACCAGGCCTAAGGGCTGCATTGAACGGCGACCCTTGCATGCCAAAAGCTGTATAGTTGGGGAGTGGGGTTGTGCGAATTGACCAATTCGCCTGCTAAAATTGGACGGCTTTTTGAAATCACAAGCCGATCTGGAAATAACCTTTTGTAAAACACCCACGACTAAGTACAAACGTAACAAAACTCAGGAAAATGTAGCAATGAAGATGCGGATCGGTTACGAGATGGTATACGAATGTCCACAGCCTACCCCAATGATTATGACCCTGAATGTACATTCTTCGCGGGTTTCTGACCTTGAGATTCCAGACCATGTGCAAACAGATCCGCCTACACCCTTGAGTAATTATCGCGACGGTTTTGGCAACTGGGTAACACGGCTTGTGCTCCCGCAAGGAGATACGCGGGTTTTCGCTGAAGCCTACATTTACGATTCAGGCAAGCCCGATGAGATTGCCCCACAGGCACAGCAGTACGCACTTGAGGATTTGCCGGCAGAAGTTCTGGTCTATTTGCTGGGTAGCCGATACTGCGAAACTGACATTCTGGTAGACGAAGCCTGGCAACTATTTGCAAGCGCGCCATTTGGCTGGCAACGGGTTCAGGCAATCTGTGAATTCGTGCATAAACATATTACTTTTGGCTATGAATTTGCCCGGCCTACAAAGACGGCAGCAGAAGCCTACAAGGAAAAAGTAGGCGTATGCCGAGATTACACTCACCTGGCAGTGGCATTCTGCCGTTGTATGAATATTCCGGCACGCTATTGCACTGGTTATGTGGGCGACATTGACAATCCTGATCGACCTGAGGAGATGGACTTCGCGGCCTGGTTCGAAGCCTATCTGGAAGGTGGTTGGTATACCTTCGATCCCCGTAATGGGAGACCTATCATTGGGCGGGTGTTAATGGCGCAGGGGCGGGATGCTGCAGACGTTGCTATCAGCAATGCCTTCGGCTCGAATCAGCTCAAAGTATTCAAAGTGCACGCTGATGAGGTACCTGAAGAGGCTGCTAACTAAGGCGAAGACGACTAAAAATCTACTGACTATTTACTCTGACCCCATTTATTCTCAAGCCGAGGTGGCGAACAATGAAAATAAAAATTTTGTTAATGATGTCAATGCTTACAGCAATAAGCGGGATGGCTGTAGCTCAATCAGATGGCGAATACGTGGTGCCTCGAACTGAGTATGGCCAGCCCGATTTACAGGGCGTCTGGAATTTCAGTTCGAGCACTCCTATGGAGCGTGCGGAACGCTACGGCGAGCAGGAATTCCTGACGCCGGAACAAATAGAGGAAGCTATCGCACGCCAGGCCGGTATGGAAGCGGCGGCCGATGCAATAGAGGCTGAGCTGGTGCTTAATCCTGAAGCTCCGCCGGCTGGCACCGACCCCGGGGGCTACAATTCGTTTTGGATTGAGATGGGTAATAGAGGTGATAATGTCAGGACTTCCCACGTCGTCTATCCTTTGGGTGGGCGTGCCCCGCAAGCCGTTGAGGGCAATCCGGTAATAGCCGGTGGCCTGGGCCCGGATATTACCGGTCAGCGACCCGTTCGCTTCATTGTGGGGGGCATCACTAAAGACGGCCCGGAAGATCGAGGATTATCCGAGCGCTGCCTGGTTGGATTCAATGCCGGGCCTCCTTTCTCACCGAGTCTATATAATAATAATCTGCAACTATTTCAGAGCAAGGATACCTTCGTGATCATGACTGAGATGATTCACGATGCCCGTATCGTGCCACTGGTCGAAAAGCCTGCGCTGAGTGACGACATCAGGCTCTGGTCTGGTGATTCACGAGGTTATTGGGAGGGCGATACTCTGGTTGTTGAAACCAGAAATTTTAATGGCATGCAAACCTCGTTTCAAAGCAGGGGCAGTAATTTAGATATGTTGCTCACTGAGAAATTCACGCGGATTGCCTATGACACTGTGAATTATGAATTTACTATCGATGACCCGTCTACGTTTACCGATAAGATTACCGCGATCGTACCAATGAGCAAGGTAGCAGGTCAGGTATATGAATATGCCTGCCACGAAGGTAATTACGGTATGTTCAACATTATACGAGGCGCACGAGTCGAGGAACGCCTGGAGGCTGAAAACAGCACTAGGTAGATTTGCTATTCAATGACGGCTTTAAAAAGTCTTACGGCACTTTGAGTTGCGATAGATGTGGAACATTTGAAAGAGGGTCCCTAGCTGTCCTCTTTATTGAGTTCGTATTTGACCAGCAAGGCTTTCTACCCTAGCGACTGTTCCGATTGGTTATGTCGGGATTTAATGTTCTCACGTGTTCTGCCAGCGCCCTGATCTGGCCACCAGAAAACATGGACGTGAATGCCGGCATGTTGTTCTGGCCATCGCGAATAATATCTGCCACGTAACTGGTGTCGAACGCAGCCAATCCTTCCAGCGGCATGCCATCGTGTCCGCCCTCACCAGTCGGCCCGTGACAAAACTGGCAAGTATCCAGGAATAAGTCTTGTCCTTCCGGATTTGCTTGAGCAGGATTCACCTGCTCCCGGGCAATCACATCAGACTGTTCGTCATCCAACAGGGAGAACGTCCATACGCTGTCTCCCCGCTTGGCCCTGCCCAACAGATTTCCCGCGGAGTACACCGCAACGTATTGCTTGCCGTCGTGTTCGAATACCGTAGCCGGAGCGTTGACTCCTGCGTCGGTCATGTACTCCCATAACTTCGTTCCATCTCGAGCATCCAGCGCTGTTAAACGACCATCGTTGCGACCGGCAAACAGCAGGTCGCCAGCAGTCGCCACCAGGCCACTGTAACAGCGACTGGGCCAACGCTGGCTCCACACCCTGCGATTGGTGCGTAGATCCATTGCGGTAACGATTCCGGTGATTGGGATATTCGCAAACCGCATGCCGCCACCAGTGTAGCGGTCACCGGGTTCCACTTGCTGCAAATCTCCACTGATGGAATAGGCGGCCTGTCGCTCGCCGCCGCAGATGTACATCACCCCTTTGTTTGGGTCTACGGTACTGGGTGGCCAATTGGCATCGCCGCGGCGTAGCATGACTGGCTCATCCCAAAATGGTGTAAAGATGGCGCCGTTATTTATGAGCTGGTAGCCCTCAGGTGCTACATCCAATGTTTGAGTCACGAAGGCTTCGCCAACGGGATAAGGCTGAGTGGCGGCAGTCGCCTGGCGGGGTTCCTGAGGAACTGGTCTCTCTTCTATACCAACCAACGGCTCGCCATTAGTGCGATCGAGAATATACAAGAATCCGGTCTTGCCGGCCTGGGCCAGGCCTTTGCGTGGCACTCCGTTGTAGTCCAGATCAAACAGCGTAACCGGGTTCGGTGCATCGTAATCCCAGATGTCGTGGTGAACCTCTTGAAAGTGCCAACGATATTCTCCTGTGTACACATTCAGCGCCACGATGGAAACAGTGAATAGATTGTCACCGGCGCGTACTGAACCATTATAGTCTGGGCCCGGGTTGCCGGTTGAAAAGTAAACCATGCCTAACTCGGGATCGACCGCAGGCGTGTGCCAGACTGTGCCGCCACCGGTTTGCCAGGCGTCGTTGTCTGCTGGCCAGGTCTCAAAACCAAATTCGCCGGGGCCTGGCACGGTATAGAAAGTCCAAAGCAGGCTACCGTCGTTAGCGCTAAACGCCTTTACTCGCCCTCGAGCCGCAAATTCAGCACCTGCGAATCCGGTTATAACCATGCCCTGAAAATACAGGGGTGCGCTGGTGATGGTATAGCCTTCTTCCCAGTCTTCGGCCTGAACTGACCAGACTTCCTCGCCGTTGTTTATGTCCAATGCCTTGAGCACTCCATCCAGTTGACCCATGAAGATCTTGTCTTCGCCAAATCCCACGCCGCGACTGGTCCATCCACAGCAGACCGTTGAAATCTGTTCGGTGAGATTAGCCGAGTGGCGCCACAGGATTTCCCCGGTATCAATGCTCAGGGCAAAGACATCATCGTCGCCGGTTATGATATACATGACCCCTTCATGGACGATGGGCTGCGCCTCTCCCGAATACTTTGCTCCGAACCCGGAGCCACCGAGATGAGTACGCCAGACCGGGCCAAGTTGACTGACGTTGCCAGTGTTAATCTCAGTCAATGCAGAGAAGTTTCGATTGAACAGATCCCCGCCATTAGTCAGCCAGTCGGTGGTAGGCAGTTCCGATAGTGTTTCTGCATCCGGCCTTATCTGTGAAAATTCCGCGGCCTGTGCAGCGAGCGATGAACTGAGAATAAGTATTCCCGCGAGAAGTGTCGGCATGTGGTAGTTCATTATTCTGGGGCTCCTTGCTGCTAAACGTCTGTTCAGAGGGTCATTAGCTTGATTAGTATGAAATCTCAGTCTTCAACAACAGCGACTGCCTCTATCTCTACTGCCAGGCCCGGGAAAGCCAGAGCTGTCACCCCCACCATAGTCGATGCTGACTGGTCTTGTTGAGGAAAATGTGTAGCCCGCACTGCGCTGTAGGCAGCAACTTTTTCCCTGTCCAGATCAACGATATAGACATTCGTTTTTACAATATCTGATAATTCGGCGCCAGCGTCTTCCAATTGTTGCCGTAGATTCGAAAAAGCATTTTCAACCTGCTGGCTAAAATCATCGGGAAGCTGGTTTCCAGAAAAACCTACCTGCCCTGAAATATAAAGTGTCTTTACTCCTCCATTGCTGACCGTTACTACATTCGTAAAACTAGACCCAGCAGGGTTAATAAATTCTTTTTCCAGAGAGCTTGATTCTGCGGCCATAGCTGAACTTCCTCCCAGTGCTGCCAGGTAGCAACAGAAAATAGTGCGCAGTGATAAAAGTCTGCTTGTTGAATTGAAAATTTTCAAAAATTTGCGCTTGAATGTACCAGCATTGGTATTCTCAGGCACGGAAATTATGGTGTTTATTGTTTTTGCTTTAGAAGTCTGTCGCGAGAATAGTTTCATCTACTTTACCCATTTCTTGAGGAATGTTGCGCGCGGAAACTTGAGTTTTGGACATAGGTACAATAATTGGCGTTGGAGTAAAAATACAGAAGTTTCTGAATGAAAATTGAGAGAAGGATTGCAAGGGGACCGGTTTTATAAGTGATCCGCTGCCCGGTGTTTTGCATGCTTATTGTTCATTCGATAGTTAATCAAGGCTGGGGCGGCGCACTTACAAGTAGAGTCATTAATTCCTTTATGCGAGGAATCCTATCGTCATCCGCTTTCAAGAAATAGTGTTGCCCGTTCTGATCAGGATTGAATACGGTTTCCCCATCGTCCAGGACAGATACGATTCCCGGTGGAGAAAGTTCGAAGTACTCATGATCCGGGCGAATCCCATAGACGACGCTTGTTAGATCCCAGGTAGGTCTCTCATGGGGTGTTGGAATGTAGAGCTGATAGGACTCGCGGATTGGATGACGCTCTTTATAGAGAAAGTCATTTTCAATGCTGGCTGCTGGATAACGTATTGCCAGCCCAATTTCGAATCCACTCCAGATGATCTTAGTCGGCCACTCTCTAGCGAGGATTTGTGCTGAAGCAATATCCTGCACCACATTGTATTCCAAATGTGTTTCACCAGATATTTCAGCAAAAGCGCCAGCCATTATGGATATGAACTTTACCTTCCTGGTGACGAGATCACGCCCGCTAAGCTCAGAATGTTCATCGGGACCGGTTGCCAGCAATCGTGCCAGATTAGTCGAAAAACCTACTTGAATGATCACTACGGATTGGTCTGCCTGGGACGACAATGTTTGGCGCAATAAGCTGGCAGCTTCTTGAACCGGATCACCAACAAGCAAATCGTGGGGAAAAACTGGGTTATCACCAATTTTTTCATGGATGATTCCCGTGAACCTGCTTTGCTGTGGTGTGACACCGCTACTTGTTGTTCCTAACGGGATTTCTCCTCGCCCATAAAATGTATTGATGGCATCTATATAGGGTGGAACCTCGACGTGGTCTTTGGTGATTGTAATGGCTAATAACTCGCTTTCAGCTCGGTTTTCGAATGAGTGCAGCATTGCCAGAGCCAATGCGTCATCCACGTCATTTCCCATATCGGTATCAAAGATAACTTTTACCGGGTCCGCGTTCGCCGCTTGAATACACAAGGCAACTATGAAAATTAATCTGCTCATTAGATTGTTTCCTCATGATTTCATTAGTTTGAATTGAAGCGAGTCTAGCACAGGCCGTTCTTATGCCGCATGTTGGCGGGGCGCCTGGCTGGCCATCGATCCAGGCACTAGTTAGTGTTCGATCCTAGCGGCTACGCCAGCGATCGAGTAATACGGCAAGGATAATCACCAGTCCGGTTATTAAGCGCTTCACCGGTTCTGATACTCCCAGTTGCGCCAATCCATTTTGAAGTACAGAAATAATCAAGACACCGATAAAAGCGCCAACGATGGAGCCGCGCCCACCCATCAAGCTGGTACCACCGATTACTGCAGCTGCAATGGCCGACAGTTCCAGGCCGATCGCAGCATTGGGATCGGAGGCTCCCAAATAGGCTGCATTCATCAGGCCTCCAAGACCAGCCAGCAGACCAGATATCACCAGTACCCAGGTCAAATAAGGCTCGGTTCGGATTCCGGAGATTTTCGCCGCCTGTTCATTGGTTCCAATGGCTATCAAGTAACGCCCGAAAATGGTTCGGGTTAATGCGTATTGAGCGAGCACCACCAGTGTCAGCGACATAATAAAAGAAGGCGACAAGCCGATACCGGATATCGGCAGAGACAAAGCCTGAATGCTGGCACCGATATAAACGGTTTGCGAATCCGTGACCATGTAGGCCAAGCCTCGCCCAGCTTCCAGCATTCCCAAGGTAACGATAAAAACAGGTAAGCGGAAATAACTCCCCAGTACACCATTGACCAGACCTGCACAGCCTCCGGCTAATATTCCCAGAGCCGCAGCGATTATCAGAGGCAATTCAAATACGGTAAAAGCGATACCAATCACACCGCCACTCAATGCCACTACAGAACCGACAGATAAGTCGATTCCTCCGCTGATTAGCACCAGGGTCATACCAATTGTCACAACGGTTAAAGCGGGAAGCTGGGTGAGAATTGCCATAAGCGTGCCTGCAGTAAAAAAATTTTCCGCCATCACGCCGAAGAACGCCACCAACAATAACAGTGCAATGAAGATAAAAAGCTCTTCAAACAGCAAGTTCAGTTTTCTCAACAAAATGGCTTCTCTCTGACTATTTTGGTTTTTCTATTCTCGACTACACGTGCGCATGAGATTACCCCGCTGCAACACGCACTCCCTGGTAATTACTAAAGGCTGCCTCCAGTAACATTTCTTTGTCCCACTGGCCGCGATGATAGGTCTCCACGGCTTTTTTGTCCGACAACACTAGAATGCGATCACACAGTGCCGTCAACTCTTCCAGCTCACTGGACACGATTAGTAGTGCCGCGCCTTGATCGCGCGACTGTCGCAGCTGATCGTGAATGGCCAGCTTCGAACCGACATCGACTCCACGCGTCGGTTCATCGAGCAGCCAAACATCCGATTTCGCCTGCAACCAACGGGCGACCAATAGCTTCTGTTGATTGCCTCCGCTTAGTTTATCGATAGTTTGCAACGGTCCTTCACACTTCACCTTTAGCTGTGCGATCAATTCTTCAGTGACGCGTTGTTCCCGCCTGGGCAGGATCGCACTCAGAGCACCACCCAGTTTTCCCAGGCCGGCGATCGTTGTGTTCAGGGAGATGGTCTTGCCGGTAAAAATTCCCTGGGACTTCCGATCTTCGGCGATCAACGCCATTCCATTGTTGGCAGCCGTACTGGCGGAATCGATAACACTATCCTGCCCCGCCGCGTGCAGCACAACTCGCCCCTGGCGCTCAGCTGACAGTCCGTAGATAGCGTGCAATAACTCAGATCGTCCCGCGCCGGCAAGTCCAGCAATGCCGAGGATCTCTCCACGATGACAGTGCAGTGAAATTGGTTCAGGAAAATCCACACTTGATAGCTGCTCAACCGTGAGACGAACGTCGCCAAAAGTTCTTGGCTTATCATCGCTATGTCGCAGTAGTTCCTCTCCAGACATTTCTCTGATCAGATCATTACTGGTCAAGGAAGCGCAAGCAGCCGTTAGCTGAATCACTCCATCGCGTAATACAGATACCGTATCACAAACAGAAAGCACATCATCAAGGCGGTGAGAAACATAAATGACACTTAATCCTGAGGCTGAGCGCTGCTTAATAATCCGGTGTAATTGGTCCGCCTGTGGAGATGTTAAAGCCGATGTGGGCTCATCCAGGATCAGCAGTCTGGTAGTGTCTTCCGGCATGGACAATGCCTTGGCCAGTTCCACTAACTGCTTCTCCGCCAGACTCAGCTGTGCAAGCGGTGTCTGAGGCGAAAGTTGTTCCAGACCCACTAGATCCATCAAGACCCTGGCTCGCTGCCTGACTGCATGCCGATTAATTCCGAGAGCCCTTTGAGGAAACGATGTCAGCAGAATATTTTCTGCCACCGACAGGGTATCAATCAGGCTTAATTCCTGAGATGCCAAGGCGATTCCTGCATCAAGCGCTGCCTTTCTAGAAGTGGGGGAGTAGGATTTACCGTCTAGCGCCATAGAACCAGAATCGGGGGGCAACAACCCACTGATAATATTAATCAATGTGGATTTACCGGCTCCGTTTTCTCCCACCAGACCGTGGATACTCCCGGTCGAGATTTGCAAGGCAACCTGCTTCAATACCGGTGTGGCGAAGCTTTTATCGAGCCCTTCGATAGCTATGCGGGCAGTCACAATGGGTGCGATATCCTAATTTGCTTGCAGGGAAGCGGCAGTAACTAACTCCAGAGGAGTTTCACGGTCTTGAAGGACCGTGCCATTTGCCACTATTTCCAGCGCATACTCAATACCGAATATCGCTAGCTGGTCACCAAACTGGTCCACAGTGGCGGCCACTGCCCCGGATTCAATGAGTGGGTGTATAGCAGTGATATTGTCAAAACCGGCAATGGTAACTTTATGATCGAGCGCCGCCAGCCCCACAGCAGATGCAGCACCGAGGGCCATATTGTCATTAGCAGCGAGAATGACATCCAGTTCAGGGAACTGTGACAAAATCGCAGAAGTTAACTGTGCGGCTTTTGTTTGATCCCAATCACCACTTTGCAATGTCGCTACCTTCATGCCCGCTTGCGCAACTGCATCTTCGAAACCGGTCCTGCGTTGAATTGAATTGAACGCCGACGATATACCTTCGAGAATGGCAACCTCACTGCCCCTATCTAGCCCTTGCAGAACATAGTCGCCGACTAACTTCGCTCCCTCGCGATTGCTGGGGCCAATGAACGGAATCCGTAATTTATACTCGGCCAGTACTTCGGGTTCGAGGCGATTATCAATATTGATAACGACTATTCCCGTAGCTACGGCGCGAGCCAGAGCAGGTACAAGTGCCTTGGAATCGGCTGGAGCAATGACTATAGCTTGCACGCCAGAGCTAATCATCTGGTCAACCAGGCTTACTTGTTGTGCCAGATCGCTTTCGTTTCTAATGCCGTTGACTATTAGTTCGTATTGGTCGCTGTGTGCTGCCTGATGTGCCTCCGCTCCGTTTGCCATATTGACGAAAAATTCGTTAGCCAGAGACTTCATTACCAGAGCAACTTTCGGCTTGGTGGCAGCACCACCGTCTACAGTCGATGAATTTGTAGTCTCTTCCGATCCACACGCGGCAAGCAGAAATAGCACCGCAGCGCTTATCAACTTTTTCATCGTTCTCATTTCCAATTCCTGCCTCATACTTGCGCGTGAACTATGCAGTTAAGAATAGCATGGATCGATGGCTAACCTATTGTCAGACTATTCACTCTCAATCCAATTTTCTATGGGCAATAGAACTACCTGAACTGATCTATTGTTCAATCTCGTTGATGTAAGGCATGGAATCCTGAGCGCCAAGACGAGTTACTGAAATCGAAGCGACTCTACACGCAAAATCCATACTCTCAGGTAGACTGTTGCCGCTGGCCAGAGATACGGCCAAAGCTCCATTAAAGCAATCTCCCGCGGCAGTTGTATCAACGGCATCTACAGCTGGTGCAGAAATGAGACGGTCACTCCCACCGTTTGCCAGAAAAACACCTTTACTGCCAAGGGTAATGGAGACGTTTTCGGCGCCGGCTGCCAGCAGTTTACCTGCTGCCTGTCGAGCAGAATTCTCATCATGAACTCGGACTCCTGTGAGTATTTCAGCCTCGGATTCATTGGGAGTTAGCAAATACACACCTTTCATTATCGATGCAGGTAATTCTTGAGCAGGTGCCGGATCGAGAATCACCCGACAATTCTTTTTTCCCGCAAGAGCAATAGCTTTGGTCACCGTGGCCATTGAAATTTCTAACTGGAGTAAGACTATTGATGAGTCATCTATTGCGTTGAATGCCGCTTCGATGTGCGCGTCATTCAATGTACTGTTAGCACCCGGTGAGACAACGATGTGATTCTCTCCACTGCCGTCAACGCTTATCAGTGCTACTCCTGAATGTTGATGACTGTCACGACTGATAAATCTGCAGTCCATGCCTTCAGACTCCAATCTACTAACCGCGGTGTCACCGAAAATATCGGTGCCGAGATTGCCTACCATCGAAACTGCCGCGCCCAATCGAGCCGCTGCTACGGCCTGATTCCCGCCTTTGCCTCCGGCTGACATGAAAAAATCTCCGCCGATTACCGTTTGCCCAGGGGAAGGTAGTTGTTTAGTTTTTACTACCATGTCGGTGTTGATACTGCCGATTACGGTAATAGCAGTTGTAAAGCTTGTAATCACGAATGGACTCCTCTTATTATTCCCTCTAGAAACACACCGGGTAGGCCTTTGTCTCACGCTGGAGCTTACCCTACATCAATATTAGAATAGCGTAAATGGCAGTGCAGACCAGGCCGTACTGGAGATCAGCCAACAATTCATCGAGCTGAACAATGCAACGGCATGGCGTTTCCATTTAGAGTTTGAGAGAGGGATAAGACAGTGACAATACGAAATAGATTAAGAATGCCTGGCTTGCATATTGCGGTGGTCAGCCTGCTGCTGTTTCCAGTGGCGGGATTTTCAGCGGAGAATACGGTTACTTTTTCTGAAGAAGCCCTTAGGGATAAGATCAAAGGGGCTTGGGCGGCGCAGACAATCGGCGTCACTTATGGCTTTCCTGTTGAGTTCAGGTTTAACAGTACGCGGGTGCCTGATGATCACGAGTTGCTCTGGTACGATGGTTACCTATTCAAAACCATGGATGAAATTCCTGGTGTCTACGATGACATCTATATGGACCTTACTTTTGTCCAGGTATTTGAAGACGAAGGCATTGAAGCGCCTGCTCAGTCATTTGCTAACGCCTTTGCAAACGCTGACTATAGTCTCTGGTTTGCCAACCAGGTAGCCCGCTACAACGTGTTAGATGGCATCAGCCCGCCTCAGTCTGGGCACTGGATGAATAATCCAGCTGCTGACGATATCGATTTCCAGATTGAAGCAGACTTTGCCGGCATCATGGCTCCAGGTATGGTGAATAGCGCCATAGAAATCAGCGACAGAGTCGGCCACATCATGAACTACGGTGATGGTTGGTACGGTGGTGTGTACATTGCCTCAATGTATTCCCTGGCCTTTGTCAACGATGACATAGAAGGCATTGTCAAAGAAGCATTGGAAGTAATTCCAACTCAGAGTGATTTCTACAAAATCATAAGCGATGTCATCGCCCTGCATGAAGAGAATCCAGACGACTGGAAGTTTGCCTGGCAGGGTATTCATGATAAATGGTCCGACACCGATCTGGGCCCGAGAGGTCTGATGTCACCTTTTAATATAGATGCGAAAATTAACGCTGCCTGGGTCGTTCTCGGTTTGCTATACGGCGATGGTGATTTTTCGCGGACGCTGGAGATTGCCACCAGAGCCGGTGACGATGCGGATTGCAATCCAGCCTCAGCAGCCGGCATTCTCGGTACTATCTATGGCTACAGCGGCATCCCTGATTTTTGGAAGCAAGGACTGGCAGAAATTGAATCGATGGATTTTGCCTATACTACGATTTCCTTGGACGACGCCTATGACATGTCTTACCGCCATGCCCTTCAGTTGATTGAACGCGAGGGTGGTTCAATTAGTGGCGATAACATTACCATTCAGCTTCAAGATGCCGAGACAGTTCCTTTCGAAGACTCATTTGAAAATCATTATCCCAAACAGCGGCTCGCACTTAGTGACAGCAATAACCCCAGTGGCGACGATCAACTCATCCTCACAGATTCATACAGTTTCGATTTTGATGGTGTCGGTTACGCTCTTTTGGGCACCGCGGTGGCTGATGGTGAACTCGATTATGTGTTTGAGGCGGATATCTATATCGACGACACACTAGTTGAAACTGTCAGCTGGCCAACGCAATTCACAAAGCGTCGTTTCTATTTGGCCTGGAAGTATGCTCTGGTTGATGGTGAGCACACCGTGGAATTGAGGTTAAAGAATCCAAGTGATGTTGGTCGAGTTGAATTGGATAATGTGGTGATTTATGGCGATGAAATAGTGCCTGATGAATAGATCGCCTTGGCGGCTAAAGGGTCTAGTCCTAAACAAAACGCGGCATTGGCTTCAAAACCCTGTCATCTGCCCAGGCCTTGATCGAAGCAACTTAAAGCGGTGAAAGCCCAGCTCTCGCAGATAGTCGAGATCGAAATCCATCATGCCCAGTATATCCCTGGGCTTCAAGGATTGAGAACACTTCCAGAGGCTGGTGTCACCCTCTTTGTTGGCTTTCGAAACGCCGGTATAGCAAATTTTAGAGGGACAGGTCATGGCACAGCCGGCGTTGGCGAATAACATGATACGTTCCTTCTCAGGAAGCGAGAGAAGTAATGCTTCGTCCTCATTTGCTTCCATTGGAAGAATGACTGTATCGTAAATGCTATAAGCCTTCTCTACCTTCTTCAGCGTGTTTATGTTCTTAATGACACTTGCTTCGACACGGTAATTCGGGAAATCGCGCCTCACCCACTTGGCTAAATCATCGTTGGTGATAATTACCGAGTTGCCTGGTCGGTAGTGTTTCTCCAGGATGGTGGATACCCACTTTAATGTGCCTATGGAGAAATTGGACAGGGTTGCCGCCATCTACGGTCCTGATGAAAACCTGGACTATCAGCTGACTAATCCTCCAGAATTTCGCCCCGCCACTGCATACTTCTCAGGTTCCGGTGGTCTCTCATCCACAATTCATGACTGCTTTCGGCTACAACAGATGATTTTGAATGGAGGCGAATTTGAAGGTCGGCGTTACCTTAGCCCCACCACTATCAACCTGATGATCTCCAACCACATCGGTGACAATCTGGTGACACTAAAAGGACCAGGCTATGGTTTCGGGCTGGGTTATACCATGGTTACCGACGTCGGTATCGCCCGCGAACCCAATTCCCGCGGAACCGCGAGTTGGGGAGGGGCTTTCGGCACCATGTTCTTTCTTAATCCAGAAGAAGACATGCTTTCGATCATCATGATACAACTGCGCCCCTACAGCCACTTGCGCTATCGTGAAATTTTCGGCGGCCTCACCATGCAGGCGATAACCCGTAGCTGGAAGGATCGGTCCAATTACAAGATACGGGCTACGAATTTTTAGAAGACTACAGGGGACACTCACAACTTAAGACTGTGAAAAGTGCATAGCGCATCGATATGTAGATACAGGCCTATTGGCCATTGATCGAGTAGACCAACAGCACATTCCCCGGTGCTTCGGCCCACTTTTCATAGCCGGAGGTGATAAAGACCTGGCCATTCATTATGACCGGTCCGTCTGATTCGATGGAGCCACCTCTTGCTTCGATCCCATTTCGTGTACCGAAGCTCTGTCGTGTATTGGTTTCCCAGAGTGTGGCGCCGTTATTGGCATCGAAAGCACGCAAGATACCATCTAGTCCGCCGGCAAATACGAGGTCGGCTGTACTACTGACCGCAGCGGAAATTCCCTGCCAACAAAGGAAGCGACTTTCTTCACACTTATCTGGCAGATCATTGCGCCACAGCACTTCTCCAGTGCTGAGATTTAGCGCGTGGATACCCGGATGACCGGGACCGACATTGTAGGGATTATTGGTTGGCAAATCTGAAACACCAACGAAGAGCTTCTCGCCGTTAGTGCTCATTCCGTAGTGTATGCCCCCCATTGTGCCACCACTTCCAGCACGTTGTTCCCAAACCAGCTCACCATTATTTGCAGGATCCAGGGCATAGACCATGCCGGATTTTTGACCCACCAGAATGAGTTCACGGCCGCTTTCATCCCGGGCCAATATGGGAGAGGCACCAATATCATAATCGGGTCCGTCTTCTTCGGGACAGTTTGGAGTCCCTCTTGAGCAGGCCCCATTCCAGGCATCGTCCTTGGTGAGTTGAGAGGCCCAAATAATTCTGCCATTCGACATATCCATGGCCAATACGGCATCGCTGTAATCATTTGCCGGTGATGAATAGTTTTCACCGGTGCCAACGTAAACTAGATTGCGCTCGGCATCGATAGTCGGGCTCGACCAGATAGGCGCGCCAGATGGACCAAACTGCTGTATGCCAGCAGTACTCACGATAGTGGGTCGAGGTTCATCGGTGGTATAAGTGCGCCACAATTCTTCGCCACTGCTAATACTGAATGCAACCAGTGCACCTCGAAACGAACAACAGGGATACCCGACTCTGGCGGCCAGAAGCACCTCCAATGAGGAGACAGGGACGATCAGTGTGTCTTCATGGGCAATAACTGACCCGGTGATGGTTGCTTGAGGATGATCATGAACTTCTCGCTTCCAAATCAGCTCTCCAGTCTGTGCATTTACTGCATAGGCACTCGCGGCGAAATCCCCGAACAACAGAGTTTCAGGTACTCCTTGGTCATTGGTATCGACATAAATAGCACCACGCACTTCTGCATCAGCGCTGAAGGTCCACCAGGGGCAACCGCTTGTATTATCAAGCGCATAAATAGTCCCTTCCTGACTTCCTATGAAAGTGACTTCCGGAGTGACCACCGGCTGTGATCGCGATCGGGTTGCTTCGGGAAACGCAAACGCCCATTTGAGTTCTAATTGACCGACATTATTCTTGTTGAGAATTGATTCGCTGGCCTGATGACGCGTATTCCCAGATTCACCACCCCAGCCGTTCCATGCCACAGGCTGGCTTAATGTAAGAGATGAATCCAGACTCGATTCGCAGTTAAAGCTGATACTTTCTGTACGCGCTTCATCGAATCTCTCACCTGTAAGATAGTAGGCAACATTTCGTTTCTGTCCGCGAGTCAGTGACATTCCGGAAGTAGCCATAGATCCGAATTCCAACGCCTCTACAATACGTCGCGGTGTGTACAACTCGAACGCCGCTCGCTGCGGGGCTTCCAGCAAGGCTCCCTCATGACATTCAGCGCAAACTAGTTGATATTGCGTTTCTCCATCCGACAATTCCGCTTCATTCAGGACATCCTGAGAGAAGGCAAAAATGGGCGTAAAAAAGAGCAAGATGGCAGTAATTGATAATCTGGCAATTTTGGGTCGCATGCACTGTTCCATTAGTAGCTAGAATCTAGCATTGATTTTCCAATGTTTTCTTCTGGCAGAGCTTCCTGCCAATTGGTAATCAAACAAGAATTTGCTATTTTAGTCAAAGTGGCGAAGTTACCTACAGCATTATAGGCTAGCACTAAAGCAGATAGATTTAACGCATTATTGGAATTAGCTACTTCAGGAAATAACTTTTTATTAGGAACTAACTATGGATTTAGGCCTGTCAGGAAAAAAAGCCATTGTAACGGGCGGAAGCCGTGGCATAGGACATGCCATTTTACAAAATCTGGTAGATGAAGGCGTATCAGTCGCGACCTGTGCCCGTGGCGAGGAAGCACTCAACGCTGCGCTGGAGAAATGGCAGGCTCAAGGAGTAGATGCCTACGGTTCAGCTCTCGATGTGACTGATGGGGCTGCTTTTACAGATTGGCTTGAGAACTCGGTCGAAAGCCTTGGGGGAGTGGATGTATTTGTGAGCAATGTGACCACCAGAGTTCATTCACAAGGTGTTCAACGTTGGCAGGAGACTTTCGAAGTAGATTTACTGCAGCATGTAAATGCTACCGAAGCCTTACTACCGCATTTAAAAAACAGCAATGTGGGCTCTATCGTCTATATTGCTTCTATAGCCTCAATTATGAGTGCAAATATGCCTACCGAAACTGAATATGGTGCAATGAAGGCGGCGCTTATTTCCTACGCTTCCCAATTGGCAAACAAACTTGGTAAAGACAATATACGAGTTAATATTGTGTCACCAGGCCCTATTTATCACGAGGGTGGGTTTTGGGAAATGGTAAAGAATAAGCAACCCGATTTGTTTAAAAGAGCCGAGGCAGTTTCTGTATTCAACAGATTAGGCACTCCTCAGGAAGTGGCGAATGCAGTTGCCTTCCTTGCCAGTCCAGCAGCTTCGAATATTACTGGTGCAAATTTGCGAGTTGACGGCCTGGCTATTAAAACTGTCAATTTCTGAAACCAGTGGGAGTGGGCGGCACCCGACAAAAAACCAGGGAAAAATGAATCCAAAGTGTTAAAGAGAATTAAGAGAGGTGTATCTCCATGAAAAAAATTCAGGCCATCGGTTTGTCTGCAGCCCTGCTGCTTAGTACAAACGTACAGGCATGGGAAATCGATCCAGCGGCAACCATCATCGATTCACCCACTACCCTGATCGGCGTTAACCACATCGGCTTGTCGGTAAGAGACCTTGACCGCGCCCTGGCGTTCTACCAGAAGGCCAGCGGCTATGAAGTAATTTACCGTGAGATAGTCAGCAACAGTGCTGCTGCTGACAAACTGTTCGGTATGGAAGGGGTGGAATACGAAATCGCTGTATTGGAAGCGCCGAACATGTTGTTTGAGTTGATTGCTTTCAAGCACAACGCCGACAAGACGCCGACACGCATGCCGGTGCAGGGCCCGGGTATGACCCATACCTGTTTTCAATCTTCCACTGCAGACTCTGGTTATGATCGCTTTATTGCCGCCGGTATCGATATGCTCAGTCGTGGTGATGCGCCCATCGATCTGGCCGGAGCCGGCGTTACCTATGCCTACGGCTATGACCCGGAAGGCAATATGTTCGAGTTGGAACAGTTGGATGCTACCCTCCTGTCCGCCTCCACATCCATCAAGAACAAGTGGATAGAGGAGGGGCACTCCATGTGGATGACCCAGGTGGCTCTGGTCACCCATGACCTGGACCGGCTTACGGACTGGTATGAAAGAATCATGGCCTTCAAGCCCTACCGCGAAGGAGACTACGACGAGCACCCACGCATGATTGAAATAACGGATCACGACGGCCTGTCTCTGAAAGTCTCCTGGTTCCGTATGTACAACTCCTCCAAGACCCTGGAGTTCTGGGAATATCGTGAGCCAGTGACAGCGGCCCCCGTGGGCAAGCTCGGTGTCACCGATTTTGGCTACAGTTATTCTCTGGAAGTGGGCGATATCCAGGCAGAGTACGCGCGCATGAAAGAGATCGGTGTGGAATTCATCAGCGAACCGGTATTAATGGGCGAATTCTGGCAGGTCTATGCCAACGATGTGGACGGCAATGTGTTTGCCCTACGCCAGTGGGTAGATGCAAACTCGCCCTGGTCGGTGCCCAACCTGGAAATGTAAAATTACACAGGCTTCACAGTCACAGTCAAACGCACAGCAAACATCAATTGCTCACCATAGGATTTTCAGATGACTATTCGATTTCAAAAACTACTTCTTTCCCTCATGGTTGCCTTGGGCATGCTTATTGGCAACTCAGTTCTCGCCCAGGATGTTACCGAACAAGTTGAGCATCGCTACGCCGATAACGATGGTGTACGCATACACTATGCGGTCATGGGCAGTGGTCCCTTGATTGTCATGATTCATGGCTTTCCCGATTACTGGTACACCTGGCGCCATCAAATGCTGGCGTTGGCGAACGATTACACTGTCGCCGCTCTGGACACCCGTGGCTATAACCTGAGTGACCAACCAGAGGGAGTAGAAAACTACACCCTAGAGATTCTGGTGGAAGATGTCGCCGCGGTGATTCGCGCCGAGGGTGAAGACAGTGCAAGGATTGTTGGTCATGACTGGGGTGGAGGCATCGCCTGGAGCTTTGCGGCCCTGAAACCGGAGATGACGGAGCGGCTAATTATCCTGAACTTGCCTCACCCGAGGGGGCTGGTAAGAGAGTTGGCGACCTTTGGCCAACAACACCAGAACTCAGCCTACGCACGAAACTTCCAGCAGAGCAATTCCCATGAAAACCTCAACGCTCAGGGACTGGCGGCTGCCCTGTCCGGCGGTGACCCGGACCTGCAGGCGCGCTATGCCGAAGCCTTCGGCCGTTCCAGCTTCGACTCCATGATGAATTACTACCGCGCCAACTATCCTCGCGATCCCTATACCTCAGGCGCATTTCTGGAATTGCCCGAAGTTCAGGCACCAGTCCTCCAGTTCCACGGCTTGACCGACACAGCCCTATTGCCCGATGCGCTCAATAACACCTGGGACTTCCTGGCATCTGATTGGACCCTGGTTACCATTCCCGGTGCCAGTCACTGGCCACACCATGACGTGCCAGACAAGGTCAGCAACATGATGAAAGCCTGGCTGGAGTTAGACTAAAAAGTATAAAAAAGCGGGCAGAGGGAATTGCTCTAAGCCTCTCCGGGCCACTTTCCGTAACAGGGGATAGGATTAATTGAGTTGCTACAGTGTGAAATAAACCTATCCCGAATTCCCTTCCTCATTTATATTCAAACATCTGCCCGAACAGACCAGTCCTGATTTAGGAGCTCCAAATGTTCAGATCTATGCTGCTAATCCCTCTTCTACTATTGTTATCTGCGTGCGAACGCTCGGAAACGCCCCCGCCTGTGATTCCCGACCAAGTCGGTGAGTCCTCGATATCAGATACCGCAATTGCCACTAGCGGGCCTTTCGACGTAGAAATTCAACAAGGCACCAATATGTCCGCCGCCGTATCACCCGACGGCACTCAGATCGTCTTCAGCATTCAAGGCACCCTATTTACTATGAATGTGGAAGGGGGTGAGGCGAGGGCAATTACTGATTACTACTTCGATGCACGGGAGCCGAGTTGGTCCCGCGATGGCAGATCGATTGTGTTTCATGGCTATCGAAATGGTAACTGGGACATCTGGCGAATAGATTCCGACGGAAATAATCCACAGGCAATGACAGACAACGCGTTTGATGACAGGGAACCGGCATACTCACCGTTAAACGATGACATCGTTTTCTCTTCTGATCGCAGTGGTAACTACGATCTCTGGATATTGGAAAATGGCACAGCTCGCCAGCTCACTGGCGAGGTTGAGAACGCCCATTCACCAAGCTGGTCTCCTGATGGCGCCAGCATCGCTTACGCCGTCGATGCGGGTAATCGTACCTCTGAAATTCGCACACTCGAACTAGCCGGTGGAGAAGCCGAGACTGAACTAGTGGAAGCGGGCGCGATCTCCGGCCTGGCATGGCGTCCCGATGGATCGGCGCTCAGTTATCAGATTCGCAGTGACAACCCGGAGACGGGTACTCATGCCGAGTTGAAACTGCTGGGACTCGATACTGACCTGAATGAAGTTCTCTCTGCGGGCAACGCCGATGTATTCCCATTTCGTGCTTCCTGGACGGCGGCGAATACCCTGGTGTATACGGCCAGTGGTGAAATCCGGCAACTGATAATCGATGAATCGGAAACGGTGATTCCGTTTGTTGCCAGTTTTCGATTGGATCGCGAACCGTACCAACGGCGGTCGCGAAATTACGACAGCAACGAACAGCAGGCGCTGGGTATCTCGGCACCAGCAATTTCCAACGATGGCAATTTAGTCGTGTTCTCCGCATTGGCAGATCTGTGGCTGATGGAAGTGAGCAGCGGCGAATTAACGCAAATAACCGACGACGCCTTTGCGGAACGGCACCCGGTGTTTTCGGTCGACGGGAACCAGGTGGCTTACTCCACCGATAGCGGCGGCACGCACGTGGTGTGGATTTATGACATCGCGAGGGAGCAGGCGGAAAAATTGGAGGGCGATATTTCGCTTTCCTATATGAAGTGGTCGCCAGACGGGGAGCGGCTCGCTGGATTTAGGTCCGGTGGCGGCGCCGGCTTGAGTGGTCGCATTACTGTGGTTGATATCGCAAGCGGCGAGCTACAACCGCTCTATCAAGCAATTCCGCCACAACCCATTTCCTGGAGTGCCGATGGCCAGCAGATCGCTACCACCGTGCTGACTCGTTATTCGACACGTTACCGGGAAGGCGTCTATACCTTGATGACGTTGAACGTTGAAACCGGTGAAACATTTAGCACTACTCCAACACCCCATCAGAGCATGACCTCGCTTGTGCTCGATGCTAATGGTGAGACGTTTACTTACGTTCAAGGCGCGCAGCTCTGGCGTGCCAGTATCGATGGTTCGGAAGAACCGGCCAGGCTAACCACGCGACTTACGGATGACCCTTCGTTTAGCAGCAATGGTGAATACGCTGTGTTCCTCAGCGGTGATAAGCTGATTCGCTTGTCTAATGCAACGGGAGAGCAACTTGACCTAACACCCAATCTCACTTACACACGCTCGAATCCTGCGGAGCAATGGGTGCTGCGGGTGGGTCGATTGTTTGATGGCGTGAACGACTCCTATCAGGAAGATGTGGACGTTGTGATTGCGGGCAGCCGCATTCAGGCGATCGAACCGCAGCGGGATCGTAATATGGAAGTTGTCGACATGTCGGACAGCACGGTTATACCGGGCTTGTTTGAGATGCATGGCCACATGGGTGAGTTAAGCGAACCCCAGGGTCGTCTCTGGTTATCTTTCGGTATTACTTCGGTGCGTGATCCCGGATCGAATCCTTACACTGCTAAGCAACGGCAGGAATCCTGGGATAGCGGCAATCAGATTGGACCGCGATCCCATATTACGGGTTATCTTGCCGACGGTAATCGCGTGTACTACTCCATCGCCGAAGGACTGGTGTCGCTTGACCATGTGGACCGTGCACTGGAACGCGCTCGACTATTAGGGCTCGACCTGATCAAGACTTATGTTCGCCTGCCCGATGACTGGCAGAAAGTGGTGCTGGATGCCGCCCACGAGATGGGTATTCCGACCTCCAGCCATGAAATTTTTCCGGCGGTAAGTCACGGCATGGATCATGTAGAACACTTTGGTGGTACCAGTCGGCGTGGCTATCAACCCAAAGTGTCAGGAACCGGGTTTATCTACGATGACGTGATCAATTTACTGGCCCAATCTCAGATGGGTATCACACCGACTCTGGTACTCGGCGGCTTTGCCACAATCGCGAGTCAGGATGATGATCTATTCGCTACACCTCAGTTCAACAGCTTCTACAGCCCCGATTTTCCTCGTCCCGCCAGGCCCACCGGAGCCTCGAGAGTAAGCGCGAACGGTCAGGCGCTCCGAGAAATGATGGATGCCGGTGTGTTGGTTGTCACGGGAACCGATGCACCCTTAATACCCATGGGCATAGGACTGCATGCTGAACTTCGTTTGTACGTGCGTGCGGGATTGTCACCCTTCGAGACACTGCGCGCCGCGACGTTTTCTTCAGCGACGGCGGCGGGTGTGATTCAGGATACGGGCACGCTTGAAGTTGGCAAACTTGCGGACATTGTCGTTATCGATGGAGATCCACTTAACGATATTAATGATGTTGACAATATAGTAATGACGGTGAAGAACGGCCGCGCATTTGCCTTGGAGTCGTTGCTGAACTAAATGGGGTCAGAGTAAAAATACAGTAGTTTGAGAGGCAGATTTAATCAAACTACTTTTACTCATTACTGTTCCACCTAGACTGAAGAAAAAGGCTCAAATCTCGACGAGTTGTTACAATGTAGTGCGATAACACACTGTAATAACAAGGAGATTTAAGCCTTTTTGCTTTGGTCAGAGTATGTCTAATACTTCGACCTTATTGGTCACCCCGCATAAAGCAGGCTGTAGCCATACTCCTGAGCTCGGGTTAGCGCCATTACTCCGGCGGAAACAAACCGTCCCGGAACGGCATTAGCTTTGAGTTCCTCATAAGCCGTACCCACTTCTGCACCAGTGGCGGCAGCAATCTGAGCTGCCAGGAACTGGGTCGCGGCATCACAAATGGCTATCTCTACGCCGAGTTCGAGCACACTGTCGATGGTGTTACCAAAATTTGGCAAGTTTACGCCGTAAGCTGTTGCGCGCATTAGATTGACTCGAGGTGCAGCATTGGTGTTGGGGTCTGCGATCTGCGTGACGGGATGGAAGATCTCACCATATTTCTCCCACATCGCATCATTGAAGGCGAAAGGAGTGGAGAAATGTCGGAGGCAGAGCACCATCGCCAGACTTGCAGCTTCACCTGCGTAGGCGGCGCGCGTGGCATTGGTGAGGTTGAAGGAATAGAGGAGTCCTTCAGCCCCACCTTTCCCGGTTGCTGTATCGATAAAAATCCGATGGTTGCCGGGCAGCTCGCCCATCCACGCGTCGATATCGTGGCGGGATGGTTGGAATCCGGAACCTCGAGTTTGGGCAGTAGCCGTCATTGGCGCCACTACGGCGGCACCGGCGATGGCGGCGCCTAATCCCATGATCATCGAGCGGCGGGTGTTAAGGTTGGCATCATTTTCTTGCATGGTTATTTTCCTCTTGTAATCAGAATGCTCTTAATGCAGATAGTTTTCACTCATAGAAGCCCCAAAAATCGAGGCTACTCTATTGTGGCTATAGGTGCCACAGGTATTGGGGAATTCGATACATTATGATCTCAGATGAATCACTTTTCTAAACCAAACTATAGTGGACTAGATAACAGGACCGGTGCTTGGGTAAATTGTTCGCAGATTTCCTAAATGGCGTTAGAGTAAAATACAGTATTTTTGTGACACTACAGTAAGAATAATAGTGATCTGACCCCATTTATTTCCATTCAATCCTCTTCATCACCTTCAGTAAATATCGTCGACAAGGTGCCGGACTCACCAAGGTTTCGGACCTCAACGAATCCTTCTATTCCGGTAACAGCACCCAGGATCTGCATCTGTCCGATAGTTTGTTCGTCGAATTGAGAAGCATGGGCTTGCATAGCAGCAACTCGTTGCTCTATTTGTCCGCGCACATTTACTATGTAGGTGATGTACTTATCCTCAACAGGGCTATATCGACTGCCGCCGCCAGCTTGCACTATCAGGTCATTTAGTGAGCGGGGGATGGCTACATGAAGTAAATTAGAAGCAATGCCAAGTCCATCAAATGCATGCTCTGCGATCTAGCTAATCGCCAGATGATCACGATGACCGTAATACCCATCGGGTCCGAAAGTAACTACGATTTGTGCTTGAGTCTGCCGCATTATGGACTCTACATCCGTAAGAATACTGTCCCAATTATCACGAACGAAACCGTCCGGGTATCTGAGGAACAGTGGCTCAGCGGACACGTTCAATATTCTGGAAGCTTGTATCATCTCACTCTCTCGATGCCTGGCTAGAGCATCTCCTTCGAGACCTTGTCCGGTACGATCGCCACCAGCGTCGCCTGAGGTTGCATACACGAGCTGGATGCGTTTCCCATTCGCTGAAAGTTTAGTGAAGGTACCAGTCGCAAAGGTTTCATCATCGGGGTGTGCAAATACTGCAAGGATGTCAGCGGGTTCTAGTGATTCAATCATGTTTTGTTTCGAATCCTGCGCTGCTGAATCTGTGCTCGCAGCAAGCAAACAAGAGACGAGTATCAGTGCGGTCATTATTGATCTCAATTTGGTTCTCCTCGGTGGTAACGGAATGTGCTTGGCAAGAACAGTCACTCGTAAAAAATTGGATGCCTCAATGATAGTTGACTAATGGGGTCAGAGTGTATGATAGTGTCTGCAGAACTGGTACCGAAAGTTTCCCAGAGCAATCAAGGTTAGATGTTAGTTTAATTGTGCCAATTATCTGGTGTGTATTCTTAACTCAGAATTAATTGCGGCAGAAAGAATTCAGCCACCATCACCGGTTTTCGTTCAACGAAGAAGAGGCTACGTCGACCCCATCCCTGTCCTTGGAATGGCGTTATCTCCAATGAGCTGCGCACCAGATCGGGCTGCGTAAACAGATACTCTCCCAGGGGTCGATCGTTCAGTTCGAGTATTTTCGCCAGTGAACCCTCAAAGCTGTGCTCTGGAATCAGGGTATGAGCATTCACCCAGGGCACTCCATGCCCAAGCAGTGATACCTTGCGCGACCAGAATCGATGGGAACAGTCGAGTGGACCAAACTGTGCCAGCAGTTGGCTGTCCTTTACTGACGTCCACTGCTCTTCGTGGACCTGCACGGCAAATTCGCCATCACTCTTCCGAATGAGAGCCTGGGTTAGAGATCCAGGTTCCGTCAGCCAGCTTAGATAGGCATCAGGCGGCGAATACTGGCTGCGCTCTAAGGTTTCCCAACAGAGGTCAGCGTCGATAATGTCGGGGTATCTAAGATTAAGCATGGTGTGACAGCAAGAAAGGGGACGGAGGGATTATTTTTTAACCAGCTTTCCCACTGATCAAACTAAATCCCTCCGTCCCCTTGTTCTTTACTTTAGTGTTTTCCGATCTTCCCAGATCGAGTCACACTCTAGTGCGCTGAACTCTCTACAGCTGCTCCTGGCAACGCCATTGCCGTAAGCTTCGCTCCGGTTTGCAAGATAATGTACTGGTGTCCATCGTGCATCCAGGAACTCATGCCATAACGACTCTGCGCAGGCACTTCGATTCGACCCACTTCTTCTCCAGTCTGCTTATCGATGGCATAGAGAAGTACAGTCTCGCCGTCGCTGTCCATGCTTGAATAGACCAGCATGTTTGCCGTAGTCACCATCGATACTGCTCCGCCGGATCCTGTATCGCCTATATCTACCCCTTCCAAAGCGGGATTGTTGCGGATACGGTCAGGCGTTTCACCGGTTGGAATCTTGAATGCAATCTCACCGGTATTCATGTCGTAGGCAGTAATACTGGCATACGGTGGCTTAAAGTAAGGTAATCCGGATGCAAGACGCGGTGGTCGACTGCGCGGGCCGTTGGCATAGGCCGCAAAGGTCGTGCCGGTGGGCACATCGATACGTGCATCCGCCTCCTCGCCAGGAATAATCCGCTGCCAGCTACAGGCTTTGGAGGAGGGAACGTATAGAAATCCCGAAGTAGGATCTGCTACTGGAGGCGCATAAATATTTGCACCACCGCCATCACCCGGACACATAGCGGAACTTATCTTGCCTTCTGCATTTGACGCATGGATCGGCGGATTGAACAGGGGCCCCATCTTGTAATTGGCCATTACTTCAATCGCTTCTCTACGCAGCTCTGGAGTGAAGTCGATAAGGTCATCATTGCTAATGCCCTGCATTTCAAACGCAGGCGGCTTAGTTGGAAAAGGCTGCGTTGTGGCCAATTTCTCTCCGGGAACCTCTGAGGTCGGAACGTCACGGTACTCCATTGGCCATATCGGCTCACCGGTCATTCGGTCAAAGCTATAGACAAATCCCTGTTTGGTGACCTGAGAGACAGAAGGAACTTGTCCTCTACCCGGTATATTCAGGTCTAATAGAATCGGAGCTGCTGGATTGTCATAGTTCCACACATCGTGCTTCACCGTCTGAAAATGCCAACGACGCTCACCGGTTTCAGTATCCAGTGCTATTACGCTGGTGCCGAACAGACCGTCGCCCGGTCGAAAACCACCGTAATAATCGATTGTTGGTGGGTTTGTGGGGATATAGACAATATTGTTCTCGGGATCGGCCGTCAGCGGAGCCCAGGATGATATATCCCCGGTCCATTCCCAGGCATCGTTTTCCCAGGTTTCGTGACCGTATTCACCCGGCCGTGGAATCACATTAAATTTCCATTTGAATGCTCCAGTGACCCTGTCGTAGGCCAGAATATCGCCAGGAACATTCTCCACTCTTGCCTGCAAATACCCCTGCTCGGCTGAGTTGCCTACAATAATGGTGTCATTGACTACGATCGGCGGTGAAGACGTAGTGATATAGCCAGTCTCCAATGGAATACCTTCATCGGGGTCATAGGGATGCCCCAGGTTGGCGAGCATATCTACAACACCGGTTGGCGGAAATCCATCGACCGGCACCTGTCCACCAAATCCTTCCAAAGGCGCCCCGGTATCCGCATCCAGTGCTACCAGAAAGAAACCGGGAGTGGAGATGTAAACCACCCCTTTGCCATTAATCCGTGAGTAGGCTATGCCCTTACCATAAGAGGCACGCATGGAATATTCCCAACGACCGGTATTGGGCAAACGGTATGCCCAGAGAGTTTCTCCAGTCTTCGGATCGATCGCGACTACGTTTCTACGTGGCCCAGAAACTGTAAAGAGTTTTCCATCCACATAAGTAGGCGTGGAACGACCGCTATAGCCGTTAAAACTGGATCCATCCCATTCCCAGGCGACTTCCAGCTCACTGAAATTTTCAGCCGTAATTTCATCGGCAGGGGTGTAGCGAGTGTGGGCGTAGTCACCACCCAGGGTGTACCACTCGACTGTATCGTCGGTGACCAGATTCTGACTCAAGCCTATTTGAGGAATTAATCCCAAAAGGGCTGTCAGACAGCTCAAGTGAGCTAGTTTCCTGGTTTTTGAACCGGACTTTATTGAAAAACGTGCTTTCATCGTTGTTGCCTCTTTAAAACGCAAGATACAGGGGGAATACTATAGGGAGTACAAGTAGAATTAAAGGGGCCTTATCGTTTTAGCGCAGCCGACCTGATCCTTTTTGATTCGGCACCCGGCACCAATTCGGCGCAATTTCTTCTTGAAAAATGACAATAACAGAGTAGCTTGGTGGAATGATTGCTCAGCTACACATCGAGAACGCGATGTGATGGGGGTTTACATGAATAATCGATTCCTGGCAGTGCTGATTCTGGCCATGAGCAGCTTGTTTATTAGCACGGCCGGCGTCGCGCAATCGTCCGATATTCCGCGCACCGAGTATGGTCTCCCCGATTTCCAGGGTACCTACACCTTCAGAACCATTACGCCATTGAACCGCCCGAATGAACTGGCGGATAAGGAAACGCTGACTGAGGAGGAAGCCCTGGAGTGGCAGTCGTTTGAGAATCGACGCCAGAACCGGGATCTGATTATCGATTCGGTGGGCGGCGCCGGTTACCCGCCCGGCGTGATTTCCTATAACGAGTTCTGGTATGAGCGCGGCGTGGAGACCGTCTCCGATCGCCGAACCTCACTGATTTATGATCCACCCAATGGCCGAGTACCACCGCTGAACGCGGCCGGGCGCGAGCGCAACGCCGAAATAGCCGAGATGCGCAGGATGAGTATCGGTCCCGAGGCCCGCACCTTGAATGATCGCTGCATCCTGAACGCACGCACTGGTCCACCGATGGTGTCCGGCTCGTACAACAATAATATGCAGCTCGTACAGACCAGAGATCACATCGTCATCCTCAGTGAGATGATTCACCACGCGCGGATTATCCGGCTGGATAGTGAGCACCATACCAAGCAGCTCAAGTGGACAGGCGATTCCGTTGCTCATTGGGAGGGCGACACCCTGGTCATCAACACGCAAAATTACTATTACCACTTCGGCTGGAGAGGAACCTCACAACAACTGAAAGTGGAAGAGCGTTTCAACTGGATCGATGAAAACACCCTGGATTACGATTTCACCGTCGAAGATCCGCTGTCATGGGATGTGAGTTGGTCTGCAAAACTCCCCATGCGCCGCATCGAAGACCCGATTTACGAATATGCCTGCCATGAAGGCAACCATGGCCTCGCCGGAATCCTGGCAGGCTGGAGACGCTACGAGTCGATGGGCATGAATGGTGACGGTACACCCAAGGAGTGAAATTGGGGTAAATGTAAAAATAGCGAACTGTTCTTCAAAGATTACATTGAGACTGTAAATAGTTTGGGAAGATGGGGACACAAATAGGATAGTAAAAAAATCAAGTCGGGAAAGAATACAATATTTTGTTAAGGAGAGCTGTCGCTAATTTGCTATTTTATAAGAGCCCCCTAAGGATTGGCGGCACTCTTCAAGGGACAATCGATGGCCTCGGCTTGCTGATTGGAGCCTCTGGTCCGAACACCAAAATCATACCGGGTCATGGTGTAGTTTCAACACGAGAAGATGTCATCGCATTCAGAGACATGACTATCGAGTTGAGCGACCAGATCGCCGAGATGATTGAACGTGGCATGTCCTACGACCAGATAGCTGAAGCCAACCCAACCAGAGCGTACAATGATCGTTACGGAGATCCAGAGAGATTTCTGCGCGCGGTGTACGCGGAACTTGGAGGCGAAGAGTAATTCTTCCCCAAAGTTTTGCATTAAAGTAAGCGAATAGGTTGGCAGCACGTTCAGCTAATGCCTGAGTGTGCTCAGAACTACTGTATTTTTACTCTGACCCTATTTCTAAATGAGGTTGAATTACGATGAGCATCCACAGAATAGTAGTTCAGTCTCTATTTTCACTAAGCAGATTCAGGAATAGTCGGAAACTGCCAAAGGCTTCTGTGTTCGCAATCTGTATCGTGATATTTTTCTCAGGTTCTGCAAATGCTCAGGGCACACGATTGCTCCGACAACCCAGCATCAGTGAAAATAGCGTCGCCTTTGTTTACGGTGGTGATATCTGGGTATCGGTCTTGGGGCGTAGCAACGCTGTCCGTATAACTAGTACAGCCGCCGTAGAAAGTGATCCCCATTTTTCACCAGATGGGAACAGCATTGCTTTCACCTCTAACCGTACCGGTACGGCTTCAGTCTATGTTGTTCCTACTGAAGGCGGAACACCAACCCGGCTCACCTGGCATCCTAGTCCGGTTCAAACCAGGGGTTGGACAACTGATGGAACGCAGGTGCTCTATTCGACTGGTCGCGAGACCGCTCCGACTCCCCACAACCGACTTTGGACAGTGTCTGTCGAAGGAAGTGCGCCTACGCTTCTGGCTCGACAGTGGGGTAATAATGGATCTTTCTCTGCTGACGGAAATCAGATAGTTATCGATAGGGTGACGCGTTGGGATGAGGAGTGGCGAGCCTATCGAGGCGGGCAAAACACCCCGCTTGTAATTCTAGACCTGAACGATCTCTCTGAGACATTCATACCCAATGAATCAACGACAGATATTGAACCCATTTGGGTCGGCGATACGATTTACTTTCTCTCCGATAGAAGCTGGACGTCAAATGTCTGGGCTTATACGCCGGCAAATGGAAGCCTGAGGCAAGTGACCGACTATGAGGATATCGATATCAAGCAATTGGCAGGAAATAGCCAACGACTCGTTTTTGAAAGAGACGGTTTCCTGCATACATTGGATCCTCAATCCGGTGAGGCAGAACAGCTGGAGATCAATGTGCGGGGAGATTTTCCGTGGGCTGAAGTAAAATGGGAAGACGTCAGCGAGGATGTTCAGTCTACTTCGCTGTCTCCTACCGGAAAGCGCGCCATCCTGTCTGTTCGAGGTGAAGTGTTCACCGTCCCTGTGGAAAACGGCAACAGCCGCAACATCACCGAAAGTTCAGATGCTGCGGATCGCGCTCCTCTCTGGTCACCACTGGGTGATCAGATCGCCTGGTTCTCCGATGAGGGGGGTAGCGGTTATGAGCTGCTAATTGGTGATCAGGACGGATTGTCATTAAACGACAGAATTGCTATCGGCGAATCGAAGATGGCCTGGGAACCCGCCTGGTCTCCGGACGGTGAGTTAATTGCCTTTGTCGATGATGACGTGAGATTTAGAGTCATCGATCTCGCCTCAAAAACAATCTCTACGATCGATGTCGGCGGCACAAATCTGGAGCGCGGAGTCACCGGCTTAAACTGGTCGCCTGATTCTAACTGGTTGGCCTATTCAAAAACCGGTGCAAATGGCTTTCGTCAGATAATGGTATGGTCAAGAGAAGACGATGGCGTCAGAGGAATGACCAATCCACTAGCAGACGCTTTCTCTCCCACTTGGGATAGAGACAGAGAGCACTTCTATTTTCTGGCGAGCACCGATGTTGCGCTGGGAACGGGATGGGCGAATACCAGCGCAATGAATTCCAGGCCTGTCTATGGAGCCTACATAATCAATCTCACCGAAGAAGGTGATTCTCCTTTTAGGCCGCGCAGCGATGAAGAAGCCAAACCTGAAGAAGCGTTGGACGAGCAGGCAGATTCCGAGGAAGAATCCTCCAGCGCCGAAGAGGAGAGTGAACCTGTCATTGCTATTAGTTTCGACGATATCGAGCGTCGTACCATGGCGATGCCAATCCCAACTCGAAATTATCCTATGATGGTAAGTGGTCCAGCAGGCACAGTTTTCGTCGGCGAGCAGATGCCTAATAGCCGTAATATGAGGTTGCACAAGTTTAGTCTGGAGGATAGGGAATCAAAACAGTTTGTTGAGAATGTTAGTGATGTCTCTGTTTCGGCAGATGCTAATAAGATGCTTCTTAAGCAGGGTGATAATTGGCAACTTGCGGATACCACGGGTGCAGATGCTAGCGGCGGTGAAGCGGTAGCTATCAATCTCAGAATGCGCCTGGACCGTGAGGCCGAATGGAAACAAATCTTCAATGAAACCTGGCGTTATGAACGCGACTATTTTTACGATCCTGGATTACATGGGCGGGATTGGGATGACGTCTATGACAGATACTCCCCACTCGTCCCCTATATTAAGCATCGTTCTGATCTGACTTACGTGCTGGACCAGGTCAATGGAGAACTTTCGGTTGGTCATAGTTTTGTTCGTGGAGGAGACTTGCCTGAGGTCGAAGAATCCACCACGGGCTTACTGGGCGCTGATTTCGTTGCAGAACAGAATCGGTGGCAGATCGGTAGAATCTACACGTCCGAGAGTTGGAATCCTGATTTGACCGGACCGCTTGATCAGCCAGGCCTCAACATTGAAGAAGGGCACTATCTGGTGGGAGTTAATGGACGGGAACTCTTTGCCGGCGACAATCCTTACGAATTTCTGGATGGCACCGCTGGGCAGCAAACTGTGCTACATATAAATAGTAGTCCCAGTTTCCAAGATGCCTGGCAAGAAACAGTCGTCCCGATTCGAAGCGAGAATACGCTTCGTCAGCGTACCTGGGTTGAGGACAATCGCCGGCGGGTTGATGAATTGTCCGACGGTAAATTGGCTTACATCTGGGTACCCAATACCAGCAATCCTGGTCTTGTTTCATTCAACCGCTATTTCTTTGGCCAGCAGGATAAGCAAGGCGCTGTGATTGATGAGCGATTCAATGGCGGCGGCTTATTGGACGACTATATGGTTGATGTGATGGCTCGCAGTTTGAGAGCAGGTATAACCAATGAAGTACCCAATGGAGAAGCAATACGACTACCAGCAGGTATTCTTGGGCCCAAAGTACTATTAGTAAACGAAATGGCAGGTTCAGGAGGAGATTTCTTTCCCTGGATTTTCAGGCAGCAGGAAATAGGCCCTTTGATCGGCAGTACCACTTGGGGTGGTCTGGTTAAAAGTTCAGTGCATTATCAACTGGTGGACGGCGGCACCGTCACCGCGCCAGACAATGCGGTATTCGATCCAGCAAACGGGCAGTGGGTTGCAGAGAATATCGGCATTGCTCCAGATTACGAAGTGTTTCAGGACGCACAGTCACTGGAAAATGGCGAAGATCCCCAGTTACAACGAGCGGTATCCGAGGCGCTGAACATGTTAACCGAGCTGGGAGAAATACGAATTTCATCGCCGTCATTTCCAACTCCAGCGATTCAATGAACTTGAATCAGTAGGGATAGATTCATTTTTCTCAATTGAGGAATGAATCTGTCCCTATTTATAAAGCATCTCAGTATTCAGTTAACTACAATCACATTATTTTCAATCAGCTTCTGCCTGAATTGTTCGCCAACAGCAGAATCCTGTCGATATAGTACAGCCGGGGTTCCGATCGGCGCTGGAATATTTAACGCCACGTCTGCTCCTTCACTATTATATTCTTGACCTGTGATTGCGTGCACCCAAGTACCTTCGGGTAAGCGGATAGAAACCTCGTTCACACCCTCATCCAGCACAGGTGCAAACCACAGTTCACTACCTATCATGTACTGTTGGTACGATAAGGGCCAAAAGCTCTGCTCTTGTGGATAATGCAGAAAGGGATGGCGCACTAGCGGCCAGCCTTTGTCTGCGGCTTCTTCTACCAGCGTGCGGCGATAGTCATACCAGGCATTGTAGACATTGGAAAAACGCGCGATATGTTTAAGCGTTTCCTGATCCGTATCGAACTGATGGGCCCAGTTCGGCTTCAAGCCTTCATGGGTACGGAAGATAGCCTGAAAAGCACCCAGTTCAATCCAGCGCAGCATTAATTCCTTGCTTCGTCTTACCGACACAGGCGCACCCAGGTCATCACCGTCAATCGATAACCAACCGCCCACATCGCTGTGATTGAAAGCGAAGCCGGACAGGCCGCTGGTTAACAGAGCCGTCACCGATGTCTTGATGCCGTCGTAGTTATCCCAGTTAGAGGTTTGATCCCCCGCCCAGAACAGGGTGCTGGCGCCCGGGCTCCTGGTAAAAGCGGCGCGCATGAAAAACAGAGCCTCGTCTCCCTCACCGGCTTCTTCGATGGCCTCGCGATTCAGAGTTGCCCAGTATTCTGGATATCGATTGTGCGCTTCGGTGGGGCTTTCTCCTGAGTACAGCACAGCGTCTAGGGGTAAGGCTTCGCCAAAGTCAGCCATCCAGCCGGAGAGACCGACCCCCAGTAATTCGGTCTTTATAACATCCTTTAGCCACTCTCGGGCTTCGGGATTAGTGACATCGACAACGTAGGCTAAAAAGTTGGCTCCCCCTGTTGTGGCGAGGCTACCGTCAGTCCTTCTAATAAGAAAACCCTGATCCCGGGCTTCCTGAGAAAGGTTTCGCCGGTAATAATCTTTTTCAGCTTCTTCAAGTTCGTGCACATAAGGATTGATATAGCCCATGACACGAATGTCGTCTGCTCTAAGCGTACCGACCATGCCTTCCCAGCGGGCATAACGCACGTCGTCCAGCTCCCAGTTCCACCACAGTCGCTTGCCCTGAGCAACCTGACGCTGTCCTTGCCAATCCTGCATCCACATGGCTGACAAGGCCGCATTCTCATTTTTAAGTGAAGAGGCTGCAGCCAATATTCTATCCGTGCCGCCCTGGATTCCGAGAATGAGTCCTTTGGTTGACCATTCTGGCAATGCCCGCATACGCCCTGAGTAGCTGGTGAAGCGTTCAATAAGATCGAGTGGTGTTTCCCCGACGATTAATTGTGCGACCAGATGATTGGTATAGGCATCCATGGCGATCTGATTATCGTTGCGAAGATCTATGACTGAAAACTCTGCATTTTCCAGCATCAGTGATCGTAGGTCAGTTGTGATGAAATGCGGAATCGGCGCATAGGTGGAATACCATTCGCCAGCAGCACTTATACTTCTTGAGTCAAACCAGTCGGTGAGAGGTTGAGCGCCGCGAGAAAGGCCTTGCTCATCTACCATTATCGGTACGCGTTTTCCCTTAAAGTCAAACGCACTAAACTGCTCGCCAAAGCCGAATACTCGCTCTTCTGCATTGGATGCGAAGATCAAACCACTGCGTCCTATGGAGTCGTTTTCAATCTTGAGATCAAACTGCAATTGTCCTGTGCCCACTTCTGAAAGGGTCAGGGTGTAGCCGACTTCACCAAGGGCTGAACAATCCAGAGCACCGGTAATTGCCAGAGAGCCATTGACGATTCTTCCATTCTCAACGCTATGGCCGGTACAAATCGCGGCGGTCTTCTCATTTAGATGGGAATAGCCCGTTCTAGGTTCTGCATCGACGCTAGCGACGGCAGCCATCACAAAAGAGCTGCCGGGAAGGCTTTGCCATTTTGCATCGCGCGAATTGGCAGTCGAAGAAACCACCAAGCGTGCATCAGCCAGATCGTTTCCTTGCCAGGATACGAGGAAATCCCCAACGCTATACTCCCAGGAGGAAAAACTGTCCCCTGTCGATACTAAAGCCTGCGTTGTTATGAGTGGTGCTTCTTCGTATTTTGCATAACCCGTGGTTAGCGCGAAAGACGACAAGATAAAAACAAGGGAACGGAAAATTTTCATACTACTAAGCCCTAAGACTGGTGATGCTAACACTCTGAAAATTTGACCTTAAGACGCAGTTCTATACGGCGTATCTGGCCAGACCTTCTTCGCTTAGGTTGCAACCAATACCTGGTCGATCAGTTAAGAGGAAATCACCATTTTCCCAAATAAATGGCTCGGTGATAATCTCGTTGAAGAAGCCACCCGATTTGTAAATGCTCTCCTGAATTAAAAAGTTAGGCACATTGGCGCAAAGTTGGATCGCTGCCGCGGTGATTAGTGGACCACCCCAGATATGCGGCGCCATGAGTACGTAATTGACCTCCGCCAGCGTTGCGATCTTCTTACATGCGGTAATACCTCCAGCACTGCCAAGATCCGGTTGAGCAAATGCGCAAGCGCCTTCAGCAAAAAGGTTTTGAAACTCATGGGGAGACACCAGACGTTCTCCCGTTGCGATTGGAATTGAAGTGGCACGTGCGATCTCACCCATCTCTTTATAATTCCGCGGCGGGCAAGGTTCTTCAAACCACAGGGGATCGTATGGCTCCATGCGTTTGGCCAAACGTTTGGCGGCAGACGGGGTGATTTGTCCGTGGGTGCCGATGAGGATATCGGCGCGAGTGCCAATTGCTTCACGAATAGCCCCACAGGCTCGTTCAGTATGTTCATATTCGGCCTGAGTTAACTCCCAAGGCGCGCCAGTTGCTCCACCGTCCTTCGATTGTGGGATTGGATCGAATTTTAAACCAGTAAAACCTTCATCAACCAGGCGAGCCGATTGCTCAGCCAGAGCGTCGGGTCTCGATGTCCAGTTGCGAATGGTTTCCCCCCCAGCCGCCATGTTCACCGTGTCGTAAATATAGGTGTAGGTACGAATGCGGTCGCGGTATGCACCACCAAGCAGGTTGTAAACAGCCGTATCGTAATGCTTGCCGACAATGTCCCAAAGCGCTGTATCGAAGGCGCTGATAATGCCAAACCTGGCATAGTCGGCATGCTGGTGCGTTAAACCTCTGACTAGGCGATGGTATAGCGTTTCTGGTTCAAGTGGATTCCTGCCTTCCAGATAGCGCGCGAAGGCTTCCTGGATCATCAATTTATAACTGCCTTCCATACCGCCAAAGGCACCCAGTACGGCGGTTTCTCCCCAGCCAACTAGCCCGGTGTCGGTTTCCAGTTTCACGAAGAACCAGGTACCTCCTCCCCATTGTGGAGGAGGGGTTCTGATAACAAAGGGCGTCACCTTGGTAAGCTTGGGTGCTGAGTTGGTGCTGGTGACTGTTCGGCGTTGATTTGACGTTTGGCCAAGAGCTGACTGGAGCGGCAGTGCCATTGTTGCCAGACCAGCTGCTTTCAAAAAATTCCGACGATTTCTATTGCTTGTCATTGCTATTACCTTTTATTTGTCGCGGAGCAGTTCTACGGGGATTGATTAGTTAACAATACTACCATTTCGGCTGCTTGCTCAACATAAGTTACCTAGGAATCAAGGTTGGAGCAATTTGATTGGCGTTGGAGTTTCGCCGGCAAAGCAAACTTTGTTCGAATCTAACAATAGTTTCTTGCTGCCAACTGAATTTGTTCAACACGCAGGGCATGTGAGAGTAAGATAATTGAGTGGGTGCCCAGAGGCGGACCAATTCGCAGGAGCGAATTGGGATAGCCGAAGGCTGGGCGTAGTCCAAGCCCATGGAAGGGCGAGTCAATCGAACCGCCAACGCGTTAAAGTAGAAGGGCTGTGTCGATGACCAGTAAAAGGGATTAGATCAATCCCAGGTTGATGGCTCGCAGTACCGCCTGGGTTCGATCCCTCACCCCCAGTTTATCCAGAATCGAAGACACCTGGTTTTTAACGGTTCCCTCTGACTTATTAACGGCGAGGGATATTTCACGATTGCTATAACCGCAAGACATCAAGCGCAATACTTCCAGCTCCTTTGGTGATAGCTCTTCGGTGGGTTGCGGCTCACTCTGACCCGAGCGGAGACCGGAGAGTCCCTTAATAATGCGCTCGGTAATTGCCGGTTGTACCAGGGTTTCTCCCTGCTGTACTTTTTCGATGGCTTGAACCAGGCTCTCCAGCGATACGTCTTTCAGCAGAAATCCCCTGGCACCTCCCTGCATGCCTTCTAGTACCAGTTGGTGATCGTCGAAGGTGGTGAGGATGATAGTGGGTACCGACACGCCTTTTTCGTTCATGGCATGTAAGGCTTCGATCCCTGTCATCTTGGGCATGCGAATGTCCAACAACAAGACGTCAGGTTGAAAACGTTCCAAGCCGGCGATAACTTCCGAGCCATCCTCTACCTGGCCCACCACTTCGATGTTGTCGCTTATCTCTAACAGATTGCAGATGCCCTAGCGTACCAGGTTTTGATCGTCAGCCAGCATTACCCTGATTTTCATCAACCGGTTTCCGTCAACAATTCTACTCTCAGAGTAAAACCCTGCTTCACCTGCTACCAGGATATCTGTCCACCAATTGCACCGACGCGCTCGGTCATGCCCTTGAGTCCATTACCCGGTTCGATTTCTTCACCCGGTTTGCCATTGTCAGTTACAGTGAGTACACATTTGTCACCATCCAGCCCAATCGCAATTTGACATTTTGTTGCATCACTGTGCCGTAGTACGTTTGTTATCCCCTCCTGAGTACAGCGCAGTAAAGCATCTGCCAGCTCGACATTTCTTATCGGGGGTGCGGTGGAAAAATCAACATCGATCTCCAGTGTTGGAATACCAGCAACCAGTTTGCCAATGGATTGTTGAAGATCGATTACATCATCCTCCCGCAGTTCACCAACTGCGGTGCGAATTTCGCTGAGCAGCAACTTGGCCAGGGCCAGGGACAATTCGACTTTTTCACGGCCCTCGCCTTCTGTCTTGTGATTGGCCACTTCCAGGTTGAGTATCAATGCTGTCATGTGGTGACCCAGGATGTCATGCAGGTCTCTGGCTATTCTTACACGCTCACTTTGAGCCGAGGTCTGGGAGAGCAATTCGCGAGTAGCGACTAATTCCCGATTGAGTGCTCCGGTTTCCTCTCGAAGTTCCCGTTCACGAATTGTTCGTTGGGTAGTGCTAAGTGCAAACACCTGGAACAATCCGAACATGGCAGAAATGACCAATGCATCGAGAGTCTCGGTGCCGCCCCGATGATATAGCTGACTCGCGGTGAGGATGGCGATACTACCCAGTAACAACCAGGTGGCACGTTTCAATCCATAGAATTCCGCAGCCTGCACCATCCAGACAATGCTGAGGATTGCGACCAATGAATTATTGACCAGGAAGTACAGCGCCACGATACACACTGCTTGAGTCCAGAACAGATCCGGTCTATTACACGGAGCCCTGGCGCGGTGAATTCTCATTTATCCGAGATGATAGTGGTCATATCTACGAATATGCCTGTCATGAAGGTAATTACAGCATGGTGGGCGCACTTCGTGGTGCTCGCGCCCAGGAAGCAAGGGCTGAGAGGGGGGAGCAGAACTGATGGTTAATAGGGACAGATCTATTTTTGAACGTAGCAGCTCATTCACCTTCATCTGCGATTTTTGTTTAACTCAGCTTGACGGTCCTTCTACATGGAAAAGCTTATTGTAGATGCTCCACTTATCGCCGTCTTTTATGAAAGATAATGTGTCTAAGAAATTCTTACCCAGATAATCATCCCGTACCCGGGCTACGGCTGTATTGCCTGCGATTTCAATTGACAGAATATCAGCCAGAAGCGTTTCGCCTTTTTCCTTTGGTGATGGGAGTTGACTCCCAACAAGATTCGCAAAATCGGCCACTGTCATCTCACGAAGACTATCTTCCACATATCCTGTTATTTTTGCACTAGGGTGAAATGCCGCGTGGACCTTCTCGGTACTTGATTCGTTCATACAGTCAAAGTATGTCTGAATAGTATTCCTTATTTGATTCTCTTCACTCATTGGTACAACTCCAAAAATATATCAAATTAGCTTACCAAGTGTGGCGCTACTTCTTTGAGTATAGGGTGGATTTCGATAAATCCTTCCCGCATCGCAGCGAGCGCCGTGTCTATGTCGCTCTCCGATAGAGGCGTTGATATCCTCAACGCCATCAAATTCTCGAGTGTGCGTACTCCCTTATTCATGAGCGAGCGACGATACAGTGCCATGGCTTGCTGCAGTCCCGGTGCGTTGGCATTCGTCGCATAGACTACCGGATCCACTACTTCATCGTCGGTGGTCAGGTGAACACTCTGATGATTGCCGTATCCGATCACCTGGCCATGGATTCCCAAATCTTTGAGAATGCTTCTTATGCCTGTTGCCAGTAATTCGCCGTTGCCATTAATCCGCGCAATTTCATCGGCTGTCATTAGTTTGAGACAGGCCGTGCTGGCTGCAACACTCATCGGGTCACCGGTGTGAGCGGCGATGGCTGCGATTCTAATTTGTTCCTTCTGACTGAACAGTTTCATGACATCATCGCGGCCACCTATGAGCCCCATCGGCAGGCCGCCACCGATGCCCTTGCCATAGCAGCACAAATCGGGCTCTACATTGTACAAGTCTCCGGTTCCTCCATGAGCAAGCCAAAAATTTACAATCTCATCGAAGATGAGAACGATGCCGTATTTTGAGCATATCTCCCTTAGGAAGGTCAGGTATCCGTCTTTAGGAGGGATGGTGCCGCCGCTCTGAACTCCTTCGGTGAGTACGGCCGCTAACTCGTCTTTGTTTTCGCGGATAACTTTCTCGGTGAGCTCTTTGTCGTTCCATTGAGTCATCAGCACATTGTCCAAGGTATTCTTGGGCAATCCGCGAAAGCCATTGGGTAGCCGCGGGTTAGGCGGAACAGCCAAGGCGTCGTCGTACGTGCCGTTATATCCCCCCCGTATCTTCAGAATTTTGTCTCTACCGGTGAAGGCTCTGGCCGCTCGTATGGCCCACATGAAGGACTGTGACCCACCCAATGTAAACCACACCTTGTCCACCGAGGGCACGCGTTTACACATCATTTCTGCCAAGACATCTCTACCGATATCGGCTTGAAACGAAACCAGACCCTTCGGCACCTGCGCTTGAACCGCTGCCGCTACCTTTGGGTGATTGTGTCCAATGATACAAGTCATACCCAAAACCAGATCAATATAACGATTACCATCGACATCGAATACATAGCTTCCGTCCACACGTTCGCCATAGGGGGGATAGGTACCGGTAGAGTGAGACCTCAGTGCGCCACCGGGTATGTATTTGTCTGCTTGCTCGCACAACTCTCGGGACTTGGGAGTCTTGCTACGCCATATTGCTTCAACTTCATTCTCATATTTGGCAAGAAGTTCTTCTCCTTTGGACATGACTCAATCTCTCTCTTGCTTCTAAAGCTCAGTGTGTTTTTGGGAATGACATAACCAGAAAAAATAACGGACGGATAAAGCAATGATGATAGCAGCTAGTGGGTGTCTTTACAGACTCACTCAACCTTGATGCATTGAGTTTTGCTAAACAATTTTCAAACTGCTGCAGCCTTTATCTCCGTCTACCCACTCTCGGCCACGCTATTGTTCCATTCCGAATTAGGCGTGCTAGTATCGTTGCCGGCTAACATTATTATACGATAATTATAATAACGATTATGGAGGAGTAGTGTTGAAGTGAATGTTGAGCGTAGTGACGAAACTAAGCAAGACAAGGTTCCTATTTCGCTAGCTGGGAAGCTGTCTTTTGGTGTAGGCACTGTTGGAGAGGCCATATTTGGCGGTCTTTTTGGTGGCTTCATCATGATCTTCTACAACCAGGCTATTGGGCTGTCCAATACTCTCATCGGCACCGCCGTTATGTTGGCCTTAATCGGAGATGCCATTTCCGACCCGGTTATCGGTATCATTTCCGACCGCTGGCGATCCAAATATGGACGTCGTCATCCCTTTCTGATCGCCGCGCCAATTCCCATGGTGCTGTCGATTTACTGTATTTTTAATCCGCCAGAAGCGCTGACCGCGGGCGCGGAAGGCCCTACGCAGATGGGTCTGTTTGCCTGGCTTTGCGTTTGGACTATCCTCAGTCGAGTCTTCTTGACGCTCTACCATGTGCCACATCTGGCACTCGGTGGTGAGATGAGCAAAGACCAACATACCCGCTCCCAACTCTTCGGTTTCAACACCTTTTTTAGCTTTGGAACCCTTGCGATTTTCTCGTTCGCCGCCTTTCGAGTTTTCTTCGCCGGTGAGCGGGTGCGGGAATCTGATGGTGAGCTGGTGCCAGGCCATCTGGATGCAGCAGCCTACGATCCGCTGATTTTCACCGCCGCTGTTATTATATTGTTTGCCATTTGGACCAGCGCTGCCGGCACCTGGCGCTACATTCCTAATCTGTCCGCACCCGCTTCCAATGCACAGCGCTTGTCTCCGATAACGCTGCTTAAGTTTGTTATGGGGACATTGAACAATCGCAATTACCTGGTGATAGTGATCGGTTATTTCTTTTTTATGTTGACCAGCGGCATATTCGATACGGTGGAACTGTTCTTATTCACCTACTATTGGGAATTAATACCAGAGCAGATAGGATGGATGAGACTGGTGGGCGCGCCATCGGCCATGGGGGGAGCACTGTTAGCGCCCATCCTGATGCAAAACTTTGATCGGAAACCGGTGATGATGTATTCCATTGCTGGTGCGGTGATCTTCGCGCAATTGGCCGTCGACATGCGCCTGCTTGGCCTAATGGTTGGAAACGACAGTCCGGCACTGTTACCCATTCTGCTGATAATGCGCGCCGGATTCGCCGGCTCCCTGGGAGTGATCACGGTAGTAACCTTGTCCATGATCGGTGACATCATCGATGAGAATGAATTGCGAACCGGGAATCGAGAGGAAGGGCTTTATTATTCGGCGAGAGCCTTCTTCGCCAAGGCGTCAAATTCATTCGGCATCTTCTTCGCGGGCATACTACTGGATACCTATATCCGCATGCCCACCGGTGCCATACCGGGAGAGCTTGAGAGTGACATCTTGCTGCGCCTTGGCATTGTTGCCGGGCCAGTGATGGCAATGGCGGCGGTTATTGCTGTTTTTATTTATAGCAAGTACGACCTTAACCGGGAACGGCATCAGGAAATCACGAGCTTGTTGCAACAGAAGAGACAGTCAGGTGAGCAAGGCGGCTTGGCAGAAGCTTCCCCATGACTGACCAGCAGGGGCAACTGAATTGACTAAGCCTTCAACCGTTATCGGTCTGAACCACATCGGCCTCTCGGTGAGCGACCTGGAGGCGTCAGTTTCTCTCTCCACAGAGGGCGCATCCGTTGAAGTGGACCAATCCAGGATTTTAGGCAATTCCGCCGCAGAGATGGCGAGCGGGTTTTCCAGTAGCGAAACCTGCCTGTCTTATCGAGGATCAAATCGAAGACAAGGACTGGATTGCCAAAGTGATAATCCTTACCAAGAAGGAATTACCCAAACCAAGGTCGCGTAAAAAGAAGGCAAAGATAAAAACCATCAACAATAAATAGCAGACATAGAATTTACCGTGGAGAGAGTCGTGTCCGATCAGAAGAAATTTCCCCTGTTGGCCATTGGGCTGAGCATTATCCTGTTTATATTTCATCATCTGGTTTTGCTGCCGCCAACAGCAAAACCTGCCACGGCACCCGACGATGAGTTTTCCGCCGAGCGGGCTTATGCGGTTCTTTCCACCCTGCTTGCCGAGGGCGTGCCTCACCCGGTTGGCTCGTCGCAGAACAAAATTGTTCGCCAGCGAATCATCGATGAGTTAAATCGCCTGGGCATTGCCTACGAAGAACAAAACACCTGGACCTGTGGATTAATCTTTACGGCCTGCGCCTATGTTGAAAACATCATCGGTATTATTCCCGGTCACAGTGAAGGCAACGCCATTGCCCTGATGGCTCACTATGATTCTGTGCCCATGGCGCCCGGTGCCGGCGACGACGGCGCGGGAGTCGCGGCCATTCTGGAAAGTGCCAGAGCGCTGGTGAATGAAGCACCGTTTGAGCATCCGATCTTCCTGGTCATAACCGACTCTGAAGAGATGGGCCTGCTTGGGGCTGCGGCTTTTTATCATCATCATCCACGTGGACAGGAGATCGGCGTGGTACTGGATTTCGAAGGCAGTGGTACTACCGGTACCAGCCTGGTGCTGCGCACCTCCGAAGCGAATGAATTGTTGATCAATACACTGGTCGAACAGACCTCGAGTCCTTACGGATTTTCGTTTGCGGCCGAGATCTTCAAGCGCATGCCGAACGATACCGATTTCAGTGTGCCCCTGAGCCTTGGGATACCGGGAATCGATTTTGCATTCGCGGGCGAGCGAAATCATTACCACACGCCGAATGACAATCTGGAAAACATTGATCTGCGAACCATTCAGCACCACGGGGAAAACATGTTGCCACTGGTGCGTGCACTGGCCGATGCTGACCTTTCGGATATGGGTGGGCGGCTTGTCTATGGCACTCTTTACCATATCTGGCTGCAGTGGCTTAGCGATTACAGCATTTACCTTGTCCTGCTAAGTGCCGCTCTGTTGATTTTTGCCAGCACACGACTGAAGCCAAGCATCAAGGGAGTCTCCCTCGGTTTTGTTTTCAGTATAGGCATTATCGGCAGCAGCAGCGGGCTTGCCTTCGGCGCCTTTCAGTTAATACAGACAACCCTGGGTACCAGCTTCGCCTGGCCCGCTTATGATTTGCCTTATCGACTCGTCCTGCTCTTTTCCACCCTCGGCGGTGGCTTGCTGTTAATCGCCGCGGCTAATCGTCGTGTGTCACAGTTGGATCAGCTTTTTGCTGCCTGGCTGCTGTGGTTGCTGTTATCACTGTTACTGGTCGTGTACTTGCCCGACGCGGCGAATGTTTTGCTGCTGCCTACACTCGCTGCTGCCTTTTTTATCGCCGCGGCTGGACTGGTGGATGAGCGGACGCGTCCCTGGTTGTTTCTGTTGACCTTGCCAGTGGCAATACCTTCCACCCTGTCTTTGGTTTATCCACTAGAACAGAGTCAGGGTTATCAGCTGATCATGGCAACCTATCCTTTTATTACACTGTTTCTGGTGATAGTTGCTCCGCTCCTGAAGGGACTGCGACTGTTCAGGGCAGCTGGAGTATCAATCGCTGTCACCGGCGTATTGATTGTGAGTATTAATTTCATTCCACTGTATTCCGAACACAGGCCACAAATAGTTAATCTCGGTTATTTCGAAAATCTCGATTCACAAACCAGCTATTTGCAATTACAAGCAGGCAACCCGGTTGAGGGTGAATTGCGCGAGGCAATGAACTTCTCCTTCGAGCCAAAAGCACTGGTTGAGTTTTCTCAATTGGCGGTTCGCAATTGGATAGAAGTGGGGCCGTCTGGATTGCCGGGGTTGGAGATGAATATTCTTGATCAGCAACTGGTAGATACCGGTCGCCGGGTCGAACTTGAGTTGAGAAGTCCGAGGCAGGCAGATTCACTGCGCTTACTGGTCCCGATTGAGGCTGGCCTCACCGATTTTGAATTGGGGGGTAATCGCTATCAAGCTGTTACATACAGCGGAGGACTGTTTGCCGGTTACAGTGTGATCACCGTGTTTGGTGTCTATGCGCGAAGCGTGCCACTGGTGTTGAATTTCGCGAGCGCTGCCGAGACTGATGCCATACTGATCGATATATCCACAGAACTGCCTGCCAGTGGAGCCAGGCTTGTGCAGCTTCGTAGTGGGCTCTTATCACCGGCACATCGGGGAGACCAGGCCTTTCTGATAAAAAGAACGAGCTTGTAAAGTAAATCCAAGCCACTCACTTGAAACCGCCCAACTACTCCCAATAACTTTAGATATTAGTATGCGCACTAATTCTCTTCTGTATCAACCGTGCCGGTATCAGATTTAGGCGAGCCGTCACCGTTGAATCCCATGGATTCATAACGTCTCCAGCCGGCGAGAATGCCAACCAGGCCGTGATTACCCTCGTGACAGGCATATTCATATAGCGGGTCAGCCGCACGGCGCAAAGGAAATTTTCCAGACCAGGTCTGGTCCCATGTCAGTGAGTCTTCGACAGTAAAATCGTAGTTCAGAGTATCTGCATCGATTCTGGTGAAACGTTCGGTTATCTGAGCCTGGTCAGACGAGCCGCTGTAGTTATAGTCGTGATAGTAATTCTGAGTGTGAACAACCAGTGTGTCATCTTCCCAGTGCGCGACTGAATCTCCTTCCCACTTGAGCTGTTTCGTGTGGTGCTCACTATCCAGTCTGATTATTCGCGCCGTGTGAACCATCTCGTTTACGATTACGATATGGTCTTCAGTTTGGATGAGCTGCAAATTATTGTTATAGGCGCTGGGAGTCATCGGCGGACCGGCATTGAATCCTACCAGGCAGCGGTCAACGGTGGTGCGGCCTTCGGGGCCGGCGCTCTCGAACACCATCTGCCCATAGGCAGCGCCACGTTCTCGACCCGCAGCGTTACGCGCTGGTTGTCTGCCATTAGGCGGATCATAAATTAGCGAGGTTCGGCGATCGGCGACAGTTTGCACGCCCCGTTCATACCAGAAATTGTTGTAGGAGATAACTCCCGGGGGATATCCGGCTCCGCCTACAGAGTCAATAATCAGGTCTCGGTTCTGGCGGCGATTCTCGAACGCCTCCCACTCCTTGGCCTGTTCAGCAGTCAAGACTTCAAAGTTTTCCAACTCACGCGGACGATTCATCGGAGTAAGTGTTCTAAAAGTATAGGTGCCCTGTAGATCAGGCTGGCCGAACTCGGTACGTGGAAAATCATCAGATTGTGCCAAAATCAGGGGAGCAACCAAGATGCTGGCTAATGCCAGAATTGGTTTGGCTAGAATTCTGCTGTTCATTTGAACCTCCAACAGTTTTTATTTGTACCAGGATATTTAATGAGTCATGCGTCCGAAATTACGCCGGTTCTAGTGATTTTACAAGCAGCAATTAGTACTCCAGGTTGGCGAGGAAGTAGTCTTGAAGACGCGGATTGCCTAATGGTAAAACTTCGTAATAGCTGAATTGCGCCTTTTATTACCTCTGATTATAGGCTTAGCTCCCAGATCTAGCGTTGAAACCACTCTACAAGATAGTTCGCCAATTCATTTCCCTTATCTTCTTGGAGGAAATGCCCTGCTTCACTGACCGTGGTATGGGGTTGATCCTGAGCTCCTGGGATGCGTTGCTGAAATGGTGTATAGCCTCCTCTCGTTATTGGATCACTGTCGGAGAAGGTGGTTAAAAATGGCTTTTCCCAGTTTTCGAGTACAGTCCATGCCTCGCGATTAGTTGCGATCTGGCTCCGCACCAGGGTAGGCATCACTCGGCTGCCCGCTTTATATCGGTCATCGGGAAACGGGGCATCGTAAGCCGCAAGTACTTCCGGGGGCAACGTCCTCACAGTACCCCACTGCACCACGAAACTCGCCTGCAGTTCAGGCACTTGCTGGCTGTAACGTAACCATTCGGGAAAGCCATCGCCTGGCTGTAACCGTACATCGGAATTAACTGAATCGAACTCGGCTCCGATAATTATGCCATCCTCACCTGGGCCTGCTGGAAAGGCAGTATTTCCGACCGCAACGTGAGTAAAACGATCTGGATATTCAGTGACTACTCTAAGACCAACTAAACCACCCCAATCTTGAAAAAAGGCAGAGATTTCTGAGAGATCAAGATCAGTAATCAATTGACTGATAATGCTGACCTGGCCCGAGTAACTGTAGTCACTGCGACTGACTGGTTTGTCGGATCTGCCAAAACCTAGCAGATCTGGAACAATCGTACGGTAACCAGCATCCACAAAGACCGGAATCATCTTACGGTAAAGATACGACCAGCTGGGTTCGCCATGAATTAGTAATACTACAGGCCCGGTGCGTGGCCCCTCGTCGAGATAATGAATTCGATAGCCGTCGATGTACTGGTAGTTGGACTCAAAGTCATAGCCTGGAAGATTTTCAAATCTGTCATCGGGTGTTCGATAAACGCCTGGCTTGATCTCGTCAGCGTTGCTCGTACCGAAGCTGAACAGAAAAATTTGAATTGCGGTGATAACTATTGTTTTTCGCATAGTAATTCCGAGTTTGAGTAACACAATTGCCGCTTTAGACGAGGATAGCACATTGGTTAGCTCGGAAAAATGCCAGCAATTTTGCGCCAGCACAACCTTACTTCACGGAGATGGAATAGATTTGACTGCGACAAAAGGGGACAGATTTATTTTTTGTGCAGAAGGCTGGGAAGAAGTAGTGCCCACGACTGCATAGAAGCAGGAGGTAGAGCAACGCAGGAGCAGTTGCCGAGAGGGATACGATATTTGGAAATACGCTGAAGCTAGTCGAAGGTCTCTAACCGCAAACATGTCAATGGTTTCCGACAATCGAACCACCACGAAGGATTTTCAGTAGACTGTGTGACCGATTCGCTAATTGAATCAACGAGTTAAAACAAAGTGTGCTATAGAGTGTGCTATGGATTCATCGATTGATTGTGTCCAGAATACTGTATCTATACTTTGACCCCATTTAATAGATGGCGTGGAGATTTAGGCAGATTTACGTATTTCCGAAGGTTTCCAGTGCTAGCAAGACAATAATTTTCGCCAAATGAAGGTGTGGGTTCCAATTGACATAGCTTTAATCCTACTTATACTCGAAGCAGTTGGCGCTACTGAATAAGATACACCTCAACTAGTGACTTAAACGCCACAGAATACATTCATTCGTTGTTTTATTTGAAAAGACGATCGTTGCATTGTTTGAAAGGAATCTTCGTCACACTAAATAATTGACCGCTCCAGCACCTTTTTAAAGGAGCTACAGACAAATCAATAATAAGGAGAACTCCATGTCTTCCAGACAGAAACTAATCATACTAGTTACAAGTATACTGCTTGCTCCTTCACCAGTTTTCGCAGAATCAAAAATTGAAAAGGATGTCGTCATCGGTATGGTGTCCGGTCTAGCTCTGGTGATGGACGTACACCATCCAGAAAATCCGAATGGTTATGCCATCGTTCATGTCTCGGGAAGTGGATTCAGAAGACCGCTATCCTACGACGCGCCCCAGCTCAGCGAGAGCCAGGTGCGAATCTTTGGCGCGCCTTTAGTGGAACAGGGCTATACCATCTTCTCATTAAACCATCGTGCCATTCCGAAGTTTGAGATTTCCGAAGCTGTGCTGGATGTGCAACGTGCCGTTCGTTATGTCCGTTATCATGCCGACGATTATGGCATCGAGCCTAATCATATCGGTGCGGTCGGGGGTTCTTCTGGCGGTTACCTGGTGAGCATGCTGGGATTATTGGACGGCAATGGCGATCCGGAAGATCGAGATCCCATTAACCAAGTTAGCGGCAAGGTGCAGACTGTATTGGCAAGGGCGCCTGTGACTGACTTTGCACGCATGGACCCGGACTCTGATAGAGTGACCGAGGCGTCGCCTATCGATTTCGTGTCCCGCGATGATCCACCGCTTTTGTTGTTGCATGGCGATGTCGACGAAACGGTTCCTTTTGAGCAGTCAGAAGTTTTACTGGCGGCACTGGAGCAAGCTGGAGTAGCAGCACATCTCATCACCATTCCGAATGCTGGCCACGGTCCTACGTTTCCCGGTGCAGTGAATCCACCGGATTATATTGGCGCAATGATTGAGTGGTTTGATGGTCATTTGAAGAAGTAATTTGAATTTGAAGAAACACAGGAGCCCCTCAATGAGTTCAAGAAAAACTGCAATCACTAGAGCAATTTTAGCGCTCTGCGTTTTCACTAGTTTTACCCTTGCCGCGCAGACTCCCCGCTATGCCGATCCAGCCCTCGATCTACAAAACCTCCCCACTACAGGCAGCGCTTTGAGTGCAGGGGGTAATGATGACCAGATTATTCGCTTCCGAAATTGGGCGGCCCTGTACCCCACTCGAGAAATTCGCAGTGGCGAGCACACCTTGGCATTACCTGATGATTTCGTGGATTTTTCCGATTTTCGCTACAACGTTGGCAACCAAAGCTATTCGCTGGATGATTATATGCTCCGCAACCATGTTGGCGGTTTGCTGGTGATAAAAAACGGAGAGATAAAGCTTGAACGCTATGGCCTCGGTAACAATGACGAGAGTCTTTGGGTTTCCTTCTCCATGGCCAAGTCAGTAACTTCCATGTTGCTCGGTGCGGCGATTCAGGATGGCTACATTGAGAGTGTGGATGACAAGGTCACCGACTACCTGCCGCGCCTTAAGGGTTCTTCCTACGATCAGGTGACGCTACGTAATGTATTGCAAATGTCGTCAGGCGTACAGTGGAATGAAGATTACGCGGATCTACGATCAGATGTGGCGACAGCACCCAACAACGTAATGGACCTTATGCGGTTTCTTGGCAGCAAGGAGCGTGTCGCGGCACCAGGTGAGGTCTTCAACTACAATACTGGAGAAACTAACCTGGTTGGTGCCGCTGTGCGCGCCGCTATCGGTAACAATCTTTCTACTTATCTTGAGAACAAGATCTGGCAGCCCTGGGGTATGGAGTCGGATGCAAATTGGGCTACCCATGGAAATGCTGGCGAACGCGGCGGATGTTGCATCAATGCGACGCTGCGAGATTATGGCAGACTCGGCATGTTTGCCCTGAATGATGGGGTGCTTGCCGATGGTACTCGAATAGTTCCAGAAGGATATATGGCGGAAGCCATTAATCCTTCTTCAGGCAATCCTGGTTATGGGTATCTGTGGTGGTTATCTGGAGACGACAGTTACTCCGCTATCGGTATCTACGGGCAGGGCATCTATATAAATCCCGAGAGCGATCTGGTCATAGCAGTGATAAGTGCCTGGACTACCGCTGTCGGCCGAGAATACAGCCAGCATCGGGGCGCCTTTTATGCGGCGATCGATGAGATGTTGACAGACTAATCCAAAAATACTTCAGGCTAAATGATCAATAAGCTAAGAGTAGAATCAATCGACAATCTGTCCCCATTGTTTCTAAAGCCGCCTTTTGTTGGAAGCACAAAAAATTTGGTTATTTTATTGTCTTCAGTATCCCCTATGGCCCCCTCTTTGTAGCTTTCGTTATAGCTCAGTTATACTGACCTATCAAAGGTTTGGGGAAACACGAGGGCGCCGAAGATGATATTGGGTAGCTGTTTATGCGGGCGCGTGCAATACGCCATTACCTGCGAGATCACGTCCATGGGACTCTGCCACTGTCACAACTGTCAGAAGATCACGGGAAGTGCATTCACTCCTGCCGCCTGGATCACCTATGACAGTGTGGAATGGCGTGAGGGAGAGGAACATCTCACTAGATATGAGTCAAGTCCGGGCATATTCCGCTGCTTTTGCCGCCATTGCGGGTCGAGCCTTATCGGTGTCGCCCCTGATCACAATCTGGCAGGGGTCTACGCAAGAACCCTTGACGGTGACCATGGGTTCGCGCCATCGACCCACATCCATACCAGCAGTAAAGCGCCTTGGTACCAGATTCAGGACCATCTACCCCAGCTCCCGACCGAATGACGTCAGGCTAATTCCATCGAAAAAAAACTAAGGGACACTGATAAATTAGTAACTTAACTAATTGCAAATTCGCAATAGACAAAAGTGGCAGGCCTATTAGTCAGGTCTGGACCGAGGAGGATTGGTGCCCAGGGGGACGATTTCTAGAAGGATTCCTCAGTTATTCGTTTAATCAATTGATTGAAAGAGACATTGGTTTTCGAACAACCGCGAAGGATTTTAAGTAGGTCGCGTGACCGATTCATCAGTTAAATCAATGAGTTAAAAGAGCGAAATCAAAGTGTGCTATAGAATTGACCAAATTCTTAAAAATTTCACGACACCCCCCTACATATTTACCTATTAATCTATTTGTTTTTGGTCTGACTTTGTGTAGGTTATTACAGTTTCAGGCCAGCTTAAGCTTATTGCCGGGAGGGGGCATGAAACCTGAAATCAAGTTTCGATTACTCTTATCGTTTTTATTTGTATGCCTGCTTGGGTTTTTGACTGGTTCTTATTTTCTGTGGGATTCGGATGAAATGCTGGAGGTCTCGCAGGATGAGAATTCATCACTTCCAGACAGCGTTGAGGGACGATTGGAATCCTTGCTGAATCAAGAAGATGCGTCTATTGATCCGCAAAACACCACTAGCCTGCAGGGTGAGAATTTATCAATTCTAGACACCGTAGAGGCACGATTGGGATCCTTGCGGGGTCAAGAAGATGCGTCTATTGATCCGCAAAACACCACTCGCCTAGTTGGACAAAATTATAGAACAAATTCAATCGAACGAAACAGACGAATACAACGCGCGCAGCAACAGGCGGATTTAAATCTTAACTCCTCTTCGGGATTAGGAGCATCAGATTCTAACGGAAGTAGTTCTAGCTCTGAGTCACTACAGTTCAGTCTTAATGAAACAGAGACTGAATATCAGGTTCTTATTCAAATTCCCTCAGATCACGAATTGGAGATCAGCACAGATCTAGAGGCAAGCCTTTTTACTGTTAATGGAACACTTACGCAGATCTTATCAAACAACACTAATAGCACGGTATCCAACTTCACCGGTGGAAGTCAATTTACGAGAAGTTTTGATTTGACCGAGCCTGTTAACGAATTAGGGCTCTACACACAGACACAAGAGGGCGGGCTGGTTATTGGGATCCCTAAAAGATAGGGTAGGAAGGATACTGCCCACGACAGCATGGCAGGGCTTTGTTCCCGACAAAGCCTGCATTTCCACCATGACGTGCATGGATGCACTAATGCCGCGATGGCAGGATGCCATTGAGCGGCCCCTGGTGGGCAGAAGCAGGAGGTAGAGCAACGCATCGTGACATGGATGTCACTTTGGATGCAAGCAGACAAAAGAAAGAGAAATTTTTCTCAATCCCGGTTGATCAAAGCGGTCAGAATGCTTTGATCAGAGTCTGGTTTGAAAGATTTGAAAGAGATGGTGCTTGGGGGCGCTTTCTAGAATAGCTCCAACAAAATCGGTTAAGTACTATCCGAAAAGAAGCATTGGTTTTCGAACCACCGCGAAGGATTT
>PBYU01000093.1 GCA_002730035.1 Gammaproteobacteria bacterium | reverse complement strand
TTGCATTATCAACGGCATGCTGCGTAAGATGAAAACCGATGAACAGAACACTCCCTTAAATTAGATGCTCATCTGTTCCATTTGTTTGACGACGGACAGGCTAACTTTATCCAGGAAGGTTTGACGACGTACAAGTAGAGGAGTCTCGAAATGACCATGTCAAACACCGAAAAACACGCTTAAACAAGACCCAATTAGCTGAATACTTTGGCATGACTGAGAAGACCTTACGCGCTGTTGAAGAAAGACAGCCAGAGGTTTTTACCGCATACAGGGCAGGTAAAGCGAAGACGATGCACGAGGCAGCCTATACTTGTTTTTGCAGTAATCCAATACTGTATAATACAAGTAAGGAATATAATATTCTCCGAAAATACATACCCTTATAGTCTGTATTGAAGTACATTCTTTACAATTTTAACACTAGGGTGTGATAACTAAATCACCTGAGCTGAGCAAAGCAGAATTTATAGAGACCAAGTATGCCAAAGCTATATTGCATGTTTGCCCTGTTTTTTACCATCGGCACCACCACGGAAGCAAATGCAGCGGATCTGGTTGTTTTTGAAGGGCATGCATACGAGTTTGTTGACACCCCCATGGCCTGGAACGATGCTTTATCTTTCGCCGAAAATAAAGGCGGAACCCTAGTTAAGATAAATTCGTTTCAAGAAAATACTTTCCTGACAAAATTTCTTTTAAAAACCACCACTTCTAGAATCAACTGGCCATACCGTGCTGTAGGTCTATATTCCTGGCTCGGCGGGTCAGATCAAAGCCTAGAAGGGGCGTGGAAATGGCTTGATGGGACTGATGTTTCGGTAAGCGCACAAACATCTCGCTCAATGTGGGGCAATGGCCCAGGGTTTGGGGTTGGCCAGACTGAGCCGGATAACTATTTCGGTGCTCAGCATTGCCTGGCCTTAGGTCTTGAACAATGGCCTACCGGAAATGCTGAGAGTGCTTACTTAGGAAAAATTGGGCAGTGGAATGATATCGATTGCACTAATGAATTACAGTTTGCAATTGAATACGACTATGAACCAAAGTTCACAGATCAAGTATTACGAATACCTTTCGTTGCAGTCGGTGATAGCAATTTTGACGTCAGTTTACAACTTGTTGAATGCGATAACATTTGCTTTCAAGTTATCTCGGGCGAGGTCCCCATCGTTCCGAAACCGAAGTTAGCTCCTTCATATTCTGGTAATAATTTACACTTACCTCGCGTCAAGGCTGGACAGAGTCTCTACGAGGTGGACATGGAGTTGATAGATCCGGATAACTTGGTATTCGTCGTTAAGTCCGCAGTTAATTCCCCTTCGATCACAACTTACCCAGCTACGAATTGGCAAGTAAGCTCTCCCGGTAAAGTGAATATGGATTCCTCCAAGATTCAGATAGCTCTGGATTATGCTTTTTCTCAAGGACAGAACACTCAAGGTGTTGTTGTCATAAGACATGGTGTAATCGTAGCTGAGCAATATGCAACAGGCTCCGACAAGGAAAGCATCGCTACCTCATGGTCTACTGCCAAATCCTTTAACAGTGCCCTAATGGGGATAGCTATAGACAAGGGGTACGTTTCTTCAGAGGAGATATCGGCAGCAGAATTTATCTTCGAGTGGGCAGGTAATGATAAGAAGAACATAACAATAAAAAACTTACTTCAAATGTCGTCAGGCCTAATTGAGGAAGGAACGTCTGCCTATGGTGATGGCGCTATCATGTATGTAGGAGAGGAGAACGAAGACGGAACAAATGACCCTAATAGGCCCGTAGACAATGTTTTGTACAGCATCAATCGTTCCATTAATCCCTCCAGGGCTCCATGGTTAGGTGCTTCTTATAATTGGTCGTATCAAAACGCTGACAGCCAAGTTTTAGGCGCAATTATAGAAAGAGCGACTAACGGCTCTATTTACAATTTCGCCCAAAACGTTTTGTTTTCCACACTGGGAATTAATGCAGATTGGTGGACAGACACATTCGATAATTACATGGCTTATTGTTGTCTTGATATGACCACAAGAGACTTTGCAAGATTTGGACTTCTCTATGCGAGAGAGGGTACATGGAATACAGAGCAAGTCGTTTCGAAAGAATGGGTTGTGAAATCCACAGCTCCATCAGTATGGATAGCTGATTCAATTGCCTACGGATATGGATACCAATGGTGGGCTGATAATTCGGGCAATTGGTTTTTCGCCTTGGGCTCCCGCAGTAATAATATTTATATTCACCCTGGTCTCGATATTGTGGTTGTTCGCAATAGTTCTTTGAATTTTGTAGGGGAGGGGAAAAGCCGGGCCACTGGCGCTTACCACAACACAGAATTTCCAGCGGCGTGGAATCATTATGATTTCATGCTACCCATAATAGAATCCGCCACCGGGTTGCAAGAACAGCCTGGGCCCTTCTTGCAACCATATTAAATCTCCGGATGCAGTAGGGGAGGTTAGTTAAGGTAGTCTGTCGGGTTGTTGGCATCAGTGATTCTACGTATCGGTATAAGCCTGATACAAGCAGAGATGAGCCTGTGCCGCATAGGGAGTCGGAATATTAGGCGTATTGCTTTGCGCAGCTATAATTAGATTTGATGCAGGGTCTATAAAAATTCTTTGTCCGTATACACCCGGTGCGCCGTATTGACCGTCCCCGTATAGCCACCACAAATATCCATACGCCCCAAATCCTTTCGAGGGTTCAGTTGATTCTTGCATCCATCCTTCTGGCAAGACTTCAGTACCATCAGCCAACACTCCGTCGTTCATGGCGAATAAGCCTATTCGAGCATAGTCGCGTAAAGTTGCACTTATACAGCAACCCCCCAATTCGCTGCCATCTTCACTATCAAGCAGCCAGTTTGCACCTTCACCCATACCAAAGGGTTTCCAGATTTTTTTGTTAAGGTAGGTTGAAGCGTTATTACCGATAGCAGAGCCTCATAGATAATGCTTTGGATCTCCTCCTTAATTTTGGGAGATACGTAGCCATGTGTTACAGGAATCACTCTAACCTTGTCTTTCCATTTAATTAAATCCGAACCATTCATTTGATCTAAAAATGTTTCTGCTCTGTTAAATAGCGCCTTCATCCTAGAGGAGTGACTGATGGGCAGCACCGACACCATTTAGAGTGGTCTTCGAACATTGGGCCTTAGTGGAGGGTTGGTGCTTCGTGACTTCTCGTTTTCGAGCAGCGGAGAAAAGAACGGCATAGAGTTAATTTTTGCACCGGGTACGACTGGTTCGATACTATGCTGAATTTCTTCCAATGTTCCGCATATTTTTTCGCTTTCCTGGTTCGGGTCAATCTGCACTTGCACACAGGTTACCTGTTTTGGGCCAGCGACAGTCAGGTTGTAGGCTATGAGCTCGGTCTCACTCATTCGATAGAAGTTGGGCTCGACCAATGATGAACAAGAACTTATCATTAGAACTGTAGATATCAACACTAGTGATTTTGTAGGTAGAGCCATCTAATTCTCAAATTTTTCGGGTTTCCCCCAAATTAGCTTTTAAGTATGGGGTTGGCAACTGTAATTATTAAGGCAGGGGAAAGGCTCCCCCGACCCTTATAGGCAGGGTCACCCATTAATGATAATTTGGGGGGCAGAATTAAATCTATGAGGGGTAGGTTGAGGGGTAAATTGCCAATAACTCTATAAGTTATTGTAATATATAGTCATTGAAGTCCGGCCTTCGGCACCATCTTTTTTGAAACCTGGTTGAATAAACGAAAAGGACCCTTGAGGCTCAGCGCAGAAATTCATTGTCTCAAGCCTTTCTTTCGGCGTATTAGCCGGCAACCCTCGAATCGCCGCAAAGCCCCGTAAACTCTTGACCCCAGCCCACTCTCCTCCTTATAATGCGCACCCCTTGAGAGATTGTGGCTACAGTTTGATACGCCATAATTTATTGCTTTAAAAACAAGGGGTTAGCAATGATCTGGTGCGGGGTGGAGCAGTCTGGCAGCTCGTCGGGCTCATAACCCGAAGGTCGTAGGTTCAAATCCTGCCCCCGCTACCAATTTTTTAAAGCGTTTTTGAGGCTGGTATTTTCCTTGAAAACCAGACAAAAAATTCGCACTGGGTCTGTGACGGCTCGGTTTGCGAAAATCGAAGTGGGCTTTGGGCCCATTTTTTGTACCTGGTATATAGAGAATTGGACGTTGGTGCTGGGTGGAGTGCTAAGCGATTCCGCCCTGACACTGTGAAACTGAGCAGCGTGAATCGTGAAGAGTAGTGTGGCACTGGTAACAGAATTGATTGAGCCGACAGTGGTTGCCCTCGGGCTGCAGTTGTGGGGTATCGAACACGGCGCGCAGGGGAAGTACTCGGTACTGAGAATTTATATCGAACGTGAAGAAGGAATCACGATCGAGGACTGTGAAAGAGTCAGTCGACAGGTCAGCGCGATACTGGACGTGGAAGATCCAATAGCTGGCGAGTATACCCTGGAGGTATCTTCGCCAGGCCTCGACCGGCCGCTGTTTACTTCTGAACAGTTCGGACTATTCACGGGTAGTGACGTGAAAGTTCGCTTGCGAAATCCTCTAGAAGGAAGACGTAAGTTTAATGGATCTATAGCAAACGTTTCGGGAGACGATATCGCTCTGCAGGTTGATGGTGCAGAATTTGTAATTCAACACGCAGACATTGAAAAAGCGCATATCGTTTTCTAAAGGGATTACCCCATGCTCTGGAAGTTCGTCCAGATGTAAGCTTTGGGTAAGGTGACACAGTTATGATGAGTAAAGAAATATTAATGGTTGCAGAAGCCGTCTCTAATGAGAAGGGGGTCTCTCGTGACGTGATTTTCGAGGCGATTGAATCGGCTCTCGCTACTGCGACCAAGAAACTGAATGACAGCGAAGAAATTGACTGTCGCGTTTCGGTCGACAGAGAGACTGGTGATTACGAATCGTTTCGTGTTTGGACGGTTGTCGATGAAGAAGAATACCTCGAGGAAGGGTCGCAGTTTACCCTCGATCAAGCCGGCGATAAGGACAAATCCCTGGCTATAGGAGATACCTGGGAAGAAAAAATCGAGAATGTTAAATTTGGGCGTATTGCCGCACAGACAGCCAAACAGGTAATCGTGCAAAAGGTCAGAGAAGCCGAGCGAGAAATTGTCATCGCCGAATACCAGGATCGAGTAGGTGAACTGGTAGCTGGAACGGTCAAGAAAGTGACTCGCGACAATATTATTGTCGATCTCGGTAGCAATGCCGAAGCTCTGTTACCTCGAGATCAGATGATTCCCAGAGAAACATTTCGAATCAGCGATCGCCTGCGCGCATTGCTAACTGATGTCAGGTCCGAGCAACGCGGGCCGCAATTGTTTCTGAGTCGGACCTCGCCAGATATGCTGGTCGAACTGTTTAAGATTGAAGTGCCAGAAATCTCTGAAGAAATAATTGAGATCAAGGCTGCCGCACGTGATCCGGGTTCCAGGGCGAAGATCGTAGTACGTACCAACGACGGCCGCATCGATCCGGTGGGAGCCTGCGTGGGTATGCGAGGATCGAGAGTTCAGGTTGTTTCAAACGAATTGGCCAATGAGCGCATAGATATCATTCTATGGGATGACAATCCGGCGCAACTGGTTATTAACTCGATGGCACCGGCGGAAGTCGCATCAATTATTGTGGAAGAAGACAGCCATACAATGGATATCGCCGTCGAGGAAGAAAATCTGGCGCAGGCTATCGGTAGAAATGGCCAGAACGTGCGTCTGGCCGGCGAACTGACTGGCTGGACTATCAACGTCATGAGTGAAGAAGATGCGGAGAACAAACAGCAGCAGGAAGCCAGTAGCTTTATCGAGATGTTCATGGAGAAACTGGGTGTAGATGAAGAAGTATCCGAGGTACTGGTACAAGAAGGATTTACTTCATTAGAGGAAATCGCTTATGTGCCGCTGGATGAAGTATTGGCTATCGATGGCTTCGATGAGGAGATTGCCAACGAGCTTCGTAACCGCGCCAAGGATGCGTTGCTGACCCAGGCAATTGCTTCGGAAGAAGACTTGTCCTCTGCAAATATTGCAGATGATCTACTAAATATGGAAGGGATGGACGACATCCTGGCACTAGCACTGGCCAAGAAAGGCATACTCAACATGGAAGAGCTAGCCGAGCAGGCCACAGATGAGTTGATGGATATCGAAGGCATGGATGAAGATCGAGCTGGCAAATTGATTATGACGGCACGCGCTCCATGGTTTGTGGAGTAAGAAACTACCGCTGAAGGTAGTGATAGGGGTATTGAATGGCAGATGTAACAATTAGTGATTTAGCCGACGTCGTTGGTGTATCGGTTGACAAGTTACTGTCTCAGGTAAAAGAGGCAGGGCTTCCGCACACCAAGGCAGACGAGCTGATTTCTAATGATGACAAGAATGCACTGCTGGTATTCCTGCGTCGCAGTCACGGCGATCGGGAATCGACCGATGCTGCACCGAAGAAAATAACGCTGAAACGGAAAACTGTCGGTACTCTAAAGGCCGCATCTACTCATGGGCGTGGCAAGACGGTAAATGTGGAAGTGCGCAAGAAGCGTACCTATGTAAAGCGCAGCACTATTTTAGATGACACGTTACCGGAAGAATCTCCAACTCCAGAGGAAGAGGTGCTCGATACTGCAACTACCGAAGCGGTAAGCGAAGCAGAAGCTGTTAGCGCCGAAGTGGCAACCGATAGTGCGGAAGCAGAGACCAAACAGGGAGAGGAAGCGGAGCAGAAGACTACCGAAGCAACAGAAGTGCCAGTACAGGATATTCCTGCGCCGGACGCCGAGGCGGCTCGAGCTGCCAAATCCGGAGCAAAACGCAAACCATCGGCTAAGGGTGATACTGATGACCCGTTGGAAAAGAAGAAAGCTCATCTTCGCAACAAAGCCAAGGCGCAGCAGGCACCCAAGCGACAGGCCAAGACAATTCACGTCAACGATGATTTCGTGCTGGAAGGCGATGATTTTGACGAGCTTGGTGGGCGCGCCCGTCGAGGAGGCGGCCGCAAGAGCAAGGCAAGACTATCCGCACAACAACACGCTTTTGAAAAGCCAACAGAATTTATTTCAAGAGAAATTACTATCGGCGAAACCAATTCTCTGTCCGATCTTGCTCAACAGATGTCCGTTAAATCAGCTGAGATTATCAAAGTGTTGATTAACATGGGTGTCATGGCGACCATTAATCAGGTTCTCGATCGGGACACGGCAACATTGTTGATCGAAGAGATGGATCACAAGGCCAAGTTCGTTTCCGAAGATGCCATCGAAGTGCAATTAGCAGAATCGCTAGCAGCGGAAATCGGCAAAGTGGAAGTATCCAGAGCACCAGTTGTCACCGTAATGGGTCATGTCGACCATGGGAAAACATCGCTTTTGGACTATATCAGGAAAGCACAGGTTGCCTCTCATGAAGCCGGTGGAATTACTCAACACATCGGGGCCTATCATGTAGATACCGATCACGGCATGATCAGTTTTCTCGATACGCCGGGGCACGCCGCATTTACGGCGATGCGCGCACGAGGAGCCAAGGCTACCGACATCATCGTTTTGGTGGTTGCGGCAGACGATGGAGTCAAACCACAAACAGAAGAAGCCGTACAGCATGCCAAGGCTGCCGGAGTGCCTCTGGTGGTAGCTATCAATAAAATTGATAAAGAAAGTGTCGATACGGATCGCGTCAAGAATGAACTATCCGCTATGGAAGTTATCCCTGATGATTGGGGAGGCGACACCCAGTTCATCGAAGTTTCGGCGATCACTGGTGTGGGCGTCGATCAACTGTTGGAAGCAATCCTGTTGCAATCTGAGCTGCTCGAATTAAAGGCCTATGCGGATGTGCCTGGACACGGAATAGTAATCGAGTCTCGCCTGGACAAGGGACGTGGGCCCGTAGCCTCAGTACTGGTACAAAATGGCACTCTCAAGAGTGGTGATATCGTCCTGGCGGGCCATGAGTTTGGCCGAGTCCGGGCATTGGTTGATGAGATGAGCAATACAGTCAAATCAGCCGGACCTGCAATTCCAGTTGAGATTCTCGGGCTTAACGGGGTGCCTGAAGCCGGTGACGATTTTGTTGTTGTCTCGGATGAGAAAAAAGCCAAAGAAGTTGCGGAGTTTCGACGCGAGCGCCATAAAGACACTCTGCACTCAAACCAACAGTCGGCATTGATAGAAACTATGTTTGCTGGCATTGGCAAGGAGGACAAAAAAGTATTTAACGTCATCCTTAAGGCGGATGTGCGCGGTTCTCTTGAGGCGATTATTGCGTCATTGCAAAAACTCAGTACCGAGGAGGTCGAGGTCAATGTTATCGCCTCTGGTGTCGGTGGAATTAGTGAGAATGATGCACACCTCTCCGCGACCTCCAATGCCATGATCATTGGCTTTAATGTCCGGGCCGACAAGTCGGCACGCGACATAATTGAGAACGAGGGCCTGCAGCTTCACTATTACAACGTAATCTACGATGTTATCGACGATGCCAAGGCAGTCATGGGTGGCATGCTGGCGCCAGAGATTCGTGAAGAAATTGTAGGAATCGCCGAAGTACGCGATGTATTTAATTCACCGAAGTTTGGTCAGATAGCCGGTAGCATGGTGATAGAAGGCACTGTCTCTCGTAGTAAACCCATTCGAGTGCTGAGGGAGAACGTTGTCATCTATGAAGGCGAACTCGAATCGCTACGTCGTTTTAAAGATGATGCGAATGAGGTTCGCAATGGCATGGAATGTGGAATTGGTGTGCGCAACTACAATGATGTAAAGGTTGGGGACAAGATCGAAGTCTATGAGACCACTGAAGTGGCTAGGAGTCTTTAAGGCTTAACTTCAGTGCTTATGCTTTGATAGAGGGTTAAACAACGTCATGTCCGAGATGTCATCCAGGGTGCAGAGAGTAGCCGATCAGATTCAGCGGGAACTGGCGATGCTGATCCAGATGGAAGTAAATGACCCCCGGATTGGTATGGTCTCGGTGACAAGTGTAAGCGTAAGCAGAGACCTGGGGCATGCAAATGTATACGTTACTGTATTGAATACGATGACAGGCAGCGATGAATTAAACGACTCGACACTGGCAGCGCCTGGTGAACTGGATAAATTGGAAATCGAAGAAAACCTCAAAGCGCTGCGTAAAGCTTCGGGTTATTTGAGATCAATGTTGGCAAAACGAATCGAGCTTCGTTCGATACCAAAGTTGCAATTCCACTACGATGAAAGTGTACAACGAGGCCAGCAACTATCAAACTTGATAGATGATGCCTTAGCGGCTGATAAGAGTATGCATTCAGATAGTTAGTGGCACACACAGAAAAAGTACGCACAGAGGGTTTTCGATTGAGCAGGCAGCGTCGAAGAGGGAAACGGCAGAAGGGCCGCAATATCAACGGCATCGTCGTTTTGGACAAGGCGCCGGGATGTAGTTCGAATGCTGCTTTGCAAGAGGTTAAGAGGATTTTTGAGGCAAGCAAGGCTGGCCACACGGGCAGCCTCGATTCATTGGCAACTGGTGTGCTGCCACTCTGTCTTGGAGAAGCAACCAAGGTGTCACAGTTCTTGCTGGATTCTGACAAGCGCTATCGAGCTAGAATCAGGCTGGGTATTAGAACAGACAGTGGAGACAGCGAAGGAAATGTGATCGAAGAATTGACGGAGTTTCACGTTAAGCGCCGCGAAGTTGAAAAGGCGCTTAAGAAATTTGAGGGCGAAATAGAACAGTTACCGCCCATGTACTCCGCCTTGAAGGTTAATGGAGTACCGCTTTACAAGCTGGCGCGAAAAGGCTTGGAGGTAGAACGCAGTCTCCGCAAGGTATCGATTTATCACATTGCACTGTTGGACTTCGCCGAGAATGTAGTAGAAATTGAAATAGCCTGCAGCAAGGGCACCTATATTCGTACCATAGCAGACGATTTAGGGCAGGATCTTGGCTGCGGAGCACATATTATTGCGCTACGCCGGACACAGGCAGGAGCCTTCACGGAAGAAGACTGTATTAGTGCTGCCGAGCTAATTGAGCTGAAAGAATCGGACGGTCTGGACATGATTGACCAGCATCTTATTCCAATGGACAAGGCAGTACTCGATTTGCCAGAAGTAAAGTTACCAAGTATTACCGCCAGCCACGTAAAAAACGGGCAGGCAGTATTAGTAAGACACTTACCAGAAGAAGGTCTGGTGAGGATGTATGAAGACGAGCAATTCATTGGCATCGGCTGTATCGATGACGATGGTAAAGTTGCTCCAAGGCGTTTGATTGTCACAGTAGACTAAGAGGTATAAACAGAATACTGGACTCAACAAACTATGAAAGGGAAAGTATCAGGTAACTACTAATATGCGTGGTTATACTGATTTTAGATGGAATTAAACTCGCCCGGCTTTACAAACGAGAAAGCGATGACTGCCGGTAGTGAGATGGTCTAACCGCATATTACGGAGATATGAAATGGCTTTATCAGCTGAACAGAAAGAAACAATCATTAAGGAATACGCACAAGGTGATGGTGACACTGGTTCCCCCGAGGTCCAGGTAGCCTTATTAACTGCGAACGTTAATGAGTTACAGGCTCACTTCAAAGAGCACATACACGACCACCATTCTCGCCGCGGGCTCATCCGCATGGTGAATAGCAGAAGAAAGTTGCTCGATTACCTGAAGCGCAAAAATGTCGAGCGCTATGCTTCGTTAATCAAACAGCTTGGTTTGCGTCGTTAACTTAAATCAAAGAAGGAAGTATCTTGCACAGAGCCTGATGAGTTGGCTTTGCGACTGTAAATAATTAGGAAATAACTATGTTCAATCCAGTAAGTAAGACGTTTCAATTCGGTGATCAGACGGTCACACTTGAGACGGGCAAGGTTGCAAGACAGGCAACCGGTGCAGTTGTGGTAACTATGGGAAACTCCAAGGTTCTGGCAACTGTAGTAGGAAGAAAGCAGGCAAACCCTAACGCGGCGTTTTTCCCGTTAACGGTTAACTATCAGGAAAAGACCTATGCGGTTGGCAAGATTCCAGGTGGATTCTTCAAACGTGAAGGCAGGCCAACAGAAAAAGAAACTCTGACCTCACGATTAATCGACAGACCTATTCGTCCCCTGTTCCCCAAGGGATTTATGAACGAAATTCAGGTAATAATTACTGTCATTTCGGCAGATAAAGATGAAGATCCGGATATGGCTGGACTATTAGGCGCCTCGGCCGCATTGGCAATCTCGGGTATTCCGTTCGCCGAGCCAATTGGTGCCGCGCGTGTCGGTTATGATGCTGAGCAAGGTTACATTCTCAATCCGAGCTACAGCAGGTTAGAAACTTCTCAACTGAACATGGTTGTTGCCGGTACTCAGTCAGCAGTTCTAATGGTTGAGTCTGAGGCCAAGCAGCTCAGCGAAGATCAAATGTTGGGCGGAGTATTGTTTGCCCAACAAGAGATGCAAGTAGCCATCACCGCTATAAAGGAACTTGCCGCTGAGGCTGGCAAACCAGCGTGGGAATGGGAAGCCGCTGCAGTAAATGAACCACTGAAAGCAGCGGTTGAAGAAAAATTCGCTGCCGGCGTAACCGAAGCGTATCAGATTTCAGACAAGATGCAGCGTTATGACGCTATCGGTGAGTTACAGCAACAGGCGGTCGAACAGTTATCCGATGAAGAAGCGGGCATCTCAGAAGGAGATGTCAAGGACGTATTCGGTAAGCTGGAAAAGAGTACGGTACGCAATAGAATTCTCGATGGCGCTCCGCGTATCGATGGCCGTGACACCAAAACGGTGCGCAACATCGAAGTGGAAGTAGGCGTTCTGCCCAAGGCTCATGGTTCAGCTCTGTTCACCAGAGGTGAGACTCAGGCATTGGTAGCAACCACTCTTGGTGCGTTGCGCGACTCTCAGCTCATCGAAAATCTTCAAGGTTCGCGAAAAGACGGTTTCATGTTGCACTATAACTTCCCTCCTTACTCCGTCGGTGAAGCCGGTTTCATGGGCGGTCCCAAGCGCCGCGAAATTGGGCACGGTAAATTGGCAAGACGTGGCGTAACGGCAGTGATGCCGGCTGAAGAAGACTTTCCCTACGCGATCCGCGTGGTGTCTGAAATCACTGAATCCAATGGCTCCAGCTCCATGGCCAGCGTCTGCGGAAGTTCCCTGGCGATGATGGATGCCGGTGTCCCTGTCTCAGCAGCAGTGGCCGGTATTGCCATGGGCCTTATTAAGGAAGGTGAACGCTTCGCGGTGCTCACCGATATCCTTGGCGATGAGGATCATCTCGGTGACATGGACTTCAAGGTTGCAGGTACTTCCACTGGTGTTACCGCACTACAGATGGACATCAAAATTCAGGGTATTACCGAAGAAATCATGGAAACGGCTCTGGAACAGGCTAATGTTGCCCGCATGCATATTCTGGGTGAGATGAATAAAGTCATTCCTGCAGCACGCGAATCGGTTTCCGAAAATGCGCCGGCTATGGCCATGATCAAGATCGATACCGACAAGATTCGCGACGTTATCGGTAAGGGTGGTGCCGTGATTCGAGGCATTACTGAAGACACTGGTGCATCGGTGGATATAGATGACGATGGCAATGTGCGTATCTATGGTGAAGATGCTGACTCCAGGGACGCCGCGGTGGAAATGGTGAAAGCCATTACTGCCGAAGCGGAAATTGGCAGGTTGTACAATGGCAAGGTAGCCAGGATCGTCGACTTCGGCGCATTCGTGACGATCCTGCCTAGCAAGGATGGCCTGGTGCATATCTCTCAGATCGCTAGCGAGCGCGTAGAGAACGTCAATGAGTACCTTAAGGAAGGCCAGGACGTGCTGGTGAAATGCACAGACGTGGATGCTCGCGGACGCATCAAGCTCAGCATCAAGGAGATTACCGAAGAGGAAAAAGCGGCATTCGTCGAATAATCCTGACCGGAAATCATTAACGCAAGAAAACCCGGGTGTTACTTCGGGTTTTTTTGTGTTTGCGCTGGAAGAATCCTCGATAAATAGGGTCAGAGTAAAAATACAGTGTTTCTACTGTATTTTTACTCTGACCCTATTTATTCTGAGATATCGACTCTGACCCCATTTCAGCGTGGGTTTTCGGTCAGAACCGGTGTATAGACAACTTTAGAATCAGTAGTGACTACATTGTCTGCGTTGTAAATAGTTGGATTGTTTCCGCCCCACCAGTTATTGCTTGCACTAATCTGTTTGCCGGTGACTCGAATTTCTCCCCTGGCATTGTCGCTGAATCGATTGTGACCGATACTGCCCAGCGCACCACCACCGAAATCTGCCGTGGCCGAAATATCGCCACCGCCGCGATTATTCATGGCGAATCCGTAGCCGCTAGTCCCAATAATATCGGTGTTCTCCACCAGCAAAGTAGTCCTGCTGCCGCTGTCAGCCACGCTCTGTAGATTCAGGGAAATGCCGCCACCGCCCTGTTGCGGATTGCCACCGATTATCTTCGTGTTTCTAATTTCATAGTTTAAATCAGAGTTGACACCCGAGTTTGAAAACTGGATGGAGTCGGAGTAGGCGTTCTCAATAACACTGTCGATTATCTTGAAGGTCAGTTTGCAGGCCGTGCAAAAATTGGCCTCATCTGTTCGGGGATAACCGAACATGAATGCTTCTATGCCCGTGTTTGACTGGTTGCCTTCCTGTTTAGTGTTGTTGAAATGATAGTTCTTAACCAACATGATTTGTTCTGATTGACCCATCAGGTAGGGAATAATGCTATCGGAATTTCGGTTGCCACGGCCGATATTGTTGGCAGTGGAATCCAGAATGACAGTCTCGACGAAACTGCTATTGCGGGTGCGCACGAAATAGGCCCTGCCGCCGAGATCGGTAAATGTGTTTCTCTGGAATAGATAGCGACCGCTGCTGGCTCCTGAGTGAAAGACACGAATCGCACCCAGATCTTCACCATCGAAGAAGCTGCTGTCCTCAATGCGTATATTGTCTAATGCTCCCTCGACCCCATTAAAGCTCACCGCGTAAACAACCCCCCGTTCGTCTTCAATATGCTGGACCGCATTGCCGCTGAAGCTTGCGTGGTGGATATACGCTCCGGAGTAATCGGTGTCAGCACCGCTGATGGCGTAGTTACTCATATTCATAAAGTGAATGCCGGCTATCTCGTTATTTAGAGACAGTTGGACAATGACACTATCGCCGCTATTAGTTAGTTTTACCCTCTCTCCGCTGCGATCCTGAAGTTGCCCGTTTGCGCCTACCCCCAACAGCTTTTGTCCGGGTTTCAGTTCGATACCACCATCCAGTATTTTATCCTGACTGCTGGCAAGCAGAAAGATGGTGTCGCCTGCCGCAGTCACAGATTCAGCCTCTGCCAGTCTAAGAAACGGACTGGGTTGACTGCCATCCCCGCCCGGCTGAGCATCAGCCGAAACGTAAAATTCATTGGCATCACTTCGAGCATTCTGTTGCCCGGATGAGTGAGACGAAATCGCCAGCGAGAGTACGGCAATTAGTGCAAGGGAATAGAATTTCACGATGGCAGAATAATCTGCCACTGAAAGGAGACGATAAGCTTGGTCCATGATGGCGCCCGTTAAAGCAATCTGTGTCCATAAACTACAGAGAAGCGGAATCAACTGCAATTAGCGCTGCTGTTGTGAGAGCAGGTGACGGAGGAATTAGGAACCAATTCCTCCGTCACCATCATTCATTTCTTATACCGCTAGACTTCAGTTCAGTCAATCGGCTCCAGTCGCACGATTTCCGTCGCCTCGAAATCGCCTCTTCCGGCACCATTACCATCTGAAATGGCCAGGTAGATATAACCATCTGGACCCTGACGCACGTCACGAATCCGGCCCATGTCATAGGCGAGGGTTTCTTCCACTATCACTTCACGGTAATCGTCGCTCATGTGAAGACGTGCAACTTGCTCGCCGGCCAGACCGCCAGCAAAGATGCTGCCATACCACCCGGGAAACTTGTCGCCGGTGTAGACCATGAGACCCGAAGCGGCAATTACCGGTGTCCAGAAATAGGCTGGCCCCGTCATGCCGGCCTGACCGATGCCAACATGGATGGGACTGCCTATCGAACCATAGTTAACGCCGTGACCAATTACCGGCCAGCCATAATTGTTCCCTGGTTCGACCAGATTGAGCTCGTCTCCACCCTGGGGGCCGTGCTCGGTCATCCAGAGATCACCTGTTTCGGGGTGGATCGCCAGACCCTGGGGGCTGCGGTGCCCATAAGTCCAGATTTCCGGAAGTGCATCGTCACGGCCGACAAACGGATTGTCACTGGGCACGCTGCCATCATCATTCAGGCGCACAATGACTCCCTGGTGATTGGTCAGATCCTGCGCCGGGTGAGCGGTCAGATCCCCCCTGGCAGGCGCCTGACGTTCGCCTAAAGTCAGGAACAGGTAGCCATCGTTATCAAAAACCATCTTGCCGCCGTAATGTCCGTAACCGGCAGCTTTAGGAGAGAAGATTTCAATCACATTGGTAAGGCGGTCATTTTCAAAACGCCCCCGGGCTACTGCAGTGACTGATGTTTCCCCTTCTTCCTTGGCATAACTGAGGTAAAGCCAGCGGTTCTCGCTGAAATTCGGATGTGGCAGGACTTCGAACAGTCCGCCCTGGCCCGTGTAAAATACTTCAGGCACACCGGGTACTGCTTCCGGCAATAGCCGCGCGTCTCGAATGATTCTCAATCGACCGGGTTTTTCCGTAACCAGCATGTCACCGCCCGGCAGCCAGGCCATGGACCAGGGTTGTAACAGACCGTCTGCGACCGTCGCGACCCGATAATCCTGGGATGCGTTGTAAATATCGGACTGCGCACTGGCAGCAGACGCGGCGGTCAGCAGTAAGCTGGTACCAGCAAGTTTTAACAAATAACGAAGCATAGTTTATTCCTCTTTTATTTAGACGGGGCAGACCACACTATCAATTTCTTAGAGCTGAACTTCAGCACTGCAAGAAAAGCGTGGTCTGTCCGCTTTTCCTTTTCCCTAGTCTATCTCAGTGAGCCTCGAATCTTGAAGCGGATTCGGAGTATTAGTAGCGTATTGCACTTTTGCTCTGACTCGACTGTCCCACCCATTAAGCTACTATTCAGGCGTTTTGGTGCAGGATTCTGGTGGGAGTTCTGCCAGTGGCTTCTCAGTTACAAATAATTACAAATCTTCCTGTCAATAATGCGTTAACTAATTGATATTGTTGTGAGTTTATTAGAATTGTTAGAGCCGTGGACTTGCTTGTAGTTCAGAGATTGCTTATCCTTCCTATCCCTGATCCCAGGCTCATAACACCTATAAAACCCCGCCTGGTCTGGCTTCTATGTCCGACCAGTGTGATAGACTCGGCAGCAGGGATGCACGATCCAAAGACAAGATATCCGGAGAGTCCCAGATGGTAACAACAAGACAATTGCTTTCATCATTAGCCGTGACTATGGGGGCCCTGATTTGTGCTTCAGCAGCGCAGAGCCAGACCGGCACCAGTGTAGATGAGGGCGATTGGCCGACAATTCACGGCGGTTCACTTTCTCAGCGCTATTCGCCTCTGGACCAGATTAATGCAGAAAACGTCGGCTCCCTGGAGATTGCCTGGCGTTTCTCAACAGAAAGCTTTGGGCCTAGTGCCGATTTCAATAACCCGTCTACACCGCTTGAAATAGACGGCGTTCTATACGCAGACATAGCCAGCACTCGAAACATCGTGGCTCTGGACGCCACTTCCGGACAGGTATTGTGGCTGTGGCGACCAAACGAAGGCGAACGCTTCGACAATGCGCCGCGAAAGGGCGCTGGCCGGGGACCTGCCTTCTGGCGCGATGGCGACACGGCGCGGGTTATCGACGTCACTCCCGGCTTCCAACTGGTTTCTCTTGATGCCAAAACCGGCGTCCCTGATCCGAATTTTGGCAACAACGGCATCGTAGATTTATTCGAAGGATTACGTAACGCCGATGATCCTCGTTATGACAACATCGATATCGGCATTTCTGCACCACCTTTCGTCATGAACGATGTGATTGTGGTGGGACCGGCACACCGGGTGGGCATGCGGCCACGGTCCATGGTTAATGTGAAAGGCGACGTGCGTGGCTATGATGTGCACACCGGCGAGCATCTGTGGACCTTTCATACCATTCCTGAGCGAGGTGAAGTGGGCTATGAATCCTGGCTTGATGGAGGTGTAGAATTTACCGGTAATGCCGGTGTCTGGGCACCCATGTCCGGTGATCCGCAATTGGGCCTGGTCTTTTTGCCGGTAGAAGCGGCCACTGGCGACCAGTTTGGTGCTGATCGCCCCGGTGATAACCTGTTTTCGTCCTCCATTGTCGCGCTGGATATCGCCTCTGGAGAGCGCCAATGGCACTTCCAGTTAACTCACCATGACATCTGGGACTGGGATATTCCCTCCGCACCGGTACTTGCCGATTTACCCAATGGCAACAAGGTGCTGATGTCGGTAACTAAACAGTCCTACGTCTATACCTTCGACAGAGAGACTGGCGAGCCGATCTGGCCCATTGAAGAGCTTGCTGTGCCTGCCGGTGATATTCCCGGTGAGTGGTACTCTCCGACGCAACCCATACCCACGCGTCCTGCACCCTTCGACCGAAATACCTTTACCGAAGCTGATCTGATCGATTGGACCCCGGAAGTCCGCGCGCTGGCGCTGGAAGCCGTTGAAGGCTTTCGCCTCAGCCCGAATGTCTATTCCCCTCCGTCTATGACGGATGATCCAACCGATGGCACCAGAGGCACTCTGCACTTGCCCTCCGCCACCGGTGGCGCCAACTGGGAGGGTTCTGCCGTCGATCCGGAGACCGGGATTCTCTATGTGCCCTCGCGGACAGCCCTGGGTGTGTTGACGATGGCGAAAGATGAGAACTCAGACCTTGCCTACAGCCAGGGATATGGCGTGCGTGTACCGCGGATTCAGGGACTGGATATAGTCAAGCCACCTTATGGCCGCATCACGGCGATCGACATGAACTCTGGTGATCATCTGTGGATGATCGCGAATGCCGATACGCCGGATCGCATTGCAAATCATAGCCTTTTGGAGGGTGTCGATATTCCACGCACAGGTGTGCCGACACGGGCAGGAGTCGTACTGACCAAAACCCTGCTGTTCGTCGCTGAAGGTGGCGGTGGCCCCGGAGCCAGCCCCATTCTGCGTGCGATCGACAAGCAAAGCGGTGAAATTGTCGCCGAGATCGAAACGCCCAATACTCAATCCGGGTTACCATTTACCTACGAGCACGACGGTAAGCAATACCTGGCCATGTTTGTCAGTGGCGGCGGCAGGCCGGCCGAGCTGGTAGCCTACGCGCTGCCGTAATTTTTTATCAGGAGTAATATTTATCATGCGAACTTTGATTTTCCGAGCGGCACTTGTGCCACTTCTGTTGCTCATAGGGCTGCCGGCGCAAGCCGCAACCTGGGTGCTCAACCAGGGCGAATCCCGGGTTGTTTTCAAGTATCTCTACGGCGCCGATCCCTATGAGGGCGAATTTTCGAACGTAGAGGCGATCTTCGACATCGATCCCATGAGCCCCGGCTCCTGTGATTTCCAGGTAACGATTCATATCGCTGATATAACGATCGACTCCCCCGAGGTCCTGGATTATTTGCTGGATATAGAATTGTTCGATGTGGATCAATGGCCAACAGCCACCTTTAAAGCAGAGAAATGCCGCCTTGAGTCACTGAATTCCTTCGTATCCGACGGCACCCTGACTATCCGTGATCAAACGCAGCCCTTAAGCTTCCCGTTTAAATTCGACATTACAACGATTGATGGCCAGGTCGCTTTTCACCTGACCAGTGAAGTGACTATCCAGCGCCTGGATTACGGCGTCGGTCAGGGCTACTGGGCGAACACAGGTGAAATTCCTAACGACGTAACCATCGCAGTAGATGTCTACGCGGTCCAGCAGTAAATAAACAGCTTCTGTCGAAAATAGGTTATCTCAATGTTTTCAAGATTATTCTCAAAATACAATCGGCTTTCACTAATCCTGGTCTGTTCAGTATTATTGGTTTCATGCGACCGCATACTGACTCCTGATTTCGAATCCGAAATAACTGAACTTAACGCTGGACAGTTCACAATTGATCCTGACCATGCGTCGTTGGTGTGGAAGATTAATCATTTGGGTTTCTCCACATTCATTGGCCGATTTAATGATATGGATGCTTCTCTGAACTTCGATCCACAAAATGTTGGAAATTCCAGTCTGGAAGTCATCATTAATACCGCCAGTTTAGATATCAATAATGCTGAATTTGCAGAGGAACTTCGCGGCGACAATTGGTTTGATACGGAAAACTTTCCACAAGCTGTGTACAGGACTACTTCGCTACGGGAGGAGAATGGAAATTCATTCGTGTTTGGCGGCGACCTGACCTTATTAGGAGTTACAGCGCCGGTGGATCTGAATGTCAATTTTCACGGAGGTGGCCGAAATTTTCTTACTCGAGCTAATACGATGGGATTCTCGGCAGATGCCAGTTTTCTTCGATCAGATTTTGGTCTGAGTCGATTCACGTCTTTTGGCGTTGGAGACAATATCGAACTAGAAATTCATATTGAATTTATGGAGAATTAGTTAATAACAAACGGGACCAGAGTGTCCCAATAAATGGGGTCAGAGTAGTTTGATTGCTACTACTACCAATCCAGATCGTCAGGTATTTGATAATCGGCGTAGGGATCATCGACAGATGAAGCGACGTTCTTTACCGCTCTAAAGACAATCGACTCGCTGTCTCGCTGCGCGATCTTATCGGCCACTATCGCAGGGACTAGGGCATATTTTTCAGAATGCTTCACAATCACAATTGAGCCCTGGCTAAGCTGGCCAACCTGTTGCTTACTGATCCACAAATGCTTAATCTTGCTGCCATCTGCAAAGCTGTACTTCTTCTCCGCAGCTCGATCTCCGTCACCCTGGGCAATAGCATTTGTCTCGATTAACTGCCTTATCTGTGCGTTGATGGCATTGCGTTGCGCCCTGGTATTCTTCTCTTGATTTAATTGTTTGTCTTTCGCAATTTGTTCGGATTTTATTCGGCCAAGCTCTCGTTTCCTTTCTTCTGCCTGTAACTTTTTATCCTTTTTTTTTACTCTGTTCGCGCTGTGCCGTGCCAACTTCTCTTCCTTGAGCCTGGCACGCTCAAGTTCTTTGGCCTTTTTGTCATCCACCAGTCCGGACTTTTTTAACTGATCTTTTAGGGAGAGAACCATGGCGAACATCCTAGCCTAGGGGTTGGGTGAGTTCAAACCATTGGCCGCTTTCATCCTACAAACACCAGGTAGGGGATCAGCGCCTGGCTGAAATCCATCAAGAAACGGAATATCGGTATACCGAAGATACTAAGCAGTATCAAGATAAGAAACAGCTGTGCACCGTACTTCCCATTGTAGTAATCATACCGTTGGCGCAGATGCTGAGGTAATGCCCAGGACATGATGTAGTGTCCATCAAGGGGGCCGAAAGGAATAAGGTTGAACAACATTAGCAACAGGTTGATCTGGGCCATGAAAGACAGGAACAGGATTTGCGGCTCAGACAAATCAAAGCTACCGTTTAAGTAAAAAAACCGAAGCATATTTATCGTCAGAATCGCTAGTAACAAATTCATTAGAGGGCCGGCCGCCGCAACCGCCGCGCTTCCCCATGAATATTTTATATTACGAGGATTTGTCGGCACCGGTTTGGCATAGCCGACACCAACCAGCACCACCATGAGCAGGCCCACAGGATCAATATGCGCTAGCGGGTTTAGGGTTAAGCGCCCATTTCTTTGGGCAGTGTCATCTCCCAGTAACTTGGCACAGGAAGCATGACCGTATTCATGTAAAGTAAGCGAGAAAATTATCGACACCAAGATGGTGGCAAAGATGATGTATTGGCCTGAGGAAAGAAGTTGCAACATGGAGTAATGGGGTCAGAGTAAAAACTATTTCTTGGTTGGTGGCATTGTACCGGATGGGTGAATTGTTTTTGCTCTGACCCCTGTACTTAAGGCAACGATTCTGCTTCGATCAGGCGTTCTTGCCGAATTTGCTCTTCGGCTATGACTGACTCTATTTCCTGCAGCACCCCATCCACATCGGCATCCTGTGTGTTTTCAGCAAAGACACCCTTTAACTGGATTTCCGGTTGTAATTCGCCGTCCTCGAACAGCTTCCAGATTTCTTTGGCGTATTGGGTATTTAGCAATTCCGGGGCGTACTGCCCGTAGTAACTTCTTATCTTGTTAACGTCTCGCTGCAACATGGACTCGGCATTGTTATTTGCTGCGGCATCCACCGCTTGAGGAAGGTCGATAATTACCGGGCCGTTTTCATCCAGCAATATATTAAATTCTGACAAGTCACCATGTATCAAGCCGGCACAAAGCATGCGCACCACGAATCGCATGACTTTCGAATGGCCTTCCAGGGCCTCGTTGGCTGACAGTGATACATCGCTCAGGCGTGGTGCCACAACGCCCTCGCTGTCAGTGACCAATTCCATCAACAAGACGCCGTCGATACACGCGTAAGGTTGGGGTACTCGCACATCAGCTTTGGCAAGTTTAGCCAGCGCATCTACTTCGGCATTGTGCCAGGTTTGCTCCTGTTGTTTGCGACCAAACTTTGAGCCTTTTTCCATAGCACGGGCACGACGACTATTACGCGTTTTGCGACCTTCTCGATAGAGCACTGTCTGTTTGAAGCCGCGTTTGGCGGCTTCTTTATAGACCTTAGCGCAGCGCACTTCGGAATTGCAGCGCACTACATAGACATCGGCCTCCTTACCACTCATTAGTCTGCTGATGACTTCGTCAATCAGGCCTTCATCTATCAGGGGCTGGATTCGCTTGGGGATTTTCATGGCGCCTTTGTACAGCACTTGGATTAATAGGGATAGATTTATTTTTCCCGACAGCCATCTTCTATGGGTCTATGCCATCTACTATATAGCGACATATTCATTCTGAATTCGAGGAATACCCCGATGAGAAGACTGCTTGCCACCATTGCCTGCCTACTGCTCGCCGCACCTGGTGCTTACGCTCAATACGCCCCGCAGATTTCGTTTGATTCCGTCCCCGACTTCTTTCAGCTACCCCAGGGCATGAATTTTGGTGAAGTCTCCGCCATCGCCGTGAATTCGCAGGGTCACGTTTTTGTATTCCATCGATCCAATCCCTCCGGGGGTGGTCCCGCTTACGGCATGCATGCCGCACAGCTGTTTGAATTTGATGATAGCGGCCGTTATCAACGGGAACTCGGGTGGGGCTTGTATGCCTGGTCGTTAGCGCACGGGCTGTGTATCGACAGCAACGACGACATCTGGACGGTGGACAAGGGTTCCAACATGGTGGTGCGCATGGATCCCGCCGGCAGGGTGGTGTGGGTGTTCGGCAGGAAGACAGAATCGGTATCGGAAGCGGCCCAACCCTTCGAGCGTGTGGATACACCCCGGCCCCCCAGGACGGGCGTTTTCGGGAGCCCACGGATGTGGCGTTTGATTCGGCAGGCAATATTTACGTCACCGATGGCTATATCAATTCCCGCGTCGCCAAATATGATTACAACGGTGACTGGGTAAAATCCTGGGGCGAACCCGGCACCAATCCCGGACAGTTTCGACTCCCCCATAGCATCGCCATCGACAAGGATGACAACGTCTATGTAGGGGACCGTTCCAATGCCCGCATTCAAGTGTTCGACACCGATGGCAACTACCTGCGTGAATTCCGCGTAGCCATCCCGGTGCGTCCTGGCTCGACGGCGGTGAACGGATCCACGCCTACCGACCTGACCGAGATCAGCGCCAATGGTGCCCCCAATTCTTTGTGCATCCCACCGGGCAGCGACGTGATCTTCGTGGGGGATACCACTTTCCCCGGACGCATTATCAAAGCGACCTTACAGGGAGAGGTGCTGGGAGTCATTGGCAATTCGGGCCGGAATCTAGGAGAGTTTTCCGGCGCCCATGGCCTGGCCTGTCCGTCTGAAGAGGTGTTGTATGTGGCAGAGACTTCTAATTCTCGTGCGCAGAAGTTGATTTTGGAATAGGGATAGGTTTATTTTTGAATAAGGCACGCTCTGGTAAATAAGCAGTAAAAACGTTCTCGCAGGAACGTTTTTACTGCTTATTTACAGTTCCATTCTGGGGGTAGTTCGCCTGATTAGGTAATTAGGAATTTGTTGGCTACGACTAGTTAAGTACACTTTCCCTGGGGGTAAAAAACAGGCCACATTCTTTGTCGTTGAGAAAAAGAGCAATGTGGCCTGTTACGGTTTAACTAGCGGGGCTTAAGTTAGCAACTTAACTTTAGTCGTCGCTATCGTCGTTGGTGTCATCCGTGTCGTCATCGTCGACATGGCCATCACCGTCGCTATCGAAGTCGACCGCCTCATCGGTAATCGTCAGACCCACTACGTGCTCCAGGCCGAGTAGTCCGTTATACCAATCGTTTATATTCAACGGGTCGCCGCCCGGGTTGGTGAGTATCAGCCCCAGTTGGTAGGTGCCGGCGGCTAAGGTTCCTACGTCTACCGCGCCGAGTTCAAATAGCTTGGTGACTTCTTCGTTGGCTTCGTTGTTTACGGGTAAGACGATCGCATCGGTGAGTGCGGGGGAATCTGAATCTGGTGTTGCATCAGTTCCAGAATCAGAATCCGGGCCCTGGTCACTTCCGGCACCGTCAGTTTCCTCTGTATCAGGAGCAAAGATCACCACATACGCATCCACATCTCCGGCTGCAATAAGATCGGAGCCCCGTTGAAACCGCAGGCTGATTTCCAACGGATCGCCGCTGTAGTAAATACCCTTTTCGGTAATTATCCGGCCCTTGATTCCATCGGAGGCGTTGCCGACACCGATGTTTTTGTTCCTGCCATGGTCTTTTCCTGATCCATTGCCGTTGCCCTCAGCCATGACAAGCTGCGAGCCTATCAGTATCAGGATGGAAACACCGATGAACAGTGTTCTGGTTAAATTAAATCCCTTGGTGCTCATAATGTACCTCCTACAACTCATTAAGTGTGATCTGGGAATTTCTTCCAGCTCGTGTGTAGGGTAGTTTTTGTAGTGGAGTACATTCTGCGAAGTGAATCACACAGGGTCGCAACTAAACGGGGAAAAAATAGATGTGCGTCGCATTCTGGGGGCAGTTTATGGAATAAATAGGGGTAGATTTATTTTGAGGTGAGTTGATGAGAAACTAAATCTGCTCCTATTTACAGTCCAATTTCAACACTAATTAGTTGATCTTCCGGGCTCATGTTTTTGAAAGATTCAAAACCAGGAGCCGTCTTAAAATGAAAAAAGTGCGATTCACATTTGCAATCCGACGAGCCAAGTTTATTGGCTGGACATGTACCACCTAGAGAATGGAGTTTGTTCGACCACAAACATTCTACTTTTTGTGGGTTAGTTGTGTACCAAACTTCAATCAGGTCCATATAATCTCTTATATAGTCTATGTGCCATTTGTGGATCTTCTTTTCTTTACAATGCCGAGCAATGCGTGACTTTAAACCGCCTGGCCCAAACGCGCTTCCAACATAGGCGCAATATCCAGCCGATATGGTTGTTGAACCTAGCTTTCCAACCTGCGCTGAAAACTCAGCCGCATTACGGAAAACTAGGATATAAGTACCTGATTTAGAATCCATTGCAAATAAGAATAAGTAGGGATGGGTTTATTTTTGGGGTGAGTCGATGAGAAATTAGATCTTTCCCTATTCACACCCATTTAGAGAGTTCCAGGCTCAGGCACCAACCGCACAATCTTCCCCCCAGCCTGGTTTTCAAGCAGCAGGTAGATCAGTCCATCATATCCCACCTCAATCCAAATATCATGCAGGCGATTAATCCGGATTTTTGCTGATTTTACCTGCCGCTGACTATACTGTCCGACTACGACTCATTTTACAGGGAGTGTATAATGGCGATCACCACCTTCGATACTCTGAAGTTTGTGCGAAGGCTTGAAGAAGCCGGGATGCCTTCGAAACAGGCTGAAGTGCAAGCTGAGGTGCTTACCGAGGCATTAAACGTGAACCTGGAATCACTGGTTACCAAAGATTATCTAACTTCGCGTCTTGCGGAGCAGCAATCTTATATGGATACATGTTTTGCAGAACGGAAAGCCGACACTGATACTAACTTTCGTGTCATGTTCTGGTTACAGGGCATTCTTGTAGCAGGTATAGTTCTGCCCTATCTTGAGAGGCTTCTGGCACTTTGAGAATAAGCGGGACAGACCACGTTTACACTCCTTTTAACATATCGACAAGCGCAGCATAGAGCGCATCTTGCAGCGCCGAGTCAGCACCATTGCTGGCATCGGGCCTGGCACTGTGTAAGGTAATGACGATATTTTCCTGGGGATTGATGTAGATGCCTTGCCCAAAAATTCCGTTAGCATGGTAGCTACCATTCGGGTTCAACCACCACAGATAACCATAGCCTGCATTGCCTCGCGATGGACTGGTGGACTCGTCCATCCAGCTTGCTGGCAATACCTGAGTGCCATCGGCTAGTTGCCCGTTACCCAGGGCAAATAATCCAATTCGTCCGAAGTCGCGTAGAGTGGCACTGATGCGGGAACCCCCGAACTCGCCTCCCCCTGGCTCGGTTAATACCCAATTGGCAGCCTCTCCCATACCGAAGGGTTTCCAGATTTTTTCCTCCAGGTAGGTGGCCAGATTATTACCGATTGCCGAGCGCAGTAGGTTACCCACCAGATTAGTTTCCGCGGTGTTGTAATTGAATGCCTCTCCGGGAGTTGAATTTCGCGGTAAATCACGAAGATACTCATACAAGGCCATTGTCTCCCAGTTAACGCTGGCGATATCGGAACTGGGATCTGCGTAGGTCTCGTTCCACTGAACGCCAGAAGACATTTGCAGAAGATCACGGATGCTCGAGTCCTCATAGGAGGATCCTCTTAGTCTGGGTAAATAGTCCGTTACTTTTTCATCGACGCTCTCGATATAGCCATCTTGAACCGCGGCGCCCACCAGCATCGAGGTGACAGATTTTGCGACGGAGAATGACACCCACCGAGTATCCTGGGAATTGCCAAGACCATAGCGCTCGTAGGCGATCTCGCCATCCTTGATGACCAACAATCCAGCGACACTCTGCCGCTTGAAATATTCATCCAGGGTCAGGGTAGTTGCCCTGGACCGAATCACCGTATCGTCCAGGTTAGCCAGGTCCAGAGATAACGGGAGAACTGTTTCACCGGTCCTGATTCCACGAGTGGGAAGGATCTTATCCATGTTGCGGAAACCCGCCACAATCTGTTCCGGGGTCCAGGCATAGAGGTCTTCGATGGGGCCAAAATAGCGGGCATCATCGGCGGGATCGATGGTAGGTGCATCCGCTACAACGGTGCCGATGCCGCCCAGCATGACCAGGACGAGTGTGATGATTCTAACTTTTACTGCCAGGAAATTTGCAGTCATGGTATTTAGCTCCCCGTGTTAAAGAAGATCTCTGCCTAACTTGCCCCGCGGTACTCTGTGACCCACATCATGCACATAGGAACCACCAATATCGGCAATAGTTGGGGTCCCACTGCCACGCATAGTTATGGCCAGTTCACGATTCAACAAATCCAGCACCCGCTCGACACCGGCTTGGCCGAATGCACCCAGCCCCCACACATAAGGACGTCCGATGCCAACCGCCGCTGCCCCCAATGCCAGCGCCTTGAATGCGTCGGTGCCGCGCCGAATGCCGCCATCGATAATGACTGGAATGCGACCATTTACGGCAGCGATAACTTCCGGCAGGCATTCGATGGTGCTCCGCCCGGTCTCGGTCGCACGACCACCATGATTGGACAGGATGATGCCATCGGCGCCATATTGAACAGCCAGTGCCGCATCACTACCCACTTCGACACCCTTAATAATGACTTTCATATTGGTGACTTCTTTCATCTGACCAATCACATCCCAGGTCATGGCAGGATTCATTACACCAAAGCCGCGCATGTTCAATCCGTCGAAGGCGGGCTTGAGCCGTGGCGGGCTATGACAAACAGTACAATCCCTGTCATCTCCCCGAGCCATCAGTTGATCGGTTTCGGTGTTACGGCCTGCTGGCAGGTCAATGGTCAGGGCCACGGCGGTGCAACCCGCGGCTTCTGCTCGCCGTAGCATGGTTGCGGAATTTTCCCAGGGAGTGGCGACATACAATTGAAACCACAGCGGCTTGTCCCGTGCTTCTGCTACTGCTTCGATGGCAGTGGAAGACATGGTGGACAATATCATGTGGTGATTTTTGGCCGCGGCCGCTCTGGCGGAACCCAGTTCTGCGTCGGGGTGGAAAGCACCCTGGCTGCCAAGGGGACAGAGAAAAAATGGAGAGTCGGCTTCAGCGCCTAGCACATTGACCGACATGTCGGTGCTACTCACATCCACCAGACGGCGAGGACGGATTTGAAAACGGGTATAACCTTCCCGATTAGCCCTTAAGGTGTCATCGCTATCGACACCGGTAAGTAGATAACCCATATGGGCCGGGGGCACTTTGGCGCGGGCCACTGCTTCCATTTCCCAGACATTGATGACCTCTGAAGGGTCGGTTAAACGCTCCCCTAAGGTTTCTTCCACCTCCTGGGCGAACGCGGAGTAGCTGGTAAGTAAGGGGCTGGCGGCAAGGTATTTGAGAAACTCGCGGCGTTGAAACATGTTGATCCTCCAGTGTAGGCGTAGATATGTTTGCTATTCTGTCAGTGCGCCATAAACCAGGGCGCTTAATTCGCCGCGCAGTGCACCCGTGCCTCTGACGCCCATGTGTTGAGTCATCGACACAACGACGATGTCTTCAACCGGATCTATCCAGAAGTTGGTGGCGGCCGCGCCGGCCCAGTAGAAAGTGCCTTCTGAGGCGGGATAGCCCGCGCCAGTTGGATCTTCAACTGTCGCGAAACCCAAACCAAATCCGAGGGCGGGGGAGAAGGTACTACCTTGTTGTTCGCTGAGGTGATTTGTGCTCATGAACTCAACAGTCTTCGGGCCGATAATGCGTTCTCCGTTTAGCTCACCGCCGTTAAGCATGGCCTGTGCAAAGCGAAAATAATCTTCGGTGGTAGACACCAGGCCCAGGCTGCCGCCTTTGTATTCGTGGTCATAGGTATAACTGTTGACTGACCAGGATTGAGAGAGCACTCCACCCGGCGGACTGCCATGGGCTTCGTCGATGGGCACAAACTCACCGTCTTTCTTCCAGTGAATGGGTGACAGGCGATGGGCATAGTCTGAATTGACCACGTAGCCAGTATCAATCATGCCGAGCGGGGCGAACATTTTCTGTTCCAGGTAGTCGTCGGCAGCCATGCCGGAGATTACTTCGACCAGTCTCAGCGCGACATCGGGCCCGACACTGTAACGCCACTGGGCACCCGGTTGGTTCATCAGCGGAATGTTTGACAGGGCAGTCATCATTTCTTCCAGTGAAGTTTCCGGGCTGAATAGACCGAGTTCAACACAAGCCCTATCGTATTCACTGTTTCCCAGGCAATGGGAGAAACCAGCCGTGTGCCGCAAGATATCCTGCACCGTAGGTTGGCGCTGCATGGCAACGGTTTCATCCAGCGGTCCGTTGGGGTCCCGCAATACTCGCAGATCGGCAAACTCCGGGATGAATTTGGACAGAGGATCGGTCATCTGGAACAGGCCGTCCTGATATAACATCATCAGCGCGGTGGAGACTATTGGTTTGGTCATGGAATAGACACGAAACAGCGTGTCCTTCTCCATGGGAATTTCCCGCTCGGCATCCTGATAGCCCACGGCGCTGAAATGGGCGATTTTTCCGTGGCGGGCCACTAAGGTGACCATGCCGGCTATTTCGCCATTCTCGACTCGGCTGGCAAAGTAACTTTCTACCTTATTCAGTTGCTCGGATGAAAATCCGACTTCCTCGGGCTGTACAACCGGTAAACTGTCCGCGGCAAAGGCAAAGCTGACGGAGCAAATGCTTGCAGCGATTAAAAAGATTTTTGGATATTTGCTGTTCATGGTTGGTCCTCGTTATTCTTGTCTTCTAATATCTGGTATACCACACCGCGCGGTCTGCGTCTTCCCGGCCTGGGATCAACTAATCCGCACTGACAGGTTTAGAACAGTCGATTGAAAAGGTATTGGTGATCGCCAACAGCCCATCCTGGTTTCTGTTGCACAATAGTGATTGCACGGTCGGAGTCTGCTCCAGCGCGTGGTCATTTGCGGGGGTTGCCTGCAACTTCAGATGCGCAAAGATGCGGCGGCCATTGTAGGGTGCCGGCGCTAACAGGCCGTCGGCGTTAATCTCGGCGGGCATTAATTTGAGCCGAACCCAGCCTCTTACGTTGCCGCCTATGGTCATGATGCGGCGGTTTGTGCTGTCCAGATTAACGACAATGTCGCAGTGGGTGCGCGCCCCTTCGCCAAGTTGTTGCCGGCGCGCGTCGATGGATTGGTAATTTGGTCTGCTGGCGCGGCAGAGCAGGTCCCCTGGCAGGATGGGAAATTCGCCAGGATCATGGGCCATAAACGCCGCCATGGACGCGTCGTCTTCCGTGGCCGTTATCGCCTGATCGATGTAGCTGTGATGAGCAATCGCCCGACGAAATACGCGAGGGTCACCCAGTCCGCTCTCGCACATGACCCAGGATATGAAGGCCGCAGACCAGGGATTGCGCCAACGAGATCCGCTGCCCCGTGACTCCCAGGACTGATTTTGGCGCTCCAGAATCCATGCGCTGGATGGCGTTGTGGACCAATAGCCTGCAATAGAGCTTGCCACTCTGGTCGCCTCCAGTGGATCGATAGGGGTGCGTCGCCAACGTTGCGGCGTGTAGTTTGGATCAGATTCGCGAGTCTGGGTAAGATCCAGAATGTTATAACCGAAGTAAGCCCATTCCTGTACAACCGTGTTTACAATGCGGGAGCGGATTCCAGCGGATTCCAGCGCTGGGCGGCAGCCACGCTCTACATATGCCATGTCACCGGCTGCTCCGACAACTCGCGTCGAAGGGGCGTCCACGTCCAGTAGCTGTTTGGGGAGTCGTTCACTGAAAGGGAGTTGCGCTACGCTTGTTGGAAAAACAAGCATCAGCCACATTGAGGCAAGCAGCCAGAGCAGATTCCTGTTTCTCATCAATCCATTAATCCTTACAAGCCAATACAAGCAGCGCTGAAAATATAGAAGCATTAACGAATTTAGTCCATGCATTTCTGCAGGAATTAGCAGCCAGAGAGGCGGGTAACAAGAAAATTCCCGAGCCGCATGTTGCCGGTCACCATGGAGGTGGCAGTCCAGAATCCCAGGGGTTTGTCGGTGTTTGAGGATTTGATAGCTTGGTTTTCCAGTCGAGTGGTTTTTGATTACAGGGTCGATCTTACATTGTTGCGATGACTACAGAAGCATCGCGCGGTGATGAAATATTCGACTAATTGATAATCCCGCTTACATACTGCCAGGCGACTTCCCGTGCTATCGCTGTAGAAGTGCGGCGGGGCGACAGCAGGATGTCCAGCCACAGCCCATCGGTCAAGGCGGAGTAACCGCTGGCTATAAGCTCTACATCGACGCTGTGATTGCCGCTCCTCTTAAGCAGACTGGCAAACAGGGCACCTAGTTGCTGGTTGATGTCGTTGTCATGTCGTGCGCAGATTTTCTGATAGATCGGTCTAGCCTTCACTTCGCCGAGGAAGGCAAACCAGACCGCCAGCTTGTTGCGATTAACTATCTGCGGGCTGAAGTCGTAATTGACGATGGCGCGGACTATTTCCAGGTCGGCGCTATTCTTATCGACAAATATTTTGTCGAAGCCTTGCTTATACTCATCCGTCACGAAGCGCAGAGTTTCCACTAACAGCAGTTCCTTGGTCTTAAAGTGCAGATTCACGATGCCAGTGCTGAGTCCAGCTTCGGTAGTGATATCCGCCATGGTGGTGGCTGCCAGTCCCTTCTTCGCCACGCACTTGATGGTTGCCCGGATGAGCTGATTACGTCGTTCTGCGCGGGGCAGTGCTCGGCGTGTACGGGCGGGGGTTGCTCGAGCAGGCGGCGAATTGGCTGTTTCGCTGGTGGCCATGGTTAGTCCGGTAGAGGTGTGCTGGTTAAGGGCAAAAGTGCTGCATGACATCGAACACTTTACCGCATCCACATTGATAGAACAAATGAATGATCATTCATTCAGGGATAGACACGACTTGACGGCTCTGGCATGCTAGAGACAAATGACAAGAAACAATGGCAGAACCCATCTCAAGGGTTTTTTGGGGCTTCGTTAAGAGTTAATTCCTATGAGTAAGCGCTACGACGCCATCGTCATCGGTGCCGGTCACAACGGCCTTACCAACGCTGCCTACCTGGCCAAGGCCGGGCTCGATGTATTGATCGTGGAGAAGAATTCCTACATCGGCGGGGCCACCGTGAGCCGTGAACTGCATACGGACTGGCTGTATTCCAATTGTTCCTATGTGTGCAGCCTGCTACGTCCTGAGATCACCCGTGACCTGGAGCTGCCTCGCCATGGTTTGCAGGTTGTGCCCTACGGAGGCAGTGTCAGCTTTTGTAGCAATGGCGACTATTTCGGAGACTACCCGGATCATGGGCGTCAATACCGGGAGATTGCCCGCCACTCGATTCGCGATGCCAATGCCTACGAACGTTACACCGCCGATGTCATGAAGCAGACCCGGCTGATCCGCCCCTTTCTGATGCGCACACCACCGGACCCCACCTCGTTGAAACCGCGTGACCTGAAAGAGATGAAAGTGTTAATGGATGCCTTCGCCGAACTGGGTGAGGAGGGATTGGCAGACACACTGCGCTTCTGGACCAAGAGTATAGGCGACTACCTTGACGAATATTTCGAAACCGATGTCATTAAGGCCCATCTCGCTGGCAGCGGCATCATCGGCACAGCGCTGGGCGTTTATTCCCCGGGCACGGCCTATGTATTATTACATCACTACATGGGGGATGTGGACGGCACCGTGGGTGCATGGGGATTCGCCCGCGGCGGTATGGGTGCCGTGGCAGCAGCGTTGGCCTCCTCGTTGCAATCCTTCGGCGGCGAGATTCGCATCGATGCCGAAGTCGATCAGATAATTGTCCGCGGTGGTAAGGTGGCCGGTGTCGCGTTAAGCAATGGTGATGAGATTAACGCCGACATCGTAGTGTCCAATCTCGATCCGAAGCGTACCTTTCTGAAAATCATGGAGGAGAAAGATCTGCCGGCAGACGTGGTGAGGAAGGCGAAAAATTTCAAGATCCGGGGTTCCTCCGGCAAGCTCAATATTGCCCTGGATGGACTCCCCAGTTTCAATGGCATCCCGAAGAACAGCCCGCTGATGCACACCGATATGCACGTACTGGATTCCCTGCAAAGAATGGAGCGTGCTTACGATGATTGGAAGAACGGCAGCTTCTCGAGCGACCCCTATGTGGACATGCTCATACCCAGCCAGGTCGATCCCACCATGGCGCCGCCAGGCAAACATATGATGACGGTGTTCGTGCAGTACGCCCCACCCAGGGTGCATGGTGAGGAATGGACCGATGCGGACCGGGACGCCTTCGGCAAGACGGTGATCGACCAGATTGCCAACTACTCTCCGGACTTCAAGGACCTGATATTGCACTGCGAGGTGCGCACGCCCCGCGAAATCGAAAACGAAATAGGGCTGACAGAGGGCAATATCTTCATGGGTGAGTTGACTTTCGATCAGCTGCTGTTCAATCGACCCTTTCCCGGCTACGCCCAGTATCGGGGGCCGGTGCGAGGCATGTACATGTGCGGCTCGGGCACGCACCCCGGTGGTGGGGTCATGACCGCACCCGGGGCCAACGCGGCGCGGGAAATACTCAGGGATCTTAAACGGACGAATTTGGTGCCGGAGGCCTATCCCGATGACTAGCTCAAGCTTTGAGGTCATTATCGTCGGAGGCGGTCACAACGGCCTGGTGTGTGCGGCGTATCTGGCGAAAGCAGGGCACAAGGTGTTGCTGCTCGAACGTAATGAACGTGTTGGCGGTGCTGCGATTACCCGTGAATTTGCCGACGGCTTCTCAGTTTCTGCCTGTGCTCAATGGCTATACCAGTTCAATCCTACCGTGCAGGCAGACCTGAATCTGGCACAACACGGCCTGCAGTTGGCGGCCCGTGATCTGGACACGATCGCACTGGCAGCGGATGGCAATCATGTGACACTCTCAAGCACAACTGTGCACGGGACATCGGTTAGCCAACAGGACCAGCTAGCTTATAGCAGCTTCACCCAGCAGATGCAGAAGTTTGCCAGCTTGCTGGCCAGCGCCAGCGAACGGCGTGCACCGAAACTACTGCATAGCAATTGGACTGACAGGATCACTCTGCTGAAGCTGGGCCTGGGCATGAAAATGCTGGGCAAGCAGGACATGCAGGATCTCATGCGCATCGCCTTGATTAATATTTACGATGTCATGCAGGAGAACTTCGACAATCACCTGTTGCAGGCGGCGCTGAGCCTAGACGGGACACTGGGTACTCACATGGGACCACGCTCGCCTAACAGCGTATTCAGTTTTTTACATCGACGCCTTGGTGAAGTGTTTGGATTTAACGGCCCGGCCGTTGTGAAAGGAGGAATGGGCGAACTGTCGGAGGCACTGGCAAAGGCTGCTGTGAGTTATGGGGTAGAATTGCGCACATTAGCCGCAGTGGGAAAGATCAACTGCAATGCCGATGGTGTTACTGGTGTCACCCTGACCAGTGGCGAAATTTTTAACACGCCTGTCGTCGTCTCTAATGCAGATCCTAAAACCACCTTCGAAAAACTGGTGGGATTACGGAATATCGAGACCGGTGTGGCGCGACGAGTCAGCACTATCCGCATGAAGGGAAATGTGGCGAAACTGCATCTTGCCTTAGACGGTCTACCGGATTTCAGCGGGCTCGATATGCTGCAGCAGGGACAGCGGCTATTGATCGCGCCTTCCATGGATGCCATGGAACGGGCATTTAATGCCGCCAAGTACGGGGAGTTCTCCGCCGAGCCGGTCATGGATATTTGCATCCCTTCTTTACATGATTCGAGCCTGGCACCGGCAGGCAAGCACGTATTATCTGCGCTGGTGCAATATGCACCCTATGACCTGAAGGCGGGTTGGGCACCAGTGCGGGAGACCTACACCCAATTGTTGATCGAACGCCTCGGCGCGTACGCCCCGAACATCGGCGCACGCGTACTCGCCACTGAACTGCTCACTCCGGTGTCTCTGGAAAGGGAGTTTCATCTGGGAGGCGGCCATTGGCATCACGGTGAAATCAGCCTGGACCAGATCATGATGATGCGCCCGTTTCCGGGAGCAACGCAGTATGCTATGCCGCTGGCCGGCCTTTACCTGTGCGGCGCTGGCGCACACCCTGGCGGCGGTGTCATGGGTCTGGCGGGCCGCAATGCTGCCAATGAGATTATCAGCAACAGTAAGAGAGCAAATACCGGGAGTATCGCTACTACAAAGCAACAGGAGGGCAACTCATGAAAGCACATGACGAAACCATGATGTTGCGAACGCCGTTTCACTCTCGAGTGGCTGAGGCCTGTGAAATCAATCAATGGGATGACTGGAAAGGCTATACCACACCAAGAGCCTACACGGAGGTGGAGCAGGAATACTTTGCGGTTCGCAGTAGCACTGGTGTATTCGATCTGTCTCCCATGACCAAGTACCGCATCACCGGTGCCGATGCCGAGCGTTATCTGAATCGGGTGATGACGCGGGACGTAAGCAAGCTTAAGCCGGGTCGAGTTGGCTACACGATCTGGTGTAACGATGCAGGCCAGGTGATGGATGACGGCACGCTGTTTCATTTCGGTGCCGGTGACTATCGTCTGTGTAGTTACACTCGGGTAATGGACTGGCTGCAGTGGTCCTCCCTGGGTTTAGATGTCAGCATCGAGGACGAGACTGCGGATGTGGCCGCGCTGGCGGTGCAGGGGCCGACTTCCTGTGCGGTACTTAAGGCCATGGGCTTTATCGGAATCGAGGAGCTCAAGCCTTTCGGATTGACTCATCACGCTTTCGAGAACACCGAACTGATGATTAGCCGTACCGGTTTCACGGGCGATCTCGGTTACGAGCTGTGGATCGAGCCGGGTAAAGCGGAGCTACTCTGGGATCGACTCTTCACAGCCGGTGCCAACCTGGGCATTCACCCTATCGGCAACGACGCCCTGGAGATGCTCAGGATCGAGGCGGGTTTCCTGCAGGCCGGGGTGGATTTTGTGCCAGCGGAGGAAACCGTGCGCGAGGGACGTTCGCGGTCGCCCTTTGAGTTGGGGCTGGGATGGCTGGTGGATCTCGACAAGGGTCTGTTCAACGGTCGCCGCGCGCTTATCGAAGAACAACGAAATGGCTCCCGCTACGGTTTCGTGTTTCTGGATGTGCAGGGCAACAAGCCAGCGCAACATTCCTTTATCCTCAAGGGTAAAAGGGAGATTGGCAGCGTGACTTCGGCGGCCTGGTGTCCGACGGCTAAATCCAACATTGCCTTCGCCCAGGTCGAGTCGCAGTACGGGCGTCCGGGTGAAGAGTTAATTGCCGAGATTTATTACCAGCGGGAGCTCATTTGGACCCGACTGCTGGCGAAATGCCGAGTGATCGAGCGCCCGGTGTTCAGTTCGCCGAAACGGCGGCAGACACCGGCGCCGGATTTCTAATAGAAGCTGAAGTATCTTCCTCTCGGAAGCAACCGCGTTCTCACAGCCAATAGGGTACACCTGACACGAAGCGCTCATGAAATTCATCGCCACCAATGTAGACGATTCACTGCTTAAGCTGGCAGACCGGGTGGCTGCCCAGCAGGACCGATCTGGCTTTGCGCTGGATCCTTACTTTTATCGCTCGCATATCACCTACCAAGTAGAGTTGGAGCATATTCTCTACAAGAGCTGGCTCTACGCCGGGCATATCAGACGCCATCGCGGTGCCCGCGTGTGTGATGCGCCACAGGGCAACCGGAGCACCTTCGTCTGTCCCTATCATGGATGGGTGTACCGTACCGATGGCAGCTTGAAGCTGGCCCGTGACATGGATCTGCTGGAAAATTTTCGCTATGAAGACTACGGCCTGAAACCTGTCAGTGCCAGCCTACTATAAAACGTACGATCCAGTTCGCTAGAATCCTGTTGTGAATCTCCTCGTCAAGACTCCTAATGGCGCGCTTGTACACTGTCTCGCCAATAATTCCTCGGCGTAGCTCTATCAGGGCGCGTGAATAGTCCTTGCTGAATTCCGGATGGCCCTGAATGCTCAGGATATGGTCGCCGATCTGATACATGGAGTTGGGGCAGAAATCACTACTCGCAAGTAGTTCTGCTTCGGCAGGTAAGCGGGTGACCTGGTCCTGATGACTGACAATGACCGAATAATTAGCGAGTGGCGGCTGCATAAAGTCTTTCATCTGTACTATGTTATTTCGGTGCACCCCGACTCCCCATCCTACCTTGGCCCGTGCGGTCTTACCGCCCAGCGCCTCCGCGATCAGCTGATGACCGAAGCAGATACCCACCAATTTTTTTTTCGCAGCATGCAGCTCGGTAAGGAATTCGCGAAAACGATGAATCCAGGGTTCATCATCATAAACACTCTGCCTGCTGCCGGTGATGATGTAGCCGTCACACTCATCGAGGTGTCGGGGATATTCGTCCTCAATGACATTGTAGTTGGCGATATCGATCGGCTCTCCAAGCACTAAGAGTCCTGCACGTTTCAACATGTAACCAAACATATCGGGGTAATCTCCATGATCGGCCTGAAATTCCTCCCTTACCGAGTCCGCCTGCAATACACCAATATTCATTTTCTTAGTCTTTTCCTGATTTAGTATCTGATTTTAGTTTTTCTATTGCGCCCACGAGGGCGAATAATCCACTATTTTGCTTACCCAGTCACTAGCCGCGGCCGGGGAGAGGCCGAGTGGAATTGGTGTTATCGGCCTCATGAAAATTTTGGAAGCGCCAGACCGCTTGCCCATTCAAAATTGTATTGTTTCACGAATGCCAGCTGCTCTTCCCTGGAGCTGATAAATGGCCTGAAGAGTCCCATCTGATGGCATGAGAGCCCTTAGCTTGGAGCCTGTAGGGATGAGGGAGCACTCGAACTAGAGCAAAATACCCACGTGTGCAGCTGGATTCATAGCATCGTAATGTTCGGAGATTACCTGCAATAGAGGGCAACTGATGGGTGGCAATATCGCTATTTTCTGAATTTTTGAAAAATTGCTAAGGCAATGTGGGAGTAAATATAGATGCCGCAGAAGGCTATACAGAATACGGCTAGAAAGGCTCCAATCGTACCGAGATAAAGATAAGCTATAGCTCCAATGACCGCTGAGGCGCCATTTTGAAGCGTTATCCACAGACCTCCCCAGCGCCAATATACGATGTTACTTAATGTCATCAAGTAAACATTGACAGCGATGATCAAACAGAAAATTAGCAGACCAGTCAGGTGATACAGCGTTTCGGGAAACTGGCCAGCTAACGATACGGATGCAATGATTAAACCTGCTGGAGGCGGTGAGGGCAGTCCTACAAACCCTTCTCCACGGTCGCGATCGGATTGTGACACGGTAAACCGAACCAAACGCATCAGACCACCCAATGTATATCCAATCCCGACTACCCAGGCTGCCGTACTTGTTAACACATGTGTTTCTGGCGCACTGCTAAAAAATAGATAGAGGCTAAATCCTGGTAGAAATGCAAAAGAGATCACGTCCGAAAGAGAGTCTAATATTGGACCCGATTCCGTTTTAACGCCTAAGAGATTTGCTGCTTTTCCATCGAGACCATCGAATAATATGGCTAAGAACATCCATATCAAGGCTGCGGTGTAGTTCTGTTCTAATAGTTGGACTAGCGTAGTGAATCCACATCCAACACTGGCAAACGTCAGGAGATTCGGGATGCTTCTTACAAATTTTGACATCAATGGGAAATTCACTCTGATTATGATGGGGCACAGAACTGTGTTGAGAAGCCAATTTTCAAAATCTGAGGCATATTCGAACTCGAATGAACCAATTTGTCAAAGCAGCAAGATATATCTCTTTTTGCCCAGAGACCAGTTGCTTCCGCCATCTATGTCCAAAAGCATGGGTTTCAGTAATCCTTAGATCGATATTTTTGGATTCCATATCAAATCTACTGTATTTTTTACGTCTCTCAATAAGTTTTAGAAACTAGTTTGTCAATTCCAAGGAGTTCGATATGACAAATTCCATGTCCGCCTATCCAAAACCTCGGACGCTCGCTGTTGTTATTGGTCTTTCGGGAATCGCGCTGTTGTACCTGGGTGTCTTGCTAACACTAGCCGGTGGTTCGCTGTATTACGTACTCGCCGGCATCACACTCCTGGCCTGTAGTGTCTTACTCTTTAAAGGCGATCATCGCGGTGCTCAACTCTATGGGATCTTCCTGATAGTCACTTACCTTTGGTCGATTTACGAAGTGGGGCTCGATGCCTGGGCATTGATGCCCAGAGTTGCGATGTTCACTGTACTAGGGCCCTGGTTTCTACTTCCACGAGTGCGCAGAGGTTTATTACAGACCAAACCTGCGCCGCTGTTCATGCAAAAATCTGCCAAAATCACTGCGGGTGCAATGCTTGTTTTTTTGGTTACGGTTTATATCGTCAATGCAAACTACTATGTCGGCACACCGAGTGCAGCCGGTACCGGTGAAGTTCACAATGTTACCGGTGATTGGACTCACTACGGCGCTACAAAGCAGGGAACACGATATGCGGCGACTGATCAGATCAACTTGGAAAATGTCGATCAATTAGTTCGCGCCTGGGAAATTCGTACTGGAGTACCCGGTGAATTTAAAGGGACTCCCATACAGGTTGGTGACGGACTCTATTTGTGCACGGGACAAAACATCATTCTTTCATTAGATCCCGACAGTGGGGAGGAGCGCTGGCGATTTGACCCTGAAATCGAAACTCCACGCATTGGATTCTGGGACACCTGCCGTGGAGTAACCTACTATCAAGCGCCTTCATTTCGATCGCTCGGCGTGTGTGAAGAACGCATTTTTACGGCAACCACGGATGCAAGATTGATCGCTGTCAATAAGAACACCGGTCAACGCTGCGCTGATTTCGGTGACGATGGGGAAGTTAGTTTGTTAACCGGCATGGGTGAAGTCAAGCCTGGCTTCTATTTCGTTACTTCGCCCCCAACTATTGCAAGCAATGTGTTGGTGCTTGGCGGTTGGGTGCTAGACAATCAGGAAACCCAAGAACCCTCTGGCGTTGTCCGCGGTTTCGACCCAATCAGCGGCGACCTGCTCTGGGCCTGGGACATGGGGCGCGAAGACCGCAACGGCTTACCACCAGAGGGAGATTCTTATACGCGTGGTACGCCCAATGTATGGAGTCTGACAAGCGCCGACGAAGAGTTGGGGCTAATCTACCTACCCACTGGCAATGCCACACCAGATTACTACGGCGGACATCGCAGTGAGGCCATGGAGACGTATGCAAGTTCAGTTGTTGCGCTAGAGGCGGCAACAGGAAGGGTCAGGTGGCACTTTCAAACTACACATCACGATATTTGGGACTACGATGTTCCTTCGCAGCCAACACTAGTTGATATTCCAATCAATGGAACCTTGCGCAAGGCTGTCATCGTTCCTACCAAGAGGGCGGAGATTTTCTTGCTGGACAGGGAAACCGGTGAACCGCTGACTGAAGTAGCCGAATTGGCCACGCCACAAACAGATCTGCCCGATGAAACCACAACTGCGACCCAGCCGTTCTCTGTCGGTATGCCGTCCTTTGCGCGCGACTATATCAGGGAAGCGGATATGTGGGGAATAACGCCTTTCGATCATGCCTTGTGTCGTTTGCAGTACCGGAATTTGCGTTATGAAGGCCCACTTACGCCACCCTCAACCGGTGGTTCACTTGTTTATCCGGGAGTGGCGGGCGGCATGAATTGGGGCAGCGTGGCTGTCGACGAGGTCAATAACCTAATGGTCGTCAATTCGATGCACAATCCATCAGTAGTGAGATTATTCCCACGCGATACGCTGACCGGAAATGAACAGTTGGGTATCGGTGGTGCTCAGTCAGGGACACCTTACGCGGCTTACTCCTTCTTCTTTTTATCACCCATTTTTACGCCATGCCTGCGGCCACCGTACGGGGAGATGGCGGTTGTCGATCTGGCCTCCCAGGAAGTGATCTGGCGTCGTGGCTTAGGCACTGGCAAGGACCAGGGTCCTCTGGGTATTCCCAGCCGACTACCCCTGCCAATGGGCATGTTTTACAACGCCGGATCCATCGTGACAGGCGGTGGGCTCATCTTTATAGGCGGCGTGGTGGACGGCACTATGCGTGCAATAAATATCTACAACGGCGAAGAAGTGTGGACGGACGCGTTACCGGGAACATCAACTGCCACGCCTATGACCTATGTGAGCCCGGATTCGGGTAAACAATATGTACTGGTGACAGTGCCTGTCGGTGGCGGGGGTCTTCAATTAGAAACGAGTATCAATGCACTCGACAGCGGAGAAAATACTGGAGGTCATGTCATCGCCTACTATTTGCCAGACTGAGAAAGAATAATTTTAGGATCAGGTCTCTAGGAACCCTCTGACTTCAATTAGAGACCTGATCCTGGAATTCCCAGGCTGTCATCGCCATTCACCCGAACAGCTGCCCTCCAACAGTCTGGGCTAAGGTGATCAATCACCACCCAAATCAGCGAGGAAATCAGCTTGATCCCCGATTGCTCTGATCCGCAATTCATCCCGCTTTTCAGGCAGATAAGCCCAATCTGTCGACAAAACTGTGACCCAGTTTGACTATTTGCTAAATCCTTTCCAATTTTTTGTGAATCATGCCACAACATTTTTTACCCGCTTCAGTATTCTGTACATTAGAAAATACTTCCCCAGCAGCTACTGCAAAAAATCGAAGTAAAGGAAGAAAAGAAATGACGGCTCTAAATATTACAGATGGCAGCATTACTCACCGCAAAGAGATTATTCAACTATTCCAGATGGCAATAGCCAAGCAATGGCAGGCCAGCTATTTATTCGTTACAAAAAATCATGTTACTTCCCACGATCTCAAGCTGACTTCGGTGGATGCTCGGGATGGCACATTTTATGTAGATGGCGAATTTGACAATCTGCTGAAGAAAAGGAACGAATCATTAATGTTCCGCGCTCAAAGTGGAGGACTCTCTGTTGTATTCAAGTCACGACTGAGTAAGGCCGCCAACAGTGAGACAGCTATATCCGGGCATGAACATCAGGTAGATCTACCCTATGAAGTTCGCTGCACTCAGTTACGCAAGTCTGCCCGTGTCAATTTGGAATCCTTAGCTGAAGAAGTTCCGGTAACTCTTTACTTGTCGATGGGTGGGCGCATTGATGGAACTGTCATTGATATATCGACGTCCGGTGCCAAGGTCAGGGTGAACAGGGATCTGTCAAACGAGATTAAGAATTTGCAGGTTCTTGATTCTTGCCGAATTAGTTTGCCCGACGATTCTGTTCTGCAAGCAGGAGTGCAGCTGATGGATATGACTCTTGATGACGAGTGCGATACCACAACTCTGCGCTGCCAGTTTTCCGACATACTGAGTAACAACGAAGAAATCCTGGAAGAGTTCATCGCCAACACACAAGATCAAGCAGAAACTACTGAGCTGGCAATTGCCAGCTCATTGGCAGAACGCCTACAAATCCACCATTTTCTCCCCTGTTTCACCGTGCCAGGGATGACCATGCAATCCCGATGGACTTCTGCACGACGCTGCCTGGAATAAACTACGTCGCGCTTGTGCAGACGAGTTGGTGGAGCCACTGCGCCACATGGACTCTCCAGCCCAGCAGAGTCGCTGTTGGGCTGGAGAGCCGAACTAGTATTCGTCGTATCCTTCGGTGAATTCGATGCGAACGCCCCTGGGATCGATGATGTAAGCAATATTGAGATCGATTGCAGGAATTTCCCTGTAGGGTACCTGAAACTCAATTCCTTTAGCTTCTAATGCACGACAGAAATCCTCGAGGCCGTCGATTTCGAAACCGATGTGGTCAATGGCGGTACCCTGAGTCGCTGCACGCTCGCCCTGAGCGCCTCCGAAACTCAGGTTCATGCCTGGAACATTGGTAGTAGTAGCGATTCGACCCCGTGGCCTGATCTCCAAACCAAACACGTCGGTATACCAGGCGAGTAGCTCTTCGTGCCCCTGAAGATTGAAATGAATATGGTAGCCAGTGACTTCCGCCTGCAATCCCTGATCTTCCTGTAGCTCAACTCGTGCACCGCCAGGCAAATCTATGAAGGCGTTAATCTGGCCCTCAGCGCCTAGAAAGGTTCTCCCACCGAAGCCGGCTTCTTCAGTTGTAACTGGAAGCCCATCGGCTTCCCATTTGCTTAGAAATGTTTCCATGTTGCGGACCTTGAATCCGAAGTGATCCATAACGGTCTGGTTCGATGGCATGCTGGGGTCGCTGGGGGTAAGTGCGACCAACATGTTGTTCAGCACGACAGCAGTTAGTAATGGGTTGCCTTGGGCATTGCGGCCTTTTTCAACCACCCTGCCGCCGAAATGGTTAACCCAAATATCTTTGTGCCGTTCCATGTCGGAGACATTCAGGTGGACGTGGCCATAGGTAAGACCGTCAGAATTGAAACTCGCCAGCTGCTGGCTATAAGCCGGTGCAGACAACAGAAAAAGTAAAATCAGTGCTAAGAATGAACGCATATGTTAATCCTCCATTGTTATTGGTGTTATTCGTAGCTGGCTAGAGCATAAAGCTATTAGTAGTGGGAGTCTATGCTATCCGGGGGCGCTGAGGGGCAGGTGAAGCGTGATTCAGTTGAGCCAGATTGAGTATCACTGGCTGAAACTATCCCAAAGGTCTGCATCTCAAATTAGCATCTGTCGTCAATCTCGGAGGATATTGCGTGCCAGGAGCGGGGATAATTCTCGCTTCGAGCACAGCTGGGCGGAGATTATTTCTTGTCAACTGAGGCAGATTGCCGAGTGAGCCAGATCGAAGCTTAGATGGGCCGAAGAAGTAGATTTCTCAGCCACTGAGTAGGGCAAGAAACGATTGGTTAAAAAGTGAATTCTCCACAAAATCTAAGTCTTTCCACATCTGTCAGAGCAGAGCGGCGGCAGTAATCAGATGGAAGACAGTCCGCATAATATTATTAAGCACCCAATGAGACTACCGAAAATGCCTGTGTTAGACTGGCATGAATCGATACAGCATAGTTAGACAAACGATATCTGAAACTACTGGAATAATCGGTTAATTAGAAGAGTGTCACTAAAAATCCTTCCCCTGGAGGAAACCATGAAGACAACCATACTCTCAATTATCGCTCTTGTACCATTCGCCCTGGCTACTCCTATCCTGGTCAGTGCTCAGGATGATTTTCCCCGTACGGCTTCAGGCAAGCCGGATTTCAACGGAAATTACGATATTTCCAGCCTCACTCCCTTTCAGCGACCCAGTCAATACGGTGATCGCCTGTTGCTGACGCCGGAGGAAGTCGAGGCGATGCGTGCGCGGGAAACTTCCACCAGGGCCGCTGATTCCGTGCCCAGTGATCCTGCAAGAAACGCACCCGAAGCCGGCGGCAACATCGGCTCTTACAATGACTTCTGGTTTGACCGGGGCAACGATGGTTTTACTATCGATGGCGAGTACCGCACTTCGATTCTCACCTATCCTGAAGATGGCCGCATGCCCGAACGTACTGCCGTTGGAAGAGAGAAGGCAGCCAATGCGCCGCGCTTTGCCTGGCCCGAAAGAGACGGTGCCTGGTGGCTGGAAACCGGTGAGCAGCCCTACGACGGCCCCGAAAATTCGGTGCTTGGCGTTCGGTGTATCTATCAGCCTACCGCTTCAATTCCGATTCGCCCGCTGGTGTACAACAACCTGAAAACCATTGTGCAGACCGATGATTACATGATGGTCTATGTCGAGTGGATGCATTGGGCACGCATCATCCGCATTGACGCTGAGCACAATGGGGCGGAACTCAGCACACTGGATGGAGATTCAATCGGATGGTGGGAAGAAGATACCCTGGTAGTTGAAACCGTTAATTTCCTCGATCTGCCCTACCAACCGAATGAAGGGCGACGCGTTATTGAACGCTTCAGCCCGATTAATGAAGGTGGTTTGATGTACAGCTTCACGGTGGACGATCCGGATTACGTAGATTCCTATGGCGGAGAATTCGTGTGGCCAAAGTCGGATCAGGTTCCATACGAATATGCCTGCCACGAAGGCAACTACGCCATGACCGCCATGCTGATGGGTGCCAGAGTTCGGGAAAAAGAGTGGCGTGAGCAAAACGGGTCTTCAAACGAGCAGTAGCTGAAGCTAGTCATTGCTCAGACTAAAGATCGCTTTGCTGGTGGAGGACGACGAATCATGTCGACTCTAACGAGAGCCGACATGAAAAGGTGGTTACATACTGTTCGTCATATGGCGCGCGTGGCAGCATCGATCCCTAAAATCTAGCTTCTAGCCAAACCCAGGATTTGTCGGTATCGGATTTACCGGCTGTTGCATCTCCCCTGGAATACCTCGCGTACTTGATGCCCAGTGTGTAGTTTTCAGCTACTGGATACACATACTGCAGATCCAGCTCATCGCCCAGGTCATCAACCAGCGGGGAGTCATCTTCGGCGTCAAATTCGTGATAGACCACCGACCAGTTACCTGCGAACGCCTGTCCGCTGACATTCAGGTAGGCATCGGTTAGACCCTGAGCCGGTGTGGCAAGAAACATGTCCCCCCACCCGTTGTGAGCGTGCAGGGTTGAGAGTGGAGTTGCAAAACCGTAGGCACCGTCGTCCGAGCCCAGTTCTTCGTACCCTATCCGCAGATTCACTCCGTTGAGCGTCACACCACCCTCTACGCGGTAATAGTCTGCATCATATTCCACCGTTTCAGTCTCGGATTCCTGGTCGGCGTATTCCAGTAGATAGCTCACGTCGAGTCCGTTGATTTCCCTGCTACCGGTGAGCCGCAGGCCATAGGTATCCAGTGAGTTATCGGGCCCGTCTTGTAGCTCAAGCAGATAGGCATAACCGGTTAGAGTGCCGATGGGAGTGTCGTACGCGGCATGAAACAGGTGATCCTCAGAGTCGATATCGGCATCTTCGGCAAAGATGCGTTCACGCTCATCTATATAATTGTAACTCAGGTTTAGATTCTCAATCGGAGTTGCCGTCAGAGTAACGGCGTCGAAAGTTTGCCGGTCCTGGCGCCAGCCAACATGACCGAGGAACCTGTGATTGTCATAAATGATTAGCTGTCGGCCCAATTTTGCCGTAAAAAGATCGTTGCCATATTGCAGATAGGCCTGATCCACCTCGGTAGTCTCCGGATCGGCAATCACCGAATATCTGCCCGGCTTGAAACCGGTGGGCCCTACGGAATAGCTATCGACTCCAGCCACCGTCCGTACATCTTTGACCTCAACCATCGCCGAAAATCCATTTACAGTTCTCGTGGTGTAGGAAAGTCTGGAGCTCAGGGTCAACGCGTCGGCGTCATCCAGCGCATTATCCTGATCGACACTTTCATATCTGAGGCGGAAAACACCATTGACCGTGCCTCCGCCTAAGGAT
>PBYU01000092.1 GCA_002730035.1 Gammaproteobacteria bacterium | reverse complement strand
TCAGTTTCCGCTAAGCTACAACTGACGGCATAGAAAATCATCACTCTACGGGTGGTACTAAGATTTAGGGTAGGTCACAATAACTTGCAATAGGGTTTTGCCAAAGTTAATTGTCTATAACAGCCAATAAACTTGTAAAAACTTGTATATAGAAATGACCAAATTAATAGGAGGATTAATTAAATGACAAAAATTAAAGGTGGAGTAAAAAAAGAAGTTGTTCAGGGTTTGGCAAGTGGTAAGTCACAGCTTGCTCTATCAAAGAGGACAGGAGTTTCCCAGCAGGCAATCTCTCGATTTGCTAATAAATCCGAAATAAAAAGTTTAATTGAACGGGAGACTGGAAAACTCTATCAGAAATTACCAGACATGATTGAAGAAATAAATAGGGACATTGAAACATCATATCGTATATCAAAATCAGTAGCGGGAGAACTAACCAAAGAAGAAACTAAGGAGCTTACAGAACGATTTGAAGGTATAAATAGTATGCTGAAATTCAAAGAATCTATTTATAAAGTAAAATCAGATGTCCTGAAGGCTTTAGGAGTTTATCCGTCTCAAAGTCCAAGCATATTCGTTCAAAATGTTTTTAGCGATAATAAAGCAGCTATTATTGATCCGGGAGTCCAAAGAATGATCGGTGCTCATGTTAAAGAGCTGTTTGGCGATAATCCTCTTGATGAGAATTCTGGGAATGAAAATGAATGAATAAATGGGGTATTTAACTCCATGCACACGGGCTTTTAGAATATATTGCCTGATCTTGTTAAGGAGATAACACTCTGCTAAAATTTATTGATGAAAACACGCCTGACGAAGATCGAGTTAATGCTATGAAAACTTTATATGGGGTGTAGTATAATACTCTCATAAACTACTTTTGCATAAAATATTTATTAGCTTGCACAATTTTCCTATCTTACAATAAACACATTTAATATCCAAATAATGACTCATCGCTTTAACATTAAACAGTGGTTTTTAATTAGTTTGCTGCTGAGAATAATAGTAATGCCTTTTACAATGCATGGCGATTTGATTTTCATCTATAAATCACCTCATTTAATGTCTCATGGAGAATGGGATGTGTACGGAATTCTCGCCGAGAAGAATTCAGTATATTATCCACCTTTTTCCCTAATTTTTTTTGCAACTGTTCAGCTAATTTTCCGGTTGTTTTTTCCTGGATTTGAACAATTTACCCATTCTCTTGGTCTTTTGGGCAAAAAAGCACTATATGGATCAGAGCACCTGTATCTTTCTCTGTTTCTAATGAAGTTACCTTATCTTGTTTTTGATTGTTTGATCATTTTAACATGTTGGAAGATGTTGTCTAATAATAAAAGCAAACTACTTTTTATGGTTTTTTGGGCGATCAATCCTGTAGTTATTTATGGACCCTATATGTTTGGACAATTTGATCTGATCGCCTCATTTTTTGTAGTCCTCGCGTGTTATTTCTCTTTAAAAGAAGGGAAAGGGCACTTTGCTACCCTTTCCCTCGCTGCTGGCTGTCTCTTCAAAATTTACCCCATAGCTTTTTTACCATTGGTTTTATGTATTTCCAGTAAAAATTTTAAGGATTTTGTCCGGCTTTTAATATATGGCGCTTTCCCTGTTTTATTTTTTTATGGTTTCTTCTATTCGATTTCCGGTGAGGCGGTATTAGGCGTTTTTAAAACCCAAAGTCATAATATTGAAATCATAGATAGCCTTGGAGTGGTTGTTTTGCGTTTTTTTCAAGGGATTGTCTACGCATTGGTATGTTGCCATATTTTTATGATAGGCAGGTCTAAATTGGACTATCCTTTGTTATCTCAATATTTTGTAATAATATATTTTGCAATTTACTGGGGGCTTTCAGTTTCTTCAACTCACCGGTACCTCTTTCTCATTCCTTTTCTAATTTATTTTGTTCATAACAGGCCAGAATGGAAAAAACCTTTCTATTTTTTATTAGCAGTTATTTTCCTTGGTGGCTTAAGAGGACGGGCTAGCTTTTTAGGAATTTTTGCACCTATTAATCCAGAATTTTTTTTGAGTTTTCCTTCGGTTAAAGACATATCATGTTATTTATTTAACTGCTCAATTTACACAGAGTCTATAACATTGTTATTTAAAGGAACCACCGCAATCATGACAATTATTCTTTTAAAAAACCTTTTCCAACCCTTGTACAAGCGGACTTCATAATTCTTAACGTAATGTTTTTAAAACGCTATATTGGAGTCATATTCAGTTTAACCCTTATTTTCTACCTGGTATTTAAATTTGACTGGGCCAGTATCTGGGAGATATTGATTAATGCGGATCCAATTTATGTTGTTTTAGCCTCTTGTTTTCAGCTATTAAATCTTTTAGTCCGAAGCGTGCGCTGGCAATATCTTTTGCATCCTATCAAAAATATCCCTTTTACAGCAGTAATTTCTGCCACTGCTATTGGGACTCTGGGCAATAATATATTACCCGCAAGAATGGGTGAATTAGTGAGGACGCGTTTACTGGCCAAACAACAGGGAATGAGTACAACATCAACATTTTCCACACTTGTTGTTGAGAAAGTGATGGAACTAGCCTGCCTTATGGCTTTAGTGATAATAATTATCTTCTCTTCAACAGCTGATTCATTTTTTTTGCCACTCACATCATTCCTTGGGACCCAGAAAACATTATTGAAGTATGCGACCATTATTTTTATTTCAATTTTAGCAATTTTTCTTTTTTTTCTAATGATTCAGAACGACAGACATAAAAATAAACTGGTCAACCTTTTTGTAAAAATATTACCTTTTAGCAATAGGTCATTTATTGAATCTACGTCTACCAAAATGATTGTTGGTTTGGACTTGAGGTTAGGTTGGCGTAAGCTTTTATTAATTATCCTTTTATCCTTCGTATTATGGTTTTTTATCGGTATTCGCACCTTCTTAAGTCTTGAAGCTCTAAATCTTGGAATTACACTTGAAGCCTCTTTTTTAATGGTTGTGATTTTAACCTTTGCTCTTACTATTCCTTCAGCGCCAGGTTTCTGGGGGAATTTTCATTTTGTTGTTATATACATTCTTGGATTGATGAATGTAGATGAAAACTTGGCTGCAAGTGCAGCCATCTTGCTGCATGGAATTTACTTTTTTGTCAGTTCAATTGTAGGCTTGATTTTCCTTTTTTGTCAGAAAAACCATTTCATGGATTTTTTCTGGAAAACTGCTCATTCCACCGAATAATTATTTTCTTGCTGAACATAAAATTAATAAAAAAGTTTTTTTCATGTATTATAAACCTCAAATTTGTAAATTATATCGTTTTTAAAAAGTATGGATTGAATTTTTTTTTAAACTATTTCCAATATTTTGTTTTACATAAACCCAATACGTATACTTATTAACATTAGGTTGCAAAGTGAAGCAGTTTAATTTTATAGTAATTGTTTGAACCTTTCTGTGACTCTCTTGTGGAGGAAATTAAGTAATGAAATTATTTAAAAGAAGGAGCCTTCTTTTTGTGCCCGCGATAAAAGAAAATTATTATGACAATATAAATTCTATTAATTGTGATGCTGTTATATTTGATCTTGAGGATAGCGTTCCTATTTCATGTAAGGAAAAGGCGAGGAAGATATTGCATGAGAAATTTAATATTCATAGAGACAAAGGAAAAGAGTTGATAATCAGGGTTAACGATTGCCGAAGTAAATTTATTCATGACGATCTTTCTCTTGCTATTAAATTGAAGCCTGATACTATCTTGGTGGCAAAAGCAGAGGATAAAGATATTGAATTTGTTGATAATTTTCTGAAAGATATGGAAGATTTATCTTATCTGCTTTTGATAGAAACTGTAAAAGGCTACTTAGATTGCAAAGAAATTCTCGGTTTTTCAAAAAAAATTACAGGAATTATTTTCGGCGCAGAAGATTTTAGCGCAGACATTGGAATTGAAAGAACTGAATATTACCATAACCCTGTATTCTTCCAGGCAGTGATACAACTTATGCTTCTTTCCAAATATTATAATATTGATTTTATCGATTCAGTTTATCCATATTTATTTACTGATGAAGCACTGAAGGGCCTAATTGATGAAGCGAGCTTATCCAAAAAAATGGGGGCTGTAGGAAAATTGGCTGTTCATCCTTCACAGGTAGAGTTGATCAATCAGGTATATAGTCCAAATTCAGCAGAAATAGAAAAAACCAAATTGATTATCTCTGAATTGGAAAAGGCTGAAAAAGAAAATGAATTGAGTATTTTCAAATTTCAAAACAGGATGATGGACATGCCAGAAAGAAAAAGAGCAAAAAAAATATTTGAACATGCCAAAAGGTTTAATCCCGCTAAAGAGCGTCCTTAATGAGAGTACTTATATTTTGTTTGAATTTCAAATCTTCTTGCCAAAATGTCAAATCACACGATAAATAATAAAACGCCCGTCTTACTCCTTGAATCAAGTGTTAACCATTTAGCTATTGCGAGGCAACTGGGAAGAATAGGCGTATCAGTTTACGGTATTGATAATGATAAATTTGGTTTATTATTTTTTTCAAAATACTGTAAACGAGTAAGCAATTATTTTGACCCAAATAAAGAAAATGAATTCGTCACTGCTTTAATTGATTTCTCGAAAAAACATTCTTACAAACCTTTACTTTATTCAGGCGAAGACCATATAGAGATAATTGCAAAGCATAGAGATATTTTAGCAGAATACTATCACTTTACCGTCCCAAATCTTAAAACGGTTAATAAAATAATAAATAAAAAAGAATACTATTATGCTGCTATCGAGGCAGGAATCCCTGTTCCCAAGACTTTTTTCCCAGATTCCAAGGATGACGTTATCAAAAATTCCCAAAAAATTGATTACCCATGCATTCTCAAACCTATACTCTCAAAATCAGGGGCATTCATGTATTTGTTCAGGAAGAAAGTCTTCTTGGCTTACTCCACGGAGGGTTTATTACATTATTATGCCAAACTTAAAAAACACGGTTTTGAGCCTATGATTCAAGAAATAATTCAAGGGCCCGACAGCAATGTTTATCAATATTGTTCTTATATTAACATGCAGAAGGAAACGATCGCCGAATTTACATACAAAAAGTTACGTCAATATCCTCCTAATTTTGGAATTTGCTCTCTTGGTGTTAGCGAGGAAATTAAGGAATTATATGGTTTAGGAAAAAATTTGCTTAACAAAATCGGGGCGATGGGAATTTCAAACACGGAGTTTAAAAAAGATGAACGAGATGGAGTTTTTAAACTGGTCGAAACAAATCTGAGATCTTTTGGCACTATAGCCTTAGGCACCAGATGCGGAATCGATCTGATTTTAGCTTCTTATTTAGACTTAACAGAACAAAAAATACCGGCGTTTTCAAAACAGAGAGATAAGGTCAAATGGGTGAATATGTTTACAGACCTTTACTCAGCCATCTATTATTTTTGTAAGGGAGAATTAACTTTTAAAAAATGGTTATTATCCTTATCTGGAGAAAAAGAATTCGCTGTATTTTCATGGGATGATATTTTACCTTTCATTGGTTTTTTATTAAATGGCATTTTTATTTTTATTAAAAAAAAGAAGTAATTATAAAATACGGTTATAAAATTCATATTTTACCGTCAGCTTCAGGCATCCAAGAATTAACAGAACTGGACGATGAACAACACCATATTATTTCCGCCGAACTTGACTCTTTGATGGGAGAATATGACTTTATTCTAATGGATACAGGGACAGGAATTTCTTTTGATGTTACTCATTTTTGTACATCTGCTCATGATATTCTGGTGGTTATATCACCAGACCCAACCTTCCTCACAGATGCCTACGCTTTGATAAAACTGCTTTCCCTAAATTACAATCAGAATCAATTTAAACTTCTTGTAAATTTAGCGAAATCGGACACGGACGCAACAGAGGCATATATACAGTTGAAAACAGTTATACACAAGTTTTTGCCCTTAATTTCTGTGGATTATGTAGGTTATGTATTATTTGATGAAAACATGGCTAACTCCGCACAAATGCAACAGCCACTTGCGGAATGCTACCCTGATTCAAAAGCAAGTAAATGTTTTACTCATTTGGCGAACACAATTAAAAGCTGGAAACCTCCTGAAGGGTCGTCATTCAATCTATTAATGCATGATCTTTTAGATGAACAAAACTCTGAATATGAAGATTTGGAAAGCGACGATTACTCTGATGATACGCTTGCGGAAGAAATGGGATTCAATTTCAATTCTTATTACAATGATGATGGCACAAAGTTTGACCCTGACTTAATTCCAACACCTAATTTATGCGTTGTTTGCAAGCATGATGATGATGAAGGTTTTCAGGGAATAATATGCAGAATCACGAGAGTAGACCATAGAGGAGATAGTACTTTTCGATGTGATGATTATGAAAAACGAGCCAACTGATAGAAATTAACCCCTTTTTTTTTGCTCTCCAAAATAGGGAACCATATATATACGAAGCAAGCCAGACTCCCCGACCCTACCCTTCGACCTGCAAATTAGTTGCCTCCAAGGAATTAACCCTTTTTATTTTCGAGCAACTATATACGGTATGTATAGATTATGAAGGCCAAAGGGCCGGGATCATACTCCCCCCCAGGGTCTTCTTAGATCAAAATACCTTTGAAACGTCCAGATTTGCCTTTGCTTTGCACTTTCTAATTAGCCTTGTGTTGTAATGTCCCTGTATTGCAAAAAAGAAATATAAATTATTTTCAATAAAAGTGAAATTAGGTCTTGACTTTTAAATGTACATATCATATATTAATATATATCCAATATGTAAGGAGCAATAAAAATGAAACGAATGCTTGTTGATGTTGATGAGAAACTGCACAGAGAATTTAAGACTTACTGTTATTCTATTGGTAAAACTATTAAAGGTGTATTAGTTGAGTTCATGGAAAGCAAAACTAAAAAGAAAGGGGGGATAAAAAGCAAGAAGAAATAGTTTTAATTAGCGGACTGCAGCCTGCGCAAACAAGCTACAGTCCTATCTACCAACCCTTGTTGTGGAAGGATTGATATGTTTAAAAATTATAATAGTGTATCGCAAGTAAAGCAAGCCTACAAAAACCTTGCCTTTAAACTCCATCCAGACAGAGGCGGCAGCCATGATGCCTTTGTTGAAATGCAATCCCAATACCTTGCCAAACTCAAAAGCCTAAACGGTCAAACGTCCAGAGGTTTCGACAATTGACCCTACCCCGAAAAACTGATCCACCCTTAAAATTAGTATTGTGATAAAACATTCATAGAAAGGGGTTAATTTTTATGGGGAAAAAGCGTTTT
>PBYU01000091.1 GCA_002730035.1 Gammaproteobacteria bacterium | reverse complement strand
TACTATGAAACAGCTGCCAGGATGGCAGCATGAACAGGGACATCACTTAGTGGCCTGTCCAAGAAATGGGGTCCACTTCTGTAGAAGATGGCCTGTAGCACTAATTAGGTTAGGGGAGATTCATTGACATGCTCATTTTGAAACTCCTTTGCTTCAGTTCAAATTAGCAGAAGTGTCTCTTAGCAAGGAGGACCAGGTGATTCCAAATGGGCTGACGACGTACACTTTGCAGTTGCGTAAGATCAAGAAACAAGTCAGAAATAGGACCCAAGAAGTTTCACCAACTTAATGCTGGTCGGTTAACATATGGGGCTTCAGCGAGCAGTTCTCAATGAGGTGATTCACCTGTCAGTGTTCCATCCGGATTAAATCCGGTATACCAACTTTATGTAGGATTAGATTTGCCTCATTTCACCGGGCGGCTAAGCGCCCTTAACCATCACAACTACTTCGTTTTCTGGTCAGGATCCTTTGCATCTGTGGGTGCAACCCAGTTGCAGATTATGGCTCAGGGCTGGCTGCTATTCGAACTCACGGAATCAACGATAGCCCTTGGCTACCTGGGCGCAGCTGCATCAATTCCGGCGATTATCATGACACTCTATGGTGGGGCAATTGCTGACCGTTTGAATAAGAAGCATGTGCTGATGGCTACATCATTGGCGGTCGCTGCCCTGCTTATCTCTCTAGCTGTTCTGGATGCCTCTGCTCTGGTCAGGCCCTGGCATGTGATACTCGTCGCTGGATTGATTTCATTCACATCCGGATTTGACTGGCCCACGCGACAGGCTATCCTTCCTGCGCTCATCGATCGCCAGGACATGATGAGTGCCGTGGCACTAAATTCCATTATCTGGCAAAGCTGTCGGATGGTGATGCCTGCTATTGGTGGAATCATCATTGCTCTGGTAGATACATGGTTGGTTTTTTTGCTCTGCTCAATTGGATTCCTGATCATGTTCGCTGTTATTGCAGGACTCAAAGTGAGTTTACCGGCACTCACAATATCGAATTCAGCGACACACCAGGTCAAGGAAGGTCTGCTCTTTATCCTTCACAACAGAATTTTCCTGCTGCTCATCTCTCTTTCGTACGCCGCAATGTTTTTCGGCATGGCCCATATTCAACTTATGCCAGCCTTCACTGCACTGTTAGAGACTAACGAGCAAGGATATGGCTTTCTCATTTCCGCAACTGGTATCGGATCAGTATTGGGAACCATTATTGTTGGTAACTTTCAGCATTCGAAACAACTGGGAGCTCTCATATTAGCATCAACAGCTACTTCTGGAATCATGATCTACATGTTTGCCCTGGTTACCGCTTTCGCAACCGAACTATCTATTGCCTTCGAGCTTGCTGTTTTATTCGCGACCCTTGCATCCATGTTTGCCTCGATGTTCCTGATCAGCACGATGACAGTCCTGCAACTCAGGGTGCCGGATGAACTGAGAGGCAGAGTGATGGGATTTCATGGCATTACTTTCAGCCTGATGGCACTGGGTGGCTTACTGGCCGGCTGGATCGCAAGTTTCAGCTCAGCCCCTGTTGCAGTTGCTACAGGAATAACTGTTTATCTGGCAATTATTATCTGGGTCGCAATCAGTCAGCGTGAAATTCGAAGCATCTCTGCACAAACGCCAGCCTAAGTCAGGTCGGACCAGAATAGCACTTCCTCAAGGAACAACTTGCAGTTAAAGGTCCTATCAGGGTATTACCCCGTTTTCACGGGGAGTGGCATCCGACAAGACATGGAAAATTAAAACCAACAGAAGTCACCCATGGTATGGGAAAAAAGTATGGTGGAAGTGCTCCCTACACTCCAATCACAAGTGAATGGCGAGTCTTAATCATAGGGCAGGCAAAGGGAGAGGTTGCCCTTTCTGTGCGAAATCGAAAATAGGACGGCAGGTTTCGCAAGGTTAACAGCGATCAAACCCACATATCCTGGCCGTAGGTGAGCGGCAGATATGCCTCAGGATACTTTTCCGAAAGTGAGAAAAGGTGGTTTATTCTCCCTAAGCGCTATTGGAGGGTTTTCTCTATAAGTCTTTTGTTTGCTAATGTCACATTCTTTTTCAGCTTCAAAACTGGAATCTACTTTTTTGTTTTGTAACGAGGTCCAATAGACAAACTATTATGAACGTAACGATGGCCAACCAGAACCCAAGCCTGTTAATTTGGTAGTCAAGTATTTGTGTCGTATTCAAAGTTTTTCTCCATACCTGGCATTTATAAATTCCAGCAACGTGTCGCGCACGGCATATGTATCTCCTTCCCAACGTCTGCCACTGGCCAGGAACAGCGTTGACCCTTCCAGCACCGACATCAGGAAAATTGCTTCAGCACGAGGCGCCCCGCTTCCCGCATCTTCGAGCGCCCTCTCCAGTATCTGCATGTAGTCCACATAAATCTCGTCTACCAAATCCGCCACAAGCGGTTCGACCTGCATCATCGCCCACAGTTGTGGCCAAAGTTTGTCGGTTAGCAACGCGTCATCTACGGAATCGTCCACAATGAACATTGCAATTTCGCGAATCCCCGGCGAGCCACCATCGTTTGTCAGCGATTCAAAGGATCGCCGGTACTCCGCGGCAATATAGCCAACAAGGGCCCTCAACATCTCATCCCGGGTACGGAAGTGGTATTGCAAGGCGCCCAATTTCATACCACTGGCGCGAGCCAGGGCACGCATGCTCAGGCTCCCGTAGCCCTCATTCGCAATAATTTCGATGGCCGTCTGCAGTATCTGTTGTTTGCGCTCACTCATCGCGGGTGGTGTCCCGGCAGTTGACATGTCGGATGACATGTAAAATACTCGAGGACAGCAATGGCAATACAGATAACACGCCGGGATTTTATGAACGGTATAGCGATTGGAGCGGGAGGTGCACTACTGCAGGGTTGCGGCGGCGATCCTGAGCCTCCGGCGAATTTGTCGCTCGCCCCTCCTACCAAGTTCAGCCCTCCGAACGCGTCCGCCTACTACCCTCCTACACTCACCGGCATGCGGGGTAGTCACGAGGGATCTTTCGAAGTGGCCCACGCCCTGGCATGGCGCGGTGAGAAACCAGCTCATTACCAACCGCTTGACGAGCACTATGACCTTGTCGTCGTCGGCGCCGGTATGAGCGGATTGGCGGCAGCCTGGTTTTACCGCAAGAAAATGGGCCCCGACGCCCGTATTTTGTTGCTGGACAATCACGATGATTTTGGTGGCCATGCAAAACGCAACGAATTTCACCACGACGGCAGAATGATGCTGAGCCTGGGCGGCGCCCAGAACCTGGATAGTCCCAGTGGTTACAGCAAGGTGGCCGGCGGCCTGATGGCTGATATCGGTATTGACGATGACTTCGTCGCTGCTATGGATATCAATACACCGGACAATATGGCACTGGCGGGCAAGCTCGATGCAGACAATGGCGTGGCGCTGCCAGGGCCGAACGGCCACGTAACGATAGGAGGCAACTGGAACGCGGTGATGTACGGCGGGGAAGGTTACGAGAAAACGCTACGTGCACTGCCGGTATCCGTGGGCGAACAGGACACTTTAATTGACTTTTTTGGCGGTAAACGCGACTTCCTGGATGGTTTATCACTCAGCGAGAAGTGGGAGTACGTGAACTCCGTTAACTACAACCAGTTTCTGCTGGAACGTGTCGGTCTCGCTGAGGAAACCGTGCCGATATTGAATGCAATTATCCTCCATTTAACAGGCTTGTCGGGATGGAACCTCACAGTGCTGGAAGCTATAGGCAACGGCGCCAGCGGCATTCGATCGATGGGTTGGGTGGGCAAGACTGTAGCTTCAGTGGGGGGCTCCTTTTTGGACAGTCTCCTGGAGGTGAGGATGTTCCCGGATGGCAATGCCTCTGTCGCCCGGCTGCTGGTACAGAAACTGATACCCGGGGTTGCCCCTGATATGACCGGACCCGAGGATGTCGCTGCAGCCCATTTTGAGTATGGCGCGCTGGATCGGGAGAACCAGGCGACCCGAATGCGGCTCAACAGCACAGCGGTCGGCGTGCGCGAGGTTGAAGGCTCGCGTGTGGAAATAGACTATGTTCAACAGGGAAACCCTCTGCGTATCACCGCCGATCACTGTGTGCTGGCCTGCTACAACGGACTCATACCTCACCTGTGCCCGGAAATGTCCGAGTCGCAAAAAGAGGGCTTGAGCTACGGTGTCAAGACCCCTTTTGTCTACGCCAACGTGCTGCTGGAGAATGGCCGCGCCTACTCTGAACTGGGCGCCACGCTGTTCCAGTGCCCCTACGATCCGTTTCAGTGGGTGAGTACGGCACCGACCATGACCGTCGGTGGGTACGAACCTCCCCGCGGGCCGGACGACCCTATGGTGGTGTTCATGATGAACTCGCCAATGACATTGACAGCACCGGAGGGGCCGTTGTCAGGACGCGACCAACTGCGCCTTGGTCGCCACAAAATATACAGCACGCCCTTCGCCAGCTACGAGCAACAGATTCGCGACCAGCTACAGTCACTACTGGGCAAACACGGCTTCAACCACGAGAACGACATTCGCGCTATTACCGTCAACCGCATTCCCCACGGTTACGCCTATCCCTACCTCGCATTGGACGACCCCGAATGGGAGGAAGGACAGGCACCCCACGAGATCGGCCGCGCACAATTCGGGCGTATCTCCATTGCCAACACAGATTCTGAGGCGATTGCGCTGATGGATGCAGCCTTTGATGCCGCGTGGCGAGCCGTGGAAGAACAGACGGCCTGATAGCGATAGGATGCTGATGATAAACGGTAAGGAAACAGTTAGCTTTTGAGAAGGACTCACCTTGGACACTGAACCTAGCTGGATTTCGCTGCTGCCCGCAGCCGTCGCTGTGCCGTGATGTACAGAGCTTGCTTGATCATTGCTGTCCTTTCGGTGTGTGACGTCAGCCCATATGGCACCATCTGGCTAAACGGAGGACTTAAAGAGTATGGGGACCATTAACGCCCTATTCTGAGAAATCTGCAAGTAAGATTTAAGAATGGTCGCCGCAATCTGCAGAACCGTACTCACTCGGCCAGGTAGATCACTCCACGATCACGTTTGGGGTGGCGGGTAGTGATGCCTTCGCTATGACCCTTGACAGAACCGAGATCACACCGATGTCCCGTAGTGGCATCATCTTTCAGTACACTCTTCTAACAGCCCACGGACACGGATATTGATCCAAATCAACGCGTTGGGCTATCACGCTGTCTCTGCGGGCCATTACCTTGGCCCTCAGGGCGGAATATTCTAAGATAAAATCTCGCCATCAAGGAGCTGCCTCATGCCGACCAGCGAGCAGAAGATTCGTGTCTATACCCTTATGGCTCGATTATGGGCATTTGAAGAGCTGGTTAAACTTCCATTGGCGCGTAATATTGTTGCCGATCGAACGGGTTCAATATCTGATCATCCATGAACCCGTGCACCTCTTATCTCTCGTTACTGATCGGCCACAATATTGGTGGTGGCTATCAAGTCGTACTCGGGCCTAAATTGATCGATCAACTCTGGTTGACTGCGGATGATGAGGGAGCCACCATCAACATTGTTTACACGGGTCGTAGTCTAGGCTTTGTGTGGCGAGCAATAGACTGCGTACGTTTAATTCCCGAAATCTCCTTTGGGGTTCCAGTGCTTCGAACCTCAAACGGTGTTGGAACGGATGCGTCGGCGTCTGGATTGCTATTCCAAGCAGGTATGGCGATTGAATTTGGGCAGTGAGGCCATGACTATTCGCGAACAAAGATTGTCTATCTTCAAATCTTTCGGTGCATCTGATGAAGAGGCCGAAGTCTTACTTGCGTACAGTTCTTCTAGTTTTTCACCGAGCGCGCGGACCTCAGAACTTGAGCTTCCCCTGAAAGATGAGCTTCATCTTGCTGACTGGCAGGGCTACGCCGTTGAGGCTCTAAAGTCCTCTGTTCCAGAAACCCTTTCCAAATATTTGGTCCAGTTGCGATTTCCTATCAAAGAGGGCATTAGCGGGACCGATAATTATCTGGCGGCCACGCGACGTGGCCAAATCGACGCTGCGCCTGGCGGATTAGAATTCTTGGCACCGGCTAAGATTGAGCTAAGAATTCATCCTACAGCGGGTGGTCATATTCCGGTCATAGTGGTGGATGACCGCACCGACTTCGAAACCATGATTCGTGCGATTGTTCGCAAGAACGAGCCAGTGGAGATTCCATCTTCTATGGGTGCAGCAGCGGTTAAGGGACTAAACAACTGGAGTCGGGTACTCAAGATCCGAGATGCGTGGATTGCTCAAGATGAGTCTCGAAATGGGGCGAGTTGGAATGCTGCATTCAAGGCGGTAAGTCGACCGAAAGCGGCCTATCAAGACACGCTGATCATTCTTAGCCAAGGTCCGTATAGCAACACATCTTCGGAGCAAGTTGGCTGTACGCCTGCCGATTGGCTGCAAAAGTCACTTATTATCCGACTGGAACATGAGTGTGCGCACTACTTTTGTCGAAGAGTTTACGGTTCAATGCATAATAACATACGCGATGAGTTGATCGCAGACTATGCGGGCATCGTCGCTGCAGAAGGACATTTTCGTGCAGATTGGTTCTTGCACTTCATGGGCTTGAATGAAGATGGCGTTTACGATGGTGAGGGACGAATGCAAGTTTACCGCGGCGATCCCGAACTACCCGATTCGGCGTGGGCGATCATGGGTAAGGTCTTGGTCGCGGCAGCCAAGAACCTAGAAACGGCTGACGCAAAACTAGAAGCCCGAACTGCCCCTCGACCCTCTGACTTGCTTGCAATTTGTGATCACTGGTTGGAGGCCTTGGCTGTGCTTGATTCGGATAAATTGTGGTGGCCAACGACAGCTTAACTTTTCGCGTCCCGGGCTTAGCCTAGCACTATGGAAATTTAGGTGATCTTGCTTCTTGTGGCCAGCCTAAGTATGGGCTTTTTCGTATTTGGCATTTCAATCAGTATTTTCTATTTAGGCAACCATTAACCCCTCCTCTAATAATTTATTAATATCTATTTAAGGGGTTCGGTAACCCTGAGAGGTACCATCACATGCACGAAATCACTACCTTCCCACATTACGTAAGGTCCACCTGCAAAAGGATCTCTTGGTAAACCCTTCATCATGCTCGCAGGTAACAGTAACATTAAGTGTGGTCCTTCAGCGACCCAAACACCCTTGCTTTGATCCTGATTGAAAGGTTCATCATTATCTACAGGAATATCTCCAACCAACATGTATGAAACGCCAAAAGCAGCCAATTCTGAATCATATTCATAAGATGCACCTGCTATCGCTTTCATATACTCTTGCAACCAGTTTTGCCATGCTGGATCGACACACATTGGATTAACATTTTCATTAGGTGGAGTCCCTGGCATGCAAACCCATCCATTGCTTCCCTCTCTTAAAACAGATCCATCAGAAGCCATAATAGTTGCATTTCCACTTACATTAGCTGGGGCCGCCGACATCGCTATTTCCATAATCCCTTCAGTTGTATATCGCTTGTGATCTGAGTTGTCTTGTGCATAAGCAGTCGGACACAGCTTAAAAGGAATGATGAGTAAGGCCACTAAAGATCTATTAATCATTTTCATAAAATGCTCCTACAAGTTATTTATCCGGACTCTTAAAATTAATACTTAAACTGTCTGTCGTCAAACAAATGGAACAGATGAGCATCTAATTTAAGGGAGTGTTCTGCTCATCGGTTTTCATCTTACGCAGCAT
>PBYU01000090.1 GCA_002730035.1 Gammaproteobacteria bacterium | reverse complement strand
CACAAAAGAATCAGTAGAGGTCTAAGATGAACTGGTTAGAAATAGGCCAGTTGGATGATATTCCACCATTAGGTGCACGTACTATCAATACCGACAACGGTAATATCGCTGTATTCCGCACAGGAGAAGATGAAGTATTTGCTCTTGATGATCGTTGCCCACATAAAAACGGACCCTTGTCACAGGGGATTGTTCATGATCGGCGCGTCACCTGTCCTTTACATAACTGGGTCATATCTCTTGAAACCGGTGAAGCGGGTGGCGCTGACATGGGCTGCACGAGAAAATACCCAGCGAAAGTTGAAAACGGCCTTGTCTACATTTCTATCTCAAAAAAAGGCGGTAATCTGGAACAGCCTGAAGAACCCATAGAAGCAATACTATAAGGGAAGATCTACACCAGGTTATTTGGCAGAAAAAATCAAAACCCGATCAGCATTCCTGAGAGGAAAGTTGCTGAGTGGAAATACAGTACCTGTTCAACGCATTGGATTAATGCAATTCATCTTGCGGCAAACTATTCCAAGGCCAGGACAACGAGTGCTGGCCCGGTTTGACTCAGCTCAAGAAGAGGATTCTGCTCCACTCCCAGGAATTCATAGAGTGCTCCCATCAGTAGATTTGCATGCAGCGTGGGCTGACCCACTATAACGGCAATGTGTTGCTTACCCTCGACACTGTAGGTGATTGGAAAGGCTGCCGGCACATCGCCTAGGTCTGTTTGCCACAAAACCTCGCCATTGCGATCATCGAAGGCCTTGAAGGATTGATCTAAAGAACCGAGGAATACAATCCCCCCTGCCGTGGCCAATGCAGCCGATGTGGGAGGACTGACTTCCCGAAAGCTCCAACTCAGCTCTCTGGTTTCAAGATCTACTGCCTGCAGACGACCGAATTTTCCATCGCTGTCTGGTTTCTGAGCGGGATACAGGGGTGTTTGGGTGGAGAGCAAGTTGACATAAGGACCTTCAGTTTGCCCTGTAGGCCCTGAAATCATACAGAATTCGGAGAGGGGCAGGAATAACATGCTGGATTCTGTGTTAAGGGAAGCTGGTGGCCAATTTCTACCTCCGATAGCATAAGGGCAGACCAGCAGAGAGATTTCAGCATTGGGCCTCCTATTAGCATTAAGCGCCTTGATACCAGTTTCAGGATCTATTGAATCAACCAGGTTCTGAGCGCCCAGATCTATAGAAAATAAGTACTCACCGGTGGCAGCATCGAGTGCATCATAAAGGGCCATCTTGCCCGCGGTTAACACTACTTTGCGCATAACCCCGCCAACATCCAGGTTTAGCAATTGACGCTCATAGGCCCAATCGAGATCCCATTGGTCATTCGCAATATGCTGGTAGTGCCACACTAATTCACCAGTTGACGGTCTCAGCGCAACTGTTGAATTTGTAAACAGGGCATCGTTGCTGATACCTGGCTTTTCGATGTCATCGTACAAGGGTTTGGTATTGTAAGTAGGTGCGACGCCGAAGTAGACCAGATCCAGCTCTGCGTCATAGCTGCCCGGCAACCAAACCGAGCCACCACTACGTTCAGCCACACTCATCTCATTCCAGCTATTACCTCCGAACTCACCAGGACGAGCAGTAGTATGAAAGCGCCAGGTCTCTTCCCCTGTATCGATATCAATAGCGAGAATTAGCCCGCCCCCTGCGGCACTACTGGCCGTGACGCCTTGTATTACCTGGCCTCCAGCGACCAGCGGAGCACCGCGTAGAGATTGGGAAGTTTCTCCTACATCGGTAAAGTCTATTTTATGTTCCCAGGCAACCTCACCGGTGCTGGTATTCAGGGCGATGAGCCGAGTGCCAGAGGTTGGCACCAGAAGCTTGTCCCCATACATAGCCAGGCCCATTTTTAAGCCCGGGCGCCTGGCTGTGTCGTGTTGATAAGACCAGAGTTGATTACCATTACTGGCATCAAGCGCTAAAACCGTATCCTCCCGGTCTAATAGGAACATTACACCGTCATGCACCAACGGTGTAGCCATATTGGGCCCGACCTGCAACGGCCTCCGCCAACTCTCCTGTAGCTGACTGACGGTCTCTCTGTTTATCTGATCCAGTGGACTATAACCGAGACTGTGATGATCCCTTCGCCAGATTAACCAATCCTCGGAAGGAGGTGCTGCCAACATGGCCTCAGTCACCGGCAACAATCCAGTCAATAGCGGGGAGACTGACTGTTGCTCAGATTGAGAAAGATCGATACTCGGTTGTGACAGTAAGCAGGAAGAGTATAAAGCCAGCACCAGAGCAAATAGCGTCCTCATTTTCAGCTTCCCGAATAAAACGCTGCTAGTCCTGTTCATGAAATCTTCATCCTGCATGTTGTTATCGGCTTGCTCGAAGCACCCGCACGGTACTGACAAGTTAAACGCCATTTTGCGACAATTCGTTCCATGACAAAAGCAGAAACATATAAACACCACCGATTTCCACCTGAAATCATTCGATTCAGTTTCTATTCAGCAGACCTGGCCGAAAATGCGCCTAACATGAACAAAAACGTTCATGGATGGTTTACAGAACGGAGGATCCACTAATGAAAAACACATACTTAAAGCTGGTTTTGGCAATCTGCATAGTCGGATTTTCAGTGGCTGCCAGCGCCAGGGATCGCGATTTTGGCGGCGGTTGGCGACTGGGTAATGGTCATGATCATTATGGAATCTACCATTGGGATGGTCGTGGTTATAAACGCATGCCCGGTAGCGCCACCGATGTGGGTGACGGCTGGGTCATCGGCACCGATCGCAGAAATGGTGGCTATGGCATCTATCGCTGGTCTGGACGCAATTGGCAGCGGGTTAACGGTGGTGCGGTTCGCATCGGTGGCACCTATGAGCAGCCCTGGGTAATCAATAATCGTGGTCAGCAATTCTTCTGGAATGGCTACGACTGGGATAAATCCGGGCGCCGCTACGGTGGATTCTCAGATGACCGACACTACAATAATTCCTTTTCTGGGCGGAATCGCCGAGATAACAGGCGAAGAAGTTCTCGGGGTCACTGGTAGTTGAGTCGAAAGTAAAAAAGGGACGAAGAACGGTAAAGAGGAAAAGGGGATAGATTTATTGTAAAGTCGTATTCGTGGCGTGGACAGATGCCTTTTTATTAGTAAAAATCTCAGCAGTTTTCCAATGGAGAGCAACTGTGAAGGTAAAAGTCAGACGAGAACTTATTAAAGATTTAAGAAGCAGGCAGAGCTGGACCCAAGAGCAACTAGCCGAGGTTGCCGGCCTGCATGCCCGAACAATTCAGCGTATGGAAAGCGAAGGCAGTACCTCGCCCAGATCTCTCGCTGCAATAGCAGAAGCATTTCAAGTGGAGATCAGGATACTGGAGCTCAGCACCGCTGACATAGACTTTGCGCCCGCCACTACCGAGCTCCGAAAACTCGGCTCGGCTATCTTTCGCAAGGTCGCACCTACTACTTCTCAAGGCCTGCCAAGACTCTTTTCGGTGTAGAATCAAAGTATACCGATCCCTTTGATCTCTTTTCGTGGTACTGTCAGGCCATGCTAGGTTCATCAATTCCAAGGTTCAGCTGTGCCGTTTTGCTACTAGTTCTCCCAAGCATACCGGTGGGACAAACCGTGGAGCAGGATGTAGCAAATTCCCCTCTGCAGATCAGCACGCAATTAATTGAGCAAATTGAGTCCTACAGCCAGCAAATCGAAAGCATAGAATCGGAAGCAGGTCCTTTCGACCGCGCAATATTAGAACCATTGCAAGGGCTAACAGGTGTATTGATAGATGCCAACGATTTAGAGGGAGCGCAAGCCATTATCCAGAGGCGCCTGCAACTCATTCGCATTTCAGAGGGTCCGAACAGCCTGAATCAGCTGCCGGTCATCGAAGAGCTAATCGCCATCAATATTCGTCTAGGCAACTGGGACGATGTAACAGACAACTTCGAAATCATTCGGCTCTTCTACGCACAAAGCCCTGACTTCAGCACGGAAGATCTATTGCTTGCAATGAGCGATGTAAGGGAATGGCATTTGACCGCCATCTATCTTGACGGAATCAAGGCAAGGGTGAACCACTTCCAGGATGCGAGACAGGTCCTGCGGCAGCAATTGCAACTAGCTGAAGAGACCTATAGCGAGAATGATCCGTCACTTATTCCCTGGCTCTATAAGGATGCAATCGAGCAATACGACGTAGTAGTGTTTCTGACTTCTAAAGATGAACTGGGTGTCGAAGCACGCGATCACATAGCGCGTGCCGAATCAAGAGGAACTGAGGATTACTTGCGAGAAGCGTTGAACACGGTGCAGAGAATCCGGCGCATTATTGAGTCTTTGAATAATCCGGAGGCGGAAGCGATGGCTATGATCTATGAAGCAGACTTTCAATGGCTCATCGGTTTAGGTACAGCCAAACGCCTTTACCGCAACGCTATGAATAAGCTGCGTGAAGCAGGCATCGCCGAGGAAAGAGTCAGTGAGTTTTTTAGTCGACCCATCGTGCTACCAGTGAGTGAGTACTATATGACACTGGAGGAGGCACTCACCGACCAGAATGGCAATGGCTACCGGATCACTCAAGACGAAGACGGCGAAGAGTTAGTCCACATGGGAAACTTTCTGGCCTGGAACGAATCGATCAATATTGCTCGGCAACCACCCATTCCGGTACGCGCCGCTTCTGTTAGTACCGAGCTCAATACCGTGGACGTGAGATTTACCGTGTACTCCAATGGTGAAACCAGAACTCCACGTGCGCAAGCGGCGCAACCCGATGAAGTGAGAATCAGGCGCGATGCACAAGATGCGATTGAAGACATGCGGTTCCGGCCACGTTTTTACAACGGTCGTTGGCGCACGCTGCGTGGTGTGACGATGACCTATCGTTATCCACCCAAGCTGTAGAATTGAACTCACAGAACGACGGGTGTCAAGTTTGTGCCTCCAGAAAATGGGGATAGCTTTATTAGGTATTGACAAGTTAATCAGTCAAATCGATAGAGCAAGGACAATGATTCTTAAGTTCTCATGCAGCCGTTTACAACTTGTTCGATCTGGGTCGGCATTTGGTATCAGCTGAGAACTATCAATATTTTGGGCTGCGTGCTTTTGCGTCTTGGAAATGTGCGACGACAATGTAAAAGTTGTTTATATGAGCTTTTCTCAGATTATGTAGTTAACTTGTCAATGCCCTATCGAGAGCTGAAAGGGAAGAACGAAGCGTCAAAAAAACGGCGAAATCACTACATATAGATAATTTACAGATAATACCCTATATATCCTGTGTTATCAGTTGATTTTGTCTAGAGTACGGAGTAGATTCGGGACTAACTGCAAGTACTGGGTGTTGGTTTGCATGCTCGATTGACTCTCTTTTGGCGGTTTTTGCATCGAATAGTTGGCCCAGTACACACAAATGATTGCTCGGGTTGGCCGTCTATCTAACGGATCAAAGTTCAGTGCAATTACTGGATCAATTTTCGCTGCAGATCAACATCAATACCCTCTGGATTCCTGTAATTTACCAATCTGAATTCAAATTGAGCCTAAGGTTATAACTTTTGGAGATGACCAAGAGCCTGATAGCGAAAGCAGTGAAAGCAACGACGATGATTTTGATTTACCGGAGTTAGATCTTTCGGATCTAGCGGGTTCGGGTGAGGAACGTAGCGAGCAGGACGCCGACGTTCAGATAGATGTCGAAGAGCCTGATCTGGGCGATATTGATGAGTACCATATCGAACTCGGTGATGAAGGTGCGAGTCAGAATATTGAGCGCAAGGATGCGGAGGTGCAAACGAGCGACTTAAACAAAGTATCTTCTTAGGAAAGGCCAGTTGAGCGTGAGGTAGCTACAGAATATAAAGAACAGCTGGTAAGCCTGACGGGCACAGCACTTCCAGACGAAGGCAGGAATTCAGATCTGGATTCTGAAGACTCTGATGTTTCGGATGTGCAAGAAAAGGTCAGCCCCAGTAATCTTTCTCCCAAAATAATCTATGCATCAGTTTCTGTGGCCCTGTTGGTGACGGCTGGATTATTGTATGTGGTTTTCGGGCCTAACGAACCCCAAGCCATCGCTGTGGCAACAGCCACAACAGAAATCCAACGGCCCGCTCTCCCTACAACCGATGCAGTGCCGGCTCTCGATGCAGCCAACGAAGCGCCTGCTGCTGAACAGGCTTTGGTCGATGAAGAACTTGGCGATTCCCTAGAAGCCAATTCGGTAGTTGAACTGCCTGATGAAGTCGAGGAAAACGCTGTTGCAGCTGCAGCCTCTACTAGCAGCCCGCAACAATTGCCCGTCACCAACGATGCAGCCCCGGTAGTTGAGGAAAATACCCTAACTCTGAATCAACAGCCTGAAATTGCCGAAGCAACAACTGTTGCCGTTGAAGTCACTGCAAATAACGATGAAGAGTTAGCTGTTGCCATTAGTTCAGAGCCCCCCGTTGCCAACCAAGCTACTGATGAAGCACTCACTGCAGCACCAGATCGATTGGCTAACGCGCCTGCAACGACCGCCGGTGAGGTAGTTACCCTCAACGAAGCCACCGGAGATTACTATATAATCGTTGCAAGTTTTGCTACCGAAGCCGTGGCGCGCCAGCACGCTGGCAGCTTGTCGGAAACCGCCGAAACGCGGACAATTATCTCTCCTTTTGGTGATTCGAGCCGTTATCGCGTGGCTATCGCCAGCTTTGGAACCAGGACTGAGGCTCAGGCAAATATTGCCTCCTATACAAGCAGATATGGGTAGGATATTTGGACATTGAGATACATAGTCGCCGGTACCACAACGATGCTGAGCACAGCGACTGGCAAGACCTATCTCATCGTCTCCAGTTTCATTTCTGAAGAACTGGCGCGGAAACATGCCGACACCCTTATGGCCTCCGGAGAGAATCCATCAATCATTCCTCCATTCGGTCAAAGCAGTCAATATCGCGTGGCCCTCTTCGACTATGAATCCCTTGATGAAGCACAGGCCGCATTGCCGCAACGTAGAGAAGAATACGGAAGCGATGCCTGGCTACTAAGGTATTGACGGAAATAGCGTAAAAAACAGGGACAAGTTAATTGTCGATCTACGACAATTCGATGCCTGATACGATCAAAAATGTACAAGCATCACCGATTTTCACCTTGAATCATCCAATATCCTCCGCAGCATTAAGCCGATCAATAACCTTGCCGTAGAACTTCCAGAACATGATTGATGGTGCGAATCTGAGCTGGGGAATTACCCATCTTTTAGCAGCGTGTTTGCCTTTGCGTCTTGGGCAAGGGCAGTGCCGATATAGAAGTGGTTTGACGGGGATTTTCGTTAATTTAGAGAGTTAACTTGTCAGTGCCATTAGTGAAGTTACTGTTCAGAAGATTCAGCCATCGCCTCTTCGACGCGCGCACCGCGCAGGATGTTTGTCATGCCATAATTACCTTCATGACAGGCGTATTCATAAAGCAGCCCCGCCACCTTGGTCAGAGGAATAATTCCCGTAATTCTGTCGGTATAGGCATTTGGATCTTCGACCGTAAACTCATACTCGATGGTATCGTTGCCAATCCGTGTGAATCTCTCGATCAGGAATTTCGTTTCAGAAGTCCCGGCAGGTCCGAATGATTGGGTCATGCCATTGAAATTGCGTGTTTCGACCACCAAGGTTTCAGCGTCCCAGTAGCCGCGGGAGTCACCAGACCAGAGGTCGATGTTCTCATTGAGAGCATCACGCCCATCCAGGGGTACGATGCGTGCATCGTGTACCATCTCTGTCATGATCACCACGTGATCCCGGTTCTGGACGATTTGCAGGTTATTGTTATAGAGACTGGGTGAGATCGGTGGCCCTGCGTTAAAACCCATGATACAGCGCTCCGATAAGCTCCGGTCTTCCGGACCATCGGAACCGATCCCTCCGGTGATTAGCCTGACAGGGCGTTCACCTTCAATGTCCGGTGCCAATCTTCCCTGTAGCACAATGGCTCCTTCCGCAAAAGGAGGCAAGCGACCATTAGTTGGATAAACAATTATCGAAGTTCGAACGGCGTCGCTGATGGCTGCAGTTTCCACCCAGAAATCGTTATAGGCTTCGTTGAGCCCACCGTTGGGAATTGCCGCGTCGGAAAATTCATCTATAGCCACTCGCCTGGCTTTTATCTCATCGATTTCCTCGGCGGTAAGAAACTCGCGCTCGCCATATTGCGTGGGTCGCTGCAAAGGAATGTCCGATGAAAAATTCCAAACTCCCTGCAGGTCCGGTTGATTCCATTCAGTGCGTAGAGCCGAGAAATCTTCTGCCGCGTAAGTCAATCCCGATAACATTAATCCTACGAAGGCGAATATGAATAGGCTAACGTTTTTCATCTTATTGTCCTGTTTTTTTGCAAATAGGAAGCGATCAGGTCATGAATAGTTTAGCTGGTATTGATAAGTTAAACACCATTCTGCGACAATTTGCAGTATGAACCAATCAATAGCATACAAGCATCACCGATTTCCACCTGAAATCATTCAATATGCCGTCTGGCGCTATCACCGACCCAAACCAATGCTCCAGGCTCAGTGCTTTTTGGGCGCCCATGGGTTGGTTTACAACTTGTTCAATCTTGGGCGGCATTTGGCATCAGCAGGAAACTATCGATATTTTCGCCTACGTGCCTTCGCGACTTGGGAAAAGGCAGTGGTAATGTAGCAATGCCTAATTGGAGATTTTATCGATTTGGATGATTAACTTGTCAATGCCCTCTGGCTATATTGATCTAGTGGCAGATAGACTTCGCCCAATATTCATAAATAATGTAAAGTAAAATCCACTACTGGCTGTTTCACAGATGCAGCGGATTTTAAGAAAAATAAGAGAGGACGTTAGATGACTACGTATAGATTTCCGGAAGGCGCAGCTTTGGTATTTGGTGGATCCGGTGGATTAGGTTCAGGCATTGTTGAGTTACTGAGCAAATGTGGGACAGATGTCGCCTTCACTTACTTAACCAATAAAGAGGCTGCAGATGCGAATATTGCGATGGTGGAGGCAAACGGTCAGAAGGCAATCGCCGCCAGTGTGGATCTCCTGGAGGCTGAAAAAGTCGAGGACTTTGTTAACTCTGCCAAATCTGAATTCGGAAGAATTCATTCAGTGGTTTTTGCCACAGGTCCATTTTTGCATATCTTGCCTCTCCTGGATGCTAATCCGGAAGAAGTCTACAAGACATTAGATACCGATATTAAAGGTTTTTATCATGTATTAAGAGCTGCGGTGCCAGTACTTAGAGAAGGCGGAGGCGGCTCGATAACAGCACTAACAACGGCAGCTATTCATAAGTACATCAGCACGGACGCACTCTCATCAGTACCAAAAGCTGGAGTGCAACATTTATGTACAGCCATTGCCCGTGAAGAGGGACACAACGGCATACGCGCAAATTGTGTCGCGGTAGGATTGATTGCGGTTGGGCTTTCTCAAGAAATAGACTCACCACCCGGCGGAATTCTTGACCAATGGATGCAACAGGTAGCGCTGGGTCGACCCGGAGCGCCAGAGGAGTTATTTGATACCGTCGTTTTTCTCGCTTCTGAAAACGCAGGTTATATCAGCGGTCAATCATTACCCGTTGATGGTGGTTATTCGGCGTAAGATTTCGAAAAACTATTACACTATCAACCAACTAGTAATGGTTATCAACCCATGCATTCGTTGCAGAAAGTGACCAGCTTACTATTGTATTTTGCCGTTTCATCAATAAACGGCGCATGCCCTGAATCAGCCATCTCAACCAATCGCGCGGCGGGATTAATGTCTTTTACGCTACGGCAGACAGCCGGATCCATCACAGCATCGTGGGCACCCACAAAACTGAGAATCGGCATCGATAGTTGAGCGAGAATCTCCCGTTGATCGAGTGGACCCAGTTCCCCTAAAGTCTGTGCGGCCATTGGAGAAGCTTCGGTGAAAATGCGCCACATCCAATGAATCTGCTCCTGGCTTATTTCCGTTGCGCAAATACCTTGCGACAGCACTGCCAGAAAGTTGATTCGGTCTGCATTCATTGCCGCGAGAGTTCCTGCCAGTGCCTCTTCTGTCCCACCGTGGGGGTAGTCAGGTTTTTGCAGGAAAGCAGGAGTGGCTCCGCAGGTCAACACGAGCCCGGCGCAGGTATCACCCAGGTTCCTGGCTGCCTCTACCACTACGGCTCCGCCCAATGACCAGCCATTGAGGACTACGCGAGTTAATCCCAGGTAATTGATCAGTTCGACAAGGTCAGCGGCGATGGCATTGATTCCCATATCTGCAAAATCTTTGCTGCTTTGCCCGCAACCGCGATGATCGATCAACACCACGCGAAAATTGCTGGCACGCAGTTCTGCCTGTGAGTAATCCCAGAGACGGCAACTCATACCCCAGCCGTGCACCAGAACAATGGCCTCGGATCCACTGCCATAATCTTCGTAATAAACCTGCTTATTATCTTCACGTGTCAGGAATGCCATTGCTATTAGTTCCCCTTCCTCAATAATTTAATTGTGTATACCTCATGTTCATCGAAGATGGCATCAAGATCGAGTGTTTCTGAATTGACCAGCCAAGGGGGTAGCTAACTTGCTTGTTTGCGTCTAGCAAGTATAAGATGGGTCGAAGCAAAGTCAACAGTGGTCCAGGCATCGGCCCGCGCTACGATGCGGAGAGGAAAACATCTCGTTTGTGGAGTTTTGAAACCGAACCAGATTTCCAGACGGAGCTAGACTGGATCAAAGAATTTACCCGTACAGAGATCGAGCCACTCGATCTCGTCTTTCGCGGGCCAGGCGACCCTTGGGATCCGAATTCACCTGCTGCCAGGGCAATGGCTCCATTGCAAGAATCCGTCAAAGAAAAAAACCTCTGGGCCTGTCACCTTGGTCCAGAGTTGGGTGGCGCGGGTTACGGCCAAGTCAAACTTGGCCTAATGAATGAAATTCTTGGCAGAAGCCGTTTTGGACCTAGTGTGTTTGGTTGTCAGGCACCGGATTCAGGCAATGCAGAAATTCTTGCTCACTATGGAACGCCTGAACAAAAAGAACGATATCTGCAACCATTGTTGGATGGCAAGATTGCTTCTTGTTATTCAATGACCGAACCACAGGCAGGAGCGGATCCCGCCGAGTTCACTTGCCGTGCTCAGCGTGATGGTGATGAGTGGGTTATCAATGGCGAAAAATGGTTTGCATCCCATGCGCGCTTTGCAGAGTTTTTGCTGGTGATGGTTGTCACTAATCCAGATCGTAAGATCCATGAAGGGGCGTCGATATTACTGGTAGAAAAAGGTACGCCAGGATTTGAAATATTACGCAACGCTGCGGTGGGCCCCTATATCGAACGAGGTGATGGCGTGCATGGTTATCTGCGCTTCACAGATTGTCGAGTGCCTTCTAGCAATCTCCTGGGTGAAGAGGGAAAAGGGTTTCTGGTTGCGCAAACTCGGCTAGGTGGCGGACGAGTTCATCATGCCATGCGGAGTGTGGGCGTACTTAAAAAAGCGCTGGATATGATGTGCGAGCGAGTATTGAGTAGAACCACTAAAGGTGAACTGCTAGCCAACAAACAACTCACTCAGGAAAAGATTGCCGACACTTACACGCAAATTTTACAGTATCGACTGCATGTATTGTACACTGCATGGCTGATTGACAAATACAAGGAGTACAATCGAGAAGTGCGCAAAGAGATCGCTGCGATAAAGGCAGCGACTCCCAAAATTCTGCAAGAGGTTATCTACCACGCCATGCATCTGCACGGTAGTCTGGGCATGTCTGACGAAGTGCCTTTCATGACTATGTGGGCAAACATACCAGAGTTGGGAGTGGTTGATGGCCCGACTGAAGTGCACAAAGTCACTGTTGCACGATCGGTTTTGCGAGATTATGCGCCGGCTAACGATCTGTTTCCGACTTATCATATTCCAGCACAATATGAAGCGGCCATGAAAAAGTACGGACACTTCTTAGATTCAAAAGAGTCAGACGGCTGACAAATACGCTAGAATCGAACCAACATGAATTCTGAAATACAACCTTAACAAGAGCGCGAGTACTGAATTATGACTGCTCAAGATACCATGCAAAACAATACTAGTAAGGCGTCCTCGACAGACTACGATGTCGTCGTAATTGGCGCCGGATTCTCCGGGCTGGGATTGCTCCATTACCTGAAGCAGCAAGACCTGTCCGTTCGGGTCTTCGACAAGGCTGACAATATTGGTGGAACCTGGACATGGAACCGGTATCCGGGGGCACGAGGAGATAGCGAGACTTACTACTACTGCTTTACCTTCTCTCAAGAATTGCTACAGGAGTGGAGTTGGTCCGAGCGCTATCCTGCCTGGGGCGAGATACTCGAGTATCTTCATTTTTTGGCAGACCGATGCAATCTCATGCCGGACATACAGTTAGAGACCACAATCGAAAGTGCAATCTACGACAACGAGAGTGGCAGATGGATAGTTAGGACAAGTAGTGGCGACACTTATACCTGTAAATATTTTGTGAGTGCTATGGGTCTTATTTCAGAACCCTATATACCGGAAATCAAGGGTCTGGAAAGTTTTGCGGGTCCTTGTTTTCATTCGGCCCGCTGGCCCAAAGAAGGGCTGGATTACAGCGGCAAGCGGGTGGGCATTATCGGTGCCGGCGCAACAGCAGTTCAACTAGTGCCATCAATGGCTCCGGACGCGGAAAGCGTTACTTTGTTTCAGCGGACACCGAATTACATTCTGCCAGCAAGGCAAAGGAAGATGACACCGGAATGGGAAAAAGAGATCAAATCGAATTACCCCGAGATTATTAACAAGTGCCGCAACCATGTGTTCGGCATGCCGTTTGATAGCCCGGTTGACCGAGTGGCCGCGGATTCAACCGAAGAGGAACAAAACGCGATTTATCAGAAATTGTGGGAAGAAGGGGGGTTTCGCTTCTGTTTTGAGAGTTACGATGACTTGCTAGAAAATCTGGATGCTAATGAGACTGCCGCCAATTTTCTGCGTCACAAGATCACCGAATTGGTTGATGATCCCGAGACAGCCGAGATGCTTACTCCCAGAGGCTACCCGCTGTTTGCCAAACGTCCGCCTCTAGATCACGGCTACTACGAAGCCTTTAACCGAGACAATGTGCATTTGGTGGATATCGCGAAAACCGAGCCAATTGTTGAAGTCACCGAAACCGGGGTGCTCACCGAAAAACAACTCTATGAATTCGATATTATTATCCTGGCAACTGGCTTCGATGCGCTAACCGGTGCACTCGAGCACATGGAAATTCGTGGGGCAAGCGGTGAAACTCTTAAGGAGAAATGGCGTGCAGGCCCTTCTACTTTCATGGGTGTGTGTTCCTCAGGATTTCCTAATCTGTTTATGATTACTGGTCCGCAAGCGCCCTTCGCAAATCTGCCAACCACCATTGAAGAAAATATTAAGTGGATTTCCGCGTGCATTAAACACATGGAAAGTCAGAACTACGCATCGATGGATGTTAGTGAAAGCGCAGAGAAACAGTGGGGCGATCATGCAGCCGAGGTGATAGACCTGACAGTGATGAAATATGGACACGAAGCAAACAGCTGGTTTGTTGGCTCAAATATTCCTGGCAAGGGGCCAAGTACACTTGTTTACTTCGGCGGCGCCAATAACTACTTCGATAAGTTGCAAGAGTCACTGGAGAAGAAATTTCCCGAGCTGAATTTTACCGCCACCATTTGATTAAAGTAATTAGAGGAGAAGGAGGGATTGATTTGTTTGAATCTATTTCTTTATCAAATTTGATGCAAAGACTAATTTGGTCATTCATGGTTAGAAAATAGATCTGACGCCCTTTCTCTTTTTATGTTTTCGCACCAAAGCACGCCACTAAGCCCACCACACACTTCTTCGCGGATTGTGCCAGGGCCGTCGTTTACTGTCACACGAAGTGACTTCTTGTGCCTGGAGAAACAGTTATGAATAGAATCAAGAGTATCCACACAAGCCCAACCCTGTTTCTGGTCCTTTTAGCACTTGCACCCGCCGCCTTGTCGAGTGAGGCTAACCTGACTCGCTTCGGGCCGGAGACCTACGAGCTCGTGCAAGGAATACCGACTACTTACTCGGCTACATTCCGGGCCATCGACGGTCCGGCGCAGCTGGTCCTTCAGGATAATGGCATTGACAACGCATGGATCCAGGTCAACGGCCTGAGTGTTGTTGAGTCTCAGGATTTTAGCGGCAACGGTGAGGTTGTCGTTGCGTTGAACCTTAAGATGGAAAACACGATCGAGGTGACCGTTCCCGGTATGCCCAGCGGGGAACTTGGCGTTCGCGTGACCCAAGTCACCCAGGCCGATCTCGGGCTCTTGCGCCAGGGCTATTTCGGGCTAAACACGTCCGACTTGGAACGCCAGCGAGGCTTCTACGACACGTTGGGTTTCATAGGCGAAATCTACCCGGCAGGACCGGAGACGAGCACCACTTTCGCACAGTCGCTCGGGTTTCCGGACGACTACCTGATCTATGTCTCGCTACATAGCCTGGAAGATCCGCCTACACAGCCATTCGTCGACACGGTGCAATTCAGGGGTAATTCCTATCGCGAAGAGCCGCCCTACGCCAACCTTAACCGCATCGGGATGGCCTACGCTACCTATTCGACTACCGACCTCGATGGTGACTTCGCCTACCTCCAGGCGGAGGGTGTGGATTTCGTTTCGGCGCCGACTACCGCTCCCAATGGTGAGCGGTTCGTGTTCCTGAAAGACCAGGACGGCATCTACTTGAAACTGATAGAGACCGATGAGGGTGAGGGGCCGACCCCCGGTGTTGACCTGGTGCGGCTGGTAAACACGAACATGAACGTGGCCGATCTGCAGAGGTCGCGAGAGTTCTACCGGCTGCTAGGGTTCACCGAATCAGAGTCCGGCTCCCAGGCTGGCTCTGGTGAGTTCGCCGCAGCCCATGGATTTGATGGCCCGATTGAGTTCGAGGGTGAGGACATCAGCCTCGGTGAAGGTACTGACGGGGCGACGATCCAGCTGCGGCAGTGGAAGAGCCCCTACGACAATGCGTCGTCCTACCCGCCACCGGTTAATCATCTGGGCATCGATCGAATCAATTTCTACGTGAGAGATCTGACCGTGGTCATAAAGACGATGAACGAGCTCGGTTTTGAGCAGCTGGGTCCAATCGGCGGTGGTCCCGGAGGCGGTATCGTGTTCTTCTTGGACCCAGACGGAATCAAAGTTCAGCTTTCAGGTCCGAGCACCGACTAGCAAACTCGCAGTAAGCGAATCAACCGCTACCGCGATATTGGCAAGTAAACGCGCTAATCGGAATGGAATTGCAAAATTGCTCCGACCCCTTTGGTTTTCTGTGCTCGCTTTTGATTTCGGCAGGTTGTCTATTTCGCCTCCTATATGCGTGCAGAGACGACACAGATCGATTTGGAGTAGATAAATGACGTCACGAATTTCCCCCGTATCTCTAGCCGCCCTCTTAATATCATTTGTTTCATTTGTCGCACAGACAGCAGCTCAGGACGTTGCCGAACCACATCCCGGCGAAGCGCTGTACACGGCAAGCTGTGCGAATTGTCACGACCAGCTATTCTATAAGGCGCCTAGCCGCGTGTTTCTCAGTGCTTTGGGACCTAAGAATATTCTCGCCGTTCTAAATGACGGTGCGATGAGGGAGCAGGCAGCTGCGCTGTCATCAAGCAATCGAGTTGCCGTTGCGGAATATCTCAGCGGAAAATCTCTGGCGGATATAGTCGAGCCCGTCTTACCTCCCGCATGCGATGCAGACCACAGTTTCGATTCGTCACTACCTCCAATTTCCAGAGGATTTGGCGTTGACCTGCAGAACACGCGTTTTCAGCCCGGTGAAACCGGAGGGCTGACTGCCGAGAACGTCCACAGACTAGAAGTGAAATGGTCGTTCGCCTATCCCGATTCAATCCAGGCGCGCTCAGAACCGGTCTACGGTGCTGGTGGAATCTACATGGGTAGTCAGGACGGTACTGTTTGGGCGTTAGACGCACAAACGGGTTGCTTACGCTGGACGTTTAATGCAACGGCCGAAATACGCACCGGCGTAGCGATCAGCCCGTGGTCTGCCGATGACGACTCAATCGATCCGCTGATTTTCTTTGGTGATGTAATTGCCAATGTGTATGCGGTAAGTGCAAGAACCGGTGAACTGCGTTGGAAAGTTCGAGTTGATGATCACCGCGACGCAACCATGACCGGTACTCCCTCGATTTACACCGGACGTTTGTATGTTCCCGTTTCTTCCCTTGAGGTTGTGTCAGCCGGAAACAGTGAGTACGAGTGCTGCAGCTTTCGAGGCGCGTTGTTATCACTCGATGCCGCTACGGGTAAACAGCACTGGAAGTCCTACACTACTGACAAGCCCCCCGAACCAGCCGGCAAAACATCAAATGGAACAAACATCCTAGCACCCTCTGGTGCGCCCATTTGGTCCAGCCCGACGATCGATAGCAAGCGCAACCAAATTTATGTCGGTACTGGTGAAAATTATTCATCGCCTGCGGACGGTAATTCAGATTCAATAATCGCTTTCGATTTGGAAACCGGTGAAAAAATCTGGGTCGCCCAGCAGACGCAAAAGGACGCATGGAACACTGCATGCTTTCTCGGCTTCCCCGGAACCGATAATTCGAACTGTCCCGAGGAAGATGGCCCTGATTACGATTTTGGCTCACACCCAATACTTGTGAACTTACCCGATGGTAGCGACATTGTTGTTGGTGGCCAAAAATCTGGACATGCTATGGGCATTGATCCTGATTCAGGTGAGACATTGTGGCGAACTGCTGTAGGTCGTGGCGGCATCCAGGGTGGCGTGCATTTTGGCATCGCGGCAGAGAGCGACAGTCTCTACGTACCCATTAACGATCTTAATTTTTTTAACGACGAACAGCGCTACAAATGGGAGACGCCGGCTAAGCCTGGTGTGTATTCGGTGAATGCAGGGACCGGTGAAATCATCTGGTCGGCACCAGCGCCAACTGATGTTTGCAATGATATGCCGTTTTGTACTCCAGGTATTTCTCAAGCAATCACGGCTATTCCTGGTGCCGTCATCGCCGGTCATCTCGACGGACGAATTCGGATTTATTCCCGCGAGGATGGAACCGTGCTATGGGAAAAGAACTTATTGGGTAAGTATCAAACCGTATCAGGAGAGGAAGCAACTGGCGGTGCATTTAGTGGCGGCGGTGTTTTGATCGCGCACGGGTTGATGTACGTCAACGCAGGTTACGGTTATAACCTTCACATTCCTGGCAACGCGCTGGTTGTGTTCGGTCTGGCGGATGAATAAAGCGTCCGCTATTGACTGCGGTCTCAACCGGCCAACGCAACACACGGTACTGACAGAGTTGGTTTGCTTAAGTTACTAAGTTATTAGTGTCCCTATCTCCTCTGCCCTCCCAGATCTGTTTAACTGCCGAAGCGGTAACGAAGTTTGATAACCAGTCGGTCGATGATTGGGTCTGTCAACGCGTTAGTAAAAAGATCAGTGAAACCATCGGCATTCTGACTAGGAATATTGCTGCCCCGGGTATAGACGATAAAGAGATCCGATAGCGGAGCAATTTCCCAGCGATAACGGAGTTGGGCCGTAATTCGGCTGATGGTGAAGTCATAAGTGGGATCGTTGTGGATGCCGCCTGTAATCTGGATTAGTTCGCCATCGCCCTGTGGTACACGGTACACATTAGTTGCGTTTGCCTTGATGACAACCCACTGCAATGAAAAGCGCAGTTGTTGTCTGGCGGTGAAAAACAAATCCATACCGACGCCGGGTTGCCAGTGGATGGCGTCATAAGTCCCCACGGTTGGGCCAGCAAGGTGAATCAGCCATTCGTTAGCGCGGCGGTACATAAAATCCACGTCGAGTGAGAAGCGGTCATTGGGCTTGTAGGTGACACCGCCCTTGAACAAATAGGACCAGTCACCGAGAGTTTCGGACATGGTGTTGACGGCGATGCTGGAGCTGATTTTTTTGCTCGTATCGGTGCCATAGGCGATTTCGAAGAGGCCGCCGGTGTGTACCTTGAAATCAGCATGACCCTCACTAGTTCTGTCATCCCAGCGCACCGCGAACATGACTCATGCCGTTGTCGCCAAGCCAGTCAGCAAGCTCGCCGGATACGTAGCTGGATCCATTATCGGAGAGCAGCCTCGGTTTTT
>PBYU01000089.1 GCA_002730035.1 Gammaproteobacteria bacterium | reverse complement strand
GTTGACCACTCTGGCCATAGTTTTGTTCAGAGGGTTCCTGGCTTCTCATCAGGTATTCAAGGTGATCTGTAGGGCAAGCAGAATTAATATTGATGACCGGTTGATCATCGACAGCATTAGGATTTTGTTGAAAGCATATCGCTTAAGGAGTACCTGGGTAGTTTTCCAATTTCCGTCAGTGTGGTTCTACTGTTGCCAGTTTCCTGCGCAATTCAATCAATCATCGGTAGGTTTTGCTGGAGTGAGGGTTTTAGAGTGCTTGATCCGCATGGATAAGCGCTTCATTGGTAAACGCCTGTTGAGAGAAACTGGATCTCGGAACAGTTAGAGGCAGAGTGAACAAAGTGAAAAGAGTGAAATGAGAGGCAAATATTGATCAAGCACAATTCAATCAGAGCCAGCTTAATCCTCGTCGTCTCCGTTATCGCTAGAATTCGAGTTAGCCGCGGGGCCAAGTAGTCTGAGGTAGGCCAGACAATCTTCTAGCTCCTTTTCGCTCATGATACCAGCCCAGGGAGGCATGATTTTCAGACCGCTAACGATGGATTCCATTAATTCTGCATCCGTCTTCTCCAATCGTTCCCCTCTTGAGAAGTGCGGTGTTCCGGGTAGGAGGGCGGTACCGTCATCACCATGACAGGCCGCGCAGTTGGATTCGTATAGCTCTTTCCCGAAATCGTCAGCGTATGCCGATCCCGCGCCCATAACAAGCAGCGTGAAGCCACACACAAGAACTTTGATCCTGATCATTTTCCTACTTATCGAGTACAAGCCTTCGATTCACTTAACGTCCTGTTGGTAGATTCACTTAACGTCCTGTTGGTAGATTCACTTAACGTCCTGTTGGTAAATGTCATCTGAAAAAAAATCCTTTTTATAAGGACTCGCACCAATCTTTCGTATCTTGCCCACACCAAGCCTAAAACGGGTGTTACCACTCATAGGGTCGGTAACAGATAGCATAAAAAAGCGAAAAAGTTGATGCCTTTATATGCCACGTGTTTTTCCACACGTACATATTAAAGGAGGTTTCCTTTAGAAATCATTGATCTCGGTCAACCCTAAACTAATCATCCTCCAGCAGCGGCATAATTGATTTGGCCACCTTATGATTGGTGATATTTTCATCCTCACAAAACACGTGACAAAATGACGGAAACCAGGCTGTAATAGTCAAGTATTATTGGCCAAGGTTATATAGTCATTCCAATAGTATTTCCCAGCTCTATTTGGAGGCAATCCTTCATTGTGAGCATGTGCTGTATTGACTGTAATACCCCACAAACTAATCAGTGATAGCCTGCTTGGCCTCTCTATTCGAGGGCTGACCCACCTCGGGAATCCATACTGATTTCAAGCTTCTAAAGAATCGCTCCATTGGGCTATTGTTCCGGCAATTACGGCGACGGCTCATACTCTGAACCATTTGATAACGCCATAGCCGTTGCCTGAAGGCTAGACTTGTATATTGGAATTCTTGGTCAGAGTGGAGCATCACACCCTTGGATTGTACCCCGTCACTAAGCGATTGAAGCTTGGAGGCATCTGGTTGTCGAAGCGCGAGTAGACAAATTGAAATGGCGATGGGTCAGGCTCAAGTCATCAGCTAGGATTGTAAAGCGTCGAATCGATATTCGATCTGCAGTTATCCAGGCACCAGCTGGCGCGTTTTCCTGAACCCGGGGAAATAGCCGAATTGCTGGTGGACTAGTCCTTTCTTCTAGCCCTCAATCAGATGATGCCTGGCGTCCACCGGTCGCATCAGTGCATTGCTCACCAGCGCAATTGCCAACAACGCGGCCATCAGTATCATCGTAGAGTTATAGATGCCGCTGGTTGGGTCGGTAGTGCCCGCCGGAGCAATCTCCATCAACCGCGAAATAGTCACCGAGTTTTGTGCCACCAGCACCTCCAGCTGATCGACAGCGGCACCGAATTGCGCCTGGAAGACAGCCGGATCGATGGTCGTCATCAGCTCGTTGATGGCATTATTGATGGAATTTTCCCGCAGCGATGTGATGGCCAACGGACCCAGCACTCCAGCTGTGCTCCAGGCGGTCAACAGTCGACCATGGATGCCACCGACATACTTGGTGCCGAAAATATCGGCAAGGTAGGCAGGGATAGTGGCGAATCCACCTCCATACATGGTGAAGATAATCATGGTGGCGGCGTAGAAATACACCAGCCACACCACGGCAGGATTGATGCTTACCTGTGCCGCCGTGAAGGGAATGGACAGGTACAGCACGATGCCCAGCACGAAGAACACCCAGTAAGTATTGCGCCGGCCGATATAGTCCGAGGCACTGGCCCAGATGAATCGGCCGACCATATTAAAGGCGCTGATCATAACCACATAGGTGGCCGCGAAAGCGGTATCCACGACCTGCGGCAGGGTGCTGCCGAATATTTCCGTGATCATGGTGCGGGCCACGCCCAGTACACCGATGCCGGCTGTCACGTTCAGGCACAGCACGATCCACAATTGATAGAACTGGGGCGTCTTGAGGGCCTCATCGATATCTACATTGTAATGGGAGATCATGGCGCCACGGTCCGCCTCATCGGGCTCTTCCCAGCCTTCGGGTTGCCATCCTTCAGTGGGTATTCGGTAGGAGAAGGCAGCGATCAGCATCACTATCAGATAGATCACGCCAATCACCAGGAAAGTCTCGGCCACACCGGCGGCACCGGAATCGACCAGGTAGACGCCTTCCGGGCCTGGAATCGTCATGTCCCGTACTTCGGCGGCGCCCACAACCACTACTTCCTGCAACGCGCCGCCGATCTCTGCGAAGCGGCGACCCGCCTCGGTGATCAGGTTTACATCGGCCACTGTGCCAAGATATTCCGGCGCCTGGTAAAACAGGCGGATGAAGTACTGCTTCATCGGCGTACCGATCATGGCGCCACCGCCAAAACCCATGATGGCCATGCCGGCGGCCATGCCGCGCCGGTCCGGGAACCAGCGTATCAGCGTACTGACCGGCGATACATAACCGAGCCCGAGCCCGCAGCCGCCAATCACACCATAGCCCAGATACAACAACCACAGCTGATGGCTTAGAATGCCCGCCGCGCCGACGATATAACCGCCACCCCAGCAACAGGCCGCCACCACACCAACCTTGCGAGGGCCGACATGCTCCAGCCATTTACCAGCGAAAGCGGCGGCCAGGCCCAGGAACACGATCGCCACGGTAAATACCCAGACGACTTCGCTGAGGCTCCAGTCATCACCGGCGCTGGTGACAACGCCAAACACGCGGGTTAGGGAAGGATTGTAGATGCTCCAGGCATACACCGATCCGATACACAGGTGGATGGCAACAGAGGCCAGGGGGACACGCCAGCGATTGTAATCGGCGGGCGCAATGATTCTCTCTTTGGACAGTAATCCAGCCATAAGCTCGAATCCTCTATTGCCTTCCCTGTGGTCATGGCAGATCAGCTGAACTGGGTGGGGAACAGGCTATGTTGTTATTTGTTCGTAAAACTAGCCTATTCGTTATGATCTGTAAAATAGAACAATTGGAGGATTAGTGTTCTGACCTCCTGGTCTGACATAGTGGAAACAATAAGTAATCGCTGGCAAAGTCCGTCTACTGCATACTTATAGAGACCCAGGAGAATAATAATGAACGAGTCCTATTCCCGCGCACAGAAAATCCTGCACTGGTTATTGGCTGTGCTGGTCCTGTTCTGGCTATTTGTCAGTGGAGCGGTGGTCGAGTCCAGTGAGGGAGAAGCGAAGGGCTTTATCCTGATGTTTCACTCAGGTGGGGCAATCGTGATTCTGGCATTGATGATGTATCGCTATAGCCTGCGTCGTAAGCATCCGGTCGCATCTCTGCCTGACCTGAAGTCATGGGAGAAGACTTGGAGCCGGACCAATCATGTGGCTTTCTATATACTGGTCGGCGTAATGGTTGGCAGCGGCATTCTGCAGGGCATCTTCTTTGAACAGGATGTGCGGGTATTCGGCCTGATCAATATCACCTCTGGTCACAATGAGTCCGTTTTAGCGGTGTTCCATATAATCCATGAAATTACTGCCACGCTTTTGAAGCTGCTTATCGCGGTCCATATACTGGCTGCGTTGAAACACCAATTCATCGATAAGAAGCCATTCCTGAAACGCATGGCCTGAGCTGTAAAGCATTACTAGTCCTGTGGACTCTCGGTCATCTGCTGGCAGTATTTTTCCATATTCTCCGGCAGGTCACTGGGACATTCACCGCAAAGTTGATTGCCAGGTACCGCGTATTCAATAAATTTTGGATGAGGTAGATTGAGTTCGGCCATGGTTTGCACGAACTCGTCCTCGGACGTATGCTGGTTAATGCGCGAATTGCGCGCTTTTTCTTGAGCAATGCTGGAAACGAAGCGCCTTTCATAGTCGTGTCCCGGATAGACCAGCGTGTCTTCCCCAAGCCTGTATAGCTTGTCGGATATACTGTGATAGAGCTGGATCGCGTCGCCATTCTGGAAATCCGGGCGGCCGCAGCCATCGATCAACAGGCAGTCGCCACTCAATAATCGATCATTAACCAGAAAACAGAAATGATCATCGGTATGGCCAGGCGTAAAGAGCGGTTGCAGTGATACCGATCCGAGTTGTACTGGAATCTCATCTTCGATACGTAAATCCACACAGGGCAAATTATCCACGGCAGGGAACGCGATTTTACTAGCCACTCTGTCGCGTAGGATTAACGCCGAGGTTATGTGGTCGGCGTGCACGTGGGTTTCAATAGTCATCGCTAGCGTTAGTCCCAGGCTGCTGAGTTTCTCAAGATCCCGTTCCACGGTGGGAACCACTGGATCGACCAGCACTGCCTGACCGCTGTCTTCGCAACCAATCAGGTAGGTGTAGGTGTTGGAAAGGGGTTCAAACAGTTGGTGAAAAATCATCTTAGCCGTCATCCCTTGCTTAAAAAGAAGAATGGGCAGTGATTTTAGCGTGAGGAGAACGGCGAAGACAGATCAAACCAGGACAATTTCGGATGAGCTTGACCTGGAACAATCTAGACTCGCGGGCTATTGGGGAGCCTGGTTCAGTGCTGCTGTCAATGCATTGGTATAAGTGGCCAGATCGAAATAGTCACGCCACATCTTGATCTTGCCATTTTCCATTTCATAAACCCCGACGCAGGGCAGGTTAACCGGGCTACCTGCAACCACGGTCTTGTCCAGGCGCTCGACTATCACCGTGTTGCCGTCGGCAACCAGGCTGATGATTTCCCAGTCGGTCGATTCCCAGGGCCTGCTGAAGCCAGCAATGAACTGCTGAATATTGTCGCGGCCGGTAGTGGCTCCTGAAGGGATGTTGTGGTACGTGCCGTCCTCTGTGAAATAGCTGGCCAGTTCTACTGGATCCAGATTCGACCAGGCGGCGATAAATTCACGAACTATCGATTCGTTCTGTGACATATTTGCAGCCTCCGATTGTGCACTCGATTGGGTGTTAAAGCCGAAGCCGATAATGAATATAAGCGTTAGCAGGTTAACTGATTTCTTCATAATGATTTTGACCTATCTCCGGAACAAGTAAGAAAATTTCACGAAAAACTGGTTGCCGTCTCGCCTTAAGTCGTTGGTTGTTACCAATTCCCGTTCGCCTTCCATCTCTACTATATCAAAATTGCTTTGATTTGAATTGTATCCGACATAAAACGCTGACCAGGGATTGATTACATAACGCAACAGAACATCGAAATTTAGATTTTCTTCATTCTCGAGGCGAGTTAATGGACCGGCTTCGGTTTGCTCATACTGGGCAATAAAGCGAAGTGACAGCTCGCGGGTGAACTGGTAGTTCCAGTTGCTGCGAAGTATTTCGTTGGAGAACACCTTGCTGCCACCGCTACTGGTCTCCACTTCCGTGTAAAAGTAGGTGTTGGCGATACGCAATCTATCGATGGGTCGCCAGATCAGGTCAGCCGTCACTCGATTTGTATCTTCTACAGTCGGCAGGCTGCCAAAAGCAGGGACCAGGTTTAACGTCTTACCTGTCTGATAACTTGCTTTTAATTCTATGGATTCTAATGTGATGTCGTAAAAGCTCACCCGCCAATTGTCATAATTGTAACGAGTGTTTGATACAACGCCTGGAAAATCCTGTGGTCTCAGAATCTCTGTGTAGTCCGAATATTGAAATCCAAATCCAGTGGTATCAAAGTTTAGATCAAACTGCGGTGCCAGGGAATGGTAAATTCGTGTGCCTTTAGTATCGTTTAAGTAAAAGTCCATTACCGTCGTACTCCAACTATTGATGTTGAAGGCTTCGGGATAGAACGTGAGGGCTACACGGTTATGTATTCCCGTGGTATCGGAGCGTGAATAACGTCGTTGAAAGCCCAGCTCTGTGCGGAAGTCTGTGCTGGTATCAACAAAATGTGAGTGAGTATTGAGCGTTCGCCCAACTCGGTTAACTTGTATATTGCGCTGATAGCCCGTTGTCGATTCTCCATCGGCAAGCGGTTCGCTCTCAGTGCCAGTAAATTGCATTTCGGTAATCCAATTGTCATTCAACTTGAAGCGGCCATCGACGCTGGCAACCCGGTTATAGCCATCCCCAAGTTCGCGATCACTGACCAGGAAGCCAACTCTGGATTGATTAGAAATATCCCTGAAGCCTCGCAGAATACCGATATTGGCTTTCTCGCCGCGCAGCGGATCTCCAGCAGCCCTGTTCAGACCCGGTGCTTCATCGTTGATCATGATGGCGCCGAAACCATAGTTCCCGGAACGACCGGTAAACCGTAGCCCACCTTCCGGATCGACAATACGACGGGTAAACACCGTGTAGAAGTGGTGGAGAAGAAATCGGCGTTTTCAATGAAGAACAGGCGTCGTTCTGGAAATTGTACTTCGAATCTCTCGTTTACCGTGACCTGAGGCTCGTCCGATTCTACCTGGCTGAAGTCAGGATTCAGGGTGAGATCCAGCACCATGGCATCGTTGAACACAAATTTTGCATCAAGCCCCACATCCCGCTCGGTAGTGGTATCGAAGCGGGGGCCTCCCACTGCGCCGCGGTCCAGAGCGTCGACATCCCGCGCAAACAGGAAGGGGATAATTTGGGAATTATTGCCCGGTGACACGTCGTGAATACCTCTTAGCATGGCAGTCTGGTTCAGGCGCCCTTCGATGTCGATCGAGTAGGCCGGCCAGTAGGACATTTCGCTGAGCCTGGGAATGTCGCGGGTGAACTGGATACGCCATAGCTGTTCTTCCGAGTCCGGAAACCGCAGGCTGCGCAGCGGAATAGCCATCCTCGCCATATAGCCCTGGCCGGTCAGCTCTCCCTCGCTATCCCATACGGCTTCCAGTGTGGTATCGAATCCTCCGCGGAATGAGGAGCCCTCGGTCCAGCGCGCATCCCACTGGATTCCCATGGCTGTAGTACGAAACGCGAAAGCAGTACGCTGATCGTTGAAAGTATTGATAGTGAGGCCGACGCTATCGTCACCTTCGATGTTTTCCCGGGAAGAGAGATTGGCGCGAATCAGATCCGGACTGGTGTCAAATGCCAGGTAGATTGCATAGAGGCGCTCCTGGTCATAACCGACGTAGACTTCAGTCCGCTGGGTGGCAGCATCGCCATCATCCGGCTGCCGCTGAATAAAGTTTTCCACCCTGATCATTGAACGGGCCAGCGCACTATTGGGCGTCATTCCGGCGAAATCAGCCAGCGTGGGCTCGCCGTCTATAAGGGGAATCGCCAGCCCTTCATCGGCCCCGAAAAGGGTGCTGGATAGCAGAGATACAGCCACCGTGCTGACCACGCACGGCAAAAACTTCGGTAATCTCATGAAATTCTCTCTGGGATAGCTTCGAGTAGGCTATATCGGGTGTGAATAGTAGGGATTAGAAATCTAAGTGCAAGGAATTATTGCACTATTTACCTATTGCTTCAAAAAATGCATCCCTGCATTTTTTGAAGCGTCGCCCTAAAATCACTGGCGAAAAAGCGCGGTTTTCCTTGTTATTTCAGGGCTCGCATTTGCTGTGCAAATCCTTGCAAATAATAACTTAGTATTAGCTACCCTCAAAGATTGATGATAGAAGCGCACTGCCGCGCATCCCTGCGCTCACTCACAGTTCTTTTCAAACCCTGTGCCAGCAAGCGTTACCGTTTACTGAATATGACTACGATCGATGAAACCATCGGCGTTGGGCATCTCGACGGATTGCAGGGTCTCGCTATTCAATACCATGTCTTCCTCAATTATCCCGTTGAGAAACAGCACGTAAGCCGTGACCTGGTAAACCTCGGTATTGGATAAGGACTTCGGTGCATCGGCCGGCATCGCCCTGCGTACGTAATCAAAGATGGTACTGGCATAGGGCCAGAAGCTGCCCACCGTGCGCAGCGGATTTTCCTCCGAATGCATGTCGCCGCCGACGATAACCGTGTTGCCGGACGTCCCCTCACCATTGGAAGCATGGCAGGCTGCACAATTAGTATCGAAGACTGCCTTGCCCTGGCGGGCGGTGCCACTTCCTGAGGGAAATCCCGATCCATCGGGAGGCGCAACCAGGTCGAAGTTTTCCAACTGATCTTCGGTGACAGGCGTGCCAAGTCTCACAGTTTCCTGCGAGCTGGCCAGAAATGAACTCATTGCTATCGAGGCGAGTAGTAAAGCGGCAAGTATTTTCTTAAACATAGACATTACTCACCTCCCCTGAATCAGTCACCGCCCAACTCTGAATACAATGGTTGTGGTAAAAGCTGATGGTGCCTCTGTCGGCGATGATGGCATCCCGGGTGGGCTGGACATTGCCGGCACTGTCCGTGGCGCGGCTCTGCAAGATGGCATCGCCACCTGCCCATTGCCAGGGAATGCTGAATCGTGTCAGGGCTTTGTCGAATTGGTTACTCTCGATCAAGGCATCGGCCCAGCTGCGCCCACCGTCGGCACTGACCTCGACGCGCCGAATGCTACCGGTGCCTGACCAGGCGATACCGGTAATCTTATAAAGCCCCTGACCCGGCAGTGACATCTGGCCCGATGGCGAAGTGATCAGTGACTTGGTTCCCATGGGGAAGGTGAACTGCAGGCTGCTGCGGTTCGAAAGCACATCGGTGTACTTACTTGTCTCGTCGCGGAAATGTACAGCTTCGCGTGTGAGTTTTAATTGGCTGAGCCACTTCACGCTGGCATTGCCTTCCCAGCCTGGAAGAAACAGACGCATGGGATAGCCCTGTCCGGGCATTACTGGCTCACCATTCTGAAACAGTGCCACCATGGTATCGTCGAGTGCCTTCTCAATAGGAACCGAACGACCCATGCTGGCAGCGTCGGCACCTACGGCGGCCACCCAGCGCGCGTCCGGCAGTACTCCTGCTTCATCCAGAAGCGTAGACAGGGGGATGCCTGTCCATTCGGCACAGGACACCAGTCCATGCAGGCTCTGGGCATTACCACCCTGGACTCCTCTTAACAGTGCACCGCTGTTCCCAGAACACTCGAGAAAGTAAATACGGCTTACCATCGGATACTTCAAGAGATCTTCATAACTGAACACCAGGGGTTGTCTTACCAATCCATTGATGACCAGCTTGTGCTGCGCCGGATCGATATCCGGGATTCCGGCGTGATGACGCTCGAAGTGCAGGCTGTTGGGTGTAATGATGCCCTGCAGATGCTGCAGCGGCGAACGGGATGAGCCACCACCGGGATAGGTCGGGTTAGGCCGACCGGCGGTGCGCTGTAATTGCTCCGCGTAGGAGGAACGGCCACCATAGGCGCTGGCACCGGGGCCAGGCTGTTTTGACCAGCCAGGGATCTCAAAGTTGAGTGCAGCATCGGCGCCCATAACAGAATTAGTGGCAACCACACCGGCTCCCGTCAGTCCCATACCCAACAGATGGCGGCGATTGATCAGGCCGTTAGCGGCGGCTTTTTCCAATATTTTTTTTGTCATCACCAGCTCCTAGAATCCGAGATAGTCTTTCGCTTCCTGCACGGCGGGATTGCTGTCATCAGACCAGACTGCCAACAGCGCTGCATACTTTTCGGCTGCCCTGACTGCATCGCCTGCCTGCTTGTAAGCACGGGCGGCGCCTACTAACGACAGTGGCCGGTTGGGCATGCGTAGCAGGGATTCTTCGAACAGCCCTGCAGCGCCCGCTGACTGTCCGGCATGTAGTAGCACTTCGCCGGTGAGTTCATGCACTGGCTTCAATGGATTGGCGGCGCCATTCGGCAAGCGGCCCTGGTTGGTAAGTTCTACTGCCTCCTGCAACATGGCAATCGCCTGTTGGTGCTGATTCGTTGCGGTGGCACCAGTCATCTCATGAGAGTTCATCAACATCGACATCGCGGCCACTTCCATATGGCTGACTTTCAGTGGCAGGTTATTCTCGTTCTGCCCAGCTAGAGTGCCCAGACGCTCGGCGACCTGGCCAGCCAGTTCGAGCTCGCCCAGATTGATGGCACTCAGGCCAAGCGCTAGCAATTCGTCGCTACGCAGGTCGTCAGTTAAATCCTGCAACTTCCAGTCCTGGGTTTCTATGGTGTGTCGCGCCTTTACCGTTGTGAAGACGCTTTGCGAACGGGGATCATTGGGATTTTCCTTCAATGTTTGTTCGGCGCGGCTGATCCAGAGCTTCGATCGCTCGATATCACCGCGCTGGAGATCGCCGTACTGACCCCAGTCATTGGAGTGATTCTGCTCACCCACCCCATTACCTGGCTTCCACAATTCCCGGGCCACGTTGAATGCTGATTCGTTCCACATTACCACCTCGTTCCACTTGCCGTGCTGGATAAAGATATGGGTGGGCATGTGGCGCGCATGGGACACCGCTGGTGCGATGTCGGCATATTTGAAGGCGGCCTCCAGGGCAATCGGCGCGTGAATAGGATCGTCGAAGGAATGAATTACGTAATGTGCCGCGCCGGGATGATTGCCGTTGTCCTTGAACAATTGCAGGGCGAGTGCGCCAGCGCGCATATTGATGCGATCCCGCATCGGACCCGCCGCCGTCGCGCCAGCCAGCATGGAGACGGTATAGAAGGCTTTCACTTCATCGTCGTCAGGATACTTTTCGAACAGCTCCGCCATGGCATTCATCCAGGCCGTGCGTCGCTCCGGCATACCACCGGGGGTGAGTGCATACGCCTCTGCGGCACGCAAAAAGCCTTTCTCCTTCTCGGTCGGCGCCTTGGTCAGCCGCTCTTCGCTGCTTCTGCCCAGCTTCATCAAGGCCTCACCCGGACCATCGTCCTTAACGCCAAAGAACGGATGCTGGTAAGTAAAAGCTTCGCCCCAGTATGCCATGGCGAATTCCGGATCCAGTTCCTGGGCTTTACGGAATTCAGCCTGGGCTTGGGTCATGCCGAAGCTGTGCAGATAACCCACGCCCAACAGAAAGTGTTCCTGCGCGGCGGCAGAGCCGGAGGTGGGAAAATCGAATGTGCCAATGCGGTCGAAGTCGGCGGCCTGGGACTGAGAGCCCAGCGATAAGGCTGCAACAAAGGTCGCGAGCAGGGTAAGCAGGGTACGCTTGGTCATGATTGATTCTCTGTTGTTGTTGTTTTTGATTCGCTACTTCACGGAGCTAAGGGTGCCAAGTCCGCTAACACTTTGCAATCCCTTCCGCGCATTGCCACTGCCTCTTACAGGCTGTCTGTAGCGCGGGATGACGTAGTGTAGTATGTTGATTCTCAACGATTAATTCCGTGGAGGTTTTAGCATTGTGAAGCAAACACTGGCGGTTTTTCTGCTTATTGGCTTGCTAACAGGACCCATTGCCTATTCCCAACAGTTGGGTTGTGAAGAGCTTGATGGTTTCGCCGATTTCGCCTTCTGGATAGGCGAATGGGATGTGTTCGATAATGCCACCGGGAACCGGGCCGGGGAGAACAGTATCCAGTCCATGGAGCAGGGCTGCATGATGTTGGAGCGCTGGACCAGTAGCAACGGTGTCACCGGTACCAGCCTGAATTACTACAATCCGGTGACAAGGGAATGGCGGCAGGTGTGGGTATCCCAAGGGCGTTATTCCATCGATATCGTCGGTGGTCTACGGGGAGACTCCATGGTGTTGGAGGGCAGCATTTACAATTTTGCCGGCGCTGTGTGGGATTTTCGGGGCAGCTGGACGGCTAACTCTGACGGCAGTGTGCGGCAGTTCTTCGAGCAGTTTAATCACGATTCAGGGGAGTGGGACATCTCGTTTGACGGACGCTATGTGCGCAAGTCTGAATAAGATCTCACGGGGGATTTCACAAAAAAGGGGCGCCTTAGACGGCGCCCCTTTTTTGCCTGGCCACTAATGGGCTACATTCAATCGAGGGGTACGGTCGAGCCACTGACTCCACTCATGGGCTCACCCACTACTGCGTTCCAGGCAATTTTCTGCAGCAGTAACTCCCGCTCCGCAGAGCTTGGGTCTGAGCGATCTACCAATGCTTGCAGTCCTACCGGGCTCTGTCTGTACATGGCGGCAAACCAGGTGTAAGTCACCACGTTCATTACCGGTTGCGCCCCATGTCCAATCGGGTCACGAAACACTTCGGATTGCCTATTAATTCCCGCTACATTGCCTTTGATGATTTGCTTGCGCAGGTTGTACACGGCAATAGAAGAGGGGACTACGCTGGCCATAGCGCGATTGGCACGGTGATTGATTCCAGTTAGTTGACCACGCAACCTATCGAGGTATTCGTCTTCGCCTTGCAGGGTTTCCAGCCAAGCGTCGATAGTGTCCAGCGTGGCGTTATCACGATCGGCATTCACAAAACCATTGCCACCACTTCCTCCGACACTCGCTGTGCTGCCATAGCCATCCCACGCCGACCAGGAATTTTGTACCATGAGCCGGCTTTGTGGATTGGTCTGAATAAGCAGGTCACCAAATAAATCGATGCCGTCCTCGGGCATGATGGAATTGGGTGACATGGTAAATACATCCACACCTCCTTTGTGCAGCGCCACCTTGGCGATATTCTGCGAGTCATCACCATTACCCTGGTTCCAGTGCTGCATGGGGGTAGATCCGCCGATCATCTGCACCGCAAGGTTTGCATGCCCCGCCTTACCCGCTTCTTCGGCGAGTGCCGCCAGAGGACCGGGGCTGGTTTCTCCGGTCTGGCGATTCGTGCGTGGCCCGATAAACACATTGAAACTGTGGGTGGCCATCACATACTTCTGGCCGCGTTCGATGGCATCTGCAACTGCGACATTACTGAACCCCAATAGCGCCAGGAGCAGTGCCATGACATAAAAAGAGTGAATCCTTTGCGGCTTTTGCATTGTAAGTTCCTCAATTTTCCGAGAGTTATTCGAGTTACACGGTCAGGCTATACCATGTAGTTCTAACACTTTAACAACTGAAGCACGCTCGCGCATGCGTTTATTGTGTTCGTTTATCCTGGGGAAATCTTCGATGTCCACCTTATCCCCTTTCAGCCATAGGGAAATGCAGAATAGGTAACAATCACTCACCGAAAAATCTTCACCCAACACCCAGGGTCCGACAAACATTTCGTTTTCGATCAACTCGAAACTCTCATGCATCGTCTGTGGCACCTTGGCACGCATCGCGCTGATGGCGGCATCATCATCTACCCAGCGGGTCCCTCGAATTTTGTGCGCGTGGTTCACATGTACCGTGGCAGCAAGATAGACATTGATTTCCTGCATTTTTGCGAATCGGTACGGGTCCTGCAGCGGTGCCAGATTAGCTTCCGGGTATGCCTGGGCAATATAGGCAAGAATCGCTGGAGTCTCGGTGATGATGCCGTTATCCGTGACCAGTGATGGCACCCGCCCCTTGGGATTGATGCTGAGATATTGCTTCGAGCGTTGTTCGGTGATGGAGAAGTCCAGTTTTCTGGACTCGTAAGTCACACCAGCCTCTTCCAGTGCGATATGGGGGGCAACTGAAACAGTCATGGGTGCGTAATAAAATATCATCTTTGTCATGCTCTCTATCCTATCAAGTAGCCATTTGCAGAGGGTCGAAAGTGGTATTGTTTGTTTATCATGGAAACTCAGGATTGCAGTTCAGACGACATGAATTGCCTCTCAGCCGTCTCTGTCATTGCTTGAATACACAGTCTTCTTCCCAGAGAACTGATTATACAAAGACTGGTGCGAATCAAGCGACAGGACGCCTTCTCGTTGATCATATTGCGCGATCCATTCGAGTAACATGTCCAGATTGGCATCCTGGACTTCTTTGGATTCATATTTGTGTGGCTCCCAGGCGCGATTCCTGGCATTTTCTATACATAGCTTGATCGGCAATTTCAAAAAAATAATTTCTGTAGCCGCTGCAGACACCAGTTCAAGCAAGTCCGTGTAACAGCCTTCTATTACCCAGGCATCATGTTGCGCAGTGAACTCCTGTATTTTGACGAATGACTCATCCAGCGGGCCTCGCTCAGGCGGGTTAGTTGGCAGCCAGGCGAGCTCATCCAGGTCCAGGTGCGCCAGTTCCTCCGAGATACACAACTCTGTTGCCAGCGTCGATTTGCCCGATCCAGACTTACCAAATATCAGAATTTTTCTCATCTTACACTTCGGGCTGTAATTGAATACTGATGATACTAATTGAGGACGCTTGCATTGGCGTTAGAGACTAATCAGGCATCTTAATCAGTTCGGAGACCTCGAGTGAACCGCCAATTTCCAGAAAAGGGCAGGCTTTCGCAACAGCCAGCGCTTGCTCCATAGATGTGGCTTCGATAACGGTGAAACCAGACATCGACGTGGTACTTCCTGCGGTAACACTGCCATCAGGGAGCACCGTACTCGTTCCCTTTAATGGGTTCGCAGGGCTCACGGCCGCATCACCCAAAGCGGCTAACCATTCTCTGTACTTCGCCATTTGTTGCTGACCTTCCTCCGGGCTGGATGGCTGATCGCCGCCTAGATAGGTAATCATGTACTGTGCCAATTTTTGTCTCCTTGCAGAAATTCCAGGGTTATTTCACTACGGAATAGAGAGTGTTTTGTACCAACTGGCCGCTCCGCCAGGGGTGGTAGGATTGATCCAAGCTTGTGGAGAATTGTTGGGCCCGTATTCATTTACCCCACGTACATGGGAAAAGCCGGAACACTAAAAAGGCGGGGAGTGAATGCTACTCTTCCATTTTATTTGTATCGGCTCTCAAAATGCATCGCCAAACTTTCTATTGAGTTCAATTGTTGCCTCAGCTAACTCTCGGAACTGCATTCTATAGGAGTATAGGCGACTGGATACTTCAACTGAATAAAATTTGCCCCCGTATGAAAACTCAATATAGGGTTGCTCAGCCATTTCAAATTCGATCGCATCTTCGCGTTCTCGAATCGTTGCTGTGCCGCCAATTCGCTTCCATGCGCTATAGTAAATTAGGTGAATATTGGTGCCGCCGAGAAGGAAAGCATTATTGTCATGCATGAGATAAAGACTATTATCCAGGATAGGTAGTTTGCTTAAGTATGGCGGTACTCCGTTAAAGATGACACGCTCAGTGGCTCTGGGCAGACTGTTAGATGCGGGCTGGCCGGATAGAGAATTTGCAGAGCTCCGCGCCTCCATTGGAGCTTCAAGATTTTCAAATGCCGATTCCCAATAGCTTCTACCGCCGTACAGTGCAAGCATGGCTATTGATACGGAAAATACACCTACAAGTGATTTCTTGAGGCCAGACCACTCTTTCATAAAAAGGAGAACTCCTCAGCACTTAGCAGTGGCTGGTTTTGCTTCGGCTATTCTGTGTCGTCATTTTCGTCTGGCTTGAAGCATAAAGAACCCACTGAATGCCCAAGCTAGAAACAGCATAGTCAAAAACCCACTCTAAATATTGCAGTTCAAACCTGATACTAAGTTCCATTAGAACTGTATACGTTACAACGATTCGAACGAATTACCAGATAAATATCCTTCCAATTTGGCATCTAGGTATTCTCTGAAATCCGGAGCATAAATGCCTTTTTGGGAATCCCACACAGCTCGAAAACCTGGACTACTCAGTAATACAGGCCAAATTCTGTTCCTGGCTAGAAATTCGTCATCTTCGAATAATTGTTTCTTGTATTGATACCACTCATTTTCCCAAATTCTGGGATTTGCGTGAGCAATGAAATTGAATGCGTTAATCTCTGCAGAGTCAACTTCGAACGCAAGGACACCCTCTTCTCTCCCTTTAAAATATAAATCAGAAGCAAACTCGCTTGTACCTATATTCATATACCAATCCATTTGTTTTTCTGTAATGGAATCTTGAGTTTGGGCTTGCATTATTTCGGTGTTTTGTTGCACTTCAATGGCTAGAAAGACAATGCCTGCAATAACACCCAAGTTAGCCGTAATAGTTAGCTATTCATTTAGTTTGCTAGTGTTCATAACCTATATTCTAATTTTCTAATTGCTCTAAACTTTGGAAGGAACATATCGCCCCTAATAATAGGAGCCGCTTGCGTCTTCCTTTTCCAATTTGATTGTTATGTCCCCCAAACATCAATTCTTTCACTTATTTTGCAAAAACTCTTAAGCATTGAAAATGTCCGGATTGAAAACCACGAAGTGCGGGCTGACAACTTCGTTGCTTTCGAAATGCTCGTGTTCCCAACTCTCGCCCTGATCATCAATTGCATCTGCACAACGATAAAGAAATGAGGCCAAATCTCGTAGTGTAGATGCTTCTGCAACCAGGGTTGCCTCGGAAAGTATTTCTAGCTCTGACTCGTTTTTCTGTGCCCGACCATAAATTTGCATTGTTTGGGTGCCTTGAAAATGATTATTCGAATTCAACGCATTCTAGCTGGACTAAAAAAGGACTGCACACATAACGCCCTGTATTCCTTTTTGATTTTTTTGTTATGTGTCGTTTACTCAATAGTTGGCGCCAGATTACTATTTGTATATATCAGAACCTGGCGCAAATTCTTCCATCTTTTTTTCGACGAGAGCAATGAATTCCGGTGTATGCATATCTCTACGCTGCGTCCAGTACTCTCCGAACCCATCGGATTTTGCAGCCATTACTAGAATATTTTCATAGGATCTCCATGCTTCCAATCCAATTCGTTTTGAGGTGAATTGCAAGTATGCATCATCTAGAATTCTACCTACCATTCCGATGATGATTACAAATCTAACGACCTCATCGCGGTTAAGCGCACTAAAGTTTGTAAGGCCGGTATCCCAAATTTTGGATAGCTCTGCGTTTCCAGCTACTTCTTGCATGAATGCGGTGTACGATTCTGAAATATTGTGAATTGTTGAAAGTTCGCTTTCTTTAGTGCTATGCCTAATTTGAACAGCAAGATATACAAGTGAAATTATGACACCAGTAGCCCCTACAATCTCTCCAATAGCTCCAATAGCTTCCCAATTCATGCGCAATTCCTATCTAGACACATAACGCTTTTAATGCAGAGTGCGCGCAGCGCATCTCCTTGATTTGATTGTATGGTCAAATCGCCCCATTTCTTATTCTATATTCTTTGGTTTAAAGTGAAGCCCGTAACCAGTTACCAGTTAGTTACCGATCCAGTAG
>PBYU01000088.1 GCA_002730035.1 Gammaproteobacteria bacterium | reverse complement strand
TTCAAAACTATCAATATGTATAGGTGTAATTTTAACCACTGGCTATCAAGTAAATGCTGCTGAACAAGCCCATAACGAAGATATGTTAGAGGAAATTGTTGTTACTTCAGCGTTTAGGACGTCTGAAGCAGAGACGGCTATGCCGATAGGTATTCTGGCCGGTGAGGCGCTTAGAGAGAAAGCTGCCAATTCTCTAGGAGATACGCTGAAAAATGAAATCGGGGTAGCGGTTGCTTCCTTTGGTACCGGTGTTGGTCAGCCCATTATTCGAGGTCAGGGTGGAAACCGAGTTAGGGTTCTTGAAAACAGCGTTGGTGTGATAGACGCTGCTGCTGTGAGTCCCGACCATGCTAATGGGGTTGAAGCTCTAGTAGCCGATCGAATTGAAGTTGTTCGCGGGCCCGCCTCACTTCTTTATGGTAGCGGTGCAATCGGCGGTGTCGTGAATGTCATCGATAATCGAATTCCTACTCGGCTTACTGAAGAAACTGAGTTCCAGATTGAGCAGAGCCACAACTCGGTTAACGATGAAGACAAGACTGTTTTTCGCTTGGACGCATCAAGTGGGTCTTTTGGTTTTCATCTCGACGGCTTTAAACGAAAAAGTAACAATGTTGAGGTAGACGGCTTTGCTGTTGATGAATTTGCTATGGAAGAACTGGAAGAGCATATCGAAGAGACTCTTGGCATGCATCACGATGATCACGACGACGACCATGATGAACACGAGGGAGAAGAATTCACCAACACAAACGGATTCATCGGTAATTCTGATTCTAAGGCATCAGGCGGTACTGCAGGCTTTTCATATGTTACTGATCGCGGTTTTGTCGGTTTCTCGGTAAGTGAATTAGATAATGAGTATGGCCTTCCTCCTGGCGCCCACTCTCATGGCCACCATGAAGAAGAGCATGAAGAAGGTCACGAAGAAGTGGAGTTCGTTCGACTGGATCTTGAACAGACTCGCTATGATTTCAAGAGCGGATTAAGTTTTACTAGTGGCTGGGTCGAAAGCTTAAGTGCCGATATCGCTTTGACCGATTACCAGCACGGCGAGGTTGAATATTTTGAAGACGGGGGTAGTGAGGTAGGGACGCTTTACGAATCTGAGGGTTACGATAGTCGGTTTACTCTTACCCACGCGCCCATGGGAGATTGGACTGGTGTCTGGGGGCTGCAATTGTCAGATACAGAATTTAGCGCCACTGGGGAGGAAGCCTTCATTCCAAAATCTGACATAACCTCACTTGGGCTATTCGCCTTAGAACGATTTACCGGCACGAATTACACTCTGGAGTTAGGGGCACGTTACGAAAATAACGAAATTGATGCGGGATTGTCTTGTGACTATGATGACTCATCATCTAGCATCAGCAGCAACCTGCTATATGACTTGAACGACGAGTCAAACTTTTTATTTGGTATTTCCCATTCACAAAGAGCCCCTCGGGTTGAGGAGCTATTTTCAAATTCCTCTAACGTTGAAAGTCCATGTGCTCTCATTGATCACGACGATCATGATGATGAGTTGGTCTTGCATGCAGCGACTAACCTTTTGGAGATCGGAAATGCAAATCTTGACTCAGAAACATCTACTAACTTTGAGATTGGCTATCGAAAGCACTCAGGATCATGGACTGGCGAGATAAGTGCTTACTATAACAATATAGATGACTACATCTTTTTGGATATTACCGGCGAAGAAGTCGAAGAGCAGGAGGTTGCTCGGTATACCGCGCGCGATGCAACATTTAAGGGAATTGAGGCGCAAGTTAGCTATAATATATTTGAGTCTTCGGGAAATAATGCAGTGCTGACTGTTTTTGGTGATATGGTAGAAGCAGAATTTGACAAAGGCGGTAAGGTTCCAAGGATACCTTCTTCGAAATTAGGTGCAGAGATTCGTTACTTTGGTAACGATTGGAGCGCGCATGTGCATGTAACTCGTCACGGAGAGCAAGATGATGTCAGTCGTCTGGAACTGAAAACAGACGGCTACACTCTTCTGTCAGTCTATGCGGATTATCACTTGCAAGTTGGTGATGGGAGCGAGGTAAAACTTTTCGTTCTAGGTGACAATCTTCTTGACGAGGAGATTAGAAACCATACTTCGTTGCTTAAGAACTATGCGCCAGAACCTGGCAGAGCGATAACGCTAGGATTGCGTTACAAGTTTTAGTAGGAGGCTTCTTCTTGACTTGCTTCTGCGGTTGCGTCGGCAACCGCAGACGGGACGAAGTCACCTTCGAAGCTAACTAATTGGTCATCGATACTTGAAAGTCTAGAATTTGGTGCCGAAGGCCGGACTTTAACAGTCTTTATAATCAATAGCTTACGTTGATTTATACGATATACCCATCAACCTACCCATCATAAACGTTAGCTCAGGTCGCCTTTTACCCCCCTAAATTATCATTAATGGGTGACCCTGCATATAAGGGTCGGGGGCTTTCCCCCTCCCTTAATAATTACAGTTGCCAACCCCATACTTAAAAGTTAATTTCAAAAAAAACTCCAATTTCTGGAGACCAATAGGGAATCTGGGCCATGATCGCATTATTTGATTTGAACAGCTCTTTCGAGTTTGACCCTAAAATTGACCGATGGTGGTCAACAAAACCTCCTGAGTTATCCTCTCTAGCAAGAACGTGGTTTGAGGTTATGAAAATGTGTGGGCCTGATGTCAAAGAGAGTCTGCACAATGGCTATCCCGCCGCCTGTTTGGATGTGTACCCCTTCGCTTACGTTGACGCGTTTAGGTCACATATCAATGTCGGACTTTATTGTGGTGCCTTTCTTCCAGATCCACAGGGGATTCTTATCGGCACGGGTAAACGAATGCCCATGTCAAAGTCAACCTCGATAATCAAGTTGATTCCGAAGCGTTACAAAAGCTTATCGAAGGCTCCTATCAAGATCTTAAGATTAGGCTTTCTGAGAAATAGTATTTAGTGGATTTCATGCTAAAGATCAAACTTGATGCATACTAGGAGTTGGTGTTAGTGGGCAGGCGATGGGTGACCTCATGACTCAACGTTACGTCTTAATGCCTTGAATACTTTTGTTTCCCAAGGTCTTAGCGTTAACAACATACTCATGCCCTTTTTTTTTGATTGATAGGCAGCTTGGCATCTTCCAAATGCAAATCATTCAATTCGTCCGCTAATTTGGTAATCCTATTTTTAATTATCTCAATTGATTTGTCCGAAAGGGATGAACTAGCAAAGATACGTGATTCGTGTTGATGATCAAACTTAGATTCAAAGAATTCTGATTGTAGCTGTTTCTCAAAAAAGGTTTCTATCGGCCCGGACTTGATCCAGCTAAATTTTCTGGAAATGAGAAGCGTATATTTATTCCCTGGTAACACATTGATTAGTTTCATCCTGTCCAGTTTAGCCATAATATTAATACCATTGTGCTCCGTAAAATCGTAAGCTGTGATTATTTCTTCAAAAGTCCAACCATTGAACAGACAATGAGCAAAACACAATAGCCTTATGTCACCAGCAAGTTCTTCTTCTTGCTTCAGCGTGAGCTGATCTATCTTTTGTGATTCTTGTTCGATTAGAGCAATTAAATCCAAAAGATCGATTCCAAGGAAATCGGAGATTTTCTCAATTCGTTTGAGCGTGAAGTTTCCTTCAGCAAACAATCGTTTGATACTAGCATGCGAAAGAGAAAGCACTTCCTTTAGATCTGCGTAGCTCTTCCCCTGATGTTTTAACTCAAGTTTGAGGGCGCCTATCAGTTGATCACACTGACCCATAACAATACCCCACTCCATCAGACAGTACTTTCATAGCCCATCTTATAGTCAATTTATCTAGCCCATCAGAATATTGCAATATGCAGGATATCGAAGTACATAGATACAAAGTGGATGATGGAGGGGGTGTAAGGTAGGGATTATTAATACTGACAGTCGCATACAGTGCTACTTGCAGGATTGTGCTTGTATCGTTTTCTATCCTGCGTACTATCAGGCCAGCTGTTTGACCCAATACATTAAAAATTTAAGGAGTACTCCATGCGCAAGTGGTTGCCGCTTCTCCTCATCACTCTTTGTCAAAGTGCTATCGGGCTGGACGAATCTGAGTTATCAACCTATCTAGAACAAATTCTCGAAGAAAGGAATATTCCTGGTCTTCGTGCTGCTATTCGTACCGTCGATGGAAATATTATTAGTTCAGCAGTAGGTCTTGCTGATAAAGAAGCCGATATTCGATTGACGAACGATGTCGGCATGCCTGGGGGAAGTACAGGCAAAACTTTTGTCGCGGTACTCACCATGATGCTAGTAGAAGAGGGCATCTTATCAACTGACGATCTGGCTTCTAAATATTTAGGGGATAGGGAATGGTTTCACGATTTGCCAAACGCTGACGAGATTCGAGTAAAACATCTGTTATCCCACTCCTCCGGCGTTCGAGATTATATGGACAGTGTACGCTGCAATATTTCTTCCATATGGCGCATTCTCAGAACAGGCAGTAATAAATTTGAACCCGAAGAATTAATTAATTGTGTATTGGACCGCAATCCGTTATTCCCCGTGGGCGAGGGATTTTATTACACAGATACTGGTTATCTTGTGCTTGGTCGATTGATCGAAGCAGCCTCTGGGCGAGAATATTACGATTTACTGCAAGAAAAGATTTTAGATCCGCTGGAGTTGCATCAGATCAGGCCGCAAGACAGAGAACTACTGCCGGACATTACACCAGGCTATGCTTCCGGTGCGCGTAACCTGCGCAAAGATGGCACCGCAAAGTACAACCCCATGAGCGAATGGACCGGTGGTGGGCTTGTCACTAACCCGACAATGCTTGTTAAGTTTTACGGTGCATTAGTGGAGAATCGCATTGTTTCACAAAAAACCTTGGATCAAATGCTAGAAGGCGAATGGCAGAATCCAGAAGATCCGAGTTTTCATTATGGGTATGGGCTATTTGTCTACAACAATTCCAGTTCTTTTGGACACGCCGGTATGTGGCCTGGTTATAGGACTCATGTAATTCACTATCCGGAGACACGCACCACTATTGCTGTGCAATCGAATCGAGATGGTAGAATCGATTTGCCTTCCGTGGTCGCAGGCATTAACAGTAGGGCTACTGATGTCTCTAACCCGCCACAAACGAAGTTCTAGCCCCCTTAATCCATCCAGCCGACAGACCAAGACAAAAGGACGAAGCCCATGGGCGAGGTCGTACAACTCAGTAATTATCGAAACTCTCCAATAGACAAGTCGGTGGATAATGGTGCTGATAGCCTGGTTCCTATTGAATTTGCGATAGGTAACAATGATCGAAACGCCTGTATTGCCAAGATCGCCGAGTATGGTGTGGGGTCCATTCACATCCGTATGTTCAATGAAGAGCCGCGTTCTCTGTTATATCTGGTGGGCGTCAATGATGCGATTTGCCTGAATAAGCGAATTCTCGAAATGGAAGAATTTTCTGACGAGGAGATTGCTCAACGCATCGACCTTATACAGATGCTCGAGAATATGGATCTCTCCACGATGGATTGTATGTGGGATTCCTTTGCCCTGCAGGATCAGCACTCCACCTCCTAGCCGGTTAATCCCGAGCTGCCCTGAAGTTTCCCTCTATGTCCCGATCTGCGTCTGTTCGCCGTAGGCCAGTGGGAGTAGTTGCAGAGCCAGGTCTGCCTGGTCAGATAACGTGAATAAGGCGTTTCGGTCCACCGCTTGAGTGTCCAGTATGGTCAATAACAAGCTGTGTGGATTTTCTTCAGCAATGCCATTGGCAAAGGCCAGGAGTTCGGCTGGTTTTTGCTTCCCGTCGATGTGCTGCAGTACACCGCTTGCGGATGCAATTTCGGTAGCGCTGCGCAGCAGGTACGTTCTTTTTTTTGGTGAGCCCCGATAATACATGCGTGCCACTACTTCCTGGCCAGTATAACAGCCCTTTTTAAAGTCGATTACGCCGGAAAGGTCATAATTGAGCAATTGTGGAGTGTACTGGCCGGCGTGTGCTGCATCGATATGCACAAGGCCGGCGCATATGTCCTCGTAGAGCCAGCTTGACCAGGGGGCATTGACTGTCATATCCGGGTCGGATTGCAGATTTCCCGACTTCTCTTCATCGGGGCACCATAGCTCGAAGCGATCCACAACGCCGGAGATCTTGATGATGGAGATGGCTGCCGATTCAGTAACGCCATCATCCTGTGCGGGAACCTCACCAAACTTCTCCGCAAGCAGGCCCGCTGCATCGGTGCCTGAACAGCCTAGTATCAGTGGTAATTTCTCCAACACCTGCAATTCGACCTTGGAGAAAACGGCGTATTTGGCCAGGGTGTCGACAATGAGCTGCGCGAGCTCCGGCGCAGTCTGTAGCAGACAGTCCTCGCCACGCAGCAGAACCCGAAAATCAGCGATCACTCGCCCCTTGAGATTACACAGGGCACCGCTGAGACTGCGCCGCGAACTCAGCAATTGCATGTTGCAGCTCACCTGACCCTGAAGAAAGGCGATAGCATCAGCTCCGCTGACCCTCACGAATTGATAGTGGGATAGATCGACTATTTGCATGTTGCATTCTCAAGCTAAAGCAGGAATCCTGGTCAGATAATAACCTAACAATCCCATTTCGGCACATCGCAATCGAACCCGCTTAAGTTATCATCCAATGACGTCCTCTAAACTCTAATCACAGCGAAGCTTTTTATGCAGGAATTCGATAAACGGGAAATATTCTGGCACAGCAGACGCGGAATGTTAGAGCTCGACCTGTTATTGGTGCCATTCGCCCGCGACGTATTTGATTCGCTCTCTCGCCAAGAGCAAGTGTTATATAACGAATTATTGGCCGAGGAAGATCAAGATCTGTTCAGCTGGCTGATGGGACGTGAAGAGCCTTCCCGGGCTGAATTCAAATCCATAATCGCGCTGATTCTCGCGCACAATAAGCAGACCGACTAGACTGATAACTAAGGGCCCTAACGCCTTGCAGGGCTTGGGGCATTCGATGTTGAGTCTGGATATTAATCATTCCGCTATGGAATTTGCCCTGGCAGTAGTGAGCCACGTGGCAGCGCTGTTGGCATTAACGCTCATCGATCTCCCTCTTTTGGTGTTATCGATACTGGCATTGTTGATTGGCTTTAGTTTGTGGCACTACTCGCTTAGTGCCATGCCGGGCAATGATTCCCGGGTACTCAGTGTACTTATTCGCAGTACGGACTGTGTTTTAAGATATCGAGCTACGGAATTGGCTGTGAGTCTGCCCAGGGCTGAATATTACAGCGAGTTCCTGCTGGTCCTGGTGTTCAGGGTAAGCGATTCGAATTCAGGGCGATGCATCAGGCTTAACCTGCTACCGGATTCCCTGAGTGAGGATCATGACCGCTGCCTGCGCCGCTTGCTGCGCTTCGATTGTCACAATTGATCGGGCACCAGAATAGTGTCGCTGGAAGTGGCATCGGTCTGCGGATAATCCAGGGTGAAATGCAGCCCGCGACTCTCCTTGCGCTTGAGTGCGCAGCTGATGATTAATTCCGATACCAGCGCCAGATTGCGTAACTCCAGGTTGTCGTTGCTTACCCGGTGCTTGATGTAATAGTCCCTGACTTCTTCCCGTAACAGTTTGATGCGGCGGTCGGCGCGGTTAAGCCGCTTACTGTTTCTGACGATGCCCACGAAATCCCACATGAAGCGACGAATCTCATCCCAGTTATGGGAGACCAGCACCTCGTCGTCGGAATCGCTTACACGGCTCTCATCCCAGGGATTGATGCTCTCGGTGAACCCGGTAGTCTCAAATTTCCGTTGAATGCTCTCGGCAGCGCCGAAGGCGACGACGAAGCATTCCAGCAAGGAATTGCTGGCCATGCGATTGGCGCCGTGTAAGCCGCTGCAGGCTGTTTCTCCGATGGCATACAGGTTGCCGATATCTGTCTCGCCCTGTTGATTAATGACCACACCACCGCAGGTGTAATGCGCCGCCGGCACCACGGGAATGCGATCTTGGGTAATGTCGATGCCAAATTCCAGGCAGCGGGAGTAAATGGTCGGGAAGTGTTCGCGTACAAATTCCGCTGGCTGGTGGGTTATATTGAGATAGACGCAGTCACAACCCAGCCGTTTCATCTCATAATCGATGGCCCGCGCCACGATATCGCGCGGGGCTAACTCCTCACGCTCATCAAAATCGGCCATGAAGCGCGAACCATCCGGCAGCTCCAGCTTGGCGCCTTCTCCCCGTAACGCCTCTGTGATCAGAAAGGACTTGGCATGGGGATGATAGAGACAGGTCGGGTGAAACTGATTGAATTCCATATTGGCAACCCGGCAGCCGGCGCGCCAGGCCATGGCAATACCATCACCACTGGCTCCGTCGGGATTGGTCGTATACAGGTAGGCTTTGCTGGCACCCCCGGTGGCCAGTGCCACAAACTTCGCTCGAATAGCTTCAACACAGTTGGTTTCCTGATTCAGGACGTAAACCCCCACGCAAACGCGCTGAGAACCGTTCTCGGGCGTTTGTGTCACTAAATCTACAGCGGTACAACTTTTCAGCAATTCGATGTTGGGGTGGTCCTGCGCGCGCCTCTGCAGGGTTTCAAATACAGCCTTGCCGGTGGCATCAGTCGCATGGATGATACGGCGGTGGCTGTGGCCCCCTTCCTGGGTGAGGTGCAGGGAGCTGAGTTCCGCGGCACTGCTACTGTTCTCAGCGCCAGGGCTGGCCACCCCCTCATGTCCTCCGTGGGCGGCCCTTGTCGTGAATGGCACACCCTGAGCGACGAGCCAGGCTATCGTTGCGGCGCTGTGGGCCACCATGTATTCGACAACCTGGGGATGACAGAGGCCAACACCTGCCACCAGGGTATCTTCCACATGGGAGTCGATACTGTCTTCGCTGTCCAATACCGCCGCTATCCCACCCTGCGCATAGAAGGTGGCGCCGTCTCGCAGACTGCCCTTGCTGAGCACCGTAACCCTGGCAAATTCGGCGCTTCTAAGCGCCAGCGTCAGGCCAGCGGCGCCACTGCCGATGATTAGGATGTCGGTATCTGTGGCTAAATTAACAGCGGATGTAGTCATGGAAGCTGTTGGCAACTCATTGTATTAATTCACGTTGTGGCTTGTTTGAGGGACAGGAACGAAGCGGATTCTGCCTCTGCTAGGCAGGATAAGCAAGTCCAGGCGCCAGACTCCTGCAGAGTAGTCTTGCTGTAAGCAAGCGGGGTCTCGCTGTAAGCGAGAGTGGCCGTTGCATTGATCCGAGCTCACTTAGTTTTACGGCGCTTTCACGAAACTGTAATAATGGCCTGTGGATCCTGTGAACTTTTGTCTGGGCTCACTGTCTATCACACGGGCGGTGCATTTGTTCCTGGTGTTGTGATCAGACCAAAGCATAAATGGAGTTGGAACAAATGGCGGAAGATACCGATCAACAGCTCGTTGACAGGGTCTTAAGTGGCAACAAGAACGCATTCAACATGCTGGTGTTGCGCTATCAACATCGGGTTGCGGCACTGATCAGCAGGTTTTTCCATGATCCACAGGAGGTGGAGGATGTTTGCCAGGAGGCGTTCATCAAGGCCTATCGGGCGCTACCGCTGTTTAGGGGTGATAGCGCTTTTTATACCTGGCTGTATCGCATCGCGGTAAATACGGCAAAGAACCACCTGGTCTCCCGAAATCGACGCCCGCCGGCGAGTGACCTGGACGTGGATGAAGCGGAAATCAGTGAAATCGGATCAGTTCTCAGGGAAATTGAGAATCCCGAGGGAAGCCTCGCAACCGAAAAGCTGAAACAGGCTATAACGGCTGCAATCGAGGAATTGCCGGAAGATTTGCGCACCGCCTTTACGCTGCGGGAATTCTCTGGTCTGAGTTACGAAGACATCACCGAAGTCATGGATTGTCCGGTGGGCACGGTAAGGTCCAGGATATTTCGTGCCAGGGAAGCAATCGACAAGAAGATCCGGGATTTGATTTAAAGAACCTAGGGTCCCTATTTATGCCATCGGGAACTGATATGTAATTCAGCTGTCTGAGATAGTCGCAGCAGTAGCAAATTTTGCAATGAGCCGCCTACAAGAATAGAAAATGCGCGCCAGTGAGTAGCAAAAGCAGTAAAGTGGTAGCGGTATGATACGGGGAACGAGTATGAGCCAGTATGAGAAGGAGTCGTTATCTGCGTTGTTGGATAATGAAGCAGATGACCTGGAATTGCGTCGCCTGCTGCAGTCTATGGCAGACAATCCTGATCTCTGTGAGACCTGGTCGCGTTATAACCTGGCGCAGTCCGTGTTACATGATGCCGGGATGCCTGTCAGCCCTGCACTAAGTGCCCGTGTTAATCAGCAGCTACAGACTGAACCTGCCTTGTCGGCAGTTACTAAGACAAGCTCCGTTTGGCAGCAAACCCTGAGCAAATTCGCTATCGCGGCCTCGGTTGCCGCTGTTTTTGTAGTTGCCTTCCAGGCGACTCTGAACAATTCTTCGACTCCTGATCTGGTGCAACAGGAATCAGGCACCGCTGAGCAGCAAGCGCTCGAGGCCGGCACAGCTCTGGTCGTCGAGTCAGTCAATTTCGAGGTAGATCCGCAAGCTCAGCAGCGGCTGCTCAAATACATCGAAAGCGTGTCCTTCGATGAAGACGAGCCAGTCTTCACCGAACACATCCAGGATTCCCCGCTGTATCAGCTGGTCAACGAACTGCAAGCCAAGCCCTGATTCCGCTCACTTCCCTGCCCAATGCCTGCAGTCACCCCTGCAGACCAGCTGTTATCCGATGTTAGTATAGCGCCACATTATGCTAAAGTAGCCGCTTACTCAGCGATGGAGCCCCGTCAGGCTGCCGGGTAGCCAATGTCAAGACAGTCGATAAGTAGTTACAGCTAACAGTCACCAGGAGTTACCAGCAATTACAAATATGAATATTAACCCTAACAGGCTTGTAACACGCCTCCGGACCTCTCTCATAACGGTAGTGCTCGGCACAGGACTGGCGTCCAATGCAGGCGCTGCCGAGCTGCCTGACTTCGCGGATCTGGTGGAGAAAAATGCGCCTACTATTGTTCACATTTCCACCGTGCGACAGGTTGAGTCGCGCAGGCCAATTCTGGATCCGGAACTAGAAGAGCAGTTGCGTCGTTTAAATCCTGGCGAGGAGTTGGATCTCAACATCGAAGAGTTGCCGGAGATGCGTCAGCGTGGCGCGGTCGGCTCCGGCTTTCTGATCTCGGCTGACGGTTATGTCATGACTAATAACCACGTGGTGGTTGGCGCCGATGAGATCAAGGTGACCCTGAACGACCGACGTGTGTTCGACGCTGAGGTTATCGGACTGGATGAACCTTCTGATCTGGCACTGCTTAAGATAGCTGCGGATGATCTGCCATTCGTTGAATTTGGTGATTCGGACGCCTTACGCGTCGGCGAGTGGGTGTTGGCTATCGGTTCGCCCTTTGGCCTGGAATTCTCCGCAGCAGCTGGCATTATCAGCGCGATGAGTCGATCTTCCCCGGGCCAATTTGTACGGGGGCGCTCAACCTACAATTACATGTCCTTTATTCAGACCGACGTTGCCATAAACCAGGGGAACTCCGGTGGACCATTATTTAATCTCGACGGTGAAGTTATAGGAATCAACTCGCAGATAGTGAGTAGCACCGGCGGCTCCAACGGAATCTCCTTCTCCATACCCAGCAATGTAGCCATGAACGTGGTAGCCCAACTAAAGGAAACCGGTAACGTTGAGCGCGGGCTGCTCGGCGTGCGCATGCAAGAAGTGGATTATGCGCTGGCGGAAATCTTCGGTATGGACCTTCCCCGTGGCGCCTTCGTCGATGAAGTGCAAGCAGATAGCCCGGCCGAGGTTGCCGGTATCCGCAATGAAGACATCATCGTGGATTTTAATGGGCACGAAATTGAATATTTCACCGACCTGCCATTCTATGTCGGCCAGTACCGTCCGCGCACGGAAGCCGAAGTTACCCTGTTTCGTGATGGAGAATACCTGACCAGCACTGTAGTGTTAGGTAGCTCACCGACCAATAGCGTCGCATCGGTGCAGCCGGAAATTATCATAGATCGGCGCAACCCACTGGGCTTTCGTGTGGTCGAGCTCAGCCGGGAGACTCGCCAGGTCAGGGGTGTTGCCGGTGTGCGCATCGCTGAATTAAATGACGGGCCAGGCAAGGAGGCGGGATTGCTGGTAGACGATGTCATCACGGCCCTGAACCGGCAGCAGATTACCTCGCCGGAACAGTTCGCCGATATAGCGGACAGTCTGCCGGAATCAGGATTCGTTTCGATCCGCATATTTCGTGAAGGTCAGGGAGGAACCACAAGGGCTCTGGAGCTTACACCCTGAACGATTGAAGCCATTATCTGGGGGCATCGGCAGTGCTCGAAGTGCAGATGTGGTCCGGTTTTATTGTCCTGACACTGTAACGTGAATCCTGTAGACTTGCCCCCTTGTTTTAGCCGGTCGACCTCCCTTTTGTGTATTCATCGCGTTCGCGACTAAGGAGCCATTGAGTTGAACAGCGGCTCCTTAAGCCACATTCGAAATTTTTCCATCATCGCTCATATCGATCATGGCAAGTCCACCCTGGCGGATCGCTTTATCCAGCTCTGCGGTGGCTTGAGTGATCGTGAAATGCAAGAACAGATTCTCGATAGCCTCGATATCGAGCGCGAACGGGGCATTACCATCAAGGCGCAGAGTGTAACGCTGCACTATGATGCCCAGGACGGCAACCGTTACCAGCTGAATTTTATCGATACTCCCGGTCACGTGGATTTTACCTATGAGGTGTCTCGCTCGTTGGCGGCATGCGAGGGGGCGCTGCTGGTCGTGGACGCCGGGCAGGGCGTCGAGGCGCAGTCGGTCGCTACCTGCTATACCGCGATCGAGCAAGGCCTGGAAGTCATCCCGGTTCTGAACAAGATGGACCTTCCCCAGGCGGAACCAGACCGGGTCCGCTTAGAGATTGAGGAAATTATCGGTATCGATGCAAGCGATGCGGTCTGCGCCAGTGCCAAGACCGGCATGGGAGTGGAGGAAATTCTCGAACAGATCATCGCCAAGGTGCCAGCGCCGATTGGTAATCGGGAAGCCGTTTTGCAGGCGTTAATAATAGACTCCTGGTTTGACAATTATCTGGGTGTCGTCTCCCTGGTTCGAGTGGTTGCCGGCAGCTTGAAAAAAGGTGACAAGATCATTGCCAAGACCATCGGCAAGTCCCATGTGGTGGATAGCGTCGGTGTGTTTACCCCCAAGCGGCATGAGACTGACAGCATGGGGGCTGGCGAGGTCGGCTTTGTAGTCGCGGGAATCAAGGATATTCACGGTGCACCGGTGGGTGACACGATTACCCTGGCCAGCACTCCCGAGGTGGGGGCGTTGGCTGGTTTTCGCAAGGTACAACCACAGGTCTATGCCGGCCTGTTCCCGGTTGCGTCCGATGATTTTGAGAATTTTCGAGACGCCTTATCGAAGTTGACACTCAACGATGCCTCCTTGCACTACGAACCGGAAAATTCCGATGCACTCGGTTTTGGATTCCGCTGCGGATTCCTTGGCATGCTGCACATGGAGATAATCCAGGAACGGCTGGAGCGGGAATATAATCTGTCGCTGATTACCACCGCGCCAACCGTGGTTTACCAGGTTAAAATGTTAAATGGTGAGGTACTCCTGGTTGACAGTCCTTCGCGCCTGCCAGCGGTTACTTCCATCGAGCAAATGCGCGAGCCGATCGTGATAGCCAATATACTCGTGCCTCAGGAATATCTGGGCAATGTCATAAGCCTGTGTGTGGAAAAACGCGGCGTTCAGAAAGACATGCTGTTTATCGGCAAGCAGGTATCGCTGAATTACGAGCTTCCCATGAACGAGGTGGTACTGGATTTCTTCGATCGGCTGAAGTCAGTCAGTCGTGGTTATGCATCCCTGGATTACCACTTTATTCGCTTCGAGGAAGCCAAGCTGGTGCGTTTAGATATCCTGATTAACGGTGATAAAGTAGATGCGTTGGCGCTAATCGTGCATCGTGATCGTGCTCAGTCTAAAGGCCAGTTACTTGTCAAGAAGATGAAAGAATTAATTCCTCGTCAGCTTTATGATGTAGCGATTCAGGCGGCCCTCGGTGGGCAGATAATATCCAGGCAGACCGTGAAGGCGCTACGTAAGAATGTCACCGCCAAGTGTTACGGTGGTGACATCACTCGTAAGAAGAAATTGTTGGAGAAGCAGAAGGCCGGTAAGAAACGCATGAAGAAAGTGGGCAATGTCGAGGTACCGCAGGAAGCATTCCTGGCAGTTTTAAAGGTAGATAGTTAAAAATATGGAGGTTTGCTAAATTAGTATGGACATCGATTTTGCCATAGTCCTGGTTTCGCTGGTCGCATTCTGCGGTGCGCTGTGGTTACTCGATGCCCTGCTTATTAAGAAATCTCGTGTGGCTGCAGTAGAGGATTACAAGCGCACGCAGGCCAAGGGTCGCTCCGACGAAGAAGTGGCCGCCGCCATCGAGGAATTGTCCACCGAACCGTTGGTTATCGAATATGCCAAGTCGTTCCTCCCGGTGCTGGTGATTGTGTTGATTCTGCGTTCATTTCTAATCGAGCCCTTTCAGATACCGACAGGATCAATGATCCCCACGCTTGAGGTCGGTGATTTTATTCTGGTTAACAAGTACGCCTATGGTGTTCGATTGCCGATCATTGGCACAAAAATCATGGATGTGGACGATCCCGAACGCGGCGAAGTCATGGTGTTCATACCGCCTCACGAGAACAAGCCCTATATTAAGCGAGTCATCGGACTTCCCGGGGATACGGTTCGCTACGAAGACAAGAACCTCTATATCAACGGTGAGTTAATTGACAAGGAGTACGTTGAACCCATCACGGTCGATACCAGTATTGGCGGTTTGGCAGGGACACTCTTTACGGAAACCATTAATGGCGTGGAGCACGCCACCCAGCATATCGATGCAGTGGGTCGGCGCCGAGCCCGGACTACCTGGGTGATACCCAACGGCCACTACTTTATGATGGGAGACAACCGGGACAATAGTAGCGACAGCCGGGAGTGGGGTGCCGTTCCAGAGCAAGATATAGTGGGCAAAGCAGTGGCAATCTGGATGCATAAGCAGCCAGGGCTGAATTTGCCAACATTTGCCAGAAACCAGAGAATTAACCAGTAATTTGCCATTCCTTCACCAGCTTGTGACGCCTGTAGCGGAATTAGCAGCCTAAAGTACTTAGATTGAGCGTTCGACATACCAGGTAAGATTAAGAAAAGCAGGTAGCTACAGCGACAGCAATGCGATGCCGATGAACTCCTCAAACCTGAGTCGAGTCATTTATGTTTAAGGTAGGCAGACGAGCCATGCACAATACAAACTTTACCAACTCACACCGACAACGCGGCGTATCGAAAATTGGTCTACTCATGCTGCTAGTCTTTATTACGGGATTTCTCACTGCCGGGCTGAAGGTAGCCCCCCTGTACGTGGACCATAATCTGATCACTGGCATCTGTCAGGAACTCATTGAAAACGGTGAGGCGGCCAACATGAAGGTCAGCGATGTACGCAATCGGGTTGCCAATAGCCTGCGCATTAACAACGTGACCGGATTCGAACTTTCTAACATCGGCCTGCGTAGAGGAAACGGAGTACCGATTATCACAGTTGCCTACGAACGGCGCGTCGAGTTGATCGCCAATCTGGATGTGGTCGCGAAATTTGACAGCACTCTGCAATAAACTTATTCAGAGGCTCCCTAACATTTAATGGCGATCGATTTCGACAAACTCCAGGGACTGCTAAATCATCAATTCTCTGATCTGGAATTAGCTCGGCTCGCCCTGACTCACCGCAGTGCGAATAAGCTGAATAATGAGCGCCTAGAATTTCTCGGCGATTCATTATTGGGATATATCGTGGCTGAATCTCTATTTGTGCTATTTCCCGACGCGAGCGAAGGGCAGCTGAGTCGCATGCGCTCAAATATCGTCAATAAGTCAACACTGGCCGAAATAGCACAGCAACTACAGCTGAGTGAATTTATTCAGCTGGGCGCCGGCGAGCTTGAGAGTGGTGGCCGACAACGAGAATCTATTCTGGCCGATACCGTCGAGGCAATCATAGCGGCCATCTACTTGGACGGTGGAATGGATGCCTGCAAGCCCCTGGTTCGAAGCTGGTCGGAAACCAGGATGACGATGGGTACTGAAAAAACCCTGCGGAAAGATTCCAAGACACGCCTACAGGAAACCATGCAAGCCCAGGGATTGGATTTACCCCTGTATGAAGTCACCGAGATCCTTGGTGAGGCACACCAACAGACTTTTAATGTGGAGTGTCGCGTGAGTCTGCTCGATCTGCCAGTGCACGGCACCGGTAGCAGTAAGCGAATAGCTGAGCAGCAAGCTGCCAGCAGGGCGCTTAAGAAGCTGGGAGAATCCCCTTGAGTTCCACCGGCCCGGAGGCAACTGTAAAACGGCATTGTGGGTATATTGCGATAGTGGGCCGGCCCAATGTTGGCAAATCCACGCTGCTGAATCATCTGCTGCGGCAGAAAATCAGCATTACTTCGCGCAAGCCACAGACTACTCGCCACCGCATCATTGGCATCAGCAGTGATGCCACCCATCAATGCATCTTCGTCGATACGCCGGGATTGCATTCCCAATTTACTAAGACCCTGAACCGGGTGATGAATGAGACCGTCATTAGCGTGATCAACGATGTCGACATGATCCTGTTCCTGGTGGAGCGCTTGACGTTCAACAACGAAGATGAGGCTGTGCTACAGGCTCTGCAAGACATCAGGGTACCCATACTTCTGGTAATCAACAAAGTAGACCAGCTGAACGAGAAGCATAGGCTGTTACCCTATATCAAAAAGTTGGCCGAGAAAGCCGGGTTTGCCGAAGTGGTGCCGGTTTCAGCGCTGGGTGGGCACAATCTCGATACTCTGGAAAACCTGGTCAAGCAATACCTGCCAGAAGGCAACTTTCTGTTTCCGAAAGATCAGGTAACCGATCGCAGTTCGCGATTCCTGGCGGCGGAATTAATCCGCGAGAAGGTCACGCGGCAGCTAGGGGATGAACTGCCTTACGAAGTAACCGTCGAGATCGAACAGTTCAAGCAGGAGGGTAAAATCCTGCATATTCATGGCCTGATCCTGGTGGATAAAAAAGGTCAGAAAAAAATCCTGGTGGGCAAGGATGGCGACCGGCTGAAGCACATCGGCTCGGCAGCCCGCGAAGAGATGGAACGTGCATTCGAAACCAAGGTCATGTTAAATCTCTGGGTCAAAGTGAAATCTGGTTGGGCCGATGACGAGCGCGCGCTACAAAGTCTCGGTTACATCGAGCCAAACTAGGGAAGCTAAATGAGCGACCCGATCTAAACACCATGGAATCCCGTGTCTTATTGCAGCCAGCCTACGTGCTGCATCGAACTCCTTTTCAAAATACCAGCCTGCTGGTGGATTTCTTTACCCTGGATTATGGACGTGTGAGGGCAGTCGCCAAAGGTGCGCGGCGGGAAAAATCGAAATATCGACCTCTGCTACAGCCATTTCAACCCTTACTGGTGTCGGTTAGCGGGCGTGGAGAAGTAAAAACCGTGACTGGCGTTGAAACCGGATTGGCGGCGATCCTTCTGCAGGGCGAACGTTTGTTCAGCGGGTTCTATGTCAACGAATTGCTTACTCGCTTGTTGCATAACCACGAGGAACATCCGGTGTTATATAAGCATTACCAGGAAACACTAGTCGCGCTGCAAGGCGGCGAAAGTATCGAAACTGTGCTACGTCGCTTCGAATTGAATCTGCTGACTGAATTGGGGTATGCCATAAATCTCGAAGAAGACTTTCGCAGTCACGAGGCAATCGATCCCGACAGTCAGTACCGGTTTACACCCGACATGGGTTTCGAGCTGTTACATCCCGATGACGCAAATGACAGTCCACGCAGCTTTCAGGGGCGGCACCTGGTGCGGCTGCGGGAAATGGACCTGCAGGACAGGGACACCGCAAAATCGGCCAAACGGCTGCTACGGATGGCGCTCACCACCCACCTCGGGGAGAAACCCATCAACAGTCGCGACCTGTTCGCCAGCAAGTGCTGATATCAGATCAGAGAGCCCTTAGCTTTACTTGTAGAACCTCGCCCGTGTAGAATTTTGCGCTTTCGCAGCCACGCTCTTCCGGGTCACCCTCTGCCATGTCCTATCCCACGATTGAGAATCTCATAGGAAACACACCACTGGTAAGGCTGCAGCGCCTACCAGGGCAGACCTCCAATACTATTCTGGTAAAGCTGGAGGGCGATAATCCTGCCGGCTCGGTCAAGGACCGACCCGCCCACAGCATGATTCTGCAAGCGGAACTCAGAGGCGATATCAAACCCGGCGACCGGCTGATTGAGGCAACCAGTGGCAATACCGGTATCGCATTGGCGATGGTTGCGGCCATTAAAGGCTACCGAATGACACTCATCATGCCGGATAACCTCAGCGACGAGCGTAAGGCTTCGATGCTGGCCTATGGTGCCGAATTGATCCTGGTTACCGAAGAACAGGGCATGGAAGGGGCGCGAGATCTTGCCCAGCACATGCAACAGAATGGGGATGGGCTGGTACTGGATCAGTTTGCCAATCAGGACAATCCCAACGGCCATTATGTGCATACTGGGCCGGAAATCTGGCGAGATACCAAAGGCAAACTTACCCATTTTGTAAGTTCGATGGGCACAACAGGCACTATCATGGGAGTTTCACGCTATTTGAAAGAACAGAACCCGGAGATAGAGATAATCGGCTTGCAACCGAAGGATGGTTCGCGCATTCCCGGTATCCGCCGCTGGCCTACGGAGTATCTGCCACAGATATTCGATCGCAGCAGAGTGGATAGAGAGATCGATATTGATCAGCAGGATGCGGAAGATACCATGCGTGCTCTGGCCAGGGAGGAAGGCATTTTTTGCGGCGTTTCTTCCGGTGGGTCGATCTGTGCCGCACTGGAACTGAGCAAGCAAGTTGCCAATGCCACCATTGTGGCAATCATCTGTGACCGTGGTGACCGCTACCTCTCCACGGGAGTCTTTTCTGAGAATTAGCGATTGCCCACAGCAGGCAACGCCGCCCGTGGCGGTTGCAAATCCCTTTACTACTCATCCATCAACAGATCCATGAGTCAATGCAGATCACTAAGAAACAGACTTCCTACGGAACCGGTACGGCTCGAGATCACCGCGCTGAGCCACGAAGGGCGGGGTATTGGGCACGTAAATGGCAAGGTAGGCTTTGTCGATGGTGCGTTACCGGATGAAGTAGTCACGGCCAGCGTTGTGCGCAGGCGCAGTCAGTTCGACGAGCTGAGAGTCACGGATATCGAGCGGGCGTCTTCCAATCGCATCATTCCCCTGTGCCAGTTCGCCGCTCACTGTGGCGGCTGTTCCCTGCAGCATCTCGAACCCGCCGCGCAGCTTCAATTCAAACAATCCGTATTAATTGAGCAGCTTCAGAAGACAGCCGGAATTGCTGCGACTGACTTTACACTACTACCACCGGTTAAGGGTGACAGTTTTCATTATCGCCGTAAGGCTCGCCTCGCTGTGCGCAGAGTAATGCAAAAGGGTGGAGCGCTGGTTGGCTTTCGTGAGAAGTACAGTACGTTTATCACGGATATGAATTACTGTGAGGTGCTGGTTCCTGAAGTCGCCAGCCTTATCGGTCCTCTCAGGGAAATGATCAGCGCGCTGCAGGCTAATCGGGATATTCCACAGATCGAAGTTGCCGTCGGCGAAACCAGGACAGCGGCAGGAATTTCCAATGTTGTTGCACTGGTCATACGCCATTTAAAACCACTTTCAGGCGATGATCTGCAGCTGCTCACCGACTTCGGCAAACAACATGCAATTCAGCTGTACCTGCAACCATCGGGAGCGGACAGTGTTCACAAGCTCTTCCCTGAATCGACAAGCGATAGATTGCAATATTTTCTGCCGGAATTTGATCTGACGCTTAACTTTCACCCCATGGACTTTACCCAAGTCAATGCCGAGATAAATCGCCAGATGGTCAGCCAGGCAATCGAGTTGTTGCAGCTGAGTAAAGACGACACGGTTCTCGACCTGTTCTGTGGATTGGGAAATTTTACCCTGCCAATTGCCGGGCATTGCAAACAGGTTATAGGAATTGAGAGTAGCAATGCAATGGTGCATCGTGGCGCCGAAAATGCTGAATATAACAAGATTGCCAACACACAGTTTTACAAGGCTGACCTGTGTGACTCGATGCTGGACAATGCCTGGTTCTCGATACCATTTACCAAAGTGTTACTCGATCCTCCAAGGTCGGGAGCCATAGAAATCATTCAACAGATCGTAGACCTGCGTGTCAGTAAAATTGTCTATGTATCCTGTAATCCCGCAACGCTGGCCAGAGATGCGAAATTTTTAGTCGGCAATGGATATAGATTGAAATCAGCAGGAGTAATGGATATGTTTCCCCACACTGCACATGTGGAATCCATGGCGGAGTTTGAGTTGGTGGACGTGTGAGCTTGAGTTGGAAAGTTTCATTAACAGCTTTGCAGTGTTGAGCATGTCTTTTATCAGAGTCTCATTTTTTGAGAATTTGTTTTTGCCAGCAAGTGTTTTATGAGAGACCCCTTCAGTGAATGAATCCGAATTTACAGCGAAGACTGCTATAGAAAATCTGCTTACCCTGATGACTATGTTGCGCGACAAGGATTTCGGTTGTCCCTGGGATCTGCAACAAACCATTGCCTCTCTGGTGCCTTATACACTCGAAGAAGTCTATGAAGTTGTCGATGCGATAGAAAAGCAGGACATGCTTGAATTGGAAGATGAACTCGGTGACCTGTTGTTTCAGGTTGTATTTTATACCCAGATCGCTGCCGAAGAAGGCTTGTTTGATTTCGATGATGTCGCTAACGCGATCACCAGAAAGTTAATCAGACGTCATCCCCATGTGTTCCCGAAAGGAAAGCAAACTAATTTTGGTAACAAAGCAGATATCTCCTCCGATCAGGTTGTGGTTAATTGGGAAGCCATAAAACAACAAGAAAGGCAGGAGAAGCAACGCACACGTCAAACAAATCAGAGTCACTCCGGTGATTCAGAGTCGAGCGAAGCAAGTAACAGCATACTCGATGATGTGCCACGTGCCTTACCGGCACTGGAACGTGCTCGGAAATTACAGAAACGGGCAGCACGAGTAGGTTTTGATTGGCCGGAAATTGAACCGGTTATCGCTAAGCTGAAAGAAGAAGTAGCAGAGCTCGAAAGTGGCCTGCGTGAAGGAGATCAACAACAGATCAGCAATGAGCTGGGCGATGTGCTGTTTGCGGCCGTCAATTTAGCCCGCCATGCATCAGTGGAGCCAGAATTGGCACTAAGATCAGCCAATCAGCGCTTCGAAGACCGCTTCAAATGGATTGAATCCACGCTCAGCAGCCGTGGTAAGACGCTGAGCGAGACAAATTTGGAAGAACTTGATCTACTTTGGGATAAGGCCAAGCAAAAAGGGCTATAAGCTAGAAAGAATTTTTGGCGGGCAGTCTTTCTCGAATAGTGTTGCAGTGGTTTGGCGCTGGAATGGGCTCGGTATTTGGGATCATAAGCGCCAACAGGAGAGTCGTATGAACGATAGGAGAATGGGATGAGAATAATTTTGTTGGGTGCCCCGGGAGCTGGCAAGGGTACTCAGGCACAATTCATATCTGCTAGATATGCGATTCCTCAAATTTCAACAGGAGATATGCTGCGTGCCGCAGTAAAAGCAGAAACAGAGTTGGGGCTCCAGGTGGAACAGGTGATGGCGTCCGGAGGACTGGTTACCGATGACATCATCATTGCACTGGTAAAAGATCGTATTCAGCAAGATGACTGTGCCAATGGATTTCTATTCGATGGTTTTCCAAGAACCATTCCCCAGGCAAAAGCCATGGTCGAAGCTGGCGTTGCAATCGACGTTGTTCTGGAAATCGATGTGCCCGATGAAGAAATAGTAAAACGATTAAGCGGCAGGCGTGTTCACCTCGATTCGGGGCGTGTCTATCACGTTCAGTTTAATCCACCCAATGTCGAAGGCCGGGATGATGTAACTGGCGAAGAACTGATACAACGGGTAGATGACCAGGAAGACACAGTACGCAATCGCCTGGCTTTGTATCATGAGCAAACCAAACCGTTGGTTGATTTTTATACAGAGTTAATGGAAACAGGCAATACAGTAAAGCTCATTAATATTAACGGAGTCGCTTCAGTGGAAGAGATAAGAGCCGAAGTGTCTGCAGCACTGGGGTAGTTAAGTAACAAACTTAAAAAAAACCGAGCACTCATGTGGTCGGTTTTTTTTTGGTTGAGAAATTACTTTAATTCGCCTGATGTTTTCAAAATTGTTCGAATTCGATCAAAGTTTTAAAAAAAAATATCACACTAATTCCTTTTAAAAAAAGTTGGCAGACAAATTGCATTTCAAATTTACAGAAAGGTGCAAAATTTGTTGGTAAAAACCCCTAATACAAAAAAATTTTCTTAAAGTTTTCTCATTAACAAGCGAAATATCAACCTGACACCATGTAAAAGTGGGTTTTTGCATGGAG
>PBYU01000087.1 GCA_002730035.1 Gammaproteobacteria bacterium | reverse complement strand
CACAAACATGCTGGTTACTCTCTGCCACAAACATGCTGGTTACTCTCTGCCACAAACATGCTGGTTACTCTCTGCCACAAACATCTTGTTACGCACTAACTGACGATACTCGTTTGGTGTTACCGCATTCAGTTTCTTAAACAGCCCAGTGAAATAGCTGGCGTCCTGATACCCGACCCTGTCAGCCACCTCGGAAATTATCAGATTACTCCGTTTTAAAAGGTCCTTGGCATGGCTGATGCGCAGTTCCTGCAGATACTGAAGCGGGGTGGTGTTAGTCGCCAGTTTGAAGCGCCTGTTTAGTGACCTCACACTCATACCGAACCGGTCGGCCACGGCCCCTATCTCGATGTGGTGACAATAATTTTCTTGCAACCACTCCTGTACTTTGATGATTTCTTCATCATGGTGGGTCGATTGCTGGTCTCTACTGAGCAGCAGGGATTCATAGGAACGCTTCAATTCGTGGGTGAATTGCCGCGAAATCTCATTGGCAATTGAATCACCATAAAACTGTTCAGTGAAATGCAACATGATATCGCGAGCAGCATTAACGCTCCCGGTGCAATAGATATTGTCGACACTGGTTATGAAACGCTTGCGTTGTAGTTTTACCTTCGGATAGGCGGTCTGAAACTGGTCGAAGAATTTCCAGTGGGTAGTTGCAGCCCTGCCATCAAGAATACCAGCCTCGGCAACGAAATAAACGCCGGTAGTAACGGCGCAGATGGTAGCGCCTGCCTGGTGCTGCAGGCGAATCCACTGTGCTAGCTGGCTATTCTTATTGACGCTCGCACGGGGATTTCCCCAGATTCCCGGCACGAAAATGAGATCACAATCCTTGACCTCCTCGAGGGTCCTGGTGCATTGCATAGTCAGGCCGCCACTCAGTACCACGCTGCCATGCTCAAGGCCGATCAGCTCGATTCTGAGTAACTTGTCTCTCTGTTTGCGGGCTCGCGCAATATCATTGGCGGCGCTGAGCATTTCCAGCGGTATGGTCACCGTGGATCCAAGCGCTCTAGGGATTGCAATGATGGTAACTTGATTCATAGTGAGTAGGGCTAACCGTAATCGATAGCTAACACGGAGTAATATTTTTGGCCGGTCGGTGATTCGATCTTGATCTCTGTATCCAACTGCTTACCGAGCAGGGCTTTGCCCATGGGAGAGTCAATGCTAATGTAGCCACGTAATGGATCTATTTCATCTGGTCCAACCAGTCGGTAACGGTAAGAGTTTCCGTCTTCATCCTGCAGAGACACCGTGGCACCAAAAAATATTTTGTTGCGATCCCCGGGTGGCTCACTCACTACGGTAATTTCTTCGAGCCGTTTTCCAAGGTATCGTACTCGTCGGTCGATTTCCCGCAGGCGTTTCTTGCCATAGATGTAGTCCGCGTTTTCTGATCGATCGCCCATTGCCGCCGCCTCGGAAACTGATTGGGTTATCTTGGGTCTCTCCACTTTCCATAGTTGATGAAGCTCCTCCTTCAAGCGCGCTTCACCCTCCGGTGTAATATATTTTGCAGCAGGTTTCTGGGGTGGGCGGTAACGACTCATGAGCAGGATTCAAGCTTGATCTTCGAGGGTGAGTGAAAGCTGATCTGCCGGATTCTCATCAGTGTCGGATTCTGGTTTCGGCGTTAATCGCACTCCAATGCCGAGCAGCCGTACAGGTTTCGAACCTCTGGCAAAACCATCTTCACAAAGTTTGGTGAAATTACTCATATCGCAGTTTTCGGATAACATTTCAACAGTGGTCTGCACGAAGTCATGAAATTTAATCTTGATGAACTGCTTATGAATCGAATAGTCGGCACCGATCCTGTCCATTCGTTTTGCCAATTGTTGCATCAGATCTGGTAGTTCTTCCAGGCAGTTCTGTAGCTTTGGCAGGTCGGCTGCATAAGTATTTTCCACACTCACCGATTTACGTACGCGTTCTGTCTGCACCGGTCGATTGTCTATGCCGAGGCTGAGTTGGTGCAGGCGCTCGCCGAAACTGCCGAAATATTTCTGTAGCTGCTGGTTATCGAGTTTGCGCAAGTCTCTGCATGTGTCTATGCCAAGACGTTTCATTTTACCTGCGGTGACTTTACCGACGCCGTGCAGCTTATTAACTGGTAATTCAGCCACAAAAGCATCCACTTGCTCCGGGCGGATGACGAATTGGCCATCTGGTTTTTTCCAGTCGCTGGCAATCTTGGCGAGAAATTTATTCGGGGCAATGCCAGCTGAGATAGTGATTCGAATTGCGTCCCTTACTTCCTGTCGAATCGCCTCGGCAATGTGTGTCGCGCTACCCTGGTGTTGTTTGCAATCGCTGACATCGAGATAAGCCTCGTCGAGTGAGAGAGGCTCGATGAGCGGTGTGTAGGATGCAAATATCTGGTGCATTTGTTGGGAAGCAAGCCGGTATTTTTCCATATCCGGCCGGATGATGATCAGGCCGGGGCAACGCTTCCGGGCCGTAGCGGATGCCAGGGCGGAGTGAATACCAAACTTTCTCGCCTCATAGTTACAGGTTGCAACGACGCCGCGGCGTTCCGGGGAGCCACCGACAGCGATCGGTTTGCCCACCAGCTCAGGATTGTCACGCATTTCTATAGAAGCGTAGAAACAATCGCAATCGCAATGAATAATTTTACGTTGGAGTTCCATCGGTGCTAGGGACCCTATGCGTGGCTGTTGGCGAACTCCTGCATAAAATCTGCCAGAGCCTGGCAGCCTGCCATCGGCATGGCATTGTAGATTGAGGCTCGCACACCACCTACATTGCGATGTCCTTTCAGAGCGTACAGCCCCTGTGTTAAGGCCTGGTCAAGAAATTCATCCAGCAGCTCGTTATTGGCCAGGTTAAAGGTGACGTTCATGGTTGAGCGGTGCGCTGTCTGCGCCGTACCAAGATAGAACTCCGAGCTATCTATTGCGTCGTAAAGCAGGGCCGCCTTGGCCTCGTTCTGCGACTCTACCGCGGCGATCCCACCCTGTTCTTTTAACCATTCCAACACCAGCTTCATCATGTAGATGGCGAAGGTGTTATTGGTATTCGCCAGAGAATGCTTGTCTGCATAGGTTTTGTAGTTCAGCAGATTCGGAGTCTCGGGCAATGCATACTGCAGCAGGTCTTCACGCACGAGTACCAGCGCTAGGCCGGCGGGCCCCAGATTTTTCTGTAAGCCGGCAAAGATAATGCCGAACTGGTTAATGTCCAGAGTTCGGGATAGGAACTCCGAAGTCATATCCGCGACCAGTGGAATGTCCCCTGTGTCGGGAAATTGTTGCCAGCGCGTACCATAGATGGTGTTGTTGCTGGTGATATAGGCATAGGAAGACTGTGGGTCCAGCGCCGCCATATCGAGTGCAGGGATGCAGTCATAGTTATTTGCTTCACTATTGGCAACCACACTGATATCACCGTAGCGAGCGGCTTCCTTGTGTGCCAGCTTGGCAAAATTTCCAGATTCAACATAGGCAGCCTTGCGATGGGTGAGGCGGTTTATCAGGTTCATCGGTACTGCGGAGAATTGCATCTGCGCGCCACCGTGTACATACAGGATCTTGTAATTCTCCGGAATATTAGCCAGTTCGACCAGCAGTGCATCGCTTGCGTTGATGATGGCGCCGAATTCTTTCGAGCGATGGCTGATTTCGATTACCGAAGCACCCATTCCGTCGTAATCGAGAAATTCTTGTTGGGCTTTTTCCATCACAGCTGTGGGAAGCATCGCTGGACCGGCACCAAAATTGTAAACTCGCGTCATTGCTTGTGTCCTAAAAGAGAGTTCCTAAAGTGTTAGCTATTCCTAGAGCACCGTAACCTTGACCACATCTTCGATATTCGCGATGGCAGCGATCGCTTCCGGCGAGGGAGTGCTCTCCAGATCAATCAAGTTGTAGGCAATTTCTTCCCGACTCTTGTTGAGCATGTCGATGACGTTGATGTTTTGATCAGCCAGCACTGACAGAATCTGACCCAGCATCTTCGGGACATTCTTATTACAGATAGCGATTCGTGTGCACTTATCAGCATTGACATCGCGATCCAGGTACAGATTTGGAAAATTGACTGAATTCTTGATGTTGCCGTTCTCCAGAAAATCCCGTAGCTGATCGGCCGCCATGACCGCACAATTTTCCTCGGCTTCGGCGGTGCTGGCTCCAATATGCGGCATGGAGATTACATCATCTCGCCCCATCAATTCCGGTCGTGGAAAATCGCTGATATATCTTGTCAGTTTGCCGGATTCAAATGCAGCCAATAATGCTTCGGAATCGACGATTTCGTCCCTGGCAAAATTCAGCAGGCAGGTTCCTTTGCGCATCGAAGCAAACATGTTTGCGTCGATGAGATTTCGGGTGGAGTCGAGCACGGGCAGATGCAGTGAAATAAAATCCGAACTTCCGACCAGGGCATTCAGATTTTCAATACGCTTCACCTGGCTTGGCAACCGCCAGGCAGCCTCTACGGAAAGAGCCGGGTCATAACCCTGCACTTTCATGCCCAGGCTAATGGCCATATCAGCAACCATCGAGCCGATGGCGCCAAGTCCGATGACGCCGAGGGTCTTACCGGCGATTTCTCTGCCCTTGAATTGCTTCTTCTGCTGTTCCATTAACTTGGACAATTCTCCATAGTCGGAGATTCCAGTCTGGGTGCTGGCGAAGCCGATACCAGGGATGATACCGCGCGATGCCAGTAACAGACCGCACAGTACTAATTCTTTCACTGCGTTGGCATTGGCTCCAGGGGTATTGAAAACAACCACACCATGGGTGGTGCACTCGCCAACAGGAACATTATTAACACCGGCACCTGCCCGGGCGACCGCCTTTAACTGACCGTTGATGCCGTTGGCGTCCAGCTTGTGGCTGCGTAACAGTATCGCATCTGCCTGTTTGATCTCGGCACCCACTTCATACTGCTCACTGGGAAAACGCTCCAAGCCCAGCTCGGAAATTGCGTTAAATGTTTGAATCCTATGCATGTTGTCTAGTCCTGGTGTTTTCTAGCGACAAAAACCTGTTGCCTTCGCAAACCTTCTGTTTGCAAATCGAGTGCTTATAACTCATCGATGAGGATCATTTAATGTGATACCGCCTGCCGAGCAAGGTGCTGGCAGAATCAATGCGGGAAACTGGAATTTTTAAAGCGGGCAATTATGTCGCGAATCGCGCCGAAACTCCAGGGGCATTTCGCCTCAGCCAGCCCACAAAGTGTAGCCAAAGCTGGTGCCGGGTTATGATTGGGTTTTTGGTCGGGAAGTTTCGTTGATGAAGGGATTTGAACCAGGATTACCCATGCCGATAGCAGATACTACCGTTCCCGTGTACCGCATACTTGGACGCAATCCCAGCGCGATGACTGGTCCCGGCACTAATAGCTACCTGATAGGGGATAACAGCTTGTGTCTGTTGGACCCTGGTCCGATCGATGCTGCACAGCTGGACAGCTTCATGGGCGCTATCGGTGAGAGGCGGCTGCAATACATCCTGATTACTCACACCCATGGCGATCACTCGCCGGCCGCATCACCTATTCAAGAGGCCACCGGTGCCGAGCTGGTCGGGCTACCGGCTCCGGCTGTGGCGGGTCACGACAAATCCTTCAGACCAAGCCGTAGCTGGCAGCATGGGGACATTCTGCAATGCGGTGAATACAGAATCCGCCTGATCCATACTCCAGGACATGTCTCTAATCATTTTTGCTTTCTCCTTGAACAGGAGCAGCTGCTCTTCACAGGAGATCATGTGCTACAGGGAACGACATCGGTGATTCTGCCCCCGGATGGGGATATGGGGCATTATCTGGACTCCTTACGATTCCTGCAGACACTGGATTTGCGTTACTTTGCACCGGGTCATGGCGACATCATGGATCAACCACAGCAGGAGCTGGAGGCACTGATCGCCCACCGCCTCAAACGCGAGCAGAAAATAATCGATAGATTGGCGCAGTTGGGTCGAAGTAGCATGGAAACACTGGTGAGAAGTGTGTACGACGACGTAGCCGAACACCTTATTCCGTGGGCGAAGAAGACGCTGCTGGCGCATTTGATCAAGCTCGAACGCGAGGCAGTAGTAGTCTCGGAGAATGGGCATTGGCAACTGAGAAACGACACTTGAAACTGCAATCGGAATTAGCAGTATGAGTCCAATGAGTAGTGAGCACGAGCAATGGCATCTCTATCTTATCCGCGCTAGTGATGGCAGCTTGTACACCGGTATAACAATCGATGTTGAGCGGCGTTTCCTCGAACATCAGAATCAGCATCCCGCTTCCGGCAGCAGCAAGGGTGCCAAGGCACTGCGCGGCAAGCTGCCCCTCAGCTTGGTTTTTCAGGTTCCTGCAGGGGATCGATCCACCGCTTCGCAATTGGAGTATCGGATCAAACGCTTAACTAAGCGTCAGAAAGAAGCCCTGGTACGCGGAGAATTCAGTATCGATTCCCTAGCTACTGCAAATGCAAGCGATGAGTGATCGAGACGATGCCACAGTGGCAGGCAAAATTCCCGTTGGAATCAGTAGTTGTCTGATGGGTCAGGCGGTGCGTCACGACGGTGGGCACAAGGCTAATTGCTACATTATGCAGTCACTGGGTGTGCATTTTGAATTGCGCCCCTTTTGTCCTGAACTGGCCATTGGACTGGGCGTACCCCGCACACCGATCCGTCTCCAGCGCAACGATGGGGCGAGAATTCACTGTGTTTTCGTCGATGACGATTCCCGGGATTGCACCGATGTTCTGCAGCTGGCGGCCGATCAGCAAATCCAATCTCAATCCCGCCTGTGCGGCTATATCCTCAAACAGGATTCGCCCAGTTGTGGCATGGAGAAGGTAAAGGTCTGGGAAGGCCAGACTCCCCTACGCGATGGGGTTGGAATCTTTGCCAGGCGCTTGATGGAGAATTTCCCCACTCTACCGGTTGAGGAGGAAGGTCGTCTCAGAGACTCAGCATTGCGGGAAAATTTCATCCAGAGAGTATTCGCCCTGTCTCGTTGGCGTGAATTTGTGGCGAATCGATTAAGCGTGAATGGATTGATCGACTTTCATGCACGGCACAGCCTGGTCATCATGAGTCACGATCAGCTACAGGAGCAAAAACTGAAGCAGCTGGTCGCGGCGACCGATGAGTCGAATCTAACAGAGAATGCGGAACAATATCTGCTTGGCTTCATGAAGGTTTTATGTGTGTTTGCCTCTCGAGAAAATCATCTCGGTGTGCTACGGCATGTAAAGGCCACTCTTGCTAAGCAGCTGAGTGGCGAAGAAGAATCTGAACTGGTGGAGGCGATCGAAAAATACCGGGCTGGTCGAGTATCGGTAATGGTCCCCATTACGCTACTGAACCATTTCTTCAAAAAACACCCAAACGACAACATAGCGAACAGTTGGTATATGAATCCGACTCCAGCCGAATTGCAATTGCGAGGAGAATCCTGATCTTCTCGCCCGCAGATCATTCTCCTCAGGCAGTTTGTTTCGCGACAGCCGGAGTGATCTTGATATTCAGAAAACCATAGATTAGGGCAATTACAGGATTGATAAGGTTAAAGAAACAATAGGGCAGGTAGGCAAAGGTGGCGACCCCCAGGGTGCCGGCCATATAGGCTCCACAGGTATTCCACGGAACCAATGGTGAAGTAATCGTACCGGCATCTTCCAGCGTGCGGGACAGGTTCTTCATGTCCAGGTAGCGGTTCTCATATTCCAGCTTGTACATGCGGCCGGGAAGTACCAGAGAGATATATTGATCCGAAGTGATGATGTTCGCCCCTATGCAGGTTGCAATGGTGGTAGCGATGAGGCTACCGGTGCTATGCACGAACGAGAGAGCAAAGTCGACCAGGCGTCTCAGCAGTCCGGTATGATCCATTACTGCTCCAAAGACCATGGCGCAGAGCACCAGCCATACGGTAGTCAGCATAGAGCTCATACCACCACGAGTCATGAGGTCGTCCAGCGTGGCGTTGCCGCTGTCGAGCACGAAGCCGTCAAACAGCGTGTACCACACGCCCTTGAAGAGCCCGAGGAATACATTCGGCGCATCGCCAGCCAGTGCCATGATGACCGGGCGTTGAAAAATCAGCGCCAGTATTACACCTACCATGGCGCCGCTAACGATGGTCGGAATGGGCGGCAATTTCCTGTTTGCCATGAACAGCAGCAGTCCTACCGGTAGCAGCATCACCGGGCTAATAGTGAAATTTTCTGTCAATAGTCGCATGGTGATGTCGAGATCACCGGCACTTGCGCTTGTGTCAATGTTCAGGCCGATCAGGCTGTACATGATCAGTGCGATGACGATGCTGGGGAGTGTTGTCCAGACCATGTGTCCAATGTGACTGAATAGATCTGTCCCCGCGACGGCGGGCGCCAGGTTGGTAGTTTCTGATAGGGGAGACATCTTATCCCCAAAATAGGCGCCGGAAATAATCGCGCCAGCGGTAATCTCCAGTGACAATCCCATTCCTCCGGCGGCTCCAATCAGCGCTATACCCACGGTTCCTGCAACAGTCCAGGAGCTGCCGATGCTGAGTGCAATCAACGCACAGATCAGCGCGCTGGCAACATAAAATATAGCAGGATCCAGAATCAACAGGCTGTAATAAATCATGGTGGGCACAGTGCCGGAGAGAATCCAGCTGCCTATCAACATGCCAACGCTGAACAGTATTAACAGCGGTTTAATGGCTACCGTGACGCCTGATACAATACTGGCCTCGATATCAATCCAGCTCTGACCATTGTTCCAGCCCACCAATGCAGCCACGGCTGCTCCCACACAGAGCGCAATCTGATTGGGCCCGTAGCTGGCGTCTTCGCCAAACAAATAGACTGAAAAAGAAAGCAGACAAACCAGCACAGCTACAGGAAGCAGCGCCTGGAACACAGTGGGTGTGACCGCGCCGTCGGCTTTGCTGAATTCACTGTCCTGGGTAGTTGCCATAATGCTGCACTGCTAAGGGAGTCCGCAGCATATCGGTATTGGGGTCTGCCTGTCTATTTATGGGCCTCGGCGGCTCTAAAGTCACCGAATTGGGGTATAATCTGGCACTTCATGGCGGCAGTTAATGGGTCAGTAATGACCAGTAGCTGACTGTTGGCTGATGCTGCTCGCGATGATCTTAAAGCTGATATGACCCGAAATGAATCGAAGTGAATAGTGCAGAAAGTTACATGACGGATATCGAAGCCTACATGCTGAAGCTGGGATCCCAGGCGCGCTCTGCGTCCCGACAAATAGGCAAGGCCACTACTGCTCAGAAGAATTCTGCACTCCTGGCAATCGCCGAGGCAATCCATTTAAAGCGCGATCAGTTGCTGGCGGCGAACCAGTTGGACCTGGCGGCAGGGCGTGAAAAAGCCCTCGAGTCTGCTTTGATGGATCGGCTGGAATTAACCAAGGCCCGCATTGACGCCATGCTTGAAGGCTTGCGCCAGGTTGCTGCCCTGGATGACCCGGTAGGTGAAATCAGCGATCTCAAGTACCGTCCCAGCGGAATCCAGGTAGGTCGCATGCGAGTGCCCCTGGGAGTGATTGGCATAATTTACGAATCGCGTCCCAATGTAACCTGTGAGGCAGCCAGTCTCTGTTTGAAATCTGGCAATGCCACAATTTTACGCGGCGGCTCCGAGGCGATCCATTCCAATCAGGCGATTGCCGAATGTATATCACAGGGGCTGGAAGCTGCCGGCTTAAGCCGACATGTAGTACAGGTGCTGGACCGGGTTGAACGCGAAGCCGTCGGCAAGCTCATTACCATGCCGCAGTATGTCGACGTGATCATTCCCAGAGGCGGTAAGGGGCTCATCGAGCGCATCAGCAATGATGCTAAAGTTCCGGTCATCAAGCATCTGGATGGCAATTGCCACCTTTATATAGACGACAAGGCAGATCTTGAAAAATCCATCAGTGTAGCGGTAAATGCCAAGACTCAGCGCTATGGGACCTGCTGTACACTGGAATCATTGTTGGTAGCCTCAGGCATTGCAGAGAAAGTCTTACCGCCATTAGCTGCTCAGTTTCAACAACACCAGGTTGAATTACGTGGTTGCAAGAAGACCCGCGCCATCATTGATTCAGTGGGGGAAGCGAGCAAAGAAGATTGGGAAGCGGAATACCTGGCGCCTGTTCTATCCATAAAGATAGTGAACGATCTTGACGAGGCCATCGATCACATAAATGAATACAGCTCGCAACACACCGACTCCATAATGACTGAGGACTACAGCAGGGCGCAGCGGTTTCTCAGGGAAGTCGATTCGAGTTCGGTAATGATAAATACTTCGACACGCTTTGCCGATGGCTTCGAGTATGGACTCGGCGCCGAGATCGGTATTTCTACTGACAAGTTACATGCTCGTGGCCCAGTAGGTCTGGAAGGATTGACGTCGCAAAAGTATATCGTGCTGGGTGATGGTCATATCCGGCAATGACGGCGCGATTGGGCGTGCTAGGGGGTATGTTTGATCCGGTGCATAACGGACACATAAATGCCGCCTGCTATGCCGTTGAACAGCTGTCGCTCGATGGGATCAAGATGATCCCCTGCTCAATTCCGAATCATCGGGAGGCTTCCATCGCCAGCGTGCAGCATCGACTACAGATGCTGTATTTAGCCACCGCCGAATACCCCACGATTTCCATCGACTCCATTGAACTAGATCGTGCTGGAACTTCATATACTGTGGATACACTGCTGACCATGCGGCAATCTGGTGAGGCTGATCAACTGGTGTTGGTATTGGGGCTGGACTCGTTTAATAGCATTATTCAGTGGCATGATTGGACACAGATACTGAAACTGTGCCACCTGGCAGTGTTATCGAGACCGGGGATGGTTGTTACCGAAGCAGTGGCAGATCAGACGCAGCTGTCGGCAAGGGAAGTTAAATCTGCCAGCGAACTATTCGCCAGGCCGACGGGTAATATTTTGCTGGCCCATGACTTCAATCACGATATTTCCTCGACAGTGGTCCGGGCACGCTTACAGTCGAACAATGGTGGTGCACAACACGTGGATCACAAGGTGTTGCAATACATAGCCGAGAATGAACTCTATAGTTAAGCAGTTCTGAAAAAGAGAAATAATGAAGGTAAATCGATTGAATAGTAAAAAGCTCGCACAACTCGTTTCAGAGGCATTGGATGATCTGAAAGGACAATACATCAGCTGCATCAATGTAAAAAAGCTCACCCAAATTACTGACTACATGGTAATCGTCACCGGCCGATCCAACACTCATGTCAAGGCGCTGGCCGATGCGGTCACAAAAAAAGTTAAAGAGTCAGGAACAGCGGTAGTCGGAGTCGAAGGTCGCCTGCAATCGGAGTGGGTACTGGTGGATGTTGGCGACGTTGTAGTGCACATCATGCTGGCTCCGGTTCGAGCACTCTACAATCTTGAGGACTTGTGGAGTTTTTCTGCCAGTTCCGAAACAGAGAAGGAATTGGAAAGCTTGTCCCAGTGAGCACTGGCGTATGAAGGTATCGATAATTTCAGTCGGCACCAGGATGCCAGCCTGGGTGCAGGAAGGCGTCGAAGAATATCAGAAGCGACTCAGCAGGGATTTGGGATTAAACATTATCCAGGTCCCACTTAGTAAACGCAGCAAGTCACAGAGTATCGATCAGAGCATCAAGAATGAAGGCGCAGGGCTGCTCAATAAAGTCCCGCCCAATAACTATCTCGTCGCTATGGACATAAGGGGCACGCTAATTACGACCGAACAATTAGCCGGCCGTCTCGATTCATTCCGAACCCAGGGCCAGAATCTCAGCCTGCTTATCGGCGGTCCGGACGGCCTAGCTCGCGCCTGTCTCGAACAGGCTGATGAGAGCTGGTCTTTGTCTGGTCTGACCTTGCCACACCCTCTGGTCAGGGTTCTCGTCACGGAGCAACTGTACCGAGCAGTCAGTATTCTCAAGGGCCATCCCTATCACCGCAGCTGAAAAATTCCTTGACCCCAGAAACCAACACTAATATCGCTGGAAAATGGCATGGAGAACTAAAAAAACTCCAAAAAAGGCGGTAAACTCACCAGTTACAAATTTGTAGTGCACAAATTTAAACTATTCGGCCTGCTGACTGTCTAAATTCCCTCAAGACTCGACCGGAAAAGCAATATGAGTTAGCAAGTTATACACAGTACAGCCGACTTAATTAGTCATCACAGCCTTTTGAGAAATAGGCAGGAATAGAGCAAAACATGGCAGGCAAGTGGCAACTTAAAGACCATGAAGCTGAGCAGCGACTGTTCAATCACCGCTTGATGCTTGCAGCAGTCCTGATATTTCTGCTATTCACTGCGCTGATTTTCAAAGTATTCAATCTGCAAATCTCTCAATATGAGTACTTCTCCGCTCGTTCCGATGGCAATCGATTGCATTCTCAATACGTGCCTCCGGCCCGAGGATTGATCTTTGATCGCAATGGCAAATTGCTAGCGGACAACCAGCCAATCTTTAACCTCATGGTGGTTACAGAGCAAGTCGTAGACCTGGATCAGACACTGCAAACCCTGAGCACGCTGATAAGTCTCACGGATGATGACATAGAACAATTCCATAACCGTATGCGCCGCAATCGGGTGCCATTTGCCTCCGTACCGCTGCGCTATGTACTTACCGAGGAAGAAAAATCGGCGATCGCAGTTAATGGGCATTTGTTAGCAGGCATTGCAATCGAACCTCAGTTCGTACGTAGCTATCCCTTGGCAGCCCTGACGGCGCACTCTATCGGTTATGTGTCAGAGATCAATCGTGAGGAACTCGATCAGTTAAGTGACGCTGATCGGGAAAATTACGGCGGCACCAATCACATCGGCAAAACGGGTATCGAACGGACCTACGAAGATCTGCTGCATGGCACAGTTGGCTACGAGATAGTAGAGAAAAACAATAGGGGTCAGGTTATGCGGCGACTGGATCGCACCGATCCGGTGGCCGGTAAGAACCTTACACTGCACATGGACTCACAGTTGCAGATTGCTGCAGAAGCGGCGCTCGGTGAGTTTCGAGGGGCAGTGGTTGCCATCGACACCACTACCGGCGGTGTGCTCGCCATGGTGAGTAAACCCGGATTTAATCCCAATCTGTTCGTCACTGGAATTAGCAGCAAAGACTACAATGTGTTAGTTACCGACGAAGTTAATACGCCGTTGTTCGATCGAACCACTAATCCTTACCCACCCGGCTCCACAATAAAGCCATTTCTGGGGCTGGGAGGATTACACAATGGCTTGGTTGATTATGAATTTGCCATCGAAGATCCAGGCTACTTCAGGCTCCCTGGCGTGTCTTATCGTTGGGGAGACTATACGCTGAGAACCGCCATTGGTGGCGGCCATGGGCATACCGATCTACTCAAATCCATTTACCAATCCTGTGATACTTTCTTCTACGATCTTGGTAATCGAATGGGCATCGATGTTATCCATGACTTCATGAGCATGTTTGGATTCGGCGAAAATTTCGCTCTCGATATAGCCTATGCGCGAACCGGAGTGCTGCCCTCGCGGGAATGGAAAATGTCGAGCCGGGGAGAACCCTGGTACCCGGGAGATACCATTAATTCTTCTATCGGGCAGGGTTATATGTGGGCGACACCACTACAACTCGCCACGGCCGTTTCGATTATTGCCAACCAGGGACGTGTAGTGCAGCCGCGCATGCTCAAGTCGATAGATGGCGTAGAGTATGCACCCCCGATTGAAAATTCTGTTCCGGATGTCATGGTCAACGATCCAGACTACTGGCGATACATGGAAGAAGCGATGACTATGGTTGTACATCGCCCCTATTCTGATGTATTTCGAGACTACGGTACGGCTTTCGAGGCCATCGCGATGGCAGATAGAGATATGCCTTACAAGATGGCCGGCAAGTCCGGATCGGCACAGGTGGTTGGCATAAGCCAGGAAATTCTGTCCAGTACCGATATCGTGGTCTCGGACCTGAATAAGGACCACGGCCTGTTTATCTCATTTGCTCCGGCGCAGAACCCGCATATCGAGCCGCAGATTGCCGTCGCCGTGTTCGTGGAGAACGGTGAGCACGGTAGCAGCATCGCAGGGCCGATTGCCAAACAAGTGATCGACGCCTATCTGCTCGACATCCTGGAGCTGGATTTCGTCGCCATGGAACAGAATGCCGAGCCGGAAACACTGCTTAGCGATATCAATGAATAATCAGGACTTCATTCGTCAGTCCACCGGATTTCACTCTCAAGCTAGTCGATTCAGAGCAATCTGGAAGCTCATCCATATCGACCCGCCCTTGCTGGTTGGGCTAATCCTGCTGTGTTGCTTCGGTCTGTTTGTGCTGAACAGTGCCAGCGATAGCAACGCAGAAGTGGTGCAGAGACAGGCTCTCGGCATGTTGGTCGGGCTGGTGGTGATGTTCATCGTTTCCCAATTCAATGTGCACTTCTATCGCAGCTGGGCGCCTTCGGCTTATGCTGCCGGGCTTGGATTGCTGGCGCTGGTGCTTGCCATTGGCGTGGAAGAGAACGGCGCGAAGAGCTGGATTGACCTGCCAGTCCTGCCCAGTTTTCAACCTTCTGAGATTATGAAGATAGTGGTGCCACTGTTAATGGCCTGGTACTTGGCGAGTCGACCGCTGCCACCACGATTCAAGCACTTGTTCTTCTCTGCCGCTATGATCCTGCTGCCGGCCGCCCTGATTACCATGCAGAACGATACCGGCACCGCAATCATGGTGGCCATGTCGGGCGTGTTTGTCGTGCTATTGGCAGGTATCCGCTGGCGCATCGTCATGGCAGGAATCGTTGCCCTGCTGGTAGCCTCGCCAGCCTGGTACCTGTTCCTGGCCCAGGAACACCAGAAGAACAGGATACTCACCTTCTTCAATCCATACCGGGACCCGACTGGGGCAGGCTATAACATAATCCAGTCGCAGATCGCGATTGGCTCCGGGGGCGTGGTTGGCAAGGGTTATGGCAACGGCGCCCAGTCGCACCTGGATTTTATCCCGGAGAGTAATACGGACTTTATTCTCGCCGTGCTGGCGGAGGAGTTTGGATTGTTGGGAGTGTTGTTCCTCATTAGTCTTTATCTGTTTGTGCTGGTGCGTGGTTTCTACATCGCCTACTCGGCCAAAGACATGTTCAGCCGATTGTTGGCGGGTGGTATTACGCTGACGTTTTTCTTCTATGTATTTGTAAACATGGCCATGGTGTCTGGTTTATTGCCAGTAATCGGACTGCCGCTGCCCCTGATCAGTCGTGGCGGTACTGCCATCGTGACACTCTTTATCGGATTTGGTCTGCTCATGTCCATACATACTCATGGGCGCCATAAACCAACCTAACTAATTGATATAACTTAACTATTTGACTAATTCGGTAAATGGTCAGCTACTGCCACCGAAAATTCCCAATTATTTTGTCCCGATCTGCTACAGGGATTAAAAAATTTGGCGAATTGGACGCTAAGTAACTCAATATTCGGGATTTTCTAAAATACAGGTTTGTGGACCATGAATCGGATTATGATCAACTGTTCAATGCTGGGTGTGTCGGCACTGTTGCTGGCCGCCTGTAGTTCGGCACCGACCGCTACGACAGCAAACTCTAGCCGTTACAGTATTCAGCAGGATCGAGGACCCACCGGTGCTGTGGATATCGCAGCTATCCCGGAAGTCATACCCGTACCGATCAGCCGTACCCTGGCGGGAAACGGGAGTCCCTACACCGTGCTTGGCAAGTCCTACCGTGTACTGCCCACCGAGCAGGGTTATCGGGAACGAGGCGTGGCATCCTGGTATGGCGAGAAATTTCATGGCCACAAAACTTCAAATGGCGAAGTCTTCGATATGTACCAGGTCTCGGCGGCTCACAAGTCGTTGCCAATTCCCAGTTTCCTGAGGGTGACCAATCTGGATAATAATCGCAGTATTGTTGTCCGAGTAAATGACAGGGGGCCATTTCATGGTGATCGCATTGTCGATCTGTCCTACGCGGCAGCCCTGAAACTGGGATACGCTGACCGTGGCACTGCCAGAGTCCAACTGGAGTCGATAGTGGCATCCGGCGCACAACTGGACAGAGTCGTCGCGCGTAATGAATCGTCCAATGTGGCAGGGCTACGAGTTTCTGTCGGCGGCGACAAGTATTTACAGGTGGGAGCCTTCTCAGAATTAGGCACTGCACGACGAGTATCGGACAGATTGCGGGACATCACCAGCCGTCCGGTATTTATTCGCTCAGTAAATAGCCCGTCCAGCGGAACTCTGCATCGTGTACGGATCGGCCCGGTGAATGATCCGGGCGAGATCAGGCGGCTCACACAAAGTGTAGTTGCTGCTGACCTGGGAAGCCCGTACACTGTTTCGAAGTAGTAAGCACATCGTATGATTTCATCGTTGATTCGCAACCTCTCAGTTCAACTCTTTTCGACTCAGATCGACACAGCCGGTAATTCGTCACTAAGCTTTAAAACGGAATTCTTTATGGCACTAAAGAACGCAATATCTCTTCTATCAGCAAAGCTGTTTGGAATCCTGTCGGTACTGCTCTTTTCAAGTAACCTGGCAGTAGCCCAGGTCATTATTCCGCGTGCTCCGGATGTAGCGGCAACCAGTTATATTCTGCTGGACGCCAAGACCGGTCACATAATCGTCGAGGAGAATGCAGACGAGGCTTTACCACCGGCCAGCCTGACCAAGATCATGACGGCCTATATCGCTGTTGAAGAAATTCTGAATGGCAATCTCGGAATCAACGATGAGGTGCATATCAGCGAAAAAGCCTGGCGTATGGAAGGTTCCAAGATGTTTGTCGGCGTGGATACACAGGTCAGTGTCGAAGACTTGCTACGTGGCATCATTATTCAATCCGGTAATGACGCCAGCGTGGCGATTGCCGAACACATTGCCGGCAGCGAAGATGCCTTCGCCGATATGATGAACCAGTACAGCGAAGTGCTGGGTATGTCGGATAGTTTCTTTATGAATGCCAGTGGCCTGGACACTGAGCTTTATTACAACACCATGTCGGCGCGAGATCTGGCGACCCTTGCTACGGCTACCATCAACAGGCATGCCGATTTCTATCCGATCTATGCCGAGCGCGAATTTACCTATAATGATATTCGTCAGGCCAATCGTAATACGCTGCTGTTCCGTGATCGCAATGTCGATGGAATGAAGACTGGTTGGACGGATGCGGCTGGATTCTGCCTGGTTGCTTCGGCCGAACGAGATGGCATGCGCCTCGTTTCAGTGGTCATGGGCACAGCCAGTGAAGATGCCCGAGCCATTGAAACCCAGAAACTGCTCACCTATGGTTTTCGTTATTTTGAGACTCACAAGCTGTATGACTCGAATCAAATTCTGACCAATGTGCCAGTCTGGTCTGGAGAACAAAACGCCGTGAATCTGGGTATCGAGCAGGAAGTCTATGTGACGATTCCCCGTGGTCAGGCCGATTCGATGACTGCGACTGTCGACGTGGATGAGATTATTCGGGCACCCCTGGATAACGGTCAGATCATGGGTGTGGTCAATGTAGTGCTCGATAATGACATTATTTTCCAAGGCAATGTGATCACCATGCAGGAAGTTGAGCAGGGCGGTATGCTGAAACGATTTGTGGATTGGCTGTCACTGTTTTTCAGCAATCTGTTTTCTGGTTAAGCTAAGGTCCCTCTGAATAAATATATGACCGCTCTGGCCTACAGCCAATTCTGCTATCAAGGCACACTGGAGGCAGGTTTTTGCTCCTGCAAAACCTGCATTTCCGCCATCCCTGGCGGTCACACAGGTGCCGACCTTTCAAGTCAGTGCAACGCAGAGAGCGCACTCGGTGTCAGCCCCCGACCGGCGGGGCCTGTCGTGCTCCGCCGCGTCGTTGTCGTACTTGCCAAGGCCGATGCCATTCCCTGCGCCCGACGCCTAGCGGCAGAGCACGACAGACTCCCGCAGAGTGGCCATATATT
>PBYU01000086.1 GCA_002730035.1 Gammaproteobacteria bacterium | reverse complement strand
TGACTGACCCTTTGCCACTTCCACATCAGCTTCACGAAGCATCCTGATTATTTGTTCTGCTTTAAAACGCTTTTTCCCCATAAAAATTGACCCCTTTCTATGAATGTTTTATCACAATACTAATTTTAAGGGTGGATCAGTTTTTCGGGGTAGGGTCAGTTAAATTACCCACAATAATTACCATAGTCGCAGTTACAATGAGGACAAACAAAGAAGGTTGCAGCCCTATCATACTGATCACAGAATTACTTAAAGAAACAAATATGTTCTGTGTTTCGCCGCTTTCAAGAAAAGAACTTATTACAGGAATATACAACCCCAAACCTATTCCTGAAAAAACCGCTGAAAGGATGCTCAGAATAAGTGTTATACCGGTAATAACTTTATAACGTTTAAATAAAAAAAACCTTAAAAACTGAAAATACTGTTTATTCATGACCCAAATTAAACGATTTTTAATAATTTCAAATTCCGCTAATACATCCTCTGTGAGTGTTTAGTTAATAATGATTTTTAAGGATTATTTGTTTTTCGCACACTTCTAAAGAGCTTACTGATATGATGACCCTGTCCCAATATATGCCCAAATCCACTTAGTGACAAACCATAATGATTAATATAATGCTGAATAATGGTCTTTTGCTCACTGGAGTGGGCAAACTCAATATTAATGCCCTCTGGATTTAAAAAAGAAAATGGTTCACAATTAAAGTTTTTTTCAGCGAGTCTTATAAAATCATATCTGAATTTTTTTGTGGCAACCGAATTATATGAAAAAATATCTTTTTTCCACATTAAACTGAACTCCAAAAGCTCCCCCAGATAATTATCGATCTTTTCATTAAAGCAGTCCTTTTCCCGAAAGATTTCCTTAGCGACTTTGAAAACAATGCCGTGTAATTCTTCCATATGCTCGAAAATAGCTTTAGCTCGATACATTAATTGTTCATTGACACCGAATTTTTGCGACTCGTAACGTTTAAATATGTCCGGTTGTTTTAAAGAATGTTCCAACTCCTCTTTACTGTCCCACAGTTGATTTGTTTCCCGCAGAAAATCATCATAAAGTTTAGACAGTTGGCTTGAATTATTTTCAATACTTGAGTGAATATCAAGAATGAGAGAAGAAATTGAAATGTCATATAGATTGAGGAACTTAAACAGCTCTTGGAAAATACCGTCGTTATAAAAAACTTCAACCGTAAAGTTGAGTAATCTGCACTCCAGATAATCTTTATACGGCATAACATTATTTCCCACACAAATTTCATCTATTTCAGGCGCGAAAAAAGTATCGCCGTACAACTGGTTAGGCTCAACCGTGTCAGGCACCACGCGGAACTTTGTGATCATGCCATATTTTTCACGGCTTTCCTTTTTAGAAACCTCGGAACCAGGCAACATAATAAGTTGATGAGAACGCACTACGTTCATCCCAAGATCAATAAGTTCCACAATTGAATTAATATGAGACTCTTTTGAATCTCCCGGCAGACACAATATTACTTCGGAAAAACTATTCCCACCATATTTCTCTCCTTCTTTAACGACATTAATCATCTGGTCCAATGAAATATTTTCTCTACTAATATTCCTGAGCACCTGCTCATCAGTTGACTGGACAGCAGCCCCCAAAAATGACCTTTGTACTAATGAAGCTGCCTTAAGTACCCTGTCTTTTTTGTTTTTCCCGCCAATCCCTCTAAAATTCTTCGGCCATCCGTATTTTTCCTGCATTAATGAAATAAGCTTGCAAACTTCCAAATCTTCCTTATACATCCCAAAGTTGGAATCGGCAAGAAGAAGGTCGGTGGACTTATTTTTCTTAGCAATGAATTCTAGCTCATTTTTAATTCTTTCCAGGGAGAAACGACTTATTCCATTATAATATGGTTGTCCTTCATCACAGAAGGAACATTTAAAAGGGCACCCCCTCGTTGTTTCAAGAACAGGAAAAAGCTTCCCATCAAAAAAATGATCTAACAATCCGGTAAGAAAGGGGGATGGAAATTCGTCCAGATTCTTCTTTCTGGGAAGGATATCTCCGGAAAAAAAAAAATCTTCATTTATGTAATGGCAGTTGGATATTTTCTTTTTCTTTCCTTTTATATGGTTAACATGAAAATCAGCTTCAAAAAGCTTCTCTAACAGTTCTACAAAAGCCATTTCTCCATCATTAATAATGTAAAAATCAATTAGGGGGAAGGAATGAAAGAATTTTTTCCGTTCCTCCTCTTCAAGAGGGTAATTAGGACCACCAAAGACAATGATAGTCTCTGGAGTTTTCCTCTTGATTCGACTTGCAAATTCATAGGATATTTTTAAATTCCAGATATAATTAGAAAAGCAAGCAATCCTGGGGGTATTTCTTTCTAAATATTTTTGAAACTCTACCGGGTGTTTAAAAAGTTTAATATCAATTTTTTTTCCGATTTTTTTTAACGTGTATGCGGCAACCCTGGATATTCCAATCGGTATGGCATTGCATGAATGTTTATCATGTTTTAAATCTGAAAAACTAATTTTAATGGGTAAGTTCATAAGTAAGATTATCCTGTAATGATGTCAAACCTTGATTTGACACCATTGATCATTTAGCCTTGTGATAACATTTTTACCATCATATTATCTGCTCTTTGTAGCAATTCACCTTCATCCATAATTTTTGCGATAGCTTTAAACTTACTTAAAGCAACAACTGTCCTTGGCATTAATTGAAGATTATCCCAGTTATTAGACACTCTTACCTCATCAAGCATCTCGTTGGTGGTTTTTTCCAATTGACCTATTACAACAGCTACTTTCTCATCTTTGGGAATGTAATAAAAAATAATCTTTGAATTTTGACCTGTTATTGGGTTTGTCCAGGTTTTATAGGTTGTAGGGAAATCTTTTGAATGCCAGTTCGGAGCTCCTGGAAAGGCGCGCATTTCATTTGACAGACATACCTGGCATGGTCTCTTAAGATAGTCTAATGTTGTTTGGATCATTTCTCTTAAATCATCTTTTGTACTCTCAGGAATTCCTACTATGAGGTTCATGGAAGGGTATAATCCATAATCCATTATTCCCTTAAGCACAGTATGAATGTTATCGGTAGTAAAATCATCTTTGTTTATAGATGGGCATCGTAACAATCTTTCCGAGAAAGTTTCCACTCCCAGAGAGATGTTGTGAAACCTGGCTTTACGCATTTCCTCCAAAAGTTTATGATTAAGAGAACCATTCCTGTTTTTATCCCATATGAAAAAATTTCTTGGTCTAGTCTGACAGCTAAATTTTGTATCTTCAGGTATTTCTCCCCTTTTCTTAGACTCAGATATCAATTCACAAAGTTTTAATCCTCGTTCAATACCTATCCTGTTCCCTAAAAGAAAATCTTCATCATTAAATGAAAATGACTTTGCACCATACCTTTCTACATGATATATGATAAGTTGAAGAATTTGAGAGGCAGATAACATACTGAAAGGAACTTTTGCTCCCTGAGCATCCTGCAAGAAGGTTACACAGCCACAAAATCCACAGGTAGCAAGACAACGATTTGAGGTATATAACCGCGCGTTTTCTATAACATATGAGCGATTATTGACTATCAGATAAGAAGCTTTTTCCCTGAGATGGTCCCAATACCGATGATATGGTAAATCCAATTCCATTACTTGAGTAAAGGATAGTCGTTCAAATTCGGCCTTTGTCAATGGTACGGAAGGATTAAAAAACTCATTTCCATTCTGACCAAGAAAGGCAACACCCCTTAAATCATGAAATAATTCCCATATAGGCGCTTCCCGGTTTTTAGAATATCGTTCACAAATATTGAGTAACGTATCTTCACCGTATCCAAGCACAATCAGGTCAAACCCACATTCCAACCATTGTTTATAATTTTGTGTGGCCGATTGTCCACCGGCAATAAAAAGGCATTTTTGCCCGGATTTTATAGCAGCACCTTTAAGTTTCCATAAAAAATCGAGGTCCGAGGCCATATTCCAATGTGTCACACTTACTCCAATGATGGCAAACAACCCTCTCTCCACATTCTCAATACAGTTTTTTTCCGAATCAAGTTCAACATCAAAGACATCACACTGAAAATTATTTTCCCCCAAATGATTTTTTAATCGATACAAACCAAGATGTGGAGCTAAAGCATCGTAGTTTACGTCTGCAGCCGCACATTTTGATGTAGACAGTAACACTTTCAATCGTTCCACAATTTCTCCAATATTTGTAACGATTCAGCGAAAAAAAATTAGACAGGTATCAGGATAAGCAGGATAGGTTCTACATCATGCTCATCAACAGTTCTATCCTCTGTTGTACCATAAAATGTTATTCAATCTCTATTTTGAGACATAAATTCAAAAACTGAGGGAAAAGCTATATAAAATTGCATAGTTATTTATGGGACACTATACTAGTTTCTACACTATTACACTTAAAAACCTTCTTTTTTCAGGAAGATTATTTAAGTTGACCGGGCGGCAACCCTTTTGGTAACGGCAACTTGCCGCTTAATGTTTCTCTATACTGATATGGTAAAGATCACTTTTTTCTTTCAAATATTTGGTTTCTTCCCAATATCTATTCAAGTAAAAATCAGCGACTCTGCCCTGGGCCGGCAACACTCCAATAAATTTTTTCAAAGCTTTTTTAGCAAGACCATTTTTTAACATATACTCACAATATTGTTTTCGTACATTTTGGACTTCTTCTTGAATTTTATCATCACCCTTAAATTTCAAATTTTCAAGAAAAAATAGATACTCCCTTATGGCTTCTAAAATATCTTCCGGAGAATTTTCTATTAAGAAATGTTCTGAAGGGTCATAAATAGAGTTCGCAATACTATCAGAAGTTAATGCCTCTTTGTAAGTAAGAATCCGTTTTTTCTTTATGGAGTATACATGTTTAAGAATAAACATATAGTTTGGGAAATAAGGGGTGGTAGCAACAGATGGATAAACATTCACCAAACAGGTCGGTTTTTTAAAAAACTTTACTAAATCGGAAAAACCAGAACAACAACCAATAAAAAAACGGCACCGGGAAACCAGATAAACATCCATTAATTCCGATTTAAATTCGGATAGAGCATAATCAATTACATTTTTCATCTTTGGTAGTGGAGTCATTGAGTTATCCCCCATCCGAAGAACATATCCTCCCTTTTGAGTGATATATTTGATTGCGGATAGATAGTTTAAAATATTCGCGTCCCCCAGGGTTGGTCCTGCATATCCGGGTTCTCTCACATGTAAACAGACAAACCATGAATCTTCAGGAATTCCCATTTTACTTTGTCCTGCCCTACCGCGGTTTATTTGATTAGAGTTTAGCGAAACTTGATAATTTTGTGAAAGATAAAGTTCGCAGCTCCAATAGTAACTTGTCCCTTTGATTCGATGTTCCCCATAATTACCCTTCTCAATACCATACATAGGATAAAAGAAATAAGATGGAATGGCTTTCGATAAAAGGGGAAAAAGTTTTACAAGTTTAGAACGAATACCATTATAAAAATAATGAAAAAATAGTGAAAGATTTAAAAACGCTGTAAGGACCCAAACTTTCCAATCCCTTCTATTATAAATGGAACAGTTAAATTGACATTGAAAAATTTCATGGTTAACCGTTTTGAAGGGAGTGATTAAAATGAGCTGTTTATTATCTCTAATAGAAACGCACACAGCGTTCATAATTTCACCTGAAATATGACCTATCCTTTGTCCCCATGGGCTAACAATCAGGAATTTATCATGATGAAACAGATATTCCGCTAAAAATTGATGGAATCTGCTTTTTTTTAAAAAAGGGTCTTTCTTTTGCGACATTTGTTTAGCTGATTTAAGGATGGTGTTGCTATAGGGTAATAAAAAAGTAAAAGATTTTTATATACTATTACACTGTATAAACTTCTTTTTTTAGAAGTTTTTTTCACGTCGGAGAACGATGAGTACGCGGAGGAAAATATTTTTTTCTCTGCGATCTTCGCGTCCTCTGAGGTTAATTCTTTTAAAGTGTCGCTTCTAAAAAAAATTAATTTTTAACTAACTTTGGGATTGATCTGGATTTTTAGTTTCAGACATTTTATTTTAAGCCTTCGAATTGTTGCTGATTAAATGAACCACGTCTCTAATAGTTTTTTTCCGTATTTTTAATAGTTCCTCTTTTGTTATATCCAGCATCGCTGCCGTTCGTTTTCTTTTTTCCTTGTCAGCAAAGTTAATTCTTTCCCACTCAAAGGCTCGCAAAATAGTAATGTCATTAGCCGTAAATTCATTTGTGTTGATCTGACCGGAGCTCCATTGTGCGGTCGATTTACCGTAATTTTTTCTAAACATCCCCTCTTTTTCACAAAGTTTCCAGAGCTCTGTATTCCGCAATGGTATAGCTGCGAACAATTTCATATAATCTACATTAATATCCTCCGCAAATTTTATAGTCTCCCTAATTTCATCCCATGTTTCTCCAGGGAAACCTATAATAAAATTGGCGGCAACATAAATCCCTTCTTTTCTGGCTATCCTGTTCATTTCCTTAGCTTGTTCCAAATTAACGGGTTTGTTAATAATTTCTTTTAATACTCTTTGACTGCCTGATTCAATAGCTATATCAATATATTCACATCCACTTGCTCGCATCAGTTTTATTAATTCTTCATCTAAAGCAAAAACAGCTACTGCTATAGCCACCCATGGCATAACAAGGTTTCTATCTATCATTCCCTGGAAAATTTTATTTGCTCTTTTTTTGTTCAGGAACAAATTATCATCATCAAAAATAAGAGATTGAACGTTATATTTGTCTTTCAACCATTTAATCTCTTCTAATACATTTTCTGAACTTCTATATCTTATTTTTCTTCCTGAGATTTCTTCAACCTGGCAAAAGACGCATTCGTAAGGGCAACCCCTTGACGTCAATATACGCGCATAAGGGTACTTTCTTGGAGAATCAACACTTTTCCTGTGAGCGTTATTTGCATATTTATCGAAATCAATCAAGTGGTAAGCGGGTAATGGCAATGCATCCAAATCCTTAATAAATTCAGAATGCCCTGTATGAATGACCTTTCCTTTGGAACGATAACTGATCCCTTTGACTGGAAGTAGATTTTTCCCTAAACAGTATCCTATGAAATCCCTGAAAACATATTCGCCCTCGCCTATTACAGCATAGTCAATATTAGGATCTTCCATAACTTTCTGAGAATTCGTTGTCGCGTAAACTCCTCCCATAATCACAACCGTTTCTTTATCATAAGATTTAGCCAACTCTGCTGCTTTATGTCCAGATGTCCCATATTGATCCATTAAAACTGTGATTCCAACCAGGTCGGGTTTCAACCTGGACAGTTCACACTTAAAATCATCCTCTGTTAAATTCAATAAATTTGCATCTAATATTTTAACATCACACTTGTCTATAACCATTGAAGCCAACAAGCAAAAGTTATACGGGATGTAGTGCCAAAGAGTATTTTTATTCCATTCGCACCACCTGAAATTCGGCACAACCAAAAGAACTTTTAAATTTTTCTTAATATCCATTATCTGTTTATTATGAGGTGGCTAAATCTTGATTAATTTTTTTATAATAATGCTTGTATGTTTCTTTAATCCCGGCAGGTAAATCTGTTAGGACAAAATCCAACCCCTCTTTTAAAAGAGTTGGTTTTTCAAAAATCATATCAGATTCATTCGTTTGCTCATTGTAATAAACAGTTTTAACAGGTACATTTGCGACATCTTCAATCATCCGAATGATCTTACCGATTGAGTAACTTGCAGGCGCTGCTAAATTATAGATTCCAAGTGTTTTACTATTTATTACAAAATCAACGATTTTATATATATCTTTTATGTATAAAAAATTCATTACTTTTGAATCCGAGCTTTTTAATTCAATGTTTTTTTTCTTAATTGCACATTCCATAAAATTTACTATGGGACTACGATGTGTGTCTCCCGGGCCATAAACAGGCGGCAGTCTTAAAATTGTCAGAGGCACATTTTTTTCACGGCATACATTTCTAAAAATAAATTCACCTGTTAGTTTTGAAACAGCATAGTGATTTGTGGGCTTCAATTCACTTGATTCATGTAACGGTAGCTTCAGGTTTTCCCTGCCATAAACGTCCACAGTACTAACATAAATCATATGACTGGTATTTTGGTTGTTAATGACAGACACCACATTTGTGCACATTAATATATTGTCCAACATAGACTTTAGAGAAGCGTCTTTATCGCGAGTAACTGCAGCCGCCATAACTATTGCTGAAGAGTTCAGTCTTTTTGGCAATGCATTAGCAACCTGCCGATCATCAGTCAAATCAATTTCTACAGAGGATACTCCATCTACAACCAAGGAAGTATCATTCAAGAGGCCCTCCACAACGCTTTTACCAATAAAGCCCTTTTTCCCTAACACTAAGATACTTTTTATTTTATTAGAATTTACTTCTTTATTGTCTTCCATGAATTTCAAATACTTTGCGGCAATTAGTATTTCATTCTCATGATTATCTTGAGAAAAATGTTTACGGAATAAACCAGAAATAGTCTCCTGAATAACCCGTTTTTTCAAAAAACTCTTTCCATTCACTTGTAGACATATATGTTAATGCAGTAAGATTCCACATATCCATTCTTCTTTTTTCTTCATCATTATGGTGTGCATCAACCGTAATAAATTTATTATTAGAACTAACCCGTTCCAATTCAAGTAATGCATTTCTGCATTCATTGCGTTCCAGATTATGAATAGTGGTAATTGAGATAACCAGATCAAAAGAGTTATCCTCAAAAGGAAGCTCCTTTGCGTTGCCAACCTGCACAAAAGGTTTCATTTCCTCCATGGCATTCGAAATAGCATATTGTGAAATATCAATTCCAGCCACGGTAATTCCCGGAATGAGCTGCATAAAATCATAAAGCATAAACCCTTTACCACAACCTACATCC
>PBYU01000085.1 GCA_002730035.1 Gammaproteobacteria bacterium | reverse complement strand
TTTTTCCCCATAAAAATTACCCCCTTTCTGTTAATGTTTTATCACAATACTAATTTTAAGGGTGGATCAGTTTTTCGGGGTAGGGTCAGGTCAATGGCCTTTGAAGGTTTAAACCAAGCAGATTATATTGATACTGATCTCATATTCGTTCTGAACGATGGATTGCCTTGAAAGCATTTAAGAGTTGATTTTTAAATTCACCTGTGCTTAAACTTCTTAATATATTTAAGCAAAGGTAATGACGCTCTTTTTTTGAGATTTTCAGGCAAGTTGAGAGTTTTTTTCGGCTCTTTTCAGGAGAAAAAAGATGAACCTGAAAAAGCAAATTTCTATGAAGTTATCAGCAACACCAGGACAAGAAAACATGAAAAGCGGCTTTGCGTTGCAGGTCAAAGAAAGTTATTTAACCTAAAATCGTTGGGAACGAATCTAAGCGTCCGGGCGCGAACACTGGTCAAAGTGAGAAGAGTGACGTTTGTTCATCCACCGATAAGTGAAGGAGATGGGTGAAATTGAAAAACTATTTACAGGGAAACACAGGTTACTGGTCTCGTGGCTATTTTGCGCCTAACGTGGATGCGCCTGTGTTCCGTTTCTACGGAAGGATACTCAAACCGGATTTCGGTATCAGTGGTAGAAACCACGAGACGCTTCTGGATTTCGGTTGCGGGCAAGCGGCGGCTGTCAATTTCTTCCATGTTCAGGGATTCGATGCCTTTGGTGTGGATATTAGTAAGGTTGATATCGAGACAGCTCTCATTCGATACCCGCATCTGGACCAACATTTGGCTATCATTGATCCCACCCCTCGGGTAGAAGATACTTTCTTTAGTAGGCAGTTTGACGTTGTTACGGCCATCCAATGTTTGTATTATCTCTCCCCCGCTGACCTTAAAACCCGTATCCAAACCTTATACAACTGTCTAAAATCGGGTGGTGTCTTCTACGCCACCATGATGAGTACGCAAACCAAATACTTCGGGTATTCCACAAAAACGGATGATGGCATGCGTAAAGTCACCATGCAAAACAAACGCTATTCTTTGGACGACTACTACGTGAACTTTACAGAAAGTGAAAAGGATCTGGTTGATAAGTTTTCCCTTTTTCAGCCAAAACATGTTGGGCATTACAGTGCGCAATTCCGCTCAGATGAGGGGCTGTGCCACCACTTTACATTTGTTGAAGTCAAGGAATAAAAAAGACTGAAAACAGGTTTGCCAAAATATAACTTTGCGCTTTTACTCTCATGAACGTTACTAACGAAGCCGTTGTAGATGATAGTGACACCATTCAGCATAGTCATGTACCTTTTGATCCAAAGAGGAGCTGGTATTTTGAACGTTTGAAACTATTGGATGGTAGTCGTATGAAATGGCAACCAAAATGGGTGTTATTAAGTAGATATGTCGCTAATAAGTTTAATCACTTGTTGCTCTGGAAAATTAGGAAATGTTGTTCTTCAGAAACTACTTAAAATTCCAGAGGTTAAAGTAAATGCTGTTTTAACTGATCGTTCTTCAAAAGAAATTTTGGATAAAGTAGCAGAGTTAGGCATCCCGTCTTTTGTTGGCAATCCAAGAAACAACAACTTTGAAAATAAAATCAAACGTACTGATATTCTTCTCTCTGCTAATTATTTTTTTATCCTACCTGATTCGATCGTCTCGCTTGCTGATAGAATGGCTGTAAATATCCACGGGTCTCTTCTGCCAAAATATATGGGGAGAACTCCAAATACTTGGGTCATTATTAATGATGAAGTTAAAACTGGTATAACAGTTCATGAAATTATTTCGGAAGTTGATTCGGGTGATATTATCTGCCAGGAGGAAATTTCTGTAGTAAATAAAGATACTGCTGGAACATTGACTGAAAAAATGATGGAGCGTTATCCTCTAATTGCGGAAAAATTTTTTTTTATATTGTTAAAGGAAATATAAAGATGAGAAAGCAAGACCTTTCAAAAAAAACCTATTGTTGCAAACGAGAACCTTCTGACGATCTTATCAACTGGGATTGGAGTTCAAGGAAAATCTATAATTGGGTTCGCGCTCAGACAAGGCCTTATCCAGGGGCTTTCTTTTTTTATAATAAGTCTAAATACACAATTTGGTGGGTGGAAGATTGTTACAATAAAATGGATAATTTTGGCTTAGAAAATGGAGTTCCATTTGAAAAAAATGGGAATTTATATATTAAATGTGGAATAGGTTTTGTAAAGGTAGTAGATTTTGAAATATCGAAAATGCCTGGAGAATAAGCTATAAATTACTAATTCCAAAATTTGTTCTATTTAAATAAGTAATATTAAAAAAATAGTAACTTTAAGAAAAATATTTATGAGAATTGCTGCTATTATCCAAGCAAGGATGAATTCAGAGCGGTTACCCGGAAAATCACTGATGAAAGTAGGAGACAAAGCCGTTTTAGAATATATCATTGAAAATTTAAAAACTTCCAGGTACCTGGCCTGGATAGTCCTGGCTACTACCAAGAGGGAAGAGGATAAAGCTTTGTTGCAATTAGCAAAAAAGTTGAGAATCTCTGCATTTGCTGGGAGTGAAAATAATGTTTTGACTCGTTACAAGGACTCCGCAGAAGCGTTTGGGTTGGATATTGTCGTGCGAATTACTGGTGATAATATCTTAACAGATGTTGAAGGAATGGACCGAACAATTGCTTTATATCTGAAAGAAGAACCTGACCTTGCAATAAATGGAGGGAAACATGGTTATCCCCTGGGAACTGCTGTTGAAGTTCTTTCATTTAAACTTTTGCAAAGGTTAAATGAAATTGCGCGCTCCGTTGATGAAAGAGAGCATGTAACGCTTTATATTTATAAAAATCAGGATAAATATTGCATTTCATATTTGAAAGCACCTATTGATTATAGAGATTTAGACGTTCGTTTGACCATTGATACCCCTGAAGATATGTCTCTAATACGTGAACTTTACGGTAAACTCAAGGAACATAAAGAGGGTTTTAAATTAGCGACTATTGTCGAATATTTGAGAAAATATCCGGAACTAAAAAGAATAAATTCACATATTAAGCAAAAGAATGTTTTTTTAAGGAGTAAATAACAATCCAATTTTTTGCTTGAAATGAAAAAAACAACACTGGGAGCTTTTGATGCGTTATTGTAGAAAATGTGTTTATCCGGATACTAGGCCAGAACAAGTTTTTGATGAAGAAGGTGTTTGCGATGCCTGCCGCTCTGCTGAAAAAAAATGTTCCGATATTGACTGGCAAAAACGAAGAGAAGAATTGATTAAAACCCTACGTCAATACAAAAATGAGGAAGGGACTTGGTGGGATTGTATAATACCAGTAAGCGGTGGTAAAAATAGCTGTTACCAGGCATATAAAATGAAATATGAATACGGGATGAATCCATTACTTGTTAATTTTATTCCATGCGAGATGACGGATATAGGTAACAGGAATCTTCTTTTTCTTAGAGACTTGGGTTTTGATATTATTCAGGTAGGAGCAAACAGAAAAATCTATAGGGAAATGTCCAGAAAAGGTTTTTTTGACCTTGGAGATTGTTGTTGGCCTGAACATATTGGGTTATTTACCACTCCCTTCAAGGTTGCCATTCAATATAATATTCCTCTTATTGTATACGGAGAAAATTCTCAATTTGAATATGGAGGACCTCAATCCTGGAGAGAAAAAAATACCCTGAACAGAAACTGGTTGGAACAGTTTCAAATGCTTGGTTGTCGAATATCCGATTTAATAGATGAAGGAGTCGATAAAAAAGACCTGTTAATGTTTCAATATCCATCGGAAGAGGAATTAAAACGGGTAGGCGTTACTGCTGTTTTTTTAGGTTATTATGTTTTTTGGGATAATAAAACCCAGGCAGAGGAGATGATCAAAATAGGCTTTGAGGTAAATCCTGATGGTCCTTGTGAAGGTGGATATTTTAATTTTGAAAATCTTGATTGTAAATGGATAGGTGGTCTTCATGATTATATGAAATTTCTAAAATATGGATATGGTAGGGCAACTGACCAATTATGCAATGAAATTAGGCTAGGTAGATTGGAAAGAGATAAAGCCTTGAGACTAGCTAAAGAACTTGAAGGGAAACTTCCTAAAAAGTATCATCAAGATTACCTCCAGTTCATTCGATGCACGGAAAAAGAATACAGAGACAATTTGGATAAGTTTACAAATAAAAAAATCTTTAAAACCTATAAAAATGGAAATTTAGTGAAAGATGAGAATGGAGATGTAATTAAAATTGATTACGGTTATTGATATAAAAATTGGAAATGTGGGAAGCGTTACAAGAGCCTTAGAAAAATTAAAATTTCCTTACCAGGTTACAGATAACCCCGAGCTAATCAAAAAATCCGAAAAAATGATTATGACAGGTGTGGGAAGCTATCGTGAAGCTTCAAATAGAATGAAATTATTAGGGATCGATAGTGCTATCAGGCAAAAAGTCATTGAAGAGAAAACACCCATTCTTGGAATTTGCCTAGGTATGCAGCTACTGGCATCTGTTGGAATGGAGGGAGGAGAGTCTGAAGGATTGGGATTAATCAAAGGTAAAGTGAAATACCATAGATGTACTTCCTTGGATATGCGTTTACCCCACGTAGGTTGGAACAACGTTCATAGCGGAGATTTATCTCTTTTCAAGTCATTGCCTGAAAATTCTCATTTTTACTTTGTCCATAGTTATGAGTTGCTTTTGGACGAGGATATTCCCATTGCAACATGCAATTATGGAGTCAATTTTGTCGCGGCGATCCAAAAAGATAATATTATGGGCACTCAATTTCACCCGGAGAAAAGTCAAACAGCCGGGCTTTCCTTGATGCAAAACTTTCTGAAAGGTCTGAGCTGATAATGCTATGTCACAGGGTTATTCCCATAGTATTGCTCGATGGATATTCAGTTCTAAAAACGATTGAATTTGATATTCGTAGAAACTTAGGTAATCCTATCACCATTGCAAAAATTTATAATTCAAGAAAAGTTGACGAATTAATACTACTCGATATTGACGCTTCCAAAGAAAAGAGAAGTATTGATCTTCATACGGTTACGGAGGTGGCTAAAGAGTGTTTTATGCCTTTAACCGTTGGTGGAGGAATCAGGGACTGTAATGATATAACAGCTATTTTAGAAGCTGGAGCCGACAAGGTTTCAATTAACAGCAGTTTTTTGGAAGGACTGGATTTTATAAAAGAAGCAGTGAATGTTTTTGGAAGCCAGTGCATAGTTATTTCATTAGATATCAAGAAGGACCAGCAAAATGAATTTCAGATATTTTCCCATGTAGGCATTAAACATCAGATAAGCTTGTGTAAGGCGTTAAAGAGAATAGAGGAATGTAAAGCGGGTGAAATTCTCCTGAACAATGTTGACCTGGATGGTAAAATGACGGGATATGATTTAGAGATCATAAAAATAGTTTCCTTAAAAATCAATATTCCCATAATAGCGGCAGGGGGAGCCTCAAAGCCGGAAGATTTTGGAAGAGCTGTAAGGGCAGGAGCATCTGCTTCGTCAGGATCGAGTATATTTCATTTCACCAGTTTTACTCCAAACGATTGCAAAGATGCCATGGCAAAAGCAGGTATTGAGGTTAGAAAATTGTAAAAAAAGGGTCTCATAAACGGATTCACCGCCGACTTACTGTGCATGAGGCGTCTCAAAGCTTGTGATGGAAAAGATTTTAGCAATATGGACGTGTCAAGCTTTTTATAATATTTTATGGACGAAAGGTGGTTTTTTCAGGCAGGTTGCGGCTACTGGGAATAGACACTAAAGCGAACCTCGACCTTTATAACCGGATGAACGAAGAAAGCAGGTTAGAAAGTTATCGCAAAATTGAAGCCGCAGATACAAAAATAGATGTTTCTTTATTTATCCCACAAAATTTCAGCAGAGGGGGGTCCCTTTTTTGACGCCGTAAGCCGCTTTTTTATTTAGATCAAGATCGTAATATTTTGTAATAGACCATCGCCAGGTCGAATTACTCTAATGTTCTTTTCATTAAAATTTTGACCTTTTATCAAATCCACTATAAGAATTGAGCGTTTAAACCTGCCAGAATCCTTCTTTTTCAGTAACTCTATTGTGGATTTCCCCTAATGCTTGCCAATATTTAAAGGATTCTTCGACTAACATTCTCATTTCATCCGGCTCCATTGAAAATGCAGAATCAACACCCTCATCTGATCGGGACAAAGTGAAATGTTTTTCTATAACTGTTGCTCCTAAAGCCACATCGGCAATACTGACACCTAATCCAGGTGTATGATCAGAAAGGCCTACTTCGGTTTTAAAATGTTGCCTTAAATGAGGTATTGTCAATAAATTTGCATCTTTTGGTCTTGCCGGATATGTGCTTGTGCATTTAAATCAAACGATGTCATAACAACCGGAGTCACGAATTGCGCCGACTGCTTCATCCCATTCAGCAATTATTGCCATACCCGTTGACATTAAAACAGGTTTTTCCCAGTCGAAGGAACCTTACGGAGTAGCGGCAAGTCGTTGTTTTCAAATGACGCAATTTTATATGCCGGAACATTTAAATCTTCCAAAAAGTCGACCTCGGTTTAATCAAAAGGAGTACTCAAAACAGTCAGACCCAGTTCACGACACCGATCAAAGATTGGTTTGTTCCATTCTCAAGGGGTATAAGCTTGCTCATACTGTTCATGCAAAGTTTTACCGTCCCACAGACTTTTAGAGTGATTAATGGCAAAGTTGCCGTATCTTTCATTTATTGTTATAGTGTCCGCGGTATAGGTTTGCAGCTTTAACGTGTGTACTCTAGCTTTATATGCCGCCTCAGCAATCTTCATGGCTTTTTCCAAGGATTGATTATAGTTTCCTGGCATCTCCGCAATAATAAACGGAGGATGATTAATGCCTATTTAGCTTTCATTAAGGGTGATTTCATTCATAAATTAATGATAAAAAATTTCTTAAACCGTCGCTAGACATGCTATTATAATCGCTGTATTTAATGAGCTATAGGGCATATTATACCATTTTGATATGCAAACTCTTTCTTTTAAGGACGATTAATCATACAATTTTAACTGGATAAAAGATTAATTAATCTCTTTCATAAATTAAATCTTGACATTATGCCGATAATTGATTCTAAAAATATGGGAGTTTATATTACAACGCTGATTTATGCATAGATGTTGGCGGATTCATTTTTTTATAATTGCCTGCTCTAACTATTTGTTTATACTTGCACCAAACACAGACTGTAATAAAATTTAAAGAAAAAAGGATGTGTTGTTAACTTAGGCTAGTATAAAAATTTATAATCATTTAAATTTTAGTATCATGAAAAAAGAAAAATACTTTTTACCTACAGGTGAAAGGCGCTTTGATTTTAAAATAGCTATAATCACAGGCGCTTGCCGTTCCGGGAAAACTTTAATCGGAAGGTTATTGGGTTCTTTGGAGAATGTGGAGTATATGGATGAACCTTGGTTACCTACTGTGCTTCCTATGCTTCAAGGAAATAATTTGATTGATCCAAAAATTTCAAAAGATATTTTTCGATCATATATAGAGGAGTTTATGAATGACGTAATCCTGCTTCGGCAAGCAAACTTCAGACCACAAGATCAAAGTTCAATTTGGGACAGAAAAGACATATCAGAAATATTTGATAGACTTGTCAAGCTGCATTCACGAGACGATGTTCGAAAGTATATAAAAAGGGCGAACCCGACTTTGCTGCTGAATTTACCGGAAATAATGCCATTCCTGCCATTTTTGACGGAAACCTTCCCAGGTTGCAAAGTAATCCATATCGTTAGAAATGGCTTGGATGTAGCATTAGAAGTGCGAAAAAAAAAATGGTTTACAAATAAATTATTGAAGCAACCTTTTAGTAACTATTATTTGTTTAGGAAATATTATAGCAAAAAATACCTGGGAAATTATTACATGCCATATTGGATAAAAGATAATGAAGATGGAAAGTTCTTGAATATGACAGATTTTGCGAAAGGATTATATTACTGGAGAAGAATTGTTGAAGCCAGTGGAAAACCAATAAAAAAGTTTAAAACTGATTTCTTAGATGAATATAGGGAAGTCCGGTTTGAGAGTATAATAGAAAGTCCCACTATTGCATTCGATGAATTATCTACCTTCTTAAATGTTTCTGTTTCAAAAAAAACTGAAACGATTTTGTCATCAATAAAAAAACTAAAACCAATTAGAAAATACCCGGTAAATGAAATCTCGAAAGATGAAAGAAATAAAACAAATAAATTGTTATCAAAACTTAAATATCCAACTTTTTAATATAGAGATTTGAAAATAATTTATGGATAAGAATATTGTGGAAAATTATTTTAATGAAAACGCTACCAGATGGGTTGCTGATTCCTATGGCAATGAAGAATATAAATACCCAATAGGTTTGCATAGGATGAGAATAACTGCTGATATTATCAATGAGAACTTTAAGTCAAAGAAAATAAATTCAATTGATATAGGCTGTGGAGGGGGTAACCTCTGCCTTTTGTTAGCTGAATTGGGGCATAACATGACCGGCATAGATCTTTCGAAAGAAATGATTAATCTTTCGAAAGAAAAACTATCGCAGTTATCTCCAGATGTTGCTTCGCGCGTTAGATTTATGAACTGCGATTTCATGGATGAAGGTTTGCAAGAAGAATATTTTGATGCTATATCGGCATTAGGCGTTATCGGGTATCAAAATGATGAGGATTCCTTTTTTAATAGTATTAGAAGGTTGTTAAAACCCAAAGGTATTTTAATAGTTTCTTGTAGAAATAGATTGTTTAATATGACAAGCTTGACCCCTTATACAATTAAAGAGATAGAAAATGGTTCGGCGGTTGATTTAATTAATGAGATTGAAGAACTCTATTGTTCTATACCAGAAAGTATGTCTGCTGAATTCATAAAGAATATAGAAACAACTATATCTGTTATTTCAAAAAGACCCGATGTTATCTCAAATAAAGAAAACAATGCTAAAAGCATCAAACCGGGTAGATCGGGTATTAAATTTGCTGATTTAACTTCAATGAATCCTAGTCAACATACTCCTAAGCAGTTAACTGAAATAGCTAAAAGACATGGTTTGACTAATGTTGGTTATCGTGGAGTACACCCCCATCTATTCATACCCAAATTAAACTACCTGCTTCCTCCAAAAGTATTTAATGCTTTGTCTGATTCTCTTAATTCATTTGAAAAATTACCTGTCAGTTTGATATGGAGTTCTTGTTTTATTGGAGTGTTTAAAAAGGAAAGTAATATTTAACCATTTATGAATTTCTCCGTTTAGCTCGTACCCTGCAGGTGAAATTATGAATTTTGCGTGCTGCTTCAAGTAACATGTCAAGGGCGGAGTAAAAATGTACCGGCATAGCGGAGTAAAAGTGTACCACCTATAAAGTAGTTGAATGTGGAGATAATCAGGGGGTAC
>PBYU01000084.1 GCA_002730035.1 Gammaproteobacteria bacterium | reverse complement strand
TCTACAACGCTATTATCAGCATGGTGGACGATGCGGAGTTGATGCACCAGGCCGAACAAGCCGACCGGGCGCTGGACCAGGGCGAGTACTGGGGGTGGATGCACGGTATGCCCCACGCGGTAAAAGACCTGGCCGATGCTCGGGGATTGGAGTCGAGCTATGGTTCAAGAATTTTTGCCGGCACGATTGCCAGTGAAGACAACCTGCCCACCGCCCGCATTCGCGCGCAAGGGGCCATCTTTATTGGCAAAACAAACGTCCCGGAGTTTGGCCTGGGTTCACAAACCTATAACGAGGTTCATGGCACCACCCGCAATGCCTACGACCCCAACCTGATTGCTGGAGGCAGTAGTGGGGGCGCCGCTTCGGGCCTGGCGGTGCAACTATTGCCCACTGCCGACGGCAGCGACATGATGGGATCGCTGCGTAATCCCGCGGCCTTCAACAACGTCATCGGCTTTCGCCCTAGCCAGGGGCGAGTCCCCAGCTCCTCGCCTCAGGAGAACCTCTATTACGACCAGCTGGCCACGGATGGTCCCATGGGCCGTACCGTAGAAGATACCATTCGACTACTCAAAACCATGGCAGGCCACGATTCTCGCGCCCCGCTGTCACTGCGCGACACTATCCCCCTCTACAACGAGTTTCGCCAGTCTGACCTGGCGGACCTAAGGATCGGCTGGATGGGTGATTACCATGGCTACCTGGCCATGGAGCCCGGTGTGCTGAAGTTGTGCGAGGCAGCGCTTGAGCAACTGTCGGAGCACGGCGCTGGTGTGGAAACGTGTATGCCGCGCTATGACATGGCCCGGTTGTGGGAAACATGGCTGAGCTTACGACACTGGGCAATGAGTGGTTTCAACCCTCTCTACGATGATCCTCAGATGAGAAAACTCCTGAAGCCGGAATTGGTCTGGGAGATTGAGGGCAGCCTAAACATGCCGGCAGCACGGATTGCCGAGGCCGGCATCAACCGATCGGATTGGTATCGGGCGTTGCACGAACTGTTTGAACACTACGACGTGCTTGTTCTACCCTCGGCCCAGGTATTTCCGTTCTCTGCTGACGTCCACTGGCCAAAATCCATTAATGGCAAAACCATGGACACCTATCACCGGTGGATGGAGGTGGTTATCGGCGGCACACTAGCAGGGCTACCGGTTATCAGTATGCCGGTGGGCTTCGACCAACACGGGCGACCCATGGGTATCCAGTTTATGGGACCGATGGGGTGTGACCGTAAAGTACTAGAATTCGCAATGGCCTATGAGTCAGTCACGCACTATCTTAATAAGCGCCCGATGCTGAGGGAACAGCTCTAATCGACTTAGAACTGCCGGCACACATATTCACCTCGCAATCCATCTAATGCCATTCTGATTTTCTCTTCTGATGAAAATTTGCCGCGGGTCTTGCGTTGTATATCCTTAACGTGCTTTTCTGTGTTTGACATGCGCATTTGAAACTCCTCTACCTCAGTTTAAATTAGCAGAAGTGTCTCTTAGCAAACAGGGCTAGGCGGTACCATATGGGCTGACGTCACACAGATATGACAATAAAGTTCCTTCATTGCTCCAGATATTGTATTACCGGAAGTTGCAGCGAATTAGCGAACTGAACTAGTCCACCAGACTATTCAATCCTAACTATATGAATTCGTAGAATTAATATCAGGTCAAGGCGGGTTAGTGGTACAGTTGCTCTGATTAGTCAATAAAGTATTAGGCAATGTTTGATATTGGGTTCACCGAACTACTCCTTATTTCCGCCGTTGCACTGCTGGTCGCAGGGCCGCAAAACCTTCCGGGCTTAATACGTGATGTCGCCCGTAGTTACGGTCAGGTTCGAAGTTGGTTTAGTGAGATTAAAACTGACATCAAAAATGAAATTGGTGCTGATGAGATCCGCGAGCAGCTGCGGGTTGAATCAATACAGGCGGATTTTCAGAAAGACAAGAAGAATCTTAAAAGCCTTGATGACAGTCTGCAATCTACAAACATCGATCTACTAAAGAGCCTGAGCAATGACTCACCCACAGCCTGAAGGTTTGCTGCGACAATAAAAAAGGCCACCCGAAGGTGGCCTTTTTGTTACTCCATTTAGGCAGCCTTAACCGCCTTGATTGGCAAAACCCTTACAGCGTGAAACGGTACTGCAAAGTAATGGTTCTGCCTAGCTGCGTTGAGTTACTTTGGTCCAGATCGTTGGCTCCAGTAGGATTACAGGCGCCGTCATAGTTAGCACACCGGCCGGGGATAGCGCCAGACCCGATACTGTAGATCTCATCATTCACGTTTCTTCCAATCAGATTGAACTGGTGTCTACCATCCTCGGTGTAGACGCTGATAGCCGTATCCAGCAGCCAGAAGCTGTCCTGCATGAACGGGTTTGCTGTAGCACTCATAGGGAATTCATCTGTGTAGCGGGCGTCAACAGAAAAACTGACTCGCCAGTTAGTGGCTATTGATCGATCCAAGGTCATGCCAATGTAGCCGGCAATATCCGCGGTACCCCCGCCCTTCTGCCCTTTCAGGTTCTCACCTGTAGCATTAATGAAGTCACCGGTATATTCAACATCGTTCAAGGCCCACGCGCTTCGAACCGTAAGACCATCGATGTTCGTCTGCCACAGCACATCGAACTCAAATCCCTGGGCTTCCATCGCGGATGCATTGAAAGTTGAGAACTGGATGATGCTTGAATCAAACAGCTGCACCTGCAGGTCACTATACTCGTAGCTATACATAGTGGCATTCAGGCGCATGGCACCGTCCAGCAGCGTGGCCTTGGTGCCGATCTCGAAGCCATCTGCTTCTTCTGAGTCATAAAAGAGGAAACCAAAGCCGTCAAATGTAGGCGAATTTGGGTTGAGAGCGGCCGTCGGCAAGGCACTGTTATCCACACCACCTGACTTAAAGCCTTCCTTATAGGCGAAGAAAACGCTGATATCGTCGGTCCAGTGGTAGTTGATGGCGAACTCCGGGGACACATTGGAGTCATCAAAGTCGAGGCCATCAATAAGTTCCGGGACACCCCAGCCGAACAAGGCGGCGGCGGCGTGCATATAGGGAACCCTGATATGTCCCTCTTTTTCTTCATCCGTGTAACGGGCCCCTGCCGTGATCTCCGTACGATCATTAAGATCCCAGTAAAGGGCGAGGAAATAGGATACGACCTTGGTATCAAGAAAATGATCCTTGTTATAGTCGTATGACTTGCCGGTCACGGGATCAGGCCCGATAATGGCGGCCGTCGGGTCACCACCCACCAACGCATAAGCCGGTCCGAAGATGTTCGGCATAACCCCCAGGTTGAACGCATACTGGTGGGCATCAAATTCCTGTTCAACATCCTGCCAGTACAGGCCCAGCATGAAGTTCAGTGGTCCGTCGTAGTTACTCGCCAGGCGGAACTCCTGTGACACACTCTCGTAGACATTGTTGTGCAGGCCGCCGAATACGCCGGCACCGTAGCTGTAGTCATCGAGTTCGTAGTGTTCCAGATTGATAATACCGGTAACGGCAGTCAGGTTGTAGGTGTCGTTGATATCCCAATCCGCGGTAAAGGAGACGAAGTCGGTTTCCTGCTCCAGGCGCGCTTTACCATCATCGTACCCCCATGGCAGGCCGCCTTTCAGGCCTGGGTCCAGATAGATTTTTGAGGCGTTGCCATTAAGTTTGCAGTCATCGACGCCCTGGAAAATTCTAAACGGGGCGCTGGCTGACGGCACGCCCGTCGGCTGGTGAGCACCTTCTGGGCAGAATTCTTCAGACCACATATTACCACCAGAGCTGTCATATTCTGAGTAGCTGTATTTGAGTTTGGCCTTGAAATTGTCTGTCGGCTCCCACACGAGTGTCAGCCTGGCATTAAAGGATTCATCTCCGAACCACTTATCGGCACCGTTGACAGCCGCCTGAGGGTCATGATCGAAGGAGTAGTTTTCCATCATCTCATCATTCTCAGTTGTGCCAACCGCAAAGCGAGCGCCGAATGTATCGGTCAGTGGACCCGAGATAACCATCTCTGTCGTGGTACCGTCGTGTTCAGTTTCAACACCAGCGGCGATCTGGAATTCGAATTCATCACCGGGATCGTTGGTAGTGATGGAAACGACGCCCGCGGTCGCTGATTTACCGAAGTAGAGGGACTGGGGTCCTTTCAGGACCTCCAATTGACTCATGTCCAGGTAGGAGTTATGGATAAACCGACCACGGTTGACGACCACACCATCGATATTGATCGCCACTGAGTGGTCAAATGCCGCACTGATGGAACTGGAACCGATACCCCGTAAGCGAAGACTCGAGCCATTGCCCGAACCACCCTGGGCGATCACCATATTGGGCACCATCTTACCCGCGTCAACTAGGTTGATGATGTTGTAACGGTCAAGGTCCTCTTCCGTAAAGGCCGCAATAGTCACCGGCACGTCCTGCAAGGTTTCTTCAGTCTGTCGCGCCGTGACAATGATTTCTTCGAGAACTTTGTCTGCGGCTGATACCGTTGCCGGTAGCGATATAAACGCCAATAGCGTGGCGCCAAGAGCACCCGCCAGACGAATGAATTTTTGAGTTAGGTTCATCTTTTTTCCCCCATTTGTGTGATTTCCCGGCCATTCTTTTTATGGCTCGTGTGGCTTGTAAAGCGAACAATGTCATACTTGTTCGGATCTCTTTCTTATTTAAGTATAACGCGCTGGATTATGTCCCAAGTCGGAGCCCCGGTACAGGCCCAATTCCCTTATTTATCTGATTACAGCTCAATTCCTACAGAAATTTCATCAAAACTGTAATAGTCACCTTGCCGATTTGTGGCAGTCCGCTGGCTGATGCTTTCAGCAAGTCCTTTTGACCAAGTAAAAAATATCTTCAGCTATCCACGATTAGACATGGATTTGACATGAAAAGGGGCTTTATCGGTACTATACTCAGTCGACATGATCTGGCCGGTGGCAGAGATAATTGGCGAGTTGCCCAGGTATTTCGAACTAAGAGCCGGGGATTCAATCTTCACCGGAACACTGGCGGGCGTCTCCACCGTCGCTGCCGGAGATCATTTACAAACAACGATCGAACGTGTTGGAGAGCTCGAATTCGATCTAGTGGCTGAGTAGCTGTCTTTGAATACTGACCAGGCGATTCTCTTAACAATACTGCTGGCGTTGCTGATACTGTTGGTTTGGGGGAGATGGCGTTACGATATTGTGGCTTTAGGTGCACTGTTTGTGGCCAGCCTGTTTGGTCTGGTGCCACAGACAGAATTATTTTCCGGATTCGGTAATCCCGCCACTATAACCGTAGTGCTGGTATTGATTGTAAGTTTCGGTCTCACTAAATCCGGTGCGGTCGAATTTATAACCGAGGTAATTGAACCGGTTGCCACAAATCCCTTTCTCCACATTGCGACGCTGACTTTCCTTGCAGCATTTCTTTCCATGTTTATGAACAACATCGGGGCGCTGGCGTTGTTGATGCCTATTGCTATTCAATCTACTACGGCTGCCGGTCGACCACCCGCAACTGTATTGATGCCGTTGTCATTTGGTTCCATCCTGGGCGGCTTGGTGACGCTCATTGGCACACCACCAAATATTCTGATTGCTAATTATCGCCAACAGGTTACTGGTGAAGCATTCACTATGTTCGATTTCGCTCCCGTCGGTGGGGGAATTGCTATTTGTGGAATCATCTTCATGTTGTTTATAGGTTGGAGACTGGTAAAGGTTCGTAAACAAACTGCTGGCCTGGAATTGTTTGATGTTGAAAAGTATTTGTTTGAGTTAAAAGTTACCGAAGATACTGCCCTTCTTGGAAAGACCGTTAAAGAATTAAAAGGAATGCTACGCGAAGAAAAAATGGATCTGTTGTCCATGGTTCACAAGCGCGAAAAGATATCAAATGTTTACTATGCTCGGGCACATATATTGAGTAAGAATGACCTGCTAATGATTCAAGGCTCACACGAAGACGTAGACAGTTTTGCTGCCACTCACAAACTAGAAATGTTGGCGGCAGAAAACGCGAGGGAAGAAATTCTGCATTCCGACGACACTCAAATTTCTGAAATTGTAGTCACACCCAATTCGCCAGTGCTTGGCCGCACACCTGCTGATATTCGCTTCAACAGTAAGTATGGAGTGAACTTGTTGGCGGCGTCACGTTCTGGCACGCCACATCGAAGCCGCCTTCGAGAGTTTGAATTCGAAGTCGGCGATGTTCTGCTACTGCATGGGGGAGAAGAAGAATTACAAGAGGCAATCATCAAGCTCAATTGTTATCCGCTGGCGCGGAGGACCCTCGATCACAAACACTCAGGAAAAGCGTTATTGGCGTTAGCTGTATTTATTATCGCCATTGCCTCTGTAGCGTCGAGTCTTATCTCGATTCAATTGGCGTTAGGTATCGCCACTGTAGCGATGGCGCTGCTGAAAATAGTACCTATCAGAGAATTCTATGATGGTATTGATTGGCCCGTAGTAATCTTGTTAGGCGCGATGATTCCACTCGGCGCTGCACTTGAGACCAGTGGAACGACAATGCTGCTGGTAGATGGCATATTGTCTCTTGCCGGAGACCAGTCACCTGTTTTGATAATCGCCATGCTGCTTATCATTACCATGACCGTTTCCGATGTACTGAATAACGCAGCAACAGCAATATTGATGGCGCCTATTGCATACCATATTGCACTTTCCCTGAATTTAAACCCAGATGCATTTTTGATGGCAGTTGCTGTGGGCGCTTCATGCGCATTCCTTACACCCATAGGGCACCAGAATAATGCGCTCATAATGGGGCCAGGTGGCTATAAATTTAGCGACTATTGGCGCGTGGGACTGCCATTAGAAGTAGTTATCGTTGTAGTAGCCTTACCCCTGTTACTCATTTTCTGGCCCATCTGAACATCTAGCGAATCCTGAATCCAAGTCCGCAAAATCCGATGTGTAGCGGCTATTGAACCTAAATTCCATCAACAGTGAGACTTTTTTCAACTTCTCTTGCTATGAAGCAACCAACTAACTATATCTGGCCGTTCTCGCCACTGCAGTTCTGTTGAATAAGAGTGTTCAAAATGCCAGCTTTTCTTGGTAGCGGACACAGCGCCAAAACGAGAGTAGTCATCAGCACCGCTTTTCATTAGCCGTTCTGGACATCGACTAGTTTGCTGCTAAATACCAGGTATAGGGCATCCGCCTGCAAGGCTGCTCGGCCAGGCTAACATCATATTAGAGCATTCTTTAGTAGTGGCCTTGCTGCCCGATGTCTTGCCCAGGGCGTTGCACTGCAAAGTATCCTTCTTGCTATCATAGCCCAGGTCTTTAGCTCGCTCCTTCCAGTCTTCATAGAAGTTCTTTTCCGTACCTAGCTTCGAAATCGTATCGTTGATAGGTGTACGTCGTCAGCCCATATGGGACCACTGGCACTAAATTCTAAGAGACACTTTTCTGCTCATTGTTGCTCCAGTCTATCCTGCTAATC
>PBYU01000083.1 GCA_002730035.1 Gammaproteobacteria bacterium | reverse complement strand
TCACCAATAAAGTAGAACAGGCATATCGAGAGATGTGGAGGGACTGGTGTAGTCGTGATGAAACAAGATTTGTTTAGGGAATAATGCAATGAAAGCAGTCATTTTAGCTGGTGGTTTTGGAACTCGTCTGAGTGAAGAGACACATCTGAGACCAAAGCCAATGGTGGAAATTGGTGGCAAGCCGATTCTCTGGCACATTATGAAAGGTTATTCCGCCTATGGTGTGGATGATTTTGTGATCTGTTGCGGCTACAAGGGCTACATCATTAAGGAATACTTTTCTAACTACTTTTTGCATATGTCTGACGTCACGTTCTGCATGAAAGATAATAACATGCAGGTACATCAGAACAATTCAGAACCTTGGACAGTATCGCTAGTGGATACGGGCGAAAACACTTTGACGGGCGGTCGTTTGAAACGTATTCGTGAGTATGTCAAAGACGAAGATGCATTTTGTCTCACGTATGGTGACGGCGTAAGTGATGTGAATATTGCAGAGCTGATAGCGTTTCATCGGCAGCATGGAAAGCAGGCAACGTTAACCGCTACACAACCGCCGGGGCGTTACGGTGCTCTCAAAGTTGGACCTAACGATTTAGTCGATAATTTCCAGGAAAAACCGGATGGCGATGGCAGCTGGATCAATTGTGGTTTCTTTGTGCTTCATCCGGATGTCATTGATCGTATTCAAGATGATCAAACCAGTTGGGAAGGCGAACCTTTGAACAGGCTTGCGCAAGATGGTCAGCTTGCTGCATACAAACATTCGGGTTTCTGGCAGCCCATGGATACCCTGCGTGACAAAAATGCGCTCAATGAGCTATGGAATTCAGACAAAGCGCTCTGGAAAGTGTGGGAATGAGTTCTGATTTCTGGAGTGATCGCTCGGTTTTCCTGACCGGTCATACGGGCTTCAAGGGTGGCTGGATGGCACTTTGGCTTTCGCACATGGGTGCTAGAGTACATGGCTATTCGTTAACACCGCCAACTACGCCTAATTTCTTTACAGTCGTCGATCTTAAAAACCGACTTCAGCAATCCACGATTGGTGACATCCGCAATCTTTCTCCTTTATCAGACGCGCTTAAGGTGGCGAAGCCTTCCGTAGTGATTCACATGGCCGCGCAACCACTCGTACGTGAGTCCTACAATACACCGGTTGAGACTTTCACAGCAAATGTAATGGGTACCGTCAATCTGCTCGAATCGGTACGCCAGACGGATACTGTAGAAGCGGTCGTCAACATCACAACGGACAAGTGTTACGAAAATCAGGAGTGTATCCAGGCCTATCGCGAAAATGACCGCCTTGGTGGACGCGACCCCTATTCCAGCAGCAAGGCCTGTGCGGAGCTCGTGACTACAGCCTATCGCCACTCCTTCCTGGCTAATTCAAGTGTACAAGTTGCAACTGTACGCGCCGGTAATGTTATCGGCGGTGGTGATTGGGCGACTGATCGTTTGATTCCAGATTTCCTTCGTGCGCTTGATGCGGGTGAAACGTTATGTATCCGCTCGCCGAATGCAGTCCGGCCCTGGCAGCATGTGCTGGAGCCGCTCTCTGGCTACCTCACACTTGCTGAGAAGTTAGTCCAGGAAGGTAATGAATTTGCAAATGCTTGGAATTTTGGACCGGAAGAGTCGGATGCCATGCCAGTCTCTTGGATTGTTGAACAACTCTGCTCGAGAGTTTCTGGCGCGAAGTGGGAGATAGAGGGTCGGTCGCAACCCCATGAGGCTGGACTTCTCAAGCTTGATAGCGCTAAAGCAAAAGCTCATCTGGGTTGGTCTCCACGGTTGTCGCTTGAAATTGCGCTTAATAAGACCGTCGACTGGCATTTGGCCTGGAGGCGTGGCCAAAACATGTCGGCTTTTTCAATTCAGCAAATTGAGGCCTATCTTGCCGCATGAATCGTTTCTCCATCCATGAAACCCCGTTGGCTGATCTCTATATTTTGGAGCGATATCCGCTCGGGGATGAGCGCGGTTTTTTAGAAAGGATATTTTGTCAGGAAGAGCTTGGGTCTTATTTACAGAGAAAGACGATCCGACAGATCAATCATACGCTAACCCGCAAAAAAGGAACTGTACGTGGCATGCATTTTCAGCGTCCACCTCAGGCTGAAACGAAAATCGTCACCTGTTTGCAGGGAAAGGTGCTGGACGTCGCTGTCGACCTTCGTAAAGGCTCACCCACGTTTCTAATGCACCATGCGTCGGTCCTCTCCGATGAGAATTTTCAATCACTGCTGATCCCGGAGGGTTTTGCCCACGGCTTTCAAACGCTGACGACGGACTGCGGACTGCTCTATTTCCATACGGCTGACTATCAGGCTGATGCAGAAGGTGGAATCGATGCGCTTGACCCAAGGCTGAGTATTGAATGGCCGCTGCCGCTTTCGGAGCGTTCAGAAAGAGATAGCAATCATCCTATGCTTACCACTGATTTTTCTGGAATTAAACTTTCATGAAGTGCCGTCATTGCGGAACACCATTGGCCCACACCTTCCTCGATCTCGGGTTTGCCCCGCCGTCGAATGCATATTTATCTGCAGGGGACCTTCATAAACCAGAGGTCTATTACCCCCTTAAAATCAAGGTCTGTGATCAGTGCTGGCTGGTACAGACCGAAGATTACGCTGAGGCGGGCGCACTCTTTACGCCAGAATATGCCTATTTTTCCAGCACCTCGTCGAGCTGGCTGGAACATGCTCGCCTCTACGCGGAGAAGATGGTCAAAGAACTCGCGCTCAATAAAGACAGCTTTGTCATTGAAGTCGCCTCTAATGATGGCTACTTGCTAAAGAACTTTGTGGCGGCCGGTATTCCCTGCCTCGGCATCGAGCCAACCGATAGTACGGCAGATGCAGCAGAACTGATCGGCGTGCCGGTTCTGCGCAAATTTTTTGGGGAAGACCTAGGTAAACAACTCGCCGCAGATGGCAAGCAGGCAGATCTGATTGCAGGTAACAATGTCTACGCACATGTCCCTGATATCAATGATTTTACACGGGGACTCAAAGCGGCACTCAAGCCGGGCGGGGTTATTACTCTGGAGTTTCCGCATCTAATGCAGTTACTTGAGCACACGCAGTTCGATACGGTGTATCACGAGCACTTTTCTTACATATCATTACACACAGTCAATCGAATTGTTGCGATGGCTGATTTGCGACTCTTCGACGTAGAACAACTACCAACTCACGGAGGGAGTCTGCGTATTTATGGCTGTCATGCGGATGACGCTCGAGCAACAACCAAATCGGTTCAGGCGCTGCTAAACGAAGAAGAGCGCCGCAGACTGAGACAGCTCGATACATATCTCTCTTTCCAGCCGCGCGCTGACAAGATCAAGAATGACTTGTTGGCTTTTTTGATTGAACAGAAACGTGCGGGAACGAAAGTGGTTGCTTACGGGGCTGCAGCCAAGGGCAATACGTTGCTGAACTACGGTGGCATAAAGCCTGATCTTCTGTGGGTTGTTTTCGATGCGGCCACTGCCAAGCAGAATAAGTTCATGCCCGGCAGCCATATTCCGATCCTTCCTCCTGAAAAGATTGCGGAAGTAAAACCAGACTACATCCTGATTTTACCGTGGAATATTGCAGAAGAAGTTCGACAACAGAACAAAGAATTTGAGAAATGTGGCTCTAAATTTGTTAAGGCAGTACCGGAACTCACTATTTTATGAAACCCCGCATTTATTACAGCAAGCCGTCAATCACTGAGCTCGAAGTTCGCTATGCGACGGATGCGGCCGCGAATGGTTGGGGCGAGAAATGTTATGAATACATCAATCGCTTCGAGGAATTGTTTAAATCTCATCTAGGGGTGAAATATGCCATCGCGACTTCTAGTTGCACCGGTGCATTTCACATGGGTATGGCGGCGCTTGGGATCAGTCCCGGCGATGAGGTCATCATTGCCGATACTAATTGGATCGCAACTGCGTCGCCAATTGTTCATTTGGGAGCCAAACCTGTATTCGTAGACATCCTAGCGGATTCCTGGTGTATTGATCCTGAGAAAGCAGAAAAGGCTATTACACCCCGCACCAAGGCCATAGTGGCCGTGCATCTCTATGGCAATCTTTGTGATATGGATCGTCTACTGGCAATTGGTGAGAAACATAACATTCCGATTATTGAAGATGCCGCCGAGGCAATTGGATCGGTTTATCACGGCAAACGTGCTGGCTCCATGGGTAAGTTTGGGGCCTTCTCCTTCCATGGCAGCAAGACCCTTACGACCGGCGAAGGAGGAATGTTCGTCACCGATGATGCTGACCTTTACGAATGCGTACTGACACTCAGCGACCATGGCAGGACGCGTGACCAGATCAAGGATTTCTGGCCAGATATAATTGGCTTTAAGTGGAAAATGTCGAATATCCAGGCGGCTATCGGTTGTGGGCAGACGGAACGCATCGACGAATTGGCTGGTAGAAAACGTGAGATTTTGGCCGTCTATCGCGAGAGATTATCAGACCTGCCAGAGCTCAGCATGAATCCGGAACCCCAGGGAACAGTGAATGGCGCATGGATGCCAACTGTTGTTTTTGCTCCGGAAACCGGGGTTACCCGAGAAAAACTGCAGACGACTTTTGCTGCTGAAAATATTGATGCACGTGCGTTCTTCTGGCCACTTTCTGGTTTGCCTATGTTTGATCCTGTTTCAACAAACACCCATGCATGGTCAATTCCTGATAGATCAATCAACTTGCCAAGTTATCATGACATTGAAGGGCATGAATTAGCAAGGATCATCAATATAGTGAAACAAATTTATTGATGTAGAATGAAGTTAGATGAATTTTGGTAAAATAAGGAATTATTGGAAAGTCAGGGCTTTAAAAGATCAAAGTGCTCAGTCAACCACTCAAGATGTTTTCTTGAGAGAGATAGAGCTGTCTGCGCTAAATGAGAATATAGTCAAGCATGAACCAAGGAAAATAGCGGATATCGGCTGTGGTGATGGACGTACTACTATCGCACTTTCTGAATTTTTCAATGAAGCGACTTTCTCAGATTTTGACTATTCACAGGCCGCTGACAAAATTGCAAAGACAAAATCAGACTATGTCCTGATCTTGCCTTGGAATATTACCATAGAGGTGCGGCAGCAGAGTGCTCAATTAGAGAATCAGGGTGCGAAATTCGTTTCAGCCATGCCAAGTCCGAGGGTATTTGAATGATAGAAATTCACCCAACAGCTCGTATTTCCCCTTTAGCAGATATTGAAGATTCTGTAAGAGGCACCAAAATAGTTATTGGTGCTTACTCAGTAATTGATAGTTTTTGTAAGATAAAACCGGCTGGAGGTTCTGGTGATGTTATAATTGGCGAGAATGTTGTAGTCAACTCGGGATGCGTTATTTACTCCGGCAATGGCGTGGAAATTATGAGTGATGCCGCTATAGCTGCTAACTGTGTTTTTGCGCCTGTAAATCATCAATATAAGAACGCCTCCATGCCCATCAGAGAGCAAGGCTTTGCCCCTAGCAAGGGAGGCATTCTTATTGAGCAAGATGTATGGATTGGTGCAGGTTGCGTGTTCCTTGATGGTGCAATTGTAAGAAGAGGTTGTGTAATTGGTGCTATGTCGTTAGTGAATAAAGATACTCAGTCATTGGGGGTTTATGCAGGAAATCCTGCAATTATGACTGGTTTAAGAGAATGAGATTTTCTGTATTTGGTGCGCGGGGTTTCATCGGGCGAAATCTCTGTAAATATTTATCTGGGCATGGCCATGAAGTAATTGAGATAAATCGCGGTGACCAAGAAAAAGATCTAGATAACCTAGGTCATGTTATCTATGCAGCTGGGCTAACTGGCGATTTCAGGCTTCATCCCAATGAGACAATTGAGGCTCACGTTTGCAACTTAGTTAAATGCCTTCAAAAGTACAATTTTGAATCTTGGTTGTATCTTTCCAGCACAAGGGTCTACAGAATGTCATCACATTCCACAAAAGAATCTGCAACACTACCTATTAAAGCAGATGCTGATGGAATATATGACATAAGCAAATTATTAGGAGAGTCTTACTGTATGGCAACAGCTTGTCCAGATATTCGCGTCGCTAGACTCAGCAACGTATATGGCCCAGATCAAGGAGTCAGCACTTTTCTAGGCTCAATTGTTAGAGATATTCATGAGGGAAAGAGTATTTTCATCGGAGAAGACCCTCAGTCAGCAAAAGATTATATTGCAATAGAAGACGTGGTAGAGCTCCTAGTGAAAATTGCCGGCGGAGGAAGGGATAGAATTTATAATATTGCGAGCGGAAGGAACATCGCCCATCAAACTCTTATAGAGCTTCTGCAAGAGCATTCTAGAGCCAATTTCACTTTTAAGCCTAACGCGCCACGCCGCGCTTTCCCGGTGATTGATATATCTAGAGCTGTTTCCGAGTTTGGTTTTACTCCTAGAGAACTTGCATCTGAATTAGGTAATCTTTTTACTGAAATTTAGATTCCATAAACCAACCGATACATTCGTAATGAAAAAAGACCAAGACCACATAGCTATTTTCAAGAGAGAACGCAATCAGAATATTTCATCTTACCAGAATGACTTAGTTTGGCAGGATTTGTCAGCTCAATGGCTAAAAAGGGCGTTTCGGCAGAAGTTCATGTATAACTTTTCGTCATTGGGTAGGCCCATTATTCAAACGCCAGTTGATATGGTGGCTATGCAGGAGTTGATTTGGCAGGTGAAGCCCGATTTGATCATCGAGACGGGGATTGCCCACGGTGGTTCGCTAATTCTAAGCGCATCCATGTTGGCGCTTTTGGATATGTGTGATGCTATCGACTCGGGTACAAAGCTGGATCCGATGAAATCAAACCGCAAAGTTCTTGGTGTCGACATCGACATCCGTACACACAACCGTGAGGCGATTGAGGCGCACCCTATGGCGTCGCGTATTCAAATGATTCAGGGGTCGAGTATCACGCCAGAAGTTATTGAGCAGGTACAGCAGGTTGCGAAGGATTATGAGCGTGTTCTGGTTAGTCTTGACTCGAATCATACGCATGATCATGTGTTGGCCGAGCTTGAGGCCTATGCTCGATTGACGAGCGTGGACAGCTACTGTGTGGTGTTCGACACGTTTATTGAAGATATGCCCGCTGATATGTTTGCCGACCGTCCCTGGGGCCCGGGCGACAATCCGAAGACTGCAGTCTGGGAATACCTCAAGTCGCATTCAGAGTTTGAGATCGACAAGAGCATTCAGCACAAGCTGCTGCTTACCGTCGCGCCAGATGGGTATTTGAAGAGGGTGAAATGAGATATAGTCTATATTCGAGTGTTGTTAGTTAGAGTATGGATATAGCTATGATTTTTCTTTCTGTCTTGTGTGTTAACAAGACACCTATTAAAAAAATATGGAAAAATAAAACCGTGAAAAAGTTTATTGCCATTCTACTTCTCTCTCTGACAAACAGTGCTTATGCACTGCCAAATTGCCTCTCTGATGTTGCAATAAGATGGCATAACTGTTTTGGCACCGATACCTGGGCCGATGGAACAAAATACGTCGGGGAGTTCAAAGACGGCAAGTGGCATGGCCAAGGCACTATAACTTACACCGATGGAGTCAAATACGTTGGGGAGTTCAAAGCCAGCAAGATGCATGGACAAGGCACTTTCAGTACCCCCGGTGGAGTCAAATATGTCGGGGAGTGGAAAGACGGCTATCACCAAGGACAAGGCACAATGACCTGGGCCAATGGATCAAAATACTTCGGGGGGTTCAAAGAAGGTTCGTTTCATGGACAAGGCACTTACACTTCCCCCGACGGAGCCAAATACGTCGGGGGGTACAAGGACGGCAGGTCTCATGGCCAAGGCACTCGCACTTACGCCGATGGAGGGAAATACGTCGGGGGGTACAAGGACGGCAGGTCTCATGGCCAAGGCACTCGCACTTACGCCGATGGAGGGAAATACGTCGGGGAGTTCAAAGACGGCAGGTCTCATGGCCAAGGCACTTTCACTTTCGCCGATGGAGGGGAATACGTCGGGGAGTTCCAAGATGGCAATCCACATGGACAAGGCACCCATACCGGGGCCTCTGGAACAAAATACGTCGGGGAGTTCAAAGCCAGCAAGTATCATGGACAAGGCGCTTTAACTTCCCTCGATGGAACACAATACAATGGATATTTTATGAATGGCGACTTTGTGCCCGGTATTTGTGAAGATAAGGGGTTAAGTCAAGGCACCTCAGAGTTTGAGCAGTGTGTCATTGAGTTAATGGATAATTTTTAGTTCAGCAATCTTGCACTCTTTTAATAAAACCATGAAGAAGATTATTGCCATTCTACTTCTCTCTCTGACAAGCAGTACTTATGCACTGCCAAATTGCCCTTCAAATGTTGCCGTAAGATGTCATAACTGTTTTGGCACTTGAGTATAGGAACCAGTAACGCCCTATTCTGAGAAATCTGCTAGTAAGATTTGATGGCTACAGTGCGAGTGGTCCCATATGGGCTGACGACGTATACATTGCATTATTCCCTAAACAAATCTTGTTTCATCACGACTACACCAGTCCCTCCACATCTCTCGATATGCCTGTTCTACTTTATTGGTGAATCCATACTCATCCATAACCGCTG